>NZ_JBVQPO010000012.1:0-274061 GCF_055710065.1 Ensifer sp. VA4 | reverse complement strand
GATCGACGCGGCCCTTCACGCCCTCGGGCTCGAGCGCGACATCGCCGCATCCGTCGGCAGCTTCTACGAAGCCCTGGCGCTTGCCCGCGCCACGGATCTGATCGCCAGCGTGCCCGAACGCTACACCGGCACCTTGCGCGCAAACCTCGTCACCTTCCCGCTGCCGGTCTCTCTGCCCGAAATCACCATCTCGCTGCTCTGGCACCCCCGCCTGGATGCGGATCCGGCGCATCGGTGGTTAAGGGGGTGTGTCAGGGAGGTGTGTGTGGGCGCGCGTTCGGCGTCTTAAATTAGGCCCCCATTACCTCACGCGCGCTCCGAAACGGCATTCCTGGCGACGGCGGGCGCTGCCTCGTACCAGCCCTTGGATCTGTTCACGATCCAGACGACCGACAGCATCACCGGCACCTCGATCAGCACCCCGACGACGGTGGCGAGCGCTGCGCCCGACTGGAAACCGAAAAGACTTATGGCGGCGGCAACGGCCAGTTCGAAGAAGTTCGAGGCGCCTATGAGAGCAGAGGGACCGGCGACGCAATGTTTCTCGCCCGACAGGCGATTGAGCAGATAGGCGAGCCCGGCGTTGAAATAGACCTGCACGAGGATCGGCACCGCCAGAAGCGCAATGATCGTCGGCTGCGCGATGATCTGTTCGCCCTGAAACCCGAACAGCAGCACCAGCGTTGCCAGCAGGGCGACCAATGAGGCCGGCTGAACCTTCGCCAGGAAGCGATCGAGCGCCGCGGACGAAGCGTTCGCCAGGAGACGCTTGCGAAGCACCTGCGCGATGATCACGGGAACGACAATGTAGAGGGCGACCGACAGCACTAAAGTTGCCCACGGCACGGTGATCGCGGAGAGCCCGAGCAGAAGCCCGACGATGGGCGCGAAGGCGACGATCATGATCGCGTCGTTGAGCGCCACCTGGGAGAGCGTGAACAGCGGTTCGCCCTTCGTCAGGTTCGACCACACGAATACCATCGCCGTACAGGGCGCTGCGGCGAGGATGATGAGGCCGGCTATGTAGGAATCGATCTGATCGGCCGGCAGCAGCGGCCGGAAGAGCCAGCCGACGAACAGCCAGCCGAGCAGCGCCATCGAGAACGGCTTGACCGCCCAGTTGATGAGAAGCGTCACGCCGATGCCGCGCCAATGGCTTCCGACATTGGAAAGCGACCGAAAGTCGATCTTCACCAGCATGGGAATGATCATCAGCCAGATGAGGATGGCGACCGGTATGTTGACCTTGGCGATCTCGGCAGCGCCAATCGCCTGAAACACACCAGGCATGAGGTGGCCGAGCGCTATGCCCGCCACGATGCAGATCGTGACCCAGAGGGTCAGGTATCGCTCGAACGCCGACATCACGAAGCCCTCCGCTCGGTCGCGCCTTCCATGCCGCCGATCTCGCGCAGATGGCGCTCCAGCACCATGCGGTCGATCGATGCCAGCGGCAGGTTGACGAAGGCCGTGATGCGGTTCTTCAGGAACTTCGCGGCCTCGGCAAAGGCCCGCTGGATCTCGCCCTCGCTTCCTTCGACGGCGGCCGGATCCTCGATGCCCCAATGGGCCGTCATCGGATGACCGATCCACACCGGACAGGCCTCCCCGGCAGCGCTGTCGCAGACCGTGAAGATGAAATCCATCTGCGGGGCGCCGGCGCCGGAGAACACGTCCCAGCTCTTCGAGGACAATCCGTCCGTCGGATAGCCGAGCGCTTCGAGCTCCCGGATCGCGTGCGGGTTCACCTGCCCCTTCGGCTGGCTGCCGGCAGAATAGGCGCGAAAGCGACCCTTCCCCTCCTTGTTGAGGATGGCTTCGCCGAGAATGGAGCGGGCGGAATTGCCCGTGCACAGGAAGAGCACGTTGTAGATGCGGTCAGACATGGCGGTTTGTCCCGTTAATGCGAGGGGTCCAGGAGAAGGAGTTCATCGGGTGCGGACGGCGGGCGAAAGAACGACCGGACGGCTGCCTGCTTTCGCCGATCGGTCATGCCTTCGCTCCCGCCGGTGCGCAGCACGACGCCGCAGCGACGGCGGGGGCGCAGATCTCGGGATGGCCGCCGCAGCAGTCCTCCATCAGGAAGCGGACCAGCCCGCCAAGCGCGTCATAGCCGGCCCGGTAGATGATCGAGCGGGATTCGCGTTGCTGCGTGATCAGCCCCGCTCTCTCCAGTTCCTTGAGATGAAAGGAGATATTCGAGGGCGATACCTCCACCCTTTCCGCCAGCGCCCCCGCCGCCATCCCGTCCGCGCCGGCGACGACGAGCAGGCGGACGATCTGAAGGCGGGTCTCCTGGGAAAGCGCTGCGAAGGCAGCGAGGGCTTGACGCTCATCCATATTTCAATAATCCTTGAATAGTTGAAATGAGGATTAGCCCAAATGAATGTTCCCGACAAGTCCAAAATCGGCGACCACGACCTCAGCCTCGCCGACTTCATCAGCGCGCTCGGGACCGCCCGGGATCTGCCGCTGGTGTTTCACTACGACGGCCATGCGGTGAGATCCGGCTACCACGTCACGGAAGTCAAGGCCGGCCAGTTCTCGGCCCTCGATTGCGGCGCCAATCCGGAGGCCTGGTCCGAGATCTTCGTGCAGTTATGGGACGTCGAGGAAGCCGGCCGAACGCATCTTTCCGCCGGAAAGTTCGCGGCCATCGTCCGCAAGGTCTCCGAACACGTTCGCCTCGACGCCACGGCCCGCCTGACCTTCGAGGTCAGCGACGGCGTGCGCCCGATGCAGCTCTACTGCGCCGGTACCCCCGTGTTGGAGGATGGCGGCATTCACGTCCACCTGCAGCCGAGACCGGCAAGCTGCAAGCCGCGCGACCGCTGGCTGGCCGAAGCCGCCCCGGCTCAGGCCTGCTGCGGCCCCAGGGAGAACGCTGGCGGCTGCTGCCCGTAGAGCAAATTTTCGGGGTCGATCGAGGCCCGCCTTTTCACCCCGCCCCCGCCTTGGTGAGCCCCTCGCGCAAATGCTGCGCATCGCTCTCCTGCGCATAGTGCAGCGTGCCGAGAAAAGCCCCGATCTCGAACGAGGGGTTGAGCGCCCGCACCTTCTCCATATGCGCGCCGGCCGCGATCGTGTCGCCGAGCCAGCCGTAGCAGGCGGCGATGAAGGCGTGCTGGGTCTCGTCCATGCTGGAGAGATGCATGAAGGCTTCTATCGCCTCGCCATACTGGCGGGCGGCGAAATGGGCCTTGCCGAGGTGGCTCCAGAAACGCTCCGGGTGGTGCGGGTTGAGCCGCATCGCCTTGCGGATCCATTCCACCCCCTCCTCCGGCCGGCCGAGCCAGGTCAGCAGTTCGCCCTGCTGCACCACCACCAGGTCGTAATTCGGGTTGAGGAAGAGCGCCCGCTCCTGGTGGTAGCGCGCCGTCGTCAGCGCATTGTTGTTGACGTTGACCGCCGCGAGGATGCGGTGCACGTCAGCGTCGTTGTCGTCGAGCGCGAGCGCCCGTTCGAGCTCGTCATTGATCTCGGCCCAGGTCGCCTCCTTGTCGGCGCACCAGCCATAGACCCAGGCCTGGCCGAGGATGCAGGCGCGCCAGGCGTGGGCATGGGCATAGCCGGGGTCGAGCGAGACGGCCCGGTCGATCAGCGATTGCGCCTGCTCGTTATCGGCGGCGCTGCCGCGGTGGTGCAGCACCTTGGCGGCAAGCGCGCATTCATAGGCCGCCATGTTCGCCGGCTTCGTGCGGGAGAGCTGGTCGCGCTGGGCGGCCTCCAGGCGCCCGGGCACGGTGGCGGCGATCGCCGCCGTCACCTCGTCCTGAATGGCGAAGATGTCGTCGAGCTGCCGGTCGTATTTGTCGGCCCAGATATGGGCATCGCTCTGCGCGTCGATGAGCTGCACGGTGACGCGCACCCGCTCGCCGATCTTGCGCACGCTGCCTTCCACCAGATATTGCGCCCCGAGGCTGGCTGCCACCTCGCGCGCGTTCACCGGCTGGTTCTTGTAGACAAAGGAGGAGTTGCGCGAGATGACGAAGAGCTCATGCCGGCGCGACAGCTCGGTGATGATATCCTCGGTCAGGCCGTCGGCGAAAAACTCCTGGTCCGGATCGCCGCTCATATTGTCGAAGGGCAGCACGACGATCGTCGGCTTGCAGACGCCCTTTTTCGCCGTATCACCCGCTGCAGCCGGCAAACCTGCCCCTTCGAGCCCGACGCGATAGAGGTGCACCGGGCGGCTGATGTTCTTCAAGATCTTCTCGCCGAGATCGTCGATCGGCAATTCCAGCCGGTCGGCAACTTGCGTTGCCACCGCCGCGGTGACGCAGATGCCGCCGACCTCGGCCAGTTGCTCGGCGCGCGCGGCGATATTGACCCCGTCGCCAAAGATGTCGTCGTCCTCGAAGATGATGTCGCCGAGATTGATGCCGATGCGGAATTCGATCCGCCGGTCCTCCGGCACGTCGCTGTTGCGCCGCTTCATGCGGCTCTGGATCTCGACCGCGCATTTGACCGCATCGGTCACGCTCTGGAACTCGACCAGCAACCCGTCGCCGGTGGTCTTGATCAGCCGCCCCTTGTTCTTGGCGATCGCGGGATCGATGAGCTCGATGCGGTGGGTTCTCAGCCGCGCAAGCGTGCCCGCTTCGTCGGCTTCCATCAGCCGACTATAGCCGGCCATATCGGCCGCCAGCACTGCGGCGAGTCTCTGCTCCATGGGCTTGCCATACGATAAAAGAGCGGCCGATTCCGGACCAGGAGGTTCCCGGTGCAATACTATCGCACGCCGAGGGGATCGCCTACCTAAATTAGAGAGCTCTGCTTTTCGATCACCGCATCAACGGCAAGGTCGCTTGACATTACTTGCCTAAGGCAACTAATTATATGCTCAAGGCAATTTCATAAAGGCATCGCCATGTCTGCGCAGCAGATCCACGACCGCGCCCTGACGGTGCGGCGCTTCAACCGCTTCTATACCCGCCTGATGGGCCTGCTGCACGAGCACCTGCTCGCCAGCGCCTTCTCGCTGACGGAGGTTCGCATTCTCTATGAGCTGGCGCACCGGCCGGCGCTCACCGCATCCGATCTCTGCCGCGAGCTCGGCCTCGACGCCGGTTATCTCAGCCGCGTCATCGCCGGCTTCGAGAAGAAGGGGCTGGTCGAAAGGACCCGCTCACCGGCCGATGGCCGGGTTGCGCAACTCGAACTGACGGAAGCGGGGCGCGCTACGTTCCAGCCCCTGGAGGATGCCTCCCAGCGCGAGGTCGTCGCCATGCTGGAAAAGCTCTCGGTGCCGGAACAGCGGCAACTGGTTTCAGCGATGGGCGAGATCGAGAGCCTGCTCCAGGAGGAGCGGGTGCCAACCTACATCCTGCGCGATCCGCAGCCGGGCGACATGGGCTGGGTCATCCATCGCCAGGGCGCGCTCTATGCCGAGGAATATGGCTGGAGCACCGAATTCGAGGCCCTGGTCGCCGAGATCGTCGTCAAATACATGCGCGACTACGACCCGGCATCCGACCGTTGCTGGATCGCCGAAAAGGACGGCAAGATCGTCGGCTCGGTGTTTCTGGTAAGGCACGACGAGACGACGGCAAAGCTCAGGCTTCTCTATGTGGAGCCGAGCGCGCGGGGCCTCGGCATCGGCCGCCGCCTGGTCGAGGAATGCATGCGCCACGCGCGTCTTCTCGGCTACAGGCGCATGGTGCTGTGGACCAATGCGGGCCTCGACGCCGCCCGCCACATCTACGAGAAAGCCGGCTTCGCGCTGATCGAGGAAGAACGGCACCACAGCTTCGGCAAGGACCTCACCGGCCAGATCTTCGCGCGGGATCTGTGACGCGCGAATATCGCCTGCCGCCGTCGGCGCCATCCCGGTTCGAGAGCGATGCGGCGGCCGCGGGTGCTCCTGCTGCATGCCCCCTCAAACCGACCATGATTCAAGGACAAAGACATGCCGCCATTCAAACGGCCACGGCGACCTTTGCGCGTCTCAAAAGACGCGCGGCGCTGTAGGCGCACGCGCGCGAATGAGGCACGCACGTAACCTCCTGCCCGGAACAAGAATCTTTGCTTGCTCGTTATTGGTTGTGACGAAGAAGATCAGCGCCCGGGTACGATAATGAACCTGGAAGACATCTACCGCCTGCTGCGAAACGATCATCTTGAAGCGCAGGGCATCATCGACACCGTCCCCGATCCCTTGCTCTTGCTGGATCAGAACCTGTGCGTGCGGACCGCCAGCCGCGCCTTCTTCAAGACGTTCAAGGTCGATCGCGACGAGACGATCGGTGAGCACATCTACGACCTCGGCAACGGGCAATGGGACATTCCAGAGCTGCGCCGCCTGCTTGAAGAGGTGATCCCGAAGAGCAAGGCGGTGGTCGACTATGAGGTCGAGCACGAATTTCCGAGCATCGGGAACAGAATAATGCTGGTGAGCGCCCATCGGCTGTTTCATCCCGATGGCAACAGCAGGTCCCTGCTGCTCTCGATCGTGGACGCGACCGAGCGGCGCTTGCGCGAGACAGAAAGGGATCTGCTCCTCGACGAACTCCGGCATCGCATGAAGAACCTGCTCGGGCTGGTCCAGGCGCTCGCTCGCCAGACGACGGCGGCGGGCCGCTCCGGAGAGGAATATCGGGATGCGTTTCTTGGCCGGTTTGGCGCGCTGGTGCGGGCTCACGATGCGGCCTATTCGGGAGAGCGTATCGACCTCGAGGAATTGCTGGAGCGAACGCTGAAGCCCTATTCCGAAGGCGGAACGGCGGTGGTGATCGAGCCGAGCCAGCCGGTGCCGCTGGAAACGAACCGGACCATGTCGCTGAGCCTGATCCTGCACGAACTCGCGACCAATGCCGTAAAGTATGGCGCGCTGTCCACCGATACGGGGACGATTCATGTCCGGTGGGCGATAGAGGAGGCAAGCGCCAAGCATCTCAGGCTGACCTGGCGAGAGAGCGGCGGCCCTTCGGTCACACCGCCGACCACGACCGGCTTCGGCACGCGGCTTATCGAGTTCGCCGTCCGGTGCGAATTGGGCGGGCGGGTGGAACTGAACTATGCGCCAACGGGTTTGGTTGTAGAGATCGTCACACCCCTGTGACCGGTCTTCCAACAATGAGACCGGCTTCATGCGCAAGACCGTGCTTCTTGTCGAGGACGAGTTCCTGATCGCGATGGACCTCAAGCTGCTGCTCGAACAGCGTGGCTGGCGCGTGACAGGACCGGCCGCGACGGTGGAAGAGGCGCTTGGACTGCTGCACGACGAATTGCTGGCCGTGGCCGTTCTCGATGTTACGCTGCGGGACGGAGCGGTGACACGGGTCGCGGAGGCGCTTCGGGCGCAGAACGTACCCTTCGTGATCGCCAGCGCCCACCGCAATCCGGAAAGGCAGGGTGGCGAGGTCCTGGCTGGGGCCCGCAATGTCGGCAAGCCGACCGAAGTGCAGGATTTACTGGCCGCCCTGGAAGAAGCAACCCGATCCGGAGGCAGCATCCCGAGCGCGCGGAAAGCGTGATTTGGCCGCTTCAGTCGATCGGATCGAGAATGTCGGGCGTATCGTTCTTCGGCGAACCGACCTTGCTGCCGATCTTCCACATCGTCATCAGCTCAGGCGGAAACGGCTTCATCAGATCGGGCACGTCCGGCTCCGACGAAAACCAGCGCTCGTAGTCGTCCCGGTGCAGGATCACCGGCATGCGGTCGTGGATGTCGGCCACCATGGCGTTGGCATCCGTGGTGACGATCGCGAAGGTGCGGATGTCCTCGTCGGTCTCCGGGTTGCGCCAGCTCTCCCATATGCCGGCAAGGCAGAAGGGCTCGCCCGTCTTCATGGCGATGGCGTAGGGCTGCTTGTCCTTGCCGGTGCCGTGGATGTCCTTCCATTCGAAGAAGCCGTCGATCGGCACCAGGCAGCGGCGGCGCTGATAGCTCGAACGAAACTTCGCCGCGATCGTGTCGCCCCTGACATTGACGAGCGGCCGTCCCGCCTTCGGATCCTTCGTCCAGCTCGGGATCAGCCCCCAGCGCGCCGAAACGAAGACCGGGCCGAAGAGATCGGGATCGCGGATCACATCGCGGATGATGATCGGATAGATCAGCGTCGGTGCGCCGTTATAGCGCGGGAACTGGTTGGCGAGCGCTTCGACGCCGCCGCGCTCCGCAAAGCCGAAGGCCCTGAGCAATCCCTCGAGAGTGGTCTTCAGATAGACGCGTCCGCACATGATCGCTGCTCCCGACGCCGGCGCCTGTCCCTCCGCGCGTCACTTCACCTTCTCTACGTCAGGCAGTTTCCAGCTCTTGTCGAACAGCGGCTTTTCCGGGCCGTAGAGCCGGAAGAGCAGTTCGAACTTGCCTTCGGGGTCCACCGGCACCCAGTTGGCCTCCTTGCCCTCAGGCGCCTTTGGCCCGAAATAGACATCGACCGAACCGTCGGCGTTCTTCTGAACGCCGGAGCCGGTCGAGGCGACGCTCGCCTTGTCCATGTTGCGGATCAGCGCATGCGTCTCGCGGTCATAGGCCGTCACCGACCAATATTGCTTGACCGGCGCGTCCTTCGGCACCACGAGGCGATAATTGGCGCTGCCGTCGAAGGTGTCGCCGTCCTTGTCCCTGTTGGCCATCAGGTAGAATTGCGCCGTGCCGAGCCGCTTGATGCCGGTGAAGCCGAGCGTGTAGGTCACGCCGCGGGCGTCGACCGGATAGGTATTGGGATCGGAATAGGCGCCCGAGGCCGCAGCCACCATTTCCGGCAGCCCGGCGGGAAACCAGCGGATGCCCTCGTTGATCACGGGGAAGCCGGCGTCATAGCGTGCGGAAAGCTCGGCCCTCGCCTCGGCCGCCGCCGCGTCGAGCAGTTTCTTCGTCTCGGCGTTCGGCTGGTAGGGCTTGCCTTTCTCGATCCCCAGAGTTTTCAGATGATCGATCATCAGCCGGTCGCGCTCGAGCCAGGGTTCGGTCTGCACGATGCGGTTCAGATTGTCGAAGAAGCTGGCATCGTAGCGGATGGTGCTGTCGAACAGCACGTCATAGGCATCGACGAAGGTCGTCGCCGGCGCCTTGTCGTTCGCGGACATCGGGTAGATCTTGATCGTCTTGCCATAGGCGACCGACTTTTCGATATCGGCATCGCTATGGCTCTTGAGATTGGAGCGCAGCAGCGCAAAGCCGGTGAAGGTGTCCGAGCGGAGCGCGATGAAGCCCTCCGGCACCTCGCCCATATAGTCCGGCGGCAGGATCAGGTATTTGCCGCCCTTGCCCTTGTCCGCCCCTTCCGGCCCGGCATCCTCCAGCGGCATCTGCCAGGCATTGACGATGTTGCCGGCGATCGATCCGCCTTCTGCCGGCGGGATCTCGATGACGATGGGGCCATCCTTCACGTTCCAGAAGGACATGAGATAGATCGAGTCCGGGTTGGGCGTCAGCGTCTGGTTCTTCCAGTTGACCGGCCGCGACCAGTAGACGATCTCGTTGACCTTGGCCTTGGTCTTCGAAAGCGCCTCCTGCAGCATCAGGTCGGCGTTGACCGCCGGCATGCCCCAGATGACCGCTTCCACCGCCCGGCGCTCGAAGGCGCGGCGCTGGAGGCTTTCCGGCGAAAGGTCCTGTGCGGATACGCCCGCCGTTCCGGCAAGGAGCACAAGCGCTGTAAAGGCAGCCCGAAGCATCACGATCCTCACTTTCGGCAATGGCCCGCTGGACCGCCAGACGCAAGGCGACGTGCCCAGCCAGCCGATGGTCCGCTGCAAAGTAGAACCCCGCGCCCGTTCGGCGCGGAAGTTACGTAACGGTTACCTATATTACAGTGCCGCGCGCCTTATCGGACGCGCAAAGATCGCTTCCCGAGACGTCAGGCCGGTCTATTTCTTCTGATTGCCCGCAAAAGCGGCCGTCAAGCCAAGGCCGATGTAGACGAAACCGCTGACCCAGCGTTCAGCCTTCAGATAGACGGGACTGCGCTTCAGCCAATTGCCGGCCGTGCCGGCGGCAAGCGCATAGGTGCCATCCGTCACGACGCCAATCGCTGTGTAGAGAATCCCGAGAAAAGCGATCTGCATTGCCACATGGCCACGGTCGGCCTCGACGAACTGCGGCAGGAAAGCCAGAAAGAACAGCGCTGTCTTCGGATTGAGGAGGTTGACTATGAAGCCCTCACGAAAGAGGCGCATGCGGCTGCGCGCTGGCAAACCGCTCTCGATGTCGGGAATGTCCGACGGGCCGAAGATCTTCTTGAGGCCAAGCCAGATCAGGTAGGCCGCGCCGGCATACTTCACGACGCTGAAGGCGAGCGCGGACGACGCCAGGAGCGCCGAAAGCCCCACGGCGGCCGCGGCGACATGAACAAGCGTGGCCGTGTGGATGCCAAGGATCGAAACGAGGCCGGCCGAACGGCCCTGCTCGACCGAGCGCGCGAAGATGTAAAGGACTGCCGGTCCCGGCACGAGAAGCAGCACCAGCGTGGCGCTGACGAACAGGCTGAGATTGGTTGCGCTGGAAATCGCCAAATCCATGATTATCTTGCCCCGTTTCCTCTTACAGTAGCGATAGCATTGGACTGCGCCCAAGGCGAGATAAACCTGCGGGATACCGGGCCCTGCTCCGCCCAATTCCACCGCGCAAACCATACGCCCCCTTGACTCCGGAACCGCTGATCGTCTTCGGCGCGCGTCTGGCCCGCTTCCCACACCGCCCTTGCATCGCAAGACGATTCGTAATAATTGAAGTTACATGAAAAAAGACAGCCGCCTTTCCTCCGTTCTGCACGCGCTCCTGCACATGGCCGAGCGCGGCGAGCCTTTGACCTCGGACGAGCTTGCCATGTGCATGCGCACCAATCCGGTCGTCGTCCGCCGCACCATGGGCTTCCTCAGGGATGCCGGCATCGTTTCCTCCGCCCGCGGCCACGCCGGCGGCTGGGCGATCACCGCCGACCTCAAGACCGTGACGCTCCGGCAACTGCACGAGACGCTCGGCGAGCCCGCGATCTTTGCCATCGGCAACCGGCAGGAAATGCCGGAATGCCTGGTCGAACAGGCGGTCAACGCCGCCCTCGACACCGCCTTTGCCGAGGCCGAGGCGCTGCTGCTCGAACGCTTCGCCCATGTGACACTTGCCGACCTCGCAGAGGATTTCGCCCGGCGGCATCGGCTTCGATCACAATGAAAGCCGATCGATCCACGTCATGACGTGATCGATCCCGATACATCCGCCTATCCCGGAGCCGTCTAAAACGCGGTTTTCCGGCCGGAATTCCATTGCCCAAGCTCGGGTCGACACACTGGTTCCAGAGAGCCGGTGGGCCGACCTGCGCCCAACCGAAAGGAAGACCCATGCAACAGGACGTCATCATCATCGGCGGCAGCTATGCCGGCATGGCCGCCGCCCTCCAGCTCCTGCGCGCCCGCCGGCGCGTGTTGATCATCGACGAGGGCATTCGGCGCAACCGTTTCGCCAGCCACTCCCACGGCTTCCTCGGCCAGGACGGCATTGACCCCGGCGAGATCGCCGCATCCGCGCGGGCGCAGCTTTCCAAGTACCCGACGCTCACCTGGATCGATGGCCGCGCCGAGAAAGCCACGGGCAAGCAGGACGCCTTCGTCGTCACCACCAGCGATTGCGTTTCCCATGAAGGCCGGCGCCTGCTCTTCGCGACCGGCGTCAAGGACGGCCTGCCCGAGATCGAGGGGCTCGCCGAGCGCTGGGGCAGGAGCGCCTTCCATTGCCCCTATTGCCACGGCTACGAGCTGAACGAGGGCGAGATCGCCGTCATTGCCGCAAGCCCGATGTCGCTCCACCAGGCGCAGCTCATTCCCGAATGGGGCAAGGTCACCTTCTTCACCAATGGCGCCATTACACTTGACGCCGAGGCGCGCGCCGACCTCGTCAAACGCGGCGTCGCCATCGACGAAACCGCGGTCGCGAGGCTTGAAGGCCATGCCGATGTGGTGCTGACCGATGGCCGCCGCCTGCCCTTCTCGGGCCTTTTCGTCGCCACCCGCACCACGCCCGCAAGCGACATCGCCGAACGGCTCGGCTGCGAGATCGAGGAAACACCGATGGGGCTGCAGATCCGGGCCACGGCCGCGAAGGAAACTACCATCCCCGGCGCCTATGCCTGCGGCGACGCCGCGCGCGTCCCCCACTCCGTCTCGCTCGCCGTCGGCGACGGCGCCTGGGCCGGCGCGCAGCTGCACCGCTCGCTGGTGTTCGGATAATGAGCCAGCACAGGGGCGGCCGTGTAGCGGCACGAGGGAAAGACCGAACGGCGCCGTTCGGCCTCCGGCCTTGTCAAATCAGCGGCCCCTGTGCTCTCCATCGTTCCGTCCGAACGAGTTGGAGTGATCGATGCCAATAGCCCTCACCTGCTTCCAGGGTCGCGCCGGCGACCACAATGACCTCGGGATTCCGGGCGCCAAATCCATCGCCTCCCATCTTGCACAAAAGCTCGGCCTCGATGCCGTCGTGATCGGAGAGCCGGAACCGGCGCTGAACGGCCCCTGGACGGTCGAGCTCGAAGCCGCGATGCCGGCGCTCCGCCGCATGCTGGATCGCTTCGATGCGATCTACGCCGAAGGATCGGTCTCGCTGGCGGCAACGAGCCGTTGCGCGGTCTCGCTGGCAACGCTGCCCGCCGTCGCCAGATACCACGAGGATGCGGTCGTCGTCTGGTTCGACGCGCATGGCGACCTGAACACGCCTGATACCAGCAGCACCGGCTATCTCGGCGGGCTCGCGCTTTCGGGGCCTTGCGGCCTCTGGAAATCCGGCCTTGGCGACGGACTCTCGATCGGCAAAGTCGTTCTGGTCGGGCAGCGCGACCTCGATCCCTTTGAAACCGACCTCATCGCGGCGAAGGGCATTGCGCATATCCGCGCCGGCGCCGACCTTGCGCAAAGGCTGGCCGAGGCCGTCGCCGGCCGGCCCGTCTATATCCACCTCGACTGCGACGTGCTGAACCCCGGCATCGTCCCGACCGACTACCAGCATGACGACGGCTTGTCGCTCGACGATCTGCGCGCAGCCTGCGCGGTCCTTGCGAGGAGCCAAGTGGTCGGGCTGGAAATCGCCGAGTTCCAGAACGCCTGGTCGGCGGGCGGCGAGCCGGTGTCGCCCGAACCGCTGATCGAGGCCCTGGAACCGCTTCTGGAAAAGCTTGGCCGCTGACGCGGGCAGCCGACGCTTCACATTGCCAATGGCCGCTTTGGGCGTAGCATGGTCCCCCTGTTTGCGCTCGGGTCTCTGCCGCGATGAAACTGCGATCGGCTCTTTTCGCCTGTATCTGCCTGCTCGGCGGCAGCGCCTCTGCCGAGCCGCCGCTTCGCGTCGATCTCGAACTGGTGCTGGCCGTCGACGTTTCCTATTCGATGGAACTCGATGAGCAGCAGGTGCAGCGGCAGGGCTATGTCGCCGCCTTCCGGGAGCCCGAATTGATCCGGGCGATCGAGAACGGCCCTCTTGGCCGCATCGCCGTCACCTATGTCGAATGGGGCGGCGCAGCGGTGCAGGTCATGCCCTGGACGCTGATCGACGGACGGGCGACGGCGGCGCAATTTGCCGAAGCACTTCGCCGGCAGCCGATCCGGCGGATCGCCTTCACCTCGATCTCCAACACGCTGGCCTTCACGCGGCGGCTGTTCGATGTCAGCTCCTTCCAGGGCAGCCGCCGTGTCATCGATATTTCCGGCGACGGGCCGAACAATTCAGGCGTCCCGGCGCCGGTCGCCCGCAACTCCACCGTCGCCCGCGGCATCGTCATCGATGGCCTGCCGATCATGCTGAAGTCGCAGCCGGATACCGCCTCGATCCCCGACCTCGACGCCTATTACCGTGAATGCGTCATCGGCGGCGACGGCGCCTTTCTGGTGAAAGTGTCGAACACGGGCGAGTTCGCCAAAGCCATCCTGCGCAAGCTCATCATCGAGATCTCTGGCCAGGAGGTAAGCCGCCTGTCGCCGGCCATGGTGCGGCAGGCCCAGTACGGCAAGGACTACAATTGCTTCATCGGCGAGGAAATGCAGGAGCGGATGATCGGGCGATAAACACGATGCTGTTGTCCTACAGCTTCCTTCGTGCGTTCACACGACCGCCACATCCCCCACCCGTCATCCTCGGGCTTGACCCGAGGATCCATGCGCACCCGGGCGAAACATTCAGACCACAGTTCTGGATGCTCGGGTCAAGCCCGAGCATGACGGTGGGTAAGGTGCCGCGGGTAAGGAGCCACAGCCAAGGCAGGCACCGCCGTGGTGCGATCAGCACAGTTGCAGGCATGCCGCTCCAGCCAAAGACCGGGATCTCCATCCACAGCCAACAGGAAACGGCGTGTTGACTCTGAAATTCCAGCAGCATGAAACGGTTCACCGTCCGCAACTTCGCGACTTCAGACTGACAAACAGATACGAAAGCAGACCATGCCGCATTACCTGACCGAACTCTACAGCGCCAAACCGGCGTGGCTCGCCCTTTCCCGACAGGGGCGCCAGCAGTTCTTCACCGCGATCGGTTCCGCCATGCCCGCGCTGACCGCGCTCGGCGTGGAGCTGATCACCTTCGGCAAGGTCGACCAGTCCAAGCTGCATGCGGCCTCGCAGACCTTCTTCGCCGTGTGGCGCTGCCCGGATGCCACCGCACTGGAAGCCCTCGTTTCCGGCATCGCGCAATCGGGCTGGCACGAGTATTTCGACACGATCAACGCCGGCGGCAAAGGCACGGATTTGGCCGGTCACCTCACGCAGCTCGGCGAAGCCGCGTAGGGCTCGACCGTTCCCGCGCTCTCGCGGCCGGTCTCCTCAAGCCTCGATCGGCTTGAGGCGGCTGTAGAAGACGATCTCCGGATCGTTCTCGGCGAGGTTGTCGATATAGCCGCTTGGCTGGAAACCGGCCCTGATGAAGAGCTCCTGCATGGGGCGGTTCGACATGTTCGTCGAGCTGAAGAGTTTCGAGCCGGCGCATATCGATTGGAAATAGGCAATCAACGCGGCGCCAAGACCGCGGCGGCGATAGGCAGAACCGACCATCACGATCTCGATGAAGCCGTGGCCAAAGAACTGGTACGTCAGCACGCCATAGGCCGCAATCGCGCCATCGATTTCGACCAGGTGGCAGCACCCCGCCTCGATCCAATTGGCGATGTCGTCGCTGCGCTTCGGATCGTCGGCAACAACACTGTCGATCGCACAGAGCGCCGGATGGTCGTCCTTGACCGCAGGTCGAATTCGCATGGCCCAGCTACCCCAGTTTCGCGAGAAGCTAGTACGACGCGCTGCGCCAGGCAACCACCTCGGGGGGAAGCGGGCCCGCCGCCAGCCCATGCCGGCGGCGGGGGCATCTGCGCCTTATCTCGGCGCCAATCTTTCCAGATCATTCAGCCGCTTCATCGCTGCCTGCTGCGCCAGCAGGCCGTAGTTGATGCCGCTGGCATTCAGCGTGCTGCCGGCTTGGTAGGGATACTGCCCGAAGTCGGAGAAAAACTCCTTGATCTTGGCCTGGATCGGCACGAGCAGCCACATGTTCCGGCCGATGAACTCCATTGCTCCGCCGCCCTCCTTGCTGCCCCGTTCGTACGGATCCATCCTCAGATTGGTAATGTTTGCCCAACTTGGCACCTCGCGCGTCGCCGTTGCGATGTTGCCCTCGCTGTTGACCGCAAAGCTCAGTTTCCAGTCGTTCCACCGGATGGCGTTCAAGTTGCCGCCCTGGTCGAAATAATAAACCGACTCCCGCGGCGGCTCCTTCGCCTCGCCTTTCAGCAATGGCGTCAGGTCGTAGCCGTCGAGATGCACCTTGAAGGTCTTCGACGTGCCCTTGAAGCCTGCCTTCATCTCTTCCTTGACGTCGGCGATGCCGGCAGCGGCCGCAAAGGTCGGCATCCAGTCCATCAGCGTTACCGGGTCGTTGATCTGCGTGCCCGGCTTCACCACACCCGGCCAGCGCACCATCATCGGAATGCGGAAGCCGCCTTCCCAGGTCGTACCCTTTTCGCCGTGGAACATCGTCATGGCGCCATCCGGCCACAGCGCCAGCTCGGCGCCGTTGTCGGTCGTGTAGAGCACGATGGTGTTTTCGGCGATGCCGAGATCGTCGAGCTGCTGCAGCAGCTGGCCGACATGGCCGTCATGTTCCACCATGCCGTCCGCATGGATGCCCTTGCCGGTCTTGCCGAGCGACTCTTTCTTCAGATGGGTGAAGATGTGCATGCGCGTCGAGTTGAACCAGCAGAAGAACGGCTTGTCGGCCTTCACCTGCCGGTCGATGAAGTCCTTGGCGGCCGTCAGGAACTCCTCGTCGACGGTCTCCATGCGCTTGGTGTTGAGTGCGCCGGTGTCCTCGATCTTGCCGTCGGCGCTCGACTTGATCACGCCGCGGGGACCAAACTTCTTCCTGAACTCCGCATCCTTCGGATAGAAATAACCCTCCGGCTCCTCCTCGGCATTGAGATGGTAGAGGTTACCGAAGAACTCGTCGAAGCCGTGCGCGGTCGGCAGGTGCTCGTCGCGGTCGCCGAGGTGGTTCTTGCCGAACTGGCCGGTGGAATAGCCCTTGGTCTTCAAGACATCGGCGATCGTCGGCATCCAGTCCTGGATGCCGTGCGGATCGCCCGGCATGCCGATCGTCAGCAGCCCGGTGCGGAACGGCTCCTGGCCGAGGATGAAGGAGGCGCGGCCCGCAGTGCAGCTCTGCTGACCGTAGCTGTCGGTGAAGATCGCGCCTTCCGCGGCGATCCGGTCGATATTGGGCGTGCGATAGCCCATCAGCCCCATCGTATAGGCGCTGATCTGCGGAATGCCGATATCGTCGCCGAAGATCACCAGAATGTTCGGCGGCTTGCCGCTCGAAGAAGAGGATTGCTGTGCCTTTGCCGGGCTTACCGAAGCGCCGGATGCGACCAGCGAGGCTGCCGCGAAGATGGTTCCGCTCAAGAGCAGGTCGCGGCGACTGACATCCGTTCCCCCGCAACCATTCTCGGCCGTCGCGGAATTGGCCTTACCGTCATGCGCGCTCATCGCTTTCTCCTTGGCTCAAGTCGATGGGGTGAAGTGCTGCGATTTTCGGTTGAGCGGGATGATGCGCCTCAATGAGGACGGGACAAGTACGTAACGGTTACGAAGGGGCACGCCTGGCGCGCGGCGTTGCCCGTGTCGCGGGCGCAACTATTCGGTGGATGAAGCGCAGCCGACGTACCGGTTGCCATCCGCAGCCGCTTCCGCGTAACAGGCGGTTGCCATTAGTATCGCGCCGCAAAATGGCAGGCGCTCGGGAAAGGCGCGACAGAAAAGGAACGCATGAAGCCGACCAGGAAGGACAGCGGGCAAAAGACCGGCAAGGCCGGAACGATCTTGCAGCAACTGGCAAGATCGCCCGAGAAGCTTTTCTCCGGGTCGTTTCGCCAGCAGATCGCCGCCCTGTGCTTCCGCCGCGTGAAGCAAAGCCGTGACATCCAGATCCTGGTGGTCACCTCGCGCGAGAGCGGCCGCTGGGTCATTCCCAAGGGTTGGCCGATGAAGCGCAAGAAGCCGTATGAAGCCGCCGCGATCGAGGCCTGGCAGGAAGCGGGCGTGCGCGGCAAGGTCAAGAAGAAGCCGGTCGGCAGCTACACCTATCTCAAATCGCTCGACGACGGCGACGTCGTGCCCTGCGTGGTCGATATCTACCAGATCGAGGTCGATGAAGTCGCCGATGATTTCAAGGAGCGCGGCGAGCGCATTCTCGACTGGGTCAGTCCGGACGAGGCCGCGCGCCGTGTCCGCGAAATCGAGCTGAAATCTCTGCTGGTCGAATTCGCGCCGCGCTGAACATGCCGTCGAAGCCGCAAGCGCTCGCCCGCCGTCGACGACAGATTGCCGCAATAGACGCTTCCGCCTTTGGCGCCGGCGTCGCCATCGACTATATGAGACCGGCAAAGCCGAGGGCATGAGATGAACGACGAACTGCAGGGCCGCGCCGCCCATGTCGCGGCGATCGCCGAGCGCGCGGAAGCCGAGATGAGGGCGATCGGCGTCGACGAGACCTTCATCGGCCATCTGGTCGAGACGTTCTACGCGCGCGTGCTGGCCCATCCCGAACTTGGCCCGGTCTTCGATGCCAGGCTTTCCGGGCGCTGGCCGGAGCACATGCAAAAGATGAAGCGCTTCTGGTCGGCCGTCGCCTTCCGCAACGGCGCCTATGGCGGCAAGCCGGTGCAGGCCCATGTCGGCGTCGCCAACATGACGCCGGAACTCTTCCCGAAATGGCTGGCGCTTTTCTCCGCGACGCTCGATGACATCGCCCCGAGCCAGGAGGCCAAGGCCTGGTTCATGGCAACGGCCGAGCGCATCGCCCGAAGCCTGACGCTCTCGCTCTTCTACAATCCGGCGCTCGACGACCCCGCGCTGAAACGCGGGTGAAGGACGGGCGTTGCACGCCCATCAGAGCAAGCGGCCCGCAATCAGGATTTCCTCCGCCTCCTCGACTGACATCGCGAAGACGCGTCTGCCGATCTCGAAACTGAAGCCGCCGCGCGCAAAGGCGGAAAGCTCCTTTGCCGAGCGTTTCTCGTCGAGCGCCGCCTTGCGGAACGGACCGAAGGCGCGTTTGCGGGCAAGGACGACGGCGGCATAGAGGTCGTCGGCCTCCTCGAGGGCCGCCGCGACATCGTCCTTGGCAATGCCTTTCTGCGCCAATGTCTGCGCGATCGCCCGCTTCGACTTGCCGCCGCGCATGGCCGAGCGGGTCTTGACCTCGGCATAGGCCTGATCGTTGAGCGCGCCATTGTCATAGGCGAAGGTCACGGCCGCCGCCGCCAGCAGTTCCACCTGATTGGCGCTGATATCCTCGAACTTCTCCCGCGCCTTGCGCGCAATCGCGTCGAAAAGCTGCTTTTCCGTATGCATCTGGCGGGCGAGCCGGTAGGCGGCGGAATTGCGCGCCCAGGCATACATGCGCGGCGTCGGCTGATCGCTTACGTCCGTCTCGTCGTTGAGGTCCAAGCCTGCCCTACCCCTCGAAGTGAAACCACAAGGCAACTCCGATCCGCGCGGTTCATCGTCGCATCGGCCTGCGACATGATCTGACTCTCGCGGGCAACGCAAATGCCTACTGCATGTCTCCTGAAATCGACCTCGATTTAAGGACGAAGACATGCAGCAAATCAGAGTGTTTCGAGGTCTTCTCCCTGTGCGCGCTGCACCGACCAAAAGAAAAACGCGCCCGCCGGAACGGACGCGTTTTTTTAAGTGGCAGGAAATTGCGCGCCTTAAGCCGCCAGAGCCGCCGCTTCGCCGCGGATCAGGTCGCCGAGACGGCGAATGCCCTCGTCGATCATCTGGTCGTTGGCGCAGGAGAAGGAGACGCGCAGCGTGTTTTCGCCCGAGCCGTCGGCAAAGAAGGCGCGGCCGGGAACGAAGGCGACCTTGGCGGTCTCGATCGATTTCGCCAGCAGCGCGGCGCCGTCCATGCCCTTCGGCAGCGTGACCCAGACGAACATGCCGCCTTCCGGCTTCGTCCAGGAAACGCCCTCGGGCATGTACTTTTCGAGCGCCGCCAGCATGGCGTTGCGGCGCTGCTTGTAGACCCGGTGGATCTTGGCCACCTGCTGGTCGAAGCCGCGCTCGGCAACCGTGCAGATCGCCATCTGGTTGATCGTCGAGGAATGGAGATCCGCCGCCTGCTTCATCAGCACCAGCTTGCGGATCACCTTGTCCGAGGCGACGACCCAGCCGACGCGAAGGCCCGGGGCCAGCGTCTTGGAGAACGAACCGCAATAGATGGTGCGGGTGTTGTTGATGTCACCCTTCTTGGCGATTTCGAGCGCCAGGATCGGCGGAACCGGCTCGCCGTCATAACGCAGCGACTGGTAGGCCGCGTCTTCGATGACGGCGATGTCGAGCTCTTCGGCCAGCGCCAGCACGCGCTCGCGGCCGGCCCGGTCGACGGTCTCGCCGGTCGGATTGGCGAAATCGGCCGAGAGATAGGCGAACTTGACGCGGCCGCCCGCCTCGCCCGCCGCCTGGCGGTAGGCTTCCGGCGTGCGGTTGCCGTTGGGGTTCAGCTGGTCATAGGTCGGCTCGTAGGCGTTAAAGGCCTGCAGGGCGCCGAGATAGGTCGGCCAGGTGACGAGCGCGGTGTCCTTCGGCGACAGGAACAGCTTGCCGAGATAGTCGAGGCCCTGCTGCGAACCGGAGGTGATGAAGATGTTGTCGACGCCGGCGGGAATGCCGAGATCAGCCATCTGCTTGGCGAGCCATTCGCGCAGCGGCTTGTAGCCCTCGCTGACCGAATATTGCAGCGCCGCACCGACGGCCGGGCCTGCGAAGATCTCCGCATAGGCGTCCTTGAATTCCGCATCCGGAAACAGCGCCGGATCGGGAATGCCGCCGGCGAACGAGATGATGTCCGGACGGTCGAGCAGCTTCAACAGTTCGCGGATTTCCGAGGCGCGCATCCGGCTCGAGCGCGTCGCGAATATGTGTTCCCAATCCAGCATGGGTTGTTTCCTCAGAGATTATGGTGCGGAAAGCGGTTCTCCGCTTCCTCCCGCGTCATTGCAGACGGCGAAGCGACAGGACCACGACGGCTAATTTATGTCAATATTATTGACCTAATTCCGTGCGTTTTTCGGACTTTTCGGGCTCTTTGCACCTAGCGTCCAGGACCTGACGTCGCGTCAGCCCAAGCCGAATGCCACGCAGCCCCGGGCAATGCAAGCCACTCGCGTTACGCTCTTGCCGCCCGCGGGAACGGAGCGCCGCTGTCGTGCTGACATTTTTTCCCAAGACGCCGTCATCTTCGACTAGAGCAATTCCAGGAAAAGTGTGAAACGGTTTTCCGTCCGGAATTGCGTAATTTCAAAAGGTTAGATCCTTTCACTGTTTCCATGAAACAGTGAAAGGATCTAGTCTCTCCGCAATCGCGGACTTCGGCAGGAGAAAACAGTCCGCTTCACTCCTTCCCGCGACGAGAGCTAAAGAGCATCCATGACAAAACCCGATATCGACGACACCCTTATCTTCTACCGCGACAACGCCGCCACCTATGCGGGGCGGGAACGCCGGCCGCCGGCGGCGCGGCTCGATGCCTTCATGCGCAAGCTCGCACCCGGCGCCGCCGTTCTCGATCTCGGCTGCGGCGGTGGCCACGACAGCCTGGCGCTGCTGCAAGGAGGTCTCGACGTCACCGCCTGTGACGGCTCGGCGGAGCTGGCGCGTGAGGCCGAAGCCCGGATCGGCCGCAAGGTCGACGTCGTCAGGTTTCAGGAGATCGACTGGCGAGATCGCTTCGACGGCATCTGGGCCGAAGCGTCGCTCTTGCATGTGCCGCGCGCGGAACTCGGCGATGTGCTCGCCCGCCTCCGCCAGGCTCTGCGTCCGCGCGGCGTTCTCCATGCGAGCTTCAAGGCCGGCGAAGCCGAGGGCCGCGACCGCTTCGGCCGCTATTTCAACTATCCGTCAGCGGCATGGCTGCGCGCCCGTTTCGAGCAAGCTGACTGGTCGGAGGTTGGTATCCGCGAGGCGGATGGCGGCGGCTATGACGGCGAGCCGACCCGCTGGCTGTATGTGTCTGCGATCCGCGCGGGCTGAGGTCGGCGCGTTCGAGCGATACTGCCCGATCCCGAAGGGTGGGCAACAAGTCTCGATCCGCTTTGCCTCAAGCCTCGCGGCTGAAGTAACTCAGGATCAGCAAGGTGCAGATCGCAGCAACGATCAGGGCGTCGAAAAGTGCGAAGTGCTCAAGGAATGAGAACACGGCATTTCCTCCTTCCAGCTAAACCTATGAGAGCACAGATTCAGGAAAATTGAAACGCGAACCCCGAATCTATACTTCGACAGACCCGGAAATATTCATGGATATTCCTGCATTGCAGCATATTTCCTTTGGCAATGCACAATAAATGAACCGCCGTCCGCACAGGCACAACCTTCTGGCGACATCTCGGCCCGGCCTCGCTCGCGCATCATGGCGCCCTGACTTTCCTGCCGTCCCTGGTCCCGACGCACGCAGGGCCGCACCGGCGGCATCGATCGGCGCTTCATGCCTGTCACCTTCCTTCTGCGCCGGGGCCGAGCCTGCTTCCCACGGCAACACCAATTGACGCCGCTACCGGGAGGTGTAGATATTAGCAATACAGAATAAATGAAGCCACCTCAATGAGGGGCCGATTTCCAAGGGGGTGCACATGCCTTTGTCCCATGGCGGGCAAGCCGATCCTGCGGCTGCCTGCAAGCCCGCCTCGGCGACCAATGCCGACAGGACCGACAAGGGCTTGACGCGGCGCGAGGCGTTGCTGAGCGGCGCGGCGATCGCCGTGGCCGCGGGACTGCCGGCGAGTCTTGCCGCCCTCTCCGCCCCTGGCCAGGCCTTCGCCAATGGCACGACGCCGCCGCATATCGTCTACATCATCGCCGACGATCTCGGCTGGGCCGACGTCGGCTTCCACGGTTCCGACATCAAGACGCCCAACCTCGACAGGCTGGCCGAGACCGGCGCCCGGTTCGAGGAGTTCTACACCCAGCCCATGTGCACGCCGTCGCGCGCCGCCTTCATGACCGGCCGCTATCCCCTGCGCTACGGCTTGCAGACCGGCGTCATTCCCGCCGCCGGCTCCTATGGACTTGCGCTCGACGAGTATCTGCTGCCGCAGGCATTGAAGGATACCGGCTACCAGACCGCTCTCGTCGGCAAATGGCATCTCGGCCATGCCAAGACGGAATACTGGCCGAGACAGCGCGGCTTCGACAGCTTCTACGGCGCGCTGGTCGGGGAGATCGACCATTTCAAGCATTCCTCGCATGGCGTGAAGGACTGGTACCGGGACAACACGCCGCTTGAGGAAACCGGCTTCGACAACAGCCTCATCGGCGACGAGGCGGTGCGGGTCGTCGAACGGCACGATCCCGCTGCTCCCCTGTTCCTCTACCTCGCATTCACCGCCCCGCACACGCCATTCCAGGCGCCGGAGGATTATCTCGACCGTTACAAGCACATCGCCGACGAGAACCGCAGGGCCTATGCGGCGATGATCTCCGTGCTCGACGACGGTGTCGGCAAGGTGGTCGCGGTGCTGGAGAAACGCGGCATGCGCGACAACACGCTGATCGTCTTCCACAGCGACAATGGCGGCGTGAAGAATTCGCTCTTTGCCGGTGATTCCAAGATCAGCGGCGGTTTGCCGGCCAGCAACGGCCCCTATCGTGACGGCAAGGGCTCGCTCTACGAGGGCGGCACACGGGTCGCGGCCCTTGCCAATTGGCCGGAGCGGATCAAGCCGGGCACGGTCCAGGGCATGGTCCATGTCGTCGACATGTACCCGACGCTCGCGGCAATCGCCGGCGCGCCGCTTGGCAAGGCCAAGCCGCTCGACGGCATCAACCTCTGGCCCGCCTTGAGGGAAGGAAAGCCGTCGCCGCGCCGGGACATGGTCTACAATGTCGACCCACTGGCAGGTGCCGTGCGCAAGGACAATTGGAAACTCGTCTGGAAGGCATCTCTGCCGCCGAAACTGGAACTCTTCGACCTTTCCGCCGATCCGTCCGAAACGAACGATCTTGCCGCTGGTAACGCAGACAAGACACGCGATCTGCAGGACTGGATCAGCCGGCTTGCCGGCGAAATGGCACCGCCTCTCCTCATCCTGGACGCGGTGCGGCTGACCTTCCAGGCACCGCCGGTGGCCGCCGATCCCTCGACGCTCTTCAGCCTCGGTGACTGACCTGCGGCCACTGCAGGTTTCCCTTGATCGTAGCCGGTCAATGGCCAAAAACATGCAGCAACTCAATGCGCTGGAGCCGACCTTTGCGCCGTCTGATACGACGCGCGGCGCCGTGGTGCGCGCCCTGTCCACGGGCTTCTGCGCGCCGTGCACCCGGGCGAGATCGCAAGGAAATGCTGGTCGCCAATGCCTACCAGTTGCCCGGGTCTGCCGTGTGGTCGATGCTGGCGAATTCGTCCGCCTTTTCCCGGTCGAGCATCAAGCTCACCGCGTTCTTTGCTTCATCGATGACGGAATAGGACAGCGGCGCCGGCTCGCGGGTGAGACACTGATACATCAGCAAGGCCGCCTCCTCGGCGGTATCGGCCTCGAATTCCCTGACGACGCTGACAGCGAACTTGTGCATGGCCCCAAACCTGTTCCTTGCGCGTTTCGATCACCGCAACGCTTCGGGATGGAGATGGTGCGCGCGGGGCCGACGTCAATGCGTCGGCATCAATGCGTCACCGGCCCATCCGCCTTCTTCCAGGCGGCAATGCCGCCCTCGATATGGCAGGCGGTGGTGAGGCCGGCCGCCTGGGCAGCCTCAACGGCCATGGCGGAGCGCTCGCCGAAGGCGCAGTAGAAGACGATGCGCTTGCCGGTCGCCGCCGCCAGTTCGTGCAGCACGCCGCCGGCGGCGATGTTCTGCTCGAGGTCCGGATAGGGCGCGTGCAGCGAGCCGGGAATGACCCCGTGCTTTTCCCGCTCGGCCTTTTCGCGCAGGTCGACGAGCGCAACCTTCGCCCGGCCGCAAAGCGCCAGCGCTTCCTTTGCCGAAAGCGCCCAGCCCCGCCGCGCGATCTCGTCCTGGTGCAGGCCGATATGGACGTTGGCCGGCACCGCCACGTCCATCATCTTCGGATTCGGCAGCTTGAGATTGTTCATCAGCTCGACATATTCGTCGACGGATCTCACCCGAAGCCGCGGGTTGAAGCGCTTCTCCTCGCCGATGGTCGAGACCGTATCGCCCTTGTAGTCGTGCGCCGGGTAGACGAACGTCTCGTCGGGCAGCTTCAGCAACTTGTTGAAGAGCGAGTCATATTGCTGCCGCGGGTCGCCGTTCTGGAAGTCGGTGCGGCCGGTGCCGCGGATCAGCAGCGTGTCGCCGGTAAAGACCCGCCGGCCCATGTCGCCGCCCATCAGGAAGGAATAGGAGTCGTCGGTATGGCCGGGCGTATAGAGCACGTCGAGGCTCAATCCCTCGATCGACACCCGGTCGCCCTCCGTCACCCGCATGGAAACGACGTCGGCCGCGGTCTGTTCACCCATGACGGTGATGCAGTGCGTCTGGTCGCGCAGTGCCCCGAGACCGGTGATGTGATCGGCATGGAGATGGGTGTCGACCGCCTTGACCAGCTTGAGGTCGAGCTCGCGGACGAGCTGCAGGTAGCGCTCGACCTTTTCCAGGACCGGGTCGATGATCAGCGCCTCGCCGCCCTGGCGGCTGGCGATCAGGTAGGTATAGGTGCCGGATACGTTATCGAACAACTGTCGGAAGATCATCGGCGACTCCCTTGCATCGAGGCGTCATGCAACAAATGGCGGCCCGCCCCTTATCCGCATGGTGAGGGAGTTGCCCCTCATCCGCGCGGTGAGGTATTGCCCCTCATCCGCCTGCCGGCACCTTCTCCCCGCAGGCGGGGCGAAGGGACGGTGCCGCACGCTCGAGTTCCCCCTCTCCCCGTTTGCGAAGAGAAAGGACGCTTGCACCGCGTCCGCTCCAAGCCCCAACCCCAAGGCGTTGAGGAGGGCGAGCGGGTGCAGCCAATCCCCTTCTCCCCGCCTGCGGGGAGAAGGTGCCGGCAGGCGGATGAGGGGCTCGTCACCGTGCAGATGAGGAGCTCCTCACCGTGCGATGAGGGGCATTCCCCCTCACCCCTTGCCGTTGTTGCGCCTCAGCCCTTCGGCTGCGGCACGATGCGGATATAGGGCTTCGGCGCGCGCCAGCCCTCCGGGTAGACCTTGCGGGCATCCTCGTCGCTGACAGAACCGGCGATGATGACGTCGTCGCCCTGCTTCCAGTTCACCGGCGTCGCCACCTTGTGCTTGGCGGTGAGCTGCAGCGAGTCGATGACGCGCAGCACCTCGTCGAAATTGCGGCCGGTGGTCATCGGATAGACGAGGATCAGCTTGATCTTCTTGTCCGGGCCGATGACGAAGACGTTGCGCACCGTCTGGTTGTCGGCGGGCGTGCGCAGCGTCGGATCGCCGGAGACCGGCGCCGGCAGCATGCCGTAGAGCTTCGAGACGGTGTAGTCGACATCGGCGATCATCGGGAAGTTCGGCGCATAGCCCTGCGTTTCCTCGATATCGGCCGCCCAGCCGGCGTGCCGGTCGAGCGGGTCGACGGAGAGGCCGATGATCTTGACGCCGCGCCGGTCGAATTCGGGCTTGATGCGCGCCATGTAGCCGAGCTCGGTGGTGCAGACGGGTGTGTAATCCTTCGGATGCGAGAACAGGACCGCCCAGGAATCGCCGATCCAGTCGTGAAACCGGATCGTGCCATCGGTCGTTTCGACCTCGAAGTCCGGTGCGAGGTCATTGATTGCAAGCGTCACGATACCCTCCAATGTGTGTGAGCGCTGCGCCCGCCCGGGCGCGATGGAAGCACTCTATTTTCTTGACAGCGCCGAGCCCGGCAAGGCGCCAGAAGGCCGCTGTAATCCTTCCGTTTTCTTCCATTGTTTACACTCCGGCGACGACCGCCCGGAGGAGAAATTCCTTTAGAAAATCATATCATTACAGCAGCCCTGGTTTGCACGGGGAAGCACGGCGCCTAAGCGCGATGCCCAGTGTGCCACTTTTGCCGCTTAAGGCAACCGGAAAGACGGGCGTCGCAAGCGGCCTGGTCGAACAAGCAGAAGGCATCGCCGCAGCAACGGCGGGCCGCGCTCGACATTGCCATCCGGGCTTCGAGCCAGTCATGCGATTCCCCTTTTTCAAAGCCGCCTGTTCGGGATCGGCGAGCGTCCGAGTTTTCTAGATTCGCCCGGCTTTCTAGCTTCGCCCGGTTTTCTAGTCTCGAATGTCGCTGAACAGTGCGCAGAAGGTGGCGAGATCGACATTGCCGCCGCTGATGACGACGCCGACCCTTTGCCCGGCCGAGGGAAGCACGCCCTGCAGCACGGCCGCAGCCGCCAGGCACCCGGTCGGTTCGACGATGATCTTCATGCGTTCGGCAAAGAAACGCATGGTCTCGACGAGCTGGGCGTCGCTCACCGTGGCAATCTCGCGGACCTCGCGCCTGAGGATCGGGAAATTGTGCTCGCCGACATGGTTGGTCAGCGCCCCGTCGGCGATCGATTTCGGCACCGGGATACGTACGATCTCGCCGTTCCTGAGCGACTGCTGGCCGTCATTGCCGGCCTCCGGCTCGACACCGATGACGACCGCGCCGGGCGAACGTTCCCGGGCGCTGAGCGCCGAGCCTGCGAGGAGGCCGCCGCCGCCGAGCGGCGTCACGATCAAGTCGAGTTCGCCGACCTCCTCGATCAGTTCCAGGACCGCCGTGCCCTGCCCGGCGATGACGTCGGGATGGTCGAAGGGCGGGATGAGGGCGGCGCCGCGCTCGGCCGCCAGCTTCGCGCCGATCGCCGCCCGGTCCTCGGTATAGCGGTCGTAGAACACGACATCGGCGCCATAGCCGCGGGTCGCTGCCACCTTCATTTCGGGCGCGTCCTTCGGCATCACGATAGTCGCGGCCACACCCTGCAGCCGTGCGGCATAGGCGATCGCCTGCGCATGGTTGCCGGAGGAGAAGGCGACGACGCCCCGCTTCTGGCCGCTTTCCTGCAAGGCAGCGATCGCATTATAGGCACCGCGGAATTTGAAGGCGCCGGCGCGCTGGAAATTCTCCGCCTTGAAGAAGAGCCGCGCCCCGGTCGCGGCATCGGCCGTGCGCGAGGTCAGCACCGGCGTCCGATGCGCCACGCCGGCGATGCGGCTGCGCGCTCTCTGAACGTCCTCGAAGGTCGGAATGCGTAACGTTTCGCCTGCTGCTGAAGTCGCCATGTAGCCCTCCGGTGCTCGCCCTGCGGTTTTGGCGCCATCGTAAACGACCGGCGCGACCCGACAGCTTCCACTGAAATTTGAAGGTAGCATCGTCACCGGCCTTCATGGAATGTGCAAACTGGAGTTGTTGCGACTCGAAAGATCGCCTTCTCTGTGGGACACCGGGGACGCCGCGCCGGCCGAAATCGGCCTGGCGCAAATGACCATGCCTCGTATTGGCGGGGTAGACGCAAGCTTGGGGGAGCAAGCGTAGGGTGGATGTTCATTGCCGACGAGCACTGTCACTTACGGCCTATGTCGGGCTGCTCACCGGCCTCTGCGGCCTGGCGATGCCAGCCAAGGCACTGGCGGCCAATTGCAGTTCCCGCGGTGGCCTCGCCTATCTCGGGAACACGAAGGGGGGCACCGGCTCCGTCTGGATTTCGGGAACGAGCGCAGGCTCCTTTGGTCTCGAAGCGGCGCAAGGCAATCAGACCGTCGACACCTGGAGCAAGAGCAGACGCGGCCTCCATCTCTCGCTTTCGCCGGTTGTTTCAACCGGCAATGGTGGAACGCACAAGCTCTATGACCTGTCGAGCGGAAAGCCCTGTCTGCTCGATACGCAGAACCAGGTGCGCAGCGGTATTCTTCCGAACATCGACTGGCCGGACGGCCGACCGGATGTCGGACCGCAGCCGGTCTTCCCAGGCTTCGACTGGCCCGACGGCCGGCCGGACGTCGGCCCGCAACCGGTCTTCCCGGATTTCAACCTGCCCGACGGCCGACCGGATGTCGGACCCTAGCCGGTCTTTCCGGATTTCAACCTCCCCGATGGCCGCCCGGATGTCGGACCGCAGCCGGTCTTCCCGGATTTCAACCTCCCCGATGGCCGACCGGATGTCGGACCGCAGCCGGTCTTCCCGAATTTCGACCGACCCGATGGCCGACCGGATGTCGGACCTCAGCCGGTCTTTCCGGGGTTCAAGCCGCGCACGCCGACCGCGGTCAGGGGCGGGCGCGTGGTCGCCGCCAGGACGCCGGACACCTGCATCGATCCGCGGTCGATCGATTCCAAGCAGCAGCAGCGCGACCTGCCGATCTGCCGGGATCTCGCCGCCGAGGAGGCCGCGGCCCAAAGCGCCGACCGATCCAACCAGGTGCCGTTGACGCCCGGCCGCGATCTCCCGCAACCCTCCCTTTGGAACTTCTGGTCGGATATCCAGTTCGCGGACATCTCCGACGAGCGTTACGACCGCGACAGCGATACGCTCGCCCGCTCGCTGACGATGGGCCTCGATCGCCGGATCACCAGCGATCTGGTCATCGGCATGACCGTTTCCCTCGAAGACAGTTCGACCGATGCATTCGATGGCACATTGGGCATCGATACCGACGGTTTCAGCTTCGGCCCCTATGCGGCCTATCGCCTGTCGAAACACTGGGCGATCGACGGATCGCTGACCTATGGGCGCTACAACAATGATATCGACCTCAGCGTGCTGAGCGGCCAACAGGATTCGGAACGCCTCGCCGGCGAAATCTCGCTGCACGGCCAATACAAGGTCGATGCCTATCTCATCCGCCCCAAGGTGTCCGTCAGCTGGTCCCATATCGACAGCGACGCCTACGATCTCTCGGGCAGCATCCTCAACACGCCGGTCAGCGTTTCCCTGCCCGGCGACAGCTTCAACTACGGCATCCTCGATCTCTCGACCGAGGTCAGCCGTACCTTCCGCCTGCCGGACGGGCAGCCGTTTCTCGTCTTCACCGAGCTCGGCGCCGAATACCAGTTCGAGCGGCCCAACGACGGCAAGATCCTGACCGGCGACCTCACGGAAGTAACGCCCTCGCCATGGTCGTTCTCACTGCGCTCGGGCTTCAGAATGCTGGTGAACGACAACCTTCAGATCGAAGCGACGGGCGGTTACCTGAGCTTCGGTCAGGATGATCTCGATGTCTGGGAAGGCAAACTGCATGTTTCCTGGAGTTTCTAGAGCGCCGTGCGTTCAGATGAACGCAGGTCGCTTTAGAGGCGATCGGCCGCTCACCCGTTTTTGGACGGATGAGCGCGATAGTGATCGACCGCAAAGCCGAAAAGCACCTTCAGCATGAACAGCGCCGAGACCACCGTCATCGCCGGCGTCTGGCCCGGAAACAGCGGCAGCCCCGCAAGGCCGGCCGCCAGCAGCAGGCCGCCGACGAAGGTCTGTGCGGCATGTCCGGCAAGCAGGTCAATACGGTTCTCAGAAGCCGAAAACCCATGACGGCTTCGCGCCCGAGCCGCCTTCTGCCCCTCCCGTCAAGGCAACACCGCCGCCCTCGCCCGCTCAGCCGGCGACCTTGCCGGCGGCCAGCATGATCTCGCGCGAAGTCGGGAAGACGCCGATCTCCTCCGGCCCGAAGCGGGCCTCGATCTCGCTCCACCGCACGATGCCGGCCGCATCGATGAGAAAGTGGCCGACGAGCTGCGTGCCATGCTGCGCGTAGATGCGACCGTCCGTCTCGTCGGGCTCGAAGCCGTCCACGGCATTGAGCAGGTCGTTGGCCCGCATCGGCTGCGCCGGTTCCGGCATTTCGCCCGTGGGGTTGATCCGCGCCGCCTCGAAATCGGCCAGTCTGGCACGATCCGGCCATTGCGGCGGCTCGTCGCTTTCGGGCGAAAGGAACACGACGCGGGGCACACCGAAATCCCGATGCGTTCTGCATTCCGGATCCGAAAGCAGCGTGACCGGCGTCGGCTGGTAGCCGAAGTAGAGGCGCGCGCGCTCGACCGGCGTGTTGACCACCGCCAAGGTCTCCACCCCGACGGCACGAAGTGCTGGCTCGACAGCGGAGAGCTGCCGGAGCTGACGACGGCAGAAAGGGCAATGCAATCCGCGGAACAGGCCGATCAGGAACGGGCGGCCGCTGAGGCTGGCAAGCGAAACCGGAGCATCGCGATTGGCGCTCGGAAGCGTGAAGTCGGGTGCCGGTTCTCCCGGCTGCAACGGCTGAGCTCTCCGTTCTGCCATCGGTCTCGCCTCCTGATTACGCCGCCCTTCCGCAAAGCCCGAAAAATCGATCCCGGCCTGGACAGGCGGGCGTGCCGCCATGGAGCCGTTGCGCATGACCCTCGCGCCCGTGGCGGCACCGACAGACTATAGCGGAGATGGCAGCGCCACACTACAGCCGCACCTTCGCACGGCGCCCTTTAGCCGCCCCAGCAACGCAACACCTCGGCAAGCGCCGCCACGCCCTTGCCGATCTCCGCCGGCTCGAGGCTTGCATAGCCCATGACGATACCGGCCCGGTCGGGCCGATGTCCGGCTTCGTCCGCGGCGTAGAGCGGCGAAATCGGATAGAGGCCGATGCCCGCCGCCCTCGCCCGCGCGATCAATTCGCCTTCCTGCGCCTTCTCGACCCGATCGAACCAGACGACGACGTGCAGGCCGGCATCGGCGCCCGCGACGGCCACCCGGTCGCCGAGCTCCGCCTTGAGCGCCGCAAGCAGCGCTTCACGGCGGCGGCCATTGCTGCGCCGGCTGCGGCGGATGTGACGCTCGTAGGCGCCGCTTGCGATCATCGCTGAAAGCGCCTCCTGCTCCAGAACGGGAGAATGGCGGTCGACCAGTTGCTTGGCGGCGGCGAAGACGGCGCGAAGCGGCGGCGGCACGACGAGATAGCCGAGCCTCAACATCGGCGACAGGCTCTTCGAAATCGTGCCGAGATAGATGACGTTTTCCGCGTGCGCCATCGTCTGCAGCGGCGGGATCGGGCGGATATCGTAGCGATATTCGCCGTCGTAATCGTCCTCGATGACATAGGCTCCGCTGCGTTCCGACCAGGCGAGAAGCTCCTGCCGGCGCCGGGCCGAGAGCACGCTGCCGAGCGGAAACTGGTGCGACGGCGTGACATAGGCGAGCTTCACGTCTTCGAGCCCTTCGAGCGCCTCGGTTCGCAAGCCCTCCCCGTCGACGGCGATCGGAACCACGTCAGCGCCGGCGGCGGCAAAGACCCGGCGCGCCATGACGTAACCGGGATCCTCCACCGCGACCCGGCCGCCGGGATCGGCAAGCACGCGGGCGGCAAGGTCCAGCCCCTGCTGCGAGCCGTTGACGATGATGATCTGGTCCGGCGCGCACCTGAGCCCCCGCGCCCGCCAGAGATAGGCCTGAAGGGCCGCGCGCAATTCCGCCGATCCGCCGGGGTCGTCATAGGCAAGCCGCGGCCTGCGCCGCCGAAGCGCGGCATTGACCGCCCGCCGCCAGGCCTCGGCCGGAAAGTCGGCCGCCGAGAGGTCGCCATAGCGAAAATCGGCGATCAACCCGCCGGACTGCGGCGGTACCCAGGTCGGCCCCTCGCCAAGCGCCGCTCCAAAGCGCGACAGCCGAACGGGTGCCTCCGGGCTCGGCGTCGGCGGTGAAGGCGCCCCTTCGGGGAGCGGCTTGGTACCTTCGTGCTCATGCAGCAGCGCCACCCGCGAGGGCGCGCCCTGCCGGCTTTCCAGAAACCCCTCGGAAAGAAGCTGCTCGTAGGCTGCGGTCACGGTGGTGCGCGACACGCCGAGTTCGGCCGCCAGCGCCCGCGTCGACGGCAGCCGATCCCCAGGGCCGTAGGTGCCGCCGAGGATCTGCGCCTTCAGCGCCTCGTAGATCCGCCGGGTGGTCCCGCCCCTCGCCTCGTTGTTCTCCGCTATCAACTGGCCCACTCATTTATGCGAAAACTGGATATTCGGTCCAGTCCAGTTTACCTCTATGAAGTGGCAGGCACAAGGAGCGAGATCATGTACACACCCCCGGCGTTCAAGGAGGAGGAACTGAGCGTACTGCATGCGATCATCGAGGCCGCGTCGCTGTCGACCTTCGTCACCGCAACCGCCGATGGCCTGCTTGCGACCCCGCTGCCGCTGCTGCTTGATCGCGACGAGGGTCCTCATGGCACCCTCTATGGCCACCTCGCCCGCGCCAATCCGCAAGGGACGACCGCGCCGATCGGCGCCGCCATGGCGACCTTCCTGGGGCCGGACGCCTATGTCACGCCCTCCTGGTACGCGTCCAAGCGCGAACACGGAAAGGTTGTGCCGACCTGGAACTATTCGGCCGTGCATGCCTATGGCGCGGTCGAGTTCTTCACCGACGAGGACCGGCTTCTCGATGTCGTCACCCGCCTGACCAACCGCCACGAAGCGGCCCGCGCCGAACCCTGGCAGGTGAGCGACGCGCCCGCCGCCTTCGTCAAGGCGCAGCTTCGCGGCATCATCGGCCTCAGGCTGCCGATCGACCGCCTCGACGGCAAGCGCAAGATGAGCCAGAACCGCAGCGCCGAGGACCGCCAGGGCGTCGCCGCCGGGCTTGCAGCCAGCTCCCGCCCCGAGGATCGCCGCGTCGCCGAGGAGATCCCGGTCTGACGCGCGACGGACATTCCGCCGTGCCGCTCCTGCGCCTTCACCTGATGGATCGGGCGCTCCGATTTTCCTTCAACTTTCCCGCGCAAGACCTTACAGCGCCGCGCGTCTTTTAAGACGCGCTAAGGTCGCTGTAACACTTTAGATCTGCTGCATAATTTTGCCCTTAAATCGATTCCGATTTAAGGAATTATGCAGTAGAACGACTCCCGAATAGGCCGCGCAGCAGCAGACGAGGTATAGCCCCATGCCATCGCTCGACATTCTCCTCACCTTCTTCGTCACCACGGCAATCTTCGCCTATATCCCCGGACCGGCGATGCTCTATGCCGCCGCGCAGACCATGGCGCGCGGCCGCTTCGCCGGACTGATGGCCTCGCTCGGCATCCACCTCGGCGGCTATGTGCACGTCGTTGCGGCCGCCGCCGGCCTTTCCATCCTGTTCCATGCGGTGCCGACGCTCTATCTCGCGGTGAAGCTTGCGGGTGCCGGCTATCTCGTCTGGCTGGGTTTCACGCTGATGCGCGCCAAGGCGAGCGGCGATGGTCACCTGCCCGCCGTCGAGGCGAAATCGGCCCGCCGCGCCTTCTTCGAGAGCATCACCGTCGAGGTGCTGAACCCGAAGACCGCGATCTTCTTCGTCGCCTTCCTGCCGCAGTTCACCGATGCCGCCGCCGCCTTCCCGGTGTGGGTGCAGTTCCTGCTGCTCGGCACCGCCGTCAATCTGATGTTCTCCTCCGCCGATCTCGTCTGCGTGTTTCTCGCCGATGCCGTCGTCGCCAAGATGCGCCGCTCCAGCCGGGCACAGCGCCTGTTACAGCGCGCCGGCGGCACGGTGCTGATTGGCCTCGGAGCCCATCTCGCCTTGCAGCGGACCTAGGGCAGCGGCCCCACGGCGGCGCGCGCAAGATTTCACCTCCCGAGGCCGGTGTACTGCGCTTGCACCGGGTCGAGGCGCAGCTATCATGCGCCCGAGGGCCAATCGGGGGACAGGCGCATGGGAGAAGGCGGCCAACCAATTCGCACCACGGGCGCGGATATGCTCGTCGATACGCTGCTTGCCAACGGCGTCGACGTCTGTTTCGCCAATCCCGGCACGTCGGAAATGCACTTCGTCGCCGCCCTTGATCGCAAGCCGGAGATGCGCTGCATTCTCGGCCTTTCCGAAGGCGTCGTCACCGGTGCGGCCGATGGCTATGCGCGCATGACCGGCCGCCCGGCCGCAACCCTGCTCCACACCGGCCCCGGCCTCGCCAACAGCCTTGCCAACCTGCACAATGCGCGGCGCGCCCGCACGCCCGTCATCAACGTTGTCGGCGACCATGCCTCCTACCATCTCGCCCTGGACGCACCGCTGACCAGCGATATCGAGTGCCTGGCCCGCCCGATGTCGAACTGGGTGCGGCGGGTGAAGGATCCTGCGGATGTGGGGCCGACGGCGGCGGACGCCTATCGCGCTTCGTTGGCGCCACCGGGCGTTGCCACGATGATCCTGCCGGCTGACGCGTCCTGGGGTGCCTTTTCCACCGACGCGCCGCCGCAGAAGGTGCTGCTTGATGCGCCGCGCCCGGCAAGTGCGGAAACGGTCCGCAAGGTCGCCGGTCTCATCCGTGCGAACCCTGCAGGGGTCGCCATGGTCTTGAGCGGCGCCGCCGCAAAGGCAGATGGCCTCGCCGTCGCCGGACGGATCGCGGCCGTACACAACGTCCAGCTTTTCAACGAGGTGCTCGTCGCCCACACCCAGCGCGGCCGCGGGCGGGTGGCGCCGCGGCGCATCCCCTACCCGATCGACATGGCGCTCGATATGCTCAGCGACGTCAACGTTCTGATCCTCGTCGGCGCACCGGAACCGGTGGCATTCTTCGCCTATCCCGGAAAGCCCGGCCGCCTGGTGCCGGAAGGCTGCGCGGTCGTGACCCTTGCCCGCCACGGCGAAGACCTCAAGGCAACGCTCGAAGCGCTGCGCGACGAACTCGGCATCAGCGCAACGCTGCCGCTGCCCACAACGGGCGCCCCTACCGACGAGGGCGAACCCTCCGGCACGCTGACGGAAGACGCAGTCGCCGTCATCGTCGCCCGCAAGGTCCCGGAGAATGCGATCGTTTGCGACGAGGCGGCCACCTCGGCCCGCCGCTTCTTCGCGCTTTCGGCCTTCTCGGCGCCGCACGATTTCATCATGCAGACCGGCGGCGCCATCGGCGAAGGCATCCCGCTTTCGACCGGCGCCGCGATCGCCTGCCCCGAACGCAAGGTGATCTGCCTGCAGGCCGATGGCTGCGCCATGTACAACATTCAGGGCCTGTGGACCCAGGCGCGCGAAAACCTCGACATCGTCACCATCATCTTTTCCAACCGCACCTACGCGATCCTCCACGCCGAGATGCGCAATGTCGGCGTCGAAGAGATCGGCACCAACGCCCGCCGCATGCTGAACCTCGACCAGCCGGCGCTCGACTGGGTCTCGCTCGCCCGCGGCTTCGGCGTCGAGGCGGCCGTCGCCACCTCCTGCGAAGCCTTCGCCGCCCTCTTCGACGCCGCGCTGTCGCGGCGCGGGCCGTTTCTGATCGAGGCGCGCCTCGTGTGAATTTCCGTGTCGTTTTCGTGCTGATTCGGGCACCGGCGCGCCGCGAAAATGAAGCCCCCGATCGGTGCGGTTCACACCTTCCCTGGAGCGAAAATTACAGCCTAAACAACTGATTTAATTAGGCTATTCACAAAAATTCGGCCGCAAACTTGCGCCCGGGAACTTCTCGCTTATATTAGCGGCGCCCCAGGTTCGCGCTCGTCTGTCCGAGTCGCATTTCAGTTTTGGGCCCCCTTCAACCGACAGCTTTCTTTGTCGGTGGATCAACGAAGGAGACACTTCATGTCCTTTAAGAAAGACCTAACCAAGGCCCCCGGCGCATCTTTGTCCCGCGTCAATATCGGGGCCGCCATCAAGCGTTCGCGTGAAACCGCCGGCTATTCGGTCGACGATCTCTCGGTCACGACTGGCCTGACGGAAGTTGAAATCTCGAAGATCGAGCTTGGCGCCGATACCGATCCCGCCAAGCTGCAGCGCATCGCCGCCGCATTGCAGGTCTCGCCGCAGACCTTTAACGCCGCCTGACAAGCGGGGGCGGTGCGCCGAAGACAAGCGCGCCGCCGCCTTCCACCGCCGGCCGATCCGGTCGCAGTCGGGCAAGCCCGCGTCATCCGAACGCACCGCCCTCCAGAAGCCGGCAACGCCAACCACGGCCAAACACATTCCGTCACTACTGCATGTCTCCTCAAATCGACCTCGATTTAAGGACGAAGTCATGCAGCAAATCAAAGTGCTACAGCGACCTTTGCGCGTCTGATTAGACGCGCGGCGCTCTAGAGCAATTCCAGGAAAAGTGTGAAACGGTTTTCCGTCCGGAATTGCGTAATTTCAAAAGGTTAGACCATTTCACTGTTTCCATGAAACAATGAAATGGTCTAGGTGTTTGATCCCAGGCTTTGATGGGGCATCCTTGTCTTCCGAATCAAAGGATGCGCTATGGGCCAGGTTCTTCATGGGAGCGCCACGACGACAGAGGCGGTGCGTCGAGCGATACAGCATAGTCAAGAGAGCCTGAGGACGCTTTCCAAGCGCTAAGGGATCAATCCAAAGACGGTTGCCAAGTGGCGGAAGCGGACATCGGTCGCGGACCTGCCGACCGGCCCGAAGGAGCCACGTTCGACGGTCCTCTCCGTCGAGGAGGAGGCGGTCATCGTCGCGTTTCGACGCTACACGCTGTTGCCGCTGGATGACTGCCTCTATGCGCTGCAGCCGACGATCCCGCACCTGACGCGCTCCTCGCTGCACCGCTGCCTGCAGCGCCATGGCATCGGTCGTCTGCCGGATGTCGACGGCGACAGGCCGCCGAAGAAGAAGTTCAAGAGCTATCCGATCGGCTACTTCCACATCGACATTGCCGAGGTGCGCACTGAACAGGGCAAGCTGCACATGTTCGTTGCCATCGATCGCACCTCGAAGTTCGCCTTTGTCGAACTGCACGAGAAGGCCACGACCGCCGTCTCACGCGAGTTCCTGCTGCGTTTGATCGCAGCCGTCCCTTACAAAATCCACACCGTGCTCACCGACAACGGCATCCAGTTCACCACACCCGGCGCTGGCGGCTCGGCTGTCCCGCTGATCAAGGAAGCGATCGCCAACGGTGAACGCTTCTGGGCCCATGCCTTCGAATACGCCTGCGCCACGAACGATATTGAGCACCGGACGACCAAGGCAAAGCATCCATGGACCAACGGCCAGGTCGAGAGGATGAACAGAACCATCAAGGACGCCACCGTCAGGCGCTTCCACTACGAAAACCACGACCAGCTCCGCCAGCACCTCGCCGACTTCGTTGCCGCCTACAACTTCGGCCGTAGGCTGAAGACGCTCAGGGGCCTCACCCCTTACGAATTCATCTGCAAGGCATGGGCGTCGCAGCCCGAACGCTTCACCCTCAATCCGCTCCACCACATGCCGGGACTAAACATCTAGGCAGCCGGCCCGGCCGGTCGGCCATCGAGGCCGCGCGCCGGCCTCGTCGCGGGCATCCTGGCCCGGTCCGTAATAAAACCCATGCCGGTTCGGCCAAGAAAAATAATCGGACGAAAAGCTTGGTATTACAGGGTCGTAGAGAGGTTTTCACAATCACCTGAAAACGCAAAACCGGATATTTGTGTTGAACTGAAAAAAGTATCGCCTATATATCGTCGCATCGAATATTGCTTGTGACCTTTGACGAAGCGCTCCCGCGCGGCCAGATTTCCTCTCAAATATCGATTATGGCCGGGAGAATATCTTCCGGAAAACTCAACGAATGAAAGGAAATCATCATGGCTTCGGGCACTGTAAAGTGGTTCAACAGCACCAAGGGCTTCGGCTTCATCCAGCCCGATGACGGCAGCACCGACGTGTTCGTCCATATCTCGGCTGTAGAACGGGCCGGCATGCGCTCGCTCGCCGAGGGACAGAAGGTCACGTTCGACGTCGTCGCCGACCGCCGCACCGGCAAGAGCTCGGCCGACAACCTCAGAGCGGCTTGATTTGTCATTCGCTCTCCCCTGACCACGGATGTACTGGCAGGGGAGTGCTTGAATGACGGGAAGAGGTCGGGGAAACAACCCGGCCTTTTTGCGTCTCTGGATCCTTCGATCTCCGGTGAAGGAGATCATCATGCCGCAAGCCTGCGCATTGAGCGAAAAAGCCGCGCTCTCGGCATGCGCCGCACCGGCTTTCCGCCCCGAAGCAACGGGTCGGACCGCCACCACCGCTCGACCTTGGCTCAGCCCTTGAGCACATGGATAGGCCGACAGTCAGAAGTCACGGCATCGTTTGATGCTGCCCGTGAATCGATGAAGGAGAACGTAACTTGCAGGTACTTGTCAGAGACAACAATGTTGACCAGGCTTTGCGCGTCCTGAAGAAGAAGATGCAGCGAGAAGGCCTGTTCCGCGAATTCAAGGCGCGCACCAGCTACGAAAAGCCCTCGGAAAAGCGCGCCCGCGAGAAGGCCGAAGCGATACGGCGCCAGCGCAAGCTGCAGCGCAAGAAACTCCAGCGCGAGGGCCTGCTGCCGGCGCCCAAGCGGGCTGCAAAGTCGCGCTGATCGCGCCGCAGTCCCCTTGCGGGACATGCGATAAGACAAGGCCGGTGGCGCTGAGGCGCCACCGGCACCGGATACCGAGCGGGTCCATGGGCGCAGCTGAACCGCCCGAACCAACCTTGCATCCCGTCGTCGTTTTTTTCCTTAGGCCCGACGCGAATTGCAGGTAAAATTACCCGGAGAATCAAAAGGCTACAGCGACCGTTGCGCCACTGCGCAGCGTTTTTGACAGCAAGACAGCACTCCTGCGGCGTGTCCGCCCTCCAATGGCGTCACGCCCATCCCGCGGAGACAAGTCATGACGTTTACCGGCAGCAATCTCTTCAAACCCGGCAAGGCTCCGGCCGCCGACAAGGCCGGCGCCAACGATCATTCGGCGAAGAACATCATCGCCGCCGAAAAGGTCGCCCGCGACAAGAAGACGGAGAAGCTGAAAGCGCTCCGGCTCGAACGCGCCGCCGCCGAGCCGCAGGCGCCGCCGCCCGCCCCCAAAACCTCCCGCAAGACCTCCCGCAAGACGCGGCGGCCGTGATCGATCACGGCAGGAACCCGCGGCTGTCGCCCATCGCCCGTGAGAACGACCTTGTATTGGGCGTATTTGAAGCGCATGGTTCATGCATCGACATTGGCCTAATTGGCTTTTCGCGGCGTCAGAGGTCCACGGCCCGCCAATTTCCCATTATCGACGGCTAAGCTTGCGCGACTGGAAAGCCGAGCGCGAGCGCAAGCGGACCGGCAGTATCCTTGCCACAGCGCACGCTCGGGAAAGCACGAGGCGAGACGCCTCGACGGAATGAAAGCAGATTGCGCCAAGCGCGACACTTCCGCCCGGACGTCCGACCGCCGCGCAAGCCGCCTGCACGACGACACGCGCAGGCAACACCAGGATTGGACGACCGTATGTTCCAGGACCTCGCACACAGAATTCGCCGATACGACTACACGCTGGCGGCAATCAAGGCGTCGCTGGTCTTGTCGCTGCTGTTCGTCGCCTTCGTTATCTTCAGCGGCCTTCTCTGGTAGCACCGCGAGCATCCCCCGCTCGCGCGCCACCACGGCGCCGCGCATCTTCTCGGACGCGCAAAGGCTGCTCTCGAACTTTGATGTTCTGCACGTCCTTAAATCGAGGTCGATTTGAGGAGACATGCAATCGGCTCGCGCCATTGTTGCCGATGACGGGCCGAGCACGTTGCGGGGCGGCCACGATCGGTGGCAAATTCCACATTTGAGAATCGGGGAGACCTTTTGCCTGCTGCATGGTTCCTTCAATCATAGCCGATCAAAGGACAAAAACATGCAGCGTTTCAAAGTGCTCCAGCGACCTTCGCGCGTCCTATAAGACGCGCGGCGCTGTAGTCGGCACTTGCCCCCATTGCGCTTTTCAACGGGACCTCCCATGGCACTGCACCTCGAAACTCCGCTGATCGAATCCCTTCCGCTGAGCCTCGCATCGGGCCGCTCCGTCTGGCTGAAGATGGATGCGCTGCAACCACCGGGCTCCTTCAAGATCCGCGGCGTCGGCGCGGCTTGCGAGCATCACGCGCGAAACGGCAAGCGGCGTTTCGTCTCCTCCTCCGGCGGCAATGCCGGCATGGCGGTCGCCTATGCCGGCCGCCGGCTCTCCATTCCCGTCTCCGTCTACGTTCCGGAAACGACCACCGAGCGGGCGAAGGCGCTGATCCGCCAGGAAGGCGCCGAAGTGATCGTCCACGGCGCTGGCTGGGACGAGGCGAATGCCCGCGCGCTTGCGTCGGTCGATGCCGACACCGCCTTCATCCATCCCTTCGACGATCCGCTGCTGTGGGCCGGCCACGCCACTGTTATCGACGAGGTCGTCAAGGCCGGCCTCGCCTTCGATGCCGTCCTGCTCTCGGTCGGCGGCGGCGGCCTACTCTCGGGCGTCGCCGAAGGGCTGAAGCGCAATGGGCTGCGCGATATCCCCATCATCACCGCCGAGACCGAGGGCACCGCATCCTTCGCAGCCTCCGTCAAGGCGGGAAGGCTGGTGGAGCTTCCCGCAATCAGTGGCGTCGCCACCTCGCTCGGCGCCCGCAAGGTCTCGGACCGCGCCTTCGAGATTGGCCAGAGCCATCCGGTCGAATGCGTCGTCGTCAGCGACCGCGCGGCCATCGAAGCCTGCACCCGCTTCCTCGACGATCACCGGGTGGCGGTGGAGCCCGCCTGTGGCGCGGCTCTCGCGGTCGCCTATGCCCACGCCGATCAGTTGCAGCGCTTCGAGCGGGTGCTGATCATCGTTTGCGGCGGTGCGACGACGACGGTCGCCCAGCTGCAGGCCTGGCAGGCTACCTGACGTTTAAAGCGCGTCGCGATCTTTCAGATTCGCTCCTTTGCTTTAAGTCTTTGATATTTAGCATGTCGTTATCGCAAAACCGCCGCACAGTTTTGCGCGACATACTTTAGGCGGCGCCGCGCCTTCCCGCATGCAGCGGGAAGACGGCAGCCAGACCCCAAGGTGGGCGCGACAGGCGCGGACCGATCGGCAGGCATCCGCTGCCCCCGTTGACCAGGGCCTGGCGCTCAGGCAGTCTCTTGCCATGGCCAGAGGCGTGCTGCTCGATCTCTCCGGCGTGCTCTATGACGGCGACACGGTGCTGCCGGGTGCCGTCGTGGCGGTCTCGCGCCTCAGGGCCGCCGACCTGCCCCTCCGCTTCCTGACCAACACCACACGGCAATCGAAGCGCCAGCTCATCGCCCAGCTCCAGCATTTCGGCTTCGATTGCGCCGCCGACGAGGTGTTCACGCCGGTTGCTGCCGCGTGCGCCTGGCTCGAGGCGAACGGCTACCGGCCGCACCTGCTCGTTCATTCCGCACTCGAGGAAGACTTCGCCGATTGCCGCAAGGACGGCCCCATCGCCGTCGTCGTCGGCGATGCCGCGGAGCGCTTCAGCTATGGCCGGCTCAACGCCGCGTTTCGCGCGCTGATGGCCGGCGCGCCGCTGCTGGCGCTCGCCCGCAACCGCTTCTTCCGTGATCGCGACGGCGAGTTGAGCCTCGATGCCGGCCCGTTCGTCGAGGCGCTGGAACATGCGAGCGGCACCAAGGCGCAGCTCTTCGGCAAGCCATCTGCCGATTTCTTCCTGGCAGCGGCAGCGAGCATCGGCCTTGACCCGGCCGATGCGACCATGATCGGCGACGATGCGGAAAGCGATACCGCCGGCGCGCTTGCCGCCGGGATCGGCACCGCGATCCTGGTGCGCAGCGGCAAATATCGGGAAGGCGACGAAAACCGGTTCGCGCCGGCGCCTACCACGGTCGTCGACGACATAAGGGCCGCCTGCGACTTCATCCTCCACCAGCATTGAACCGCTCTCCTCGCGACCCCTGGCAAAGGCGATGACGCGAACTTATGTCAGTTCAGAACCTTGCGTTGGTTCAGCCGGTCGAGGAGGCAAATGTACGATAGGCTCATGGTCGTTGTTCGCTACGGTGCGATGGTCGTTCGCTGCCTCTGGTGGGTCACTGTCGTTAGCGGAGCAACGGCTTTAGGCGCCTTCTATGGCTGGCAGAACCACGGCTGGCCGGGAGCGATCGCCCTCGGCCTGGTCGGTTGTGGTGTCGGCCTGGCCTTTGCGGCCGCGCCCGCCTCATGCCTGGAAATCCTTGTCGATTTCGCGAGGATCTCCTGACCCGACGGCCCTCGCGTCGCCGGATGCCTGCCGCAAACGGCGATGACGAAGACTGGAACATCCCGCCAACGAAAAAAGCCGGAGCACTGCCCCGGCTTTCTTCATTCTCTGTTCGATAAGGCTTAGTTCTTCGCCTTGTCGACCAGCTTGTTCTTGCCGATCCAGGGCATCATGCCGCGCAGCTTGGCGCCGACTTCCTCGATCTGGTGGGCGTCGTTGACGCGGCGGATGCCCTTGAAGCGGGCGGCACCCGACTTGTATTCCTGCATCCACTCGGAGGTGAACTTGCCGGTCTGGATGTCCTTGAGGACGCGCTTCATCTCAGCCTTGGTTTCTTCGGTGATGATGCGCGGACCGGTGACGTATTCGCCCCACTCGGCCGTGTTCGAGATCGAGTAGTTCATGTTGGCGATGCCGCCTTCATAGATCAGGTCGACGATCAGCTTCACTTCGTGCAGGCACTCGAAATAGGCCATTTCCGGAGCGTAGCCGGCTTCAACCAGCGTTTCGAAACCGGCGCGGATCAGCTCGACGAGACCGCCGCAGAGAACGACCTGCTCGCCGAAGAGGTCGGTTTCGCACTCTTCCTTGAAGTTGGTTTCGATGATGCCCGAACGGCCGCCGCCGACGCCGCAGGCGTAGGAGAGCGCGAGGTCGAGGGCGTTGCCGGAAGCGTCCTGGTGAACGGCAACGAGGCAGGGAACGCCGCCGCCCTTCTGGTATTCGCCGCGAACCGTGTGGCCCGGGCCCTTCGGCGCGATCATGACGACGTCGACGGTCGCCTTCGGCTCGATCAGGCCGAAGTGAACGTTGAGGCCGTGGGCGAACGCGATCGCAGCGCCGTCACGGATGTTGCCGGCAATGTCGGCCTTGTAGATTTCGGCCTGCAGTTCGTCCGGCGTCGCCATCATGATGAGGTCGGCCCACTTGGCGGCTTCCGCAACCGAGAGAACCGAGAGACCATCGGCCTCGACCTTGGCAGCGGTTGCCGAACCCGGCTTCAGCGCGATGCGGATTTCCTTGGCGCCGGAATCCTTGAGGTTCAGCGCATGGGCGCGGCCCTGGCTGCCATAGCCGACGATGGCGACCTTCTTCGACTTGATCAGGTTGATATCGGCATCACGATCATAATAGACGCGCATTTTAGTGGTCCTTCCCGTTGTTGTCAGTCGTCTCCGCCGCATGGCGCCAGAACCGGGACCGGCTCAGGAGCCCTACGGCAATTCCTAATGCTGCAGCGACCTTTGCGCTTCGTCCGAAGCGCGGCGCTGCAATTTCACTGCTGCAGCGACCTTTGCGTGTCTCCGACACGCGGCGCTGCAGGCCGTCACCTCTTCGTGCCGTAAAGCGTGAGGAAGGCGGCAACCGCCTGCTCCGCCTTGCGGCCAAAACCCTTTTTCATCTCGCCGGCCTCTTCGCCCAAGAGCATCTTCAGATGCCAGTCGGAGACGATGAGCCCATAGAGGGCGCCGTAAGCCTCGTCGGCATCGTCGAACGTCAGCAGCCCCGCCTTGCGGCCGGCCTCCAGCAGCGCCGCCGCACGGCGGCCGATCTGGCGGCGCCCGCGCTCCTGCAGCATATGGCCGAGCTTGGAGCCGTCGCGGCTCGCCTGGCCGATCGCCAGCCGGTTCAGCGCCAGCGACACGTCGCCCGAGAGAACCTCGAGCAGATCCTTGGCAAAGACGATCAGATGACGCTCAAGGCTCTCGGCATCGAGCGCCTTGGCGGCCACGTCCTGGGTGCGCACCTTGCTCGCCTGGAAGCCGATCATCGCCGAGATCAACCCGTCGCGATCGCCGAACCACTTGTAGAGGCTTTCCTTGGAGCAATTGGCCGCCCGCGCGATGCCGGCCGTCGTCAGCGCCTTTTCGCCGCCGTCGACCAGAAGACGCAATGCCTGCTCGAGAACGGCGCCCTGACGTTCGGTCAGCCCCTCCCCGGCATTCGCCTCCCTCATCGCCGCAGTCATCTGCACGTCGCCTCGCTCCCGATCAGTACCGTACGGTACGGTTCGCACTCTTCTAGTGAAGAGGCCTGGGAGCGTCAAGACGATTCTTACAAGGGGGCGAAATTTCGGCGGTGACGGCGGGACAGCCTTTATGGTGCACGTCTGTTGCTGCCCCTCATCCCCCTGCCGGGACCTTCTCCCCGTCGTCACGGGGAGAAGGGAATCGCGGCTCAGTTCCACGTCGATCTTAATTTCTGGCCCGTGACCGCCGCTGTCGTCCACGTCCCCTCTCCCCGCCTGCGGGGAGAGGGCTAGGGTGAGGGGCAAAGCCCACCACCAACTATGTCCTTAAATCGAAAAAGACGGATAGCACCGCACGTCGACAAGCACGGTTCCGGTTACCTTCCCCCTGCCTCCGCCCGCTGGGGACAGCAGCCACACCCCTGGCCCAAGCGCGAAACTATCCAGCAATCGTTGCCAAATCGGTCATCTGAACGCGTTGCGACGGCGACAGGATCTGGATTTCAGATGGCCGTTTTAACTTGGCTTCGTGCAGATTCCAGAGTGCCAGAAACAATGTCGTCACGGCGAAAAACGCCAAGGCTGCCAGGTGGACCTTGCCGGTGCGGCGCGCGAAATAGGAGCTGGCCCTCGCCTCGATGGCTCGACCTGCCGCCCCGGCCTGCCGGGCATTTTCATTCATATACCGGGTTACTCGTCCGCCGGAACGATCTCGCGCCTGGGCCGGATCATCGTCGCTCGGCCCGGCACTCAGTCCGGTGCGCACAGCGCTAAAAAGCAGGGTTGCGAACAACACCCAAAACACCAGGAAAGACAGGGCGAGAAGCTGACCGCTGGGGATATTCGTATCCATCGAAGTGTCCGGGCTCTGCGACAAAGACCGCCTGTCCCTCCAAGCGCTTCCTTGCCGTCTACGGAAGACATTCTCCCCTTTGTCGTAGAATTTTCAACCCATGGCACGGAAAAGTTGCGGATGACGATCCTTGCTCCGACTAAACCCAGCGCCTACCGCCACCCCCGCACAGCCTCCTCGATGAAAGCCGCCACCGCCGCGACACTCGGCACCCGCGCCCGTTCGGGATGCATCATCAGGTAGACCGGGCGCTCGGCGATCGCGTCAGGCAAATCGACCGCCTCGAAGCGAGGGTCGCGCAAGGCGGAGACTTCCGGCAACATCAGTTCGGCGCCGAGCGAGAGTGCCGCCTCCATCAGGATCTCCAGCTTGTCGGCGGTCAGCGCCACCCGGGCGCCGGGGCGCAGCCGGGAAAGCGCCTGCATCTCCGGCACATGGGCAAGCGCCGGTCCATAGCGCACCACCGGGCATGGGCTGTCTCCCTGCCCCTTCGGCCGGAACAGCCGGAAGCGGAGCGTGCCGAGGCTCTTCACCCGCACCGAATCCTCGCCGGTGCGCGCCATGCGGATGGCGATGTCGGCCTCGCGCCGTTCGATGCTCAGCATCTGGTTGTCGGCGATGAGATCGAGCGTCAGGCCCGGATGGCGCTGCTCCAGCCGGGCAAGCGATGGCGCCAGGATGGCGCTCAGCACGAAGCCGATGCTCGTCACCCGCACCTGGCCCTTCAGCTCCGCCGTCCGTCGCAGAAGCGTCGCGAGCGACAGCGACGCTTCCTCGGACATCGTCCGCAGCCGCTCGACCACCGGCGCCAGCACCGGCGTCGGTGTCAGCCGGCCGTCGATGCGGTCGAAGAGCGCCGCCCCCACCCGCCGCTCCAGCGCCGCCAGCCGTCGCGACACCGTCGTCTGGTCGACGCCGAGCGAGCGGGCGGCCTGGCTGAGCGTCGCGCCGCGCACCAGATGGTCCAGCAGTTCGAGATCTGCCCATGTCCCTGCATTCATGCAGATTTGCCTCCGAAAATTTCGGCTCACTCTGCATCAGTGCAGCCGCTAAGATCAAGCCCATCAACACCCCGCTTCGAAAAGCAAGGAGCCTGACGATGACCGCTGCCACCCTTTCGCCCGCCGCCCCCGCAACCCTCTACACACTTGCTGGCGTCACCCTCACCCCGCCCCCGCTTGGCGAGGCGACGCTGATCCTGATCGACTACCAGAACGAATATCTGGCTGGTCCCTTGCGGCTCGTCGAACCCGAAGCGGCGATCGAAAAGGCGCGGCAGCTTCTGGTCGCTGCTCGTGCCGCCGGCGCCAGGATCATCCACGTCGCCCATCGCGGCGCTGCCGGCGGCGTGTTCGACCGGGCTCAGCATCGCGGCGCGATCGTCGATGCGCTGGCGCCGCTGCCAGGCGAAACCATCGTCGAGAAGCCGCGGCCCAACGCCTTCTCCGGCACCGACCTCTCGGAGATCGTCGGCCCGGCCGGCACGCCGGTCATCTTCGCCGGCTTCATGACGCACAATTGCGTCTCCTCGACCGCCCGCGCCGCCAAGGACCTCGGCTACGGCATCACGATTGCGGCCGACGCCTGCACCACCCGCGACCTTCCCTCGCCGGCCGGAACCATTCCGGCGCGCGCCCTGCATGATGCCGAGCTCGCCGGCCTTGCCGATCACCACGGCGCCGTCGTCGATGTCGCCGCGTTGATCGCGCCGCGCGGTTGACCGGCTCGTCAGCCGTCATCGAAACCCCGGGCGCCCGCCGATCGTGGGCGCCCTTTGCCGCAGCGCAACTGCGGAAGATTACGAAAATATAATGATCTCAATGCTGTTCGCCGGGGCCGTTCGCTTCTATTTTTGACCTATCCATTTTGGCATCGGCGATGCCGGATAGGGCGCAAGCGATGAGCAAGACAGCAAAGACGGCGCGAGCCGACACCACGCCCCGCGACGACGCGGCCCCCAATGTCACCTTCATTCCCGGTGCAGTGCAGAAGGCGAAGCGCAAGCGTCGCACGCGCTCCTGGCTGTGGCTGCCGGTCGTTGTCGCCATCGCCGGTGCTGCCTATTACGGCTGGGTGCGCTACGGCGAGGAGCCGGCAGCGGCGGCGATGGTGACCGATGTCGTGACGCGCGGCGACATCGAAAACAGCGTCACCGCCGTCGGCACGCTGGATGCGGTCAACTCCGTCGATGCCGGCGCGCAGGTCTCCGGCCAGTTGAAGGCGCTGCATGTCGAGATCGGCGACAGGGTCACGCAAGATCAACTGGTCGCCGAGATCGACCCGGCGACGATCGAGAACCGCATCGAGATCGACCAGGCGGAGCTCGCCAACCTCCAGGCGCAGCTCATCTCCAAGAAGGCGCAGCTCGTGCTGAAGCAGGCCAATATCGACCGTCAGCGCAATCTCGTCGAAGCCAGGAGCGTGGCGCAATCGACGCTCGACCAGGCGATCGCCGATCTCGCCGCGGCCGAAGCCGACGTCAACGCCATCGAGGCGCAGATCCGCAAGCAGCAGGCGACCCTTGCCGGCGACAAGGTCGATCTCGGCTATACCAAGATCTATGCGCCGATATCAGGCACCATCGTCGCCAACCCGGCCAAGGAAGGCCAGACGCTGAATGCCAACCAGACGACGCCGACCATCGTCACCATTGCCGACCTCTCGACCATGACCGTCAAGGCGCAGGTGTCGGAAGCCGATGTCACCCGGCTGAAGGTCGGCATGGATGCCTATTTCACGCTTCTCGGCCAGCCGGGAAAGCGCTTCGTCGGCAAGCTTCGGCAGATCCAGCCGATGCCCGACACCGCCAACAACGTCGTGCTCTATTACGCCCTCTTCGACGTGCCCAACCCCGACGGCGAGCTGATGATGTCGATGAGCGCGCAGGTGTTCTTCGTGCAGGCCGCCGCCAGGGACGTGCTGATCGTGCCGAGCGCCGCCTTGAACCACCCGGCCAAGGGCACCGGCGATGCGGCCGGCCAGGGCGGCGGCCGAGGTGATGGCCAGAGAAGCGGCCAGGCGGATGGCGCACGTGGTGAGGCCGGCAAAGCGCAAGTCACCGTCGTCACCGCCTCCGGCGCGCTTGAAACCCGCGACGTCGAATTGGGTATCCGCAACCGGGTCAGCGCCGAGATCAGGAGCGGCCTCGCAGAGGGCGAGAAGATCGTCGTCAGCACCGGCTCCGGCAGCAGCGGCAACGCCCGTGACAGCCGCAGCCTGCGCGGCATGCGCATGCCGCCGATGTTCTGAGGCTGCCGGCCATGTCCCCGCTCATCTCGCTCAAGCACGTCTGCAAGACCTATTTCAACGGCGATCTTGCCGTCGGGGTGCTGCACAGCATCTCGCTCGATATCGAGGCGGGCGAATTCGTGGCGATCGTCGGGCAGTCCGGCTCCGGCAAATCGACGCTGATGAACATTCTCGGCTGCCTCGACCAGCCGACCGGCGGCGACTATCTGATCGACGGCGAAAGCGTCGCCGACCTCGACACCGACGAACTGGCGGCGCTGCGCCGCCGCACCTTCGGTTTCGTCTTCCAGAGCTACAACCTCATTCCGACCGCAAGCGCCAAGGAGAATGTCGAGGTGCCGGCCGTCTATGCCGGCATGTCCGCCCGCGACCGGCACGATCGCGCCGAGGCGCTGCTCGAGGCGCTGAAGCTCGGCGAGCGCCTCGACCACCGGCCGAACCAGCTCTCCGGCGGCCAGCAGCAGCGTGTCTCGATCGCCCGCGCGCTGATGAACGGCGGCCGCGTCATCCTTGCCGACGAGCCGACCGGCGCGCTCGACAGCCAGAGCGGCTCGGACGTGATGGCACTCTTGCGCGACATGAACGACCAGGGCCACACGGTCATCGTCATCACCCACTCACGCGAGGTCGCCGAACAGGCCGACCGGCTGATCGAGATCCATGACGGCCGCATCGTCGCCGACCGCGCCAAGAAGAGCCGCAGCAATGCCGAGGGGGCTGCCGCCCTTGCCCGCCATGTCAGCGAAGGTTCGGCGGCGATCGCCGACGTCACGGAAGCGGTGAAGATGGCGTTCCGGGCGCTGAAGGCCAATCTCTTCCGCACCATCCTGACACTGCTCGGCATCGTCATCGGCGTCGGCTCCGTCGTCGCCATGCTGGCGATCGGCACCGGCGCGCAGGATTCGGTTTTGAGCCGCATTTCCTCCATGGGCTCGGACCTCCTGGTGGTGCGCCCCAGCATGGCGAATTTCCGCGGCAGCGCAGGCGGCAGCAACGTCACGCTCATTCCGGCCGATGCCGATGCGATCCTCGAAGTGCCGAACGTCGCCTTCGCCGTGCCGGAGATGACGAGCAACGTCACGCTCCGCCGCGGCAATGTCGACTACCAGACGACCGCCAATGGCACCGTGCCGCAGTTCACCACCGCGAAATCCTGGAAGATGGCCAAGGGCGAATTCATCAACCAGAACGACATGGACGCTTACGCGCCGGTCGCGGTCCTTGGGCAGACGGTGGTCAAGACGCTCTTTCCCGATGGCGACAACCCGATCGGCCAATATGTGCTGGTCAACAAGATCCCGTTCCAGGTCATCGGCGTGATGGCGGAAATGGGCGCCACCGCCTTCGGCACCGACCAGGACGATGTCGTGCTGGTGCCTTTGACGACCGGCAGCATCCGCCTCTTCGGCCAGCGCAACGTGCGCACCATCACCGTGCAGGTGAAGGATGGTTCGGCGATCGACATCACCCAGCAGACGATCCAGGCGCTGCTCGACCAGCGCCACAAGCGCCCGGACACGCAGATCACCAACATGTCCTCCGTGCGCGAGGCCTTCACCGAGACCTCGAACACGCTGAAGCTGTTCTTGGGCTCCGTCGCGGCGATCTCGCTCTTGGTCGGCGGCATCGGCGTCATGAACATCATGCTCGTCTCGGTCAGCGAGCGCACCCGCGAGATCGGCGTGCGCATGGCGACCGGCGCCCGCCAGCGCGACATCCTCCTGCAGTTCATCATCGAGGCCCTCGTCGTCTCGGCGATCGGCGGCACGCTCGGCGTCGCGCTCGGCCTCGCGACCGGGGCGCTCGCCGGCCAGTTCGGCATGCCCGTCGCCTTCACCCTCGGCCCGGTGGCGCTTGCGTTTGCCTGCGCCTTCCTGACCGGCCTCGTCTTCGGCTTCCTGCCCGCCCGCAACGCCTCGCGCCTGCAGCCGGCGGTGGCGCTGAGTGCGGATTGAGGGGCGCGACGCGGCCGGCTGTAGACAAAGCATGCCCCACTACCCAAGATGGTATTCTGCAACCATTGGCGTGATTCGAGATGTGGAAGTTCTTCGCAGCCCTGACATGTGTGCTTACGGCGGGGGCCTTCATCTGGCTTGCGCTCTTGGTTTCGGGGCACATCGAAGGCGAATTTGGCCTGAGGGACCTGATCAGTATGATCATGTCGGTGCCGACAACCATCGGCCTCGTCTGCTATGCCTACGATAGGACCATGCTTCCATCGGCCTTCTGGCCGCCTTTTGCCAAGATGCTGACCCTTTGGACGGCCTTTGAAATCGTTGACACGACCTGGGCACTCTTGTCTCTCAGCCCGGCGGCATTTGCCAGGAGCAAACTGGCCGCGGTGGTGGTGCTCTATCCGGTCCTTCTGGCGTTTGCCTATTTCGGGTGGCTCGGCGTCTGGCGCTACGCCCGCGCCGTGAAGCGGCAATCTGCTCCCGCGAACTGACGCGAACTTCGTTCAGATGCGCGCGCAAGCATTCACCGTGGCGCAAGTCGCCCTGCTCGCGAAAGTGAAGACAGATTGCTCAACCTCGTACTCTACAGCGACCAGATCTTCCCCGAATGTTCGGTAATCGACCTCAGGCTCGTGGACCGGCTGCGGGCGCGCGGAACCGGAAATCGCATCGCCTATGTCGCCTCCGGCCCGGAGCCGGATCGCGGCTTCTTCCTTGCTGCCCGGTCCTATTACGGCCGATACGGCCTCGATCTCGCGCTGTTCTTCGATCTCGATGAGCCGCACTCGGCAGAAGACATCGCCGCACTCTTCGCCTCGGATGCCATTCACCTCGCCGGCGGCCATATCGGCGGCTTTCTCGAACGCCTGAAACGAAGCGGCATGCTCGGGCCGCTCCGCGACTGGGCGCTCGCCGGCGGCATCCTCATCGGCGTCAGCGCCGGCGCCATCCTCATGGCCCCGACGATCGCGACGGATGCGCTCTTCATCGGCAGGCGGCCGGAGGATATCGCTGACGGCGATGCGCTCGACCTCGTACCGTTCGCGTTCTTCCCGCATCTCAACGACGACGACGCGTACCTGCCTGCGCTCCTGCGCTACAGCGCATTGTTGCTGCGGCCGATCGTTGCCTGCAATGACGGCGACGGCATCATTGTGACCGGCGGGAGGATCGAGTGCCTGGGGAGTCCGCTTTGGCTTGCGGGCGGAGCCGCACGCGCGCCGGGCGAGATCAAGCTCGACGGCTTCTCGATCTTGGAGATCTGACGGCGCACGTCTGTTGCACGTTGCTGAGCCCCGCCCCTCTATATCGCTCCCGCCCGCGCGGCTCCCGCATGGCGTAGCGCCACCGCTCCTTCCCGCGGGGGCAGCGGTGCCGAGGCGGCGTTGCGCCTGCCGCGTTGCGCCTCTTCCGCTGTCACGCCGATGTCGGCGAGGCGCTCCGCGTCGAGCTCACGCAACTGCTGCACCTGCCGGTACCGCGACCGCGGCGAGGCGACGAGATAGAGACCGATTTCCCTGAACATGTCGAATACCCATGTCTTGTGCCTGATTATGGGCACAGACTGCGCCTCGACATTCCACAAATGAAGGTTAGCATTCCTATTCGAAGCATAAGGAAAACTTTGATATGGGTGCGCTCAATCTCGACTATCTCAGAACCTTCGCGCTGGTCGCCGATCTCGGCAGCTTCTCGGCCGCCGCCGAGCGCCTGGGGCTCACTCAGCCGGCGATCAGCCTGCAGGTGCGCGCTTTGGAAAAGCAGCTCGGCGTGCGCCTCGTCGAGCGGGTCGGCCGCACCGCGCGGCCGAGTGCCGCCGGGGTGGAGCTGCTGGTCCATGCAGGCCGCATCGAGGCCGCGACGAACCAGGCCATCGAGGCGGTGGCACGCCACGCCAAGGGCGTTCTCGGCCGCGTGCGGCTCGGCACCGGCGCCACCCCGTGCGCCTTCCTGCTGCCGCCGCTGCTGGCCGATCTCAAGCGCCGCTTTCCCGACCTCGACATCACGGTGACGACCGGCAACAGCGCCGACATCGTCAAGGCGGTGGACGAAAATCTGCTTGATATCGGGCTCGTCACCCTTCCCGTCACCGGCCGCATCTTCGATGTGGCCCCGCTCTTCGACGAACGCTTCGTCGCCATCGCCCCTCTGGGAACCGACCTGCCTGACAGCGTGACCGCCAAAACCCTGGCGAAGCACCCGTTGATCCTCTACGAACCGGGCGCCAACACCCGCCGGATCACCGACGAATGGCTGATTTCGGGCGGCACGGACGTCAAACCGCTCATGTCGTTCGGCAGCGTCGACGCGATCAAGGAAATGGTCGCCGCCGGCCTCGGCGCAGCGCTCGTGCCGGAAATCGCGCTCCGCGCCGGGGATCGCGAGCGGCTGGAGGTGCGGCCGGTCACGCCGCCTTTATCACGCCGCTCCGCCCTCGTGCTGCGCCGCGACAAACGGCTCGATCGGGCGCTACGCGAAACGCTCGCGGCGCTTAGGACGCTGGCAGATCTGGACGAGGAGTTGGGGCGTAGTTAGTCCGCTTGCACAAGCACCTGGCAAAGAATGTCAGAAACACCGTCAGACCCGGTAAACGCCATGCCCTTTCCGTCCGGCAGCCTTACCATAATGCGTGTGGCCTTGAGGTTGTCCAGGACAAGCACCTTGAGCCCATCCTTCGTGACGACAGTCGCTGACCATGTCTTGATGCGCGCCGCTTCTTCGAATGGCGGGAAGTTTGACGAGACTGAAGCGACATCTGCGCCACCCGAACCATTAAGCGCGAATTCGATCGTCGTTCCGGGCAGCGCGCAGTTTACGACACCGTGCTTTTGATACGGCTCCGCATTTGCCACCAATGACAAAGCAAAAAATGCAGTCGCTGTGCCCACCAACAGTGAGCGTAGATTCGAGTACTTCATTTGCCCCTCCATCCTCAAGGAACTCTTATCGCGAGTCTCGCGAAAGTCGAGTTGCATTCTCGAAGGAGCTCAACGGGAAGGCTGCAACAGAAGGGAAAACAACATGAAAGCCGGCTAGGTGAAGGCGCATACGCACTATTGTGCTGAGATGGAGCTACAGATGCCACACCTCGACCGGGGTCTCGCCCCAGTTGTCGTTGAGCCCGTCGCAATAGGTCACGGGGGCGGTCACCAGCTCGTCGATATCGACGCCATCCAGTCAGGCGACGTTGATATTGTAGCAGGTCTCGTTGGTCATGTTCGGCGCGTCGATGCGCTCGAACGGGCGCACGCCGCATCGGCCCGGGTTGCGGCCGCTATAGTCCGTCAGCGCCGCTTCACCGGCAAGGAGGCGGAAGGCCTCGGGCTTCACCACCACCGACCAGAGGCGCATCTTCACGCAGATGCTGTCCATCTCCGCCTCGATGCGCACGGCGCCGCAATGGCAGCTCCCGCTAGAGGTCTTCAGCATCCGTTCCTCCTTCCCTCGTTGTCAGCCGGACTATGCCACCAGCGCGATTGAAAATCTGCATCGTCATAATCACCGATCGGAAATCGGGTGGGCGGTGCCCTCCGCCGGCAGTAGTCAGGGCACACTTCAACAAGAGAAGGATAAGTCCATGGCCATGCTGCAAGACAAGATCGTGATCGTCACCGGCGCCTCTTCCGGCATCGGCCGTGCGGTCGCCAGGCTCTTTGCCGCCGAGGGCGCGAAGATCGTCGCCAACGCCCGCGGCGAAGGCCCGCTTACCGCCGTCGTCGAGGCGATCCGTGAGGATGGCGGCGAAGCGATCGCCGTCAGTGGCGACGTCACCGAGGAAGCGACCCATGTCCGGCTGGTGGAAGCGGCGCTCAGCCATTTCGGCGGCCTCGACATCGCCGTCAACAATGCCGGCTCCGTCGGCGCCGTCAGGCCGGTCGCCGAAATCACCGCCTCCGAATGGCAGGAGACGCTCGCCGCCAACCTCACCTCCGCCTTCCTCGCCGCCCGCCACCAGATCCCCGCCATGCTGCAAGGTGACTGTGGATCGCTGGTCTTCACCTCCACCTTCGTCGGCACCAGCGTCGGCATCCCCGGCATGGCCGCCTATGGCGCCGCGAAAGCCGGACTGATGGGCCTCGTCAAGGGCATCACCGCCGACTATGGCGCGAGCGGCATCCGCGCCAACGCCCTGCTTCCGGGCGGCGTCGACACGCCGGCAGGCGGCAGCAAGGAGCAGAAGGAATGGGCGGCCGGCCTGCACGCGATGAAGCGCATCGCCCAGCCGGAAGAGATCGCCCAGGCCGCCCTCTTCCTCTCCGGCCCGATGGCAAGCTTCGTCTCCGGTGCAGCGCTCTTTGCCGATGGCGGCAATGCCGCGGTGAAGTGACGGGCGGCAACGGCCCAACAGGCGCCAGGGCCGGCTGCCCTGGCGCGAAGCTGCGGCAGTAGCTCTATCCGGACAGTCGCCTCCCCGGCGGCCCTTCAGATCGGTATCTCCGTCGTCTCCTTGCCCGTGCGGATCACGAATGCCGTGTAATAGCGGGCGACATTGCTCTCCTCGCGGAAGAGCCGCTCGGTCAGCGCATCGAGTTCGTCCATGTCTTTGAGCCGCAGCATCAGCAGCGCATCGGTCTCGCCGCTGACGCTATAGGCCTGGACCACCGCCGGCTCCTTGGCGGCCATGTCGAGGAAGCGGCGGACATATTGTTCGCCGTGGCGCTCGAGCTCGACGGTGATGATCGCCTTCATCGTTCGGCCGGCCTTGGCCGGATTGAGGACCGCGACGATCCGGTCGATGACGCCGGCCTGATGAAGCCGCCTTATGCGGCGCAGGCAGCTCGACGGAGAGAGGCCGACTTCGGCCGCAAGCTCGGCATTGGTGCGCGACGCATCCTGCTGCAAGAGCTTCAGAAGCTTGCTGTCGATCTTGTCCATCCCGGTTCCCCCGTTGCGGCCTCATGCAATTTTATTGCACAAACTCGCATATTTTGACCACAACTGCGAATGGCCTCGCGCTAGTCCTTGAACAACCAGTCAAGGAGACACCGTCATGGCCGTTCTGATCATCCTCTACCGCAAGACGCTCGCCACACTCGAAGTCTATTTCGACCTCGTCCGCGTCATCGTCCCCGTCACGATCGTCACGCATGTGCTGCAGGAACTGGGGGTGATCCGGGCAGTCGCGCCCGCCTTCGAGCCGCTGATGACCGTGGTCGGGCTGCCGCCCGAACTCGCCTTCGCCTGGCTGACCGGCCTGCTTGTCGGTTTATGGGGCGCCGTGGTGGTCGTCTTCGCGCTGGTGCCGGTTTCGGAGCTGACGACCGCCGACATGACGGTCTTTTCGGCGCTGATGCTGGTGGCCCATGCCATCCCGATCGAACAGCGTATCATCCAGAAGGCGGGCCCCAGTTTTCTCGTCACGGGCGCGCTCAGGATCGGCGGCGGCCTCGTCTTCGCGGCGCTGCTGCACCAGGTCTTCGCGGTGACCGGATGGCTCACCACGGCGCTCAATCCGACATGGATCCCCGTCAACGAGGGCTCCGGATGGGTCGCCTTCGCGCTCAGCACGCTGAAGACGCTCGCGACCATGCTCGTCGTGCTGCTCGCCTTGAGTTGGACGATCGAGATTCTCAAGCTCGTCGGTATTCTCGGCTGGCTGAACCGGGGCCTGGCGCCGCTCTTTCGCCTCGCCGGCATAAGGTCCGAGACAGTGCCGTTTACCGCCGTCGGCGTGCTCCTCGGCATATCCTATGGCGGCGCGCTGCTGATCCGCGAGGCGCACGAAGCCAGGGTGGAGCCGCGCCAGGTCTTCCTCGCCTGCGTCTTCATGGGCTTCGGCCACAGCCTCATCGAGGATACGCTGGTCGTCGTTGCCCTCGGTGCGGATTTCGCCAGCGTGTTCTTCGGCCGCCTGCTCTTTGCCATCATGGCAACGGCCGTGGTCGCGCGCGTCATCACGTCCGCGCCGGACAGGGTGTTCTTCCGCTCCTTCTTCCGCAAGGATGGTGGCGAACCCGCCCTGTCGGAGGCGTAGAGCAAGCCGCGCAGCGGTTGCGTTACTCCGCCGCGACCTCCGCAGCCAGAGTTGGCGGCACCGTCATCCGCCCGAAGGCGGCGCGGTAGGCGGCGGGCGTCGTCGAAAGCTGCTGGCGGAAATGGTGGCGGAGCGTCTGGGTCGAGCCGAAGCCCGAGGCTTCGGCCACCTGCTCCATGCCGAGCGCCGTTTCCTCCAGCAATTGCCGGGCGCGGGAAAGCCGCTCGGAAAGCAGCCAGCGCGCCGGCGTCGTGCCGGTCGCCGCCTCGAAGCGGCGCAGGAACGTGCGCTCGCTCATGCCCGCCGCCTTCGCCAGCACGGCGATCGAGAAATCCTCGCCGAGCCTTTCGCGCATTCGGTCGAGCAGCGGCCCGAGCCGGGCGCTCTCGTGCACGTCGGGCACCGCCCGCTCGATGAACTGCGCCTGGCCGCCGTCGCGGTGCGGCGGCACGACGAGGCGGCGGGCGACGCGATTGGCGGCCTCGCTGCCGAAATCGCGGCGGATCAGATGCAGGCAGAGATCGATGCCGGCGGCACTGCCGGCCGAGGTCAGCACCGCGCCGCCGTCGACATAGAGCACGTCCGGCACCACCTCGATGTCAGGATAAAGCACCTTCAGCCTGTCGGTATAGCGCCAGTGGGTTGTCGCCCTGCGGCCCGAAAGCAGGCCCGCCGCCGCCAGCACGAAGACGCCGGAACAGATGGAAAGGACGCGCGCGCCGCGATCATGCGCCGCGCGCAAGGCGGCGCAGACCGCCTCCGGCACCGGCTGGTCGGCGCCCCGCCATCCGGGAACGATGATCGTGCCGGCTTCAGCCAGAAGCCCGATACCGCCGTCGGCAACGAGGCGCACGCCGCCGGTTGCCCTCAGTTCGCCGGGATCGACAGAGGCGACGGCGAAGCGATACCAGCCCTCGCCCATTTCCGGCCGCGGCAGGCCGAACATCTCGACGGCGACGCCGAACTCGAAGGTGCAGAGCCCGTCATAGGCAAGCGCCACGACGAGCGGATTTTGAAGCGATGGGGCAGCGGAAAACGACTTTGGCATGATCTTGAGCATATATGGCAATAATGCCAACTGCCAGTCCCCGCCAAGCGCTGTTACACCTCTCCTCGCCAACCCGCACGAACACCTGAGGAGAGCCCGATGAGCATCGTCACCGAAACCCCCGCCGCTTCCCCCGAGATCGCCATTGCCCATTTCGCCAAGCGCCTCAGCGTCGAGACCGATTGCTCGGACGTCGCCCATGCGCTGAAGAGCGGCGAACAGGATTTCGTGCTGCTGCATGTGGTGGGCTCCGAAGCCGCCTATGCCCGCCGTCACGTGCCGGGCGCCATCCACTTGCCGCACCGCCAGATCAGCGCCGAACGCATGGCCGAGTGGCCCGAGGATACGCTCTTCGTCGCTTACTGCGCGGGCCCGCACTGCAACGGCGCCGACCAGGCGGCCTTCAAGCTTGCCCGGCTCGGCCGCCCCGTGAAGATCATGATCGGCGGCATCACCGGCTGGGAAGATGAGGGCCTCGCCTTCGCCACCGGCTCCGCGCCCGGTGAAGCGCAGGCCCTGCTCGCCGCCTGAGCCCGGGCCTACAGCGCCGCGCATCTGATAAGACGCGCAAAGGTCGCTGTAGCACTTTGATTTGCTGCATGTCTTTGTCCTTAAATCGAGGTCGATTTAAGGAGACATGCAGTAGCTCACACGATTGTTTCGCGCGTCTGCCAGACGCGCGAAGCGCGCCGCAGCACTTTGCAGCGCCACATGACCTTGCCCCCGCCGGCATTCAGTAACCCGCGCCTGACGGATCACCCCTTTGCACGAGATGTCGAGATGCACGCCTCACCCCTCACCGTCCGCCCCTTCCAACGCCACGACGTGACCGACATGCTGCGGCTGATGCGCGGCCTTGCAATCTTCGAGGGCTACATCGACAAATTCGGCGTGACCGAAGCGGACCTGGTCGAACACGGGCTTGGCGAAACCCCGCGCTTCGGCGTGCTGATCGCGGAGCTTTGCGGCCGCACGGTCGGCATCGCGGTTCACTACGTCATCCCCTGGACCTACGACCTGAAGCCGACGCTGGTGCTGAAGGAACTTTTCGTCGAGGAAACAGCACGTTCCTCAGGCGCAGGCGCCGCATTGATCGCGGCTCTGAAACGTTATGCAGCCAGGATCGGCGCGCCGCGCATCAACTGGACGGTGCTGGCGAGCAACGACGCCGCCAAGCGTTTCTACCGGCGCGAGGGCGGCAGTCATGATGCGATCTGGGAGCCCTGGACGATGCCGGTCGAGGCCGTTCCGGGCGGCTGCGAAGGCTGAAGATCCACCTGACCATGCGCCCCGGAACGGCGTCTAACCCTCGTCGAAGCCGTCATAACCCGCTTGGGCAGGGCATCTCGCGGCCCTGCCTAGCCCCAATTGACTACTCAAATCCCTCTTAAATTTGATTGATTTCAGACACTGCTTTTGTCAAACTGTACCTGTAATTGCACACCGCAGACATACAATCCCCGGAAGAGTAGTGTGGTTGCGTTTTTATTGCCGTGCAATTGCTTTATTTGTTTTTATTGCGCGCTCGAGCCTCCGTTCCCCGCGGAGGCTCAGTTCATTTGAAGAACAGGCAAACGCAAAAGGCCCCGACCGTTTCCAGTCGGGGCCTTGTATTCGGGGCCTTGTATATTGACTGCCGCAGCGGCGCTTCAGAGGCTGCACCGCCCCATCAATGGCCGCCAAGCACCAGCGTCTGCACCGGCAGCATCAGCGCCTGCATGCGCAGGATCATCGCATGGACGAGGCCCACGGCGTCGACCACATGCAGATAGGCCCAGCGAAGGGTGCTGATATCGGGTGACTCCAGTTCGTCATGGCTGTTGGTATAGGCGTTGGCGATGCAGCTGCTGCCCGGAGGAACGTCATCGAGCACGCCGGGATAGAGCGGCTCCATGAAGACGGTCAGCGTGCCGGGCTGCGAGATCTGCGTGACGTCGATCAACTGGTCGCTGGCGCGCACCTGGCCGGCGGCAATCACGTCCTGCACCTCGGTCACGACCAGCGGGATGATGGTGAAGGGCTTGCCGACGCAGGTCGCCTCGCCGATCATGCCCACCTTCATCACCTGCGTCTCGATCTGGCCGAAGCCGGCAATAAGCCGCGCCCGGCCGGCAGACTCGGGCACGAGCACGCCCGCCGGCCGCAGAAGCGGATTGACCACTTCGCCGACCCGGAGCGTGAACTGCTGCAGCGTGCCGGACACGCCGGCCCTGACCGTGGCCTTGGCGATATCGACCTCCGCCTCCTTCAGCGCTGCTTCGGCGCTCGCCTTCTGCGAAGGCAGCAGCGAAGCGAGCTTGGTCTCCAGCGTCTGCTTGTTGGAAAGGGCGGCGGTGAGTGCGCCCTTGCGCCCTTCGAGGTTGACCTGCCGGCGCTCGATCTCGCGCCGGGCGACGACGTTGGGGTTCAGCTTGTTGAGTTCGACCTGGGTGTCGTACTCGTCTTGGGCCTGCTGCACCGCCGCCTGGGCCTGCACGATCGCGCCATCGGCAGCGACGAGTTCGGTGCGGGAGACGGTGATTTCTGCGTCAACCTCGGCGATCTGCCGGCGCGCAACCTCGGCGGCGGCTTCCTCTTCCGAGCTGTCGAGCTTGAACAGCGGCTGGCCGGCCTTCACCTTCTCGAAGGTGGTCACGTAGATCTCTGAGACGCGCCCGCTGGTCTCCGGCAGCACCGCGACCGTGCGGAACGCCGCGGTGACGTTCTTCGTCGACGGATGGAAGTAGAAGATCAGCGTGATCAGCGAAATCGTCAGGATGATGCAGGCGGTGATGCCCCAGCGCAGTTCGAACCAGACGGAGTAGATCGTGATCTCCTTGCCGAACCTCTTGCCCTGGACATAGCGGCGGAAGAGATAGTCGGGAAGGATCGTCAGCATCGAGCAAAGCATGAATTCGAACATGGCTCAGGCCTTTCCTTCCACCGACGGCTGATCTGCAGGCGCTGCCGGATGCCCCGCTGCCGGCTCAGGCTCGGCCGGCACGGGTTCAGTTGCTCCATCCACCTTGCCGGCGATCCGCTCCAGGGAGCGGGCGACAGACGAAAGTGGCGACGAAAAATCCGGCAGGTCGATCAGCGCCAGAATCAGCGCTGCGATCCAGAAGATGTTGTTGTGCGTGAGCAGCGAGATCAGCCCCAGCACCGCCACCAGTTCGTATTGAACCTTGTGGCTCTTGTGCGCCATGGTCTCCGGCAGCGAATGGAGCCGGAGATAGAAGGTGCCAAGCGCGAAGATCGCCAGGATCATGAAGATGACGACGACGTTGAACAGGACGTCGCTCTGCCCCGGTGCCGTGATGAACGCCGGTAAATGATGAATTGCAGTAGGATGGACGGCCTCAGACATTACGCCTCCAAAAAACGGACCGGACCAGGAGAATCGCACATTAGCACACCCCCAAAAAACGCAAACAAAACTTGTACTTCAGCCGCAACTTGACCTTGCGGAACTGCGCGCCTAAGCAAATCAGGGTTCTACGGCGCCGCGCGTCATCAGACGCGCAAAGGTCGCTGTAGCACTTTGAATTGCTGCATGTTTTGTCCTTTAACCGGCTACGGTTAAAGGAAACATACAGTAGCACCGGCGAAATGCCGGAGGGTTTCGAGCAGGATCCTCGGCGGCATGCTGTTCCCCCGGTAACCGCAGCCGACGCCCACTCGTCCTATCGCGCGCCGCAGGCGGCCGCACGCACCGTCCATTGCCTGAAGGAGACCACGATGGCTCAAAACATTTACGACAGGCCGGAGTTCTTCGAAGGCTACAGCCAGCTCGGGCGCTCGCTGCACGGGCTTGCGGGTGCTGCCGAGTGGCCGGCGATCCGCGCCCTGCTGCCGGATCTCTCAGGCAAGCGCGTCGTGGACCTCGGCTGCGGCTTCGGCTGGTTTTCCCGCTTTGCCCGCGAGGCCGGCGCCGCTCACGTGCTCGGCCTCGATCTCTCCGAGAAGATGATCGCCCGCGCCCGGGCCGACACGTCCGATCCGGCGATCGAATACAGGATCGCCGACCTCGATGAGCTCGAACTCCCCGAGCAAGGCTTCGACTTCGCCTACAGCTCGCTCGCCTTCCACTATGTCGAGGATTTCGGCCGGCTGGTCGCCACCATCCACCGGGCGCTCGCTCCCGGCGCGCATTTCGTCTTCACCATCGAGCACCCGATCTACATGGCCTCCCACAATCCCGGCTGGCGCTTCGAAAACGGCGAACGGACCTGGCCGGTCGATCACTATTCCGAGGAGGGACCGCGCATCACCGACTGGCTGGCGAAGGGCGTGATCAAGCACCACCGCACCATCGGCACGACGCTCAACACGCTGATATCGACGGGCTTTGCCATCCGCCACGTTGAGGAATGGCGGCCGACCGAGGCGCAGATCGCCGAGATCCCGGCTCTGGCCGAAGAAGTCGATCGCCCGATGATCCTGATCGTGAAGGTGCAGAAGTAGGAGCAAGACATGGCAGCTCATGCATAGGCCGCTGTTCAGCGTGTCTGCCAACCACTGAAGGTGCCTCTTGGCACCAGCAAGCTGACGGCAGCTCATGCAGCGGCCGCCGTTCACCGCCTACCCCTTTTTCTTCAGGCTCTCCTTCTGGGTGATCAGCCGGGCGCTGTGCTGGCCGCTCAAATAGGTCCAGAACCAGCTCCAGGCGACGGCGAAGCGGCTGCGGGTGCCGATCAGGAAGTAGATGTGGGCGATGCCCCAGATCCACCAGGCAAGCGCGCCCTTCAGCTTGAAGCGGCCGAAATCGATGATCGCGGCGCGCCGGCCGATGGTGGCAAGGCTGCCCTGGTGGCGATAGCGGAAATCGCCCGGCGGTTTGTCGCCGGCAAGCCGCGCGCGGATGACATCGGCCACATAGGCGCCCTGCTGCTTGGCCGCCGGCGCGATGCCCGGCACCGGCTTGCCACCGTCATAGGTGACGGCGGCCGTGTCGCCGATGACGAAAACATCCCTGTGTCCGGGGGCGGTGAGATCGGCGCCGACAATCGCCCGGCCGGCCCGGTCCGCGGCGATGTCCAGCCAGCGGGCGGCGGGTGAGGCCTGCACGCCCGCGGCCCAGACGAGTGTGCGGCTCGCCACGAACTCCTCGCCGATCATCACGCCCTCCTCGGTGCAGGATGTCACCGGCGTTCCGGTGCGAACCTCGACGCCGAGGCACTTCAGCTCCTCGACCGCGTAAGCCGAGAGATCCTCGCTGAAGGCGGCGAGAATGCGCGGCCCCGCTTCGACGAGGATCACGCGGGTTCGCCGCGTATCGATGCGGCGAAACTCGTCCGGAAGCGTGCGATGCGCCATCTCGGCGATGATCCCGGCAAGCTCGACGCCCGTGGGACCGGCACCGATAATGGTGAAGGTCAGCAGCGCATCGCGCGCGGCCGGCTCTTCTTCCAGCTCGGCGCGCTCGAAGGCGGTGAGCACGCGGCGGCGGATTGTGGTGGCGTCCTCGAGCGTCTTCAGGCCGGGGGCGAATGGCTCCCATTCGTCATGGCCGAAATAGGCATGCGTCGCCCCGGTCGCCAGCACCAGCGTATCGTAGCCGACCCGCTGGCCGTCCCTGAGAACGACCGCCTTTCCGGCCGCGTCCACATCCGTCACCTCGCCGAGAAGCGTCGTCACTTCCGGCCGGTCGCGCCAGAGACTGCGAAGCGGCCAGGCGATTTCCGAGGTCGCGATCAGCGTCGTCGCAACCTGATAGAGCAAGGGCTGGAAGAGATGGTGGTTGCGCCGGTCGATGAGCGTGATCCGAACCGGTGCGCCGGCGAGCCCCTTGACGAGTTGCACCCCGCCGAACCCGCCGCCGACGACGACCACGTGATGCCTGTCCTGCATGTTTCTTTCCAGTCGGCTCAGCAACTGGCCTTCCGTTTGGACATGCCTCAACATTGGGGTTGCAGACGGCCAGGACAAGCGCAACCACCTCATGTCACCCTTGCAAAAAATCAAGAACGGTCGCGATCAGGACCGTTTCGCGAAGGCGATGTGCTCTGCTGCGTCCACCAGCACGATCTCGTCGTTGGCGAGGGTGAAGCCCTTTGCCACTGCCTCACTCCGCATAATCGACCGGCACCGCCGTACCGCTCTTCAGGATTTCCATCGAGATCGAGGCGGAGACGTCGAAGAGTTCCACCTTGCGCACGATCTGCTTGTAGACCACGTCGTAATGCTCGACGCGCGGCAGCACGACCTTGACGATATAGTCGTAATTCCCCGTCAGCCGATGCACCTCGACGATTTCAGGGATATCGCTGATCGCCCGGCGGAAGGTCTCGATCCACTCGTCCGAATGGTGCGCCGTCTTGATCAGCGCGAAGACGGTCGTCGGCACGCCCATGCGTTGGCGGTCGAGCACGACGATGCGCCTGCTGATATAGCCCGCCTCCTCCAGCCGCTGGATGCGGCGCGAACAGGCCGACAGCGAGAGGTTCACCCGCTCCGCCAACTCACCAACGGCAACGCTTGCATCCTGCTGCAGCAGCCCAAGCAGCTTCCTGTCCCTCTCGTCGAGCACGCCGATCCCTCCACCCATAGCCAACCGTTGCGCTATATCTTTGCACATCTATCATCTCTTGCGCAAATATCTCGCGCCAAGATGCATTTTCCCTTGCAACAAAGCGAACCGTTCCAACGCACTTTGCCGCATAGTTTTCTCCATCGAAAACTGGCTGCGCTCAGCGCGGCAACAGCGGGCAGAGAGAGGAATGGTTATGCGCAAGATCGGTCTCATCGGCGGCATGAGCTTCGAAAGCTCGGCGGTCTACTATCGCATGGTCAACGAAGCCGTGCGCGAGCGTCTGGGCGCGCTGCATTCGGCTGAGGTGCTGCTGCATTCCGTCGACTTCCAGTCGATCGTCGACCTGCAGAAGGCCGGCCGCTGGGACGATGCCGCCAGGCGGCTTGCCGATGTCGCCCGCGGCCTGGAGGCGGCCGGCGCCGACTGCGTGCTGATCTGCACCAACACCATGCACCTGATCGCCGACGCCGTGCAGGCCGCCGTCGACATTCCGCTGATCAACATCATCGACGAGACCGCCGCACGTCTCAAGGCAGCCGGCAGCCGCAGGCCATTGTTGCTCGCCACCCGCTACACCATGGAGCACGGCTTCTATGCCGAGCGCATGAAAAGCCACGGCATCGACATCATGGTACCGGATGCGGACGGCCGCACGCTGACCCACAATGTCATCTTCGACGAACTGTGCGCCGGCAAGGTGCTGCGTTCTTCCCGCAGGGCGTTGATCGATCTGATCGACAAGGCCGAGGCGGAAGGCGCCGACGCCGTCATCCTCGGCTGCACCGAGATCTGCCTGACCCTCGACCCACGGGCTCTGCCGCTGCCGGGCTTCGATTCCACCGCAATCCACGCCGAGGCCGCCGTGGAGTTCGCGCTGGAAGGGGTCTCGCTGGCGCGGGCCGCGTGAGCGCCGGCGCTGGGACCGCTGAGGTACCTACGAGGGGACTGCAAAGACCACCCGTCGGCTTTAACACGTCTTCCTTCGTCGCCAGGGGCCCGAGCATGCTTATCCAATATAGAAGCCGCAACACCCCTGAGCCCCGTCGGGGCTTGATCGGTCAAGCCCGAGGATGACTTAAGGATTGCTCACAAGCGGCTGCAGGAAGATGCGCTCATAGCTGATGAACGGCGGGTCGTTTCCATAACGCGCGTTGGCCGCAATGCCATCCGGATCTTCGGCGATCTTTTGCCGATAGCGAAGATAAGCTGCCTCATCCGGAAAGGTGAAAAGCGGGATAGCGATATCACCGGCACCCTCTTCGCCCACACCCGGAAAGCTCGTGCCGGCGCCCTCGGGCTTTTCGCGCGGGATGAAATAGCCGTGATGCGTTCCGCCGTAACGCTCGACGAGCCTGACCCAGATTTCTGCGTAGCCGCTGAAGTCGGCCATTCGGCCTTGCTCGATCCGGTAGCGGATTTCACAGGTGACGGGACCGTCCGGCATCAGGCTTCCTCTCCCTTGTATTCGGGCCTCGGCCCGCGAAGGCCGATGCAATTGCCCCAGGGGTCGCGCACCTGGCACATCCAGAGCCCCTCCTGTATCGCCATTGGTCCACGATAGAGAAGCGCGCCAAGCGCTTCGAAATGCTTGAGAGCCCGGTCGAAATCCTCGACCGCCCAATAGACGACGGAGCCAGCCGCACCGCTCGCCACCTTCTCGTCCGCCTGCACGATTTCCAGATCCACTGTCCCGACCTGGAGATAGGCGAAGTCGAATTCTTCAAGCCACCGTCGCTCGGCTTTGGGGAAAGCCCGCTGATACCAGGCGAGCCCCGCTTCCGTGTCAGCAACATGCACCAGAATGGCCGCCACGCTGTCGGTCATCGCAATTTCTCCATTCGCCGTCCGGTCCTCTCGTTTCGTCGCCTACTTCAGGCGGAAATCGCGTCCGAGGCGGATCGGAGCAGGCGGTGCGCAGGTGCGCCCACCGCCCGCCAGTCGCATTCGCCAAGCCCGGCCGGCGCGAAGGGGTCGATCAGCGTGCCCGAGACGATCGAGGCGAGCAGCGCCTGCATCGGCGGCGTGTGCGCGATCGTGGCGACCAGCCGGTCGCGCAGCCAGGCGAGAAGGGTCGAGTCCGACTGGTAGAAGGGCGTGAAGGCGAGTGAGAGAAGCTGGAACAGGGCGACGTGACTGCGGCGCGCGGCGGCATAGGCAGCAAGGGCCGTATCGAGGTCCGACGCGTGGTCGAGCGCATGCGCCAGCGCCGCCACGTCGAGAAGCGCCATGTTGGCCCCCTGCCCGAGCTGCGGGCTGGTCGAATGGGCGCTGTCACCGACGAAGGCGATACGGCCGGAAACGGGCGGGCGCATGGTGCGATGGGCATAACGCGCCAGCGTCAATTGCTCCCAGTCGGCAATCTGATCGAGCAAGGGAGCACAATCCGGCCAGTAGTCGAGGATACGCGCCTTCCAGCGGCCGAGCCCGGCCTCCCGCACCCGGTCCGCGTCTGCCACCTTGAGGCTCCAGAAGAAGGCGACGCGCTCCATCTCGCCGACCCGCGCCCTGCCCGCCGGCAATAGGCCGATCATCACCCGCGCCTGGTCGTAGCGCTGCACCAGCGCATGGCGGTCATGGACGAGCCCGTCGCTGTCGAGCGTCGCCCAGAAGGCGCCATAGGTCAGTTCGCGCACCTTGGGCGCCGCGGCGGAGCCGGCCGAAAGCGTCGAGCGCGCGCCGCTTGCATCGATCACCAGATCGTAGGCGCCCGCTTCTCGCCCTTCGGCATCGAGAAGAACGGCCTTGTCGGCTTCCACCCTCGCGCCCGTCAGCGTGATGCCGGTCCGGACCTTCAGGCCGGCGCCGCGCACCGCATCGTGAAGCGTGTTGAAGAGCGCCGCCCGCTGCACCGCCAGCCCGAAGCGGCCACCGGCCAGCGCGTCATAGCGCACGTCGAGAACGGTCCGTCCGGATTTCGCATCGGCGCCGTAAAGCCGGTCGATCCGGCTGCCGAGGGCAAGCATCGGCTGCAACAGGCCGAGCGTGTCGAGCACCGTCAGTCCGGTCGGTTGCAGCATCAGGCCGGAACCGACGGGCGAGGCCTCTTCGAAACGTTCGAGAAGCTCCACCCGATGGCCGCGCCGCGACAGCATCAGCGCCGCCGCAAGCCCCGCCGGGCCGGCGCCCGCAATGCCGATATCAAGTGTCTTCATGATTCCCCGGGGGTGACGCAGTTGACTGGCGAAACTATAGGGAAAATCAAGGCGCTAGGGCAAGATTGCACGGCGAGACACGACGTCGCGCGTCGTGCCTCGCCACCGCCCCTCATCCGCCCGGTGAGGGCTTGCCCCTCATCCGGCCTGCCGGCCACCTTCTCCCCGCAGGCGGGGCGAAGGAGACTCGCGGCACCCGCTCGCTTCACGTCCCCATCTTCAATCGCAGCGCTCTCTGACGGCAGGTTCCGATTGGCAACGCCGCCTTCGTCCTCGTCCCCTCTCCCCGCCTGTGGGGAGAGGGTTAGGGTGAGGGGCAAACTTCACTAACGCTCGCCGGAACAAAGAAGCGTGTCGGGCGCACAAGCGAACCGTTCGCCCGCGGTGTCCGCCCCCCGGAGAACTTCACGCCTCCGCGTCATAAACCTCGCGCGCCGCCCGAATGGCCCCGTGGTTCTCCACCGACCAGTCGACGAAATGCTTGAGCAGGCCGAGCAGCGAACGGCCGAGGTCGGTCAGCGCATATTCCACGCTCGGCGGCTGGGTCGGGTAGACGGTGCGATGGATATAGCCGTCGCGCTGCAGGTCTCGCAGCGTCTGGGTCAGCATGCGCTGGGAGATGTCGGGAATCAGGCGGCGGAGCTGCGAGAAGCGCAAGGGACCGTCGGCCAGCGACAGGATCATCAGCGAATTCCACTTGCCGCCGATATTGTCCATGACATCGCGCACCGGACAGTTTTCGACATCCATCGGAATGCCGCAGACCATTGCCACGCGCTTGCCATTCACCTCGCCGGTCAGCATGCTCATAGGCGGTACCCTTCCTGTTACCACAGCAGAAAAAACTGCCTCCTTTACAGCTCTACCGAGATTACGGGATAAGAGCAAGTCTCAAAAAGAGACCGTGTGCCGGCGCTTCCTCCCAGGCGGCCGGCATCAACGGCGAGCGAGGAAAGGCGGGCGCTCTCCCGCCCATCCCGTCTCAGGTTCAGAGGAAAAGGAAAAGACATGTCCGAAACATTGCTCGTCACCGGCGCAACCGGCCAACTCGGCAAGCTCGTGCTCGACCAGCTTCTCGGCTCCGGCGTCGAGCCGGCCCGCATCATCGCCACCAGCCGCGACACGGCGAAGCTTGCCGATTATGCCGTCAAGGGCGTCAAGACCCGCGTAGCCGACTTCGACGACCCCGCTTCGCTCGAAAGCGCGTTTGCCGGCGCCGACCGGATCCTGATCATCTCGACCGACGCGCTCGACCAGCCGGGCAAGCGCCTGAAGCAGCATCTCGCCGCCGTCGCCGCCGCCAGGAAGGCCGGCGTCAAGCACATCCTCTACACCTCGATGCCCAGCCCCGAGACATCGGTCGTCCCCTTCGCCCCCGATCATCTCGGCACCGAAAACGCCATCAAGGCGACCGGCATCCCCTACACCATCCTGCGCAACGGCTGGTACATGGAGAACCTGTTCATGGCACTGCCGCATGCGCTCCAAACCGGCCAATGGTATTCCTCGTCCGGCGAAGGCCGCCTCGCCCACATCGCCCGCGCCGATGTCGCCAAGGCCGCGGCTGCAGCGTTGGCCTCGAGCACGAACGAGAGCCGCACCTATACGCTGACCGGCGGCGAGCAGCGCTCGACCGACGAGATCGCCGCCCTCGTCGCCAAGGCGACCGGCAAACCGCTCGAAGTCGTGCATATCTCGGACGAAGCGCTCGCGGGCGGCCTGAAGGGCGCCGGCCTCCCGGACTTCCTCATTCCGATCGTCGTTTCCTTCGACGCCAACACCCGCGAGGGCCACATCAACATGGTCACGAACGACGTGACGACGCTGACGGGTGCGACGCCGGTGAAGCTTGGCGCATTCCTGGAAGCGAGCAAGGCGCAACTTGCCGGTTAAGAAACCCGCTTGAAAGGAAGGGAGCCGGTGGCATGCCGGCTCTCGCCCCGTCCCACTCCCGTCACCGCCTGGGGTGGCCTACCTTACGGCCTCCACCGGCGAGGCATCCGCCCGCACCGCGATCTCCGAAAGAACAAGTGCGCTGATGCCGGCAACGAAGAACCCGGCGGACAGATTGAGCGTCGTGCCGTCGTAAAAGGCGCCCATAGCGATCGCGAACAGGGTGGCGATCAGGCTCGATCCGGAGGCGATCAACGAGGCACCGAGACCCGCAACCTGACCCAGCGAGCGCATGGCCATGGCGTTGAGGTTGCCGAAAAGCACCCCGATCGCGAAGAAGGCCGCAAAGCCGAGCACCATCAGCACCGTCAGCGGCGGCCGGCCGGCCCAGGAGGCCGATACCACCAGCATGGCAAGCCCTGCCGTTGCCAATCCCAGGAAGCCGTAACGCGCCATCGCTTCCGAACCGAAGCGTTGCACCAGCTTCGCATTGAGGAACGAGGCAAGCCCGATGCCCGCGGCGAGCAGGGCAAAATAGAGGGGAAAGGTCTGTCCGATCCCGTAGGCGTCGAAGAAGAGGTCGGCCGCCGTGCTGAGATAAAGGAGTTGCGCGCCGAAGACGAGTCCGGTCGCCAGGATCAGGAGCGTCACGCGCCGGTTTGCGAGGATACGCCGTCCGTTCGATACGAGAAGCCGCGGGCGAAAGGGGATGCGCTTGTCTTTCGCCAGTGTTTCCGGCTGCCGCATCACCAGCCACAGCCCGAGAAGGCCGGCCGCCGCGAGGTAGACGGCAAAGACGCTGCGCCAGCCACCGACGGCGATGATCCCTTGCGCCAGCGTCGGGGCCAGCATCGGCACCAGAATGAAGAGCGTGAACATGAAGGACATGACGCGGGCCATGGCATCGCCTTCGAACTGGTCGCGGATCATCGCCCGCGTCGCGATCTTCGGTCCGGAGACGCCGACGCCCTGAAGGAAGCGGCCGAGGATCACCATTTCGAGCGAGCCCGCCACCAGGGCAACGACCGTCCCGACCGCATAGACGCCAAGCCCCAGAACCAGCGCCCTCTTCCGCCCCATCGCATCGGAAAGCGGCCCCAGCAGCAACTCACCAAACGCCATGCCGAGAATGAAAAGGGAGATGACGTGCTGGGTGGAAAGCGGCGGCCGGACGCCGAGATCCGTCCCAATCTGGCGCAGGCCCGGCAAGAGCGCATCGATGCTGATCGAGGTCAGCGAGGTCAGAAGCGCATAAAGGACGATGCGCTCGCGGAAACTGGTGGGGAATGTCATTGGCCGCATTCGAGGGAGAGGATGGGCCCTACCTATAGCAGACCCGCGCCAAAATTATAGGCGACCGAGAGCCTCGGATTACCTGTCGTGCGGCCTCAAGGATCTTACGATGACTTGAAGCTCAGATGCGACGCATCCGCGAGACTGACAACCGCCCGGCTCCGAAAGAAATCGTCCTGGCGCAGATGCGTGATGCTCCCGGATTTCGCCGGGAAACTCAGAAAGCCTGCGGCCTCGATCGGAACCTTCATCCAGGCGGCGATGACGAGCGTAGGCGTGAAGCCGTGCGTGACGATGATCTGCGCATCGCAGGACCGCTCGACGATCGCGTCGACGCAAGGATAAACGCGCAGCGCGACATCACGACGGGTTTCGGCGCCCTCGATGCCGCAATCATGGTCGAGCCGATTGTCGTCCGGCGCCGGGGTGTAGCGCGCCTCGAGCCACGGCTGGGGCTTGCCACCCGCGACGCCATAGCTGATTTCCCGGAGGGCAGCCGTTTCCATCACCGGCCGTTTGAAGCGCTTTGCTATGGCAGCAGCCGTCTGGGATGCACGGCGCAGATCGGAACTATGGATCTCCACGTCCCTTTCGCCAATCAAAGCCATCAGCCGTTCGGCCGTTGCCTCCGCATCCTGCCTGCCGCAGTCAGTCAGATCCGTGTCGTACCAACCACCCACCCTGCCCTCCAGGTGATGGACGGATTCGGTATGGGTGACGACGAAGAGATCCTTCATGGCATCGCTCGGGGACGCAAGGCACGCTCGCAAACAGAGCGCAGAGGTCGCCTCAGACCTCCTGCCCGCAGGCGCGGCGGAAGCGGCGTACCGTTTCGGCCATGCCGTATTCCAGCGCATCGGCCGTCAGCCCGTGACCGATCGAGACTTCGGCAAGATTGGGGATGTGCCGGGCGAGCAGCGGCAGGTTCGCGACCGTCAGGTCGTGCCCGGCATTGACATCGAGTCCAAGGCTTGCAGCGATCGCAGCGGTGCGGCCGAGTTCACCGGCGATCTTCTCGGCCCTGGCCGGATCGTCATAGCAGCCGCCATAGGGGCCGGTGTAGAGTTCGATGCGGTCGGCGCCGGTCTCCTTGGCAATCCGCAGCGCCTCTTGATCTTCGTCACCGTCGGCAAACAGCGAAACGCGAAAACCCTTCTTCTTCAGCCGGCCGACGACATTGCCGAGGAGGTTGTGGTTCTTGCGGAAATCCCAGCCGTGGTCGGAGGTCGCCTGCGCCGGATCGTCCGGCACCAGCGTCACCTGCTCCGGCCGGTGCGCCTCCACTAGGCCTAGGAACTCCTCGTTCGGATAGCCTTCCATGTTGAATTCCGTCTCCGGAAACGCCTCGTCGATCAGGTCGCGGATCGGCTGCAGATCGGTGAAGCGGATGTGGCGCTGGTCGGGACGCGGATGCACGGTGAGACCGGCAGCCCCCGCTTCGAGTGCGATGCGGCCAAGCGCAGTGACGGAGGGCCAGGGCAGATCGCGCCGGTTGCGGAGCATTGCGACGGCATTCAGGTTCACGGACAGATTTGCAGGCATGTCTGAACTTTCCAGAAAGTGGACCCTGGCGGGCCCGGACGCAGGCAATGTAGTTGCAATGTTCTACTGCATAATTGCTGAAACCAGAAACGGTTTGAGGTCCGATTATGCAGCAATTCCAAGGAGGTTGCGCGCGCGGCGATGCGACGATTGCGCGCGGTTCGTTTGCCCGTCTTGTCTTGACCAAGTCTTGACAATCAACGCCTCTAATATGCGAGAAGGCTCAATGACGAACGGCGAAAATGGCCGGGTGGGCTTCCGCTGCCATCTGCCACAGGGAGAACCGCCGCAATTATTGCGTTTATTTCAGAAATACCTCAAACCTGCGGCCTGCTACCCCTGACAACCACCTTTTTTTGGGCTTAACTTTCCGAATCAGATCGAATGGCCCCGCCCGCGCCTCGATCGCATTTCATAGATTTTTACTCATATGACACTGGAGCAAGAACGGATGACGACGGTCGAAAGACCCTGCGACGAGACGATTCGGCGGGCCCTCCGTCGGATCCTCGAAAGCAAGGCTTTCGCGCGTTCGGAGCGCCTCAGGGCCTTCCTCGCCTATGTGGTCGAGAAGGAGATGGCCGGCGAAGGCCATCAACTCAAGGGCTATTCGATCGCGATCGACGTCTTCGGCCGGCCCCAGGCCTTCAACGCCGACAGCGACCCGCTCGTGCGCGTGCACGCCGGCAAATTGCGCAAGCTGCTCAAGGTTTTCTACGAGGGCGACGGTGCCGACGACGAATGGCGGATCGCCATTCCCAAGGGAACCTATGTTCCGGAGTACCAGCGCGTCCGCAACGAGGAAGAGCATCAGGCAGAAGTTTCGCCCCGCCAGCCGAAGCTGACGAAACGGCGCTTTGCCGGGCATCGGCCCGCCTGGCCGCCGGCGCCCTTCTCCTCGCCGCTCTCGGTGCTGACCGTTCTGCCGCTGCTTCTCTTCGCGCCGATGCCCTCGCAGGAAATGACGCTGGACATCGACGCGCAGGCAAAGCTCTTCAACGCGCGCCACGCGACCGAGCGGGTGCTGCCCTCCGTGCAGGTGAAGGTGACCGGCGCGGACAACGAGGACGCCAAGGCCTTCGCCACCGCGCTCCGCCTTGCGGCCCAGCGCCACAAGACGCTGGCCCGCGCCACCGATGGCGACACCGGCCGCCCCGTTTCGCGCAATTCCGACCTGTCTTTCACCGTGCAGGTGGCCTGGTACGACGCCCCGGCGCAGGGGATCCGCGTCACCCTCTCCCATGATGGCGAGAATATACCCCTGCGCCAGGACTTCATCACCTGGAAACGGCTCGCGTCCGAGCCCGACCTGCTTTATGAGAGCATGTCGCTGGCCACGGAACTGTTTTCGCTCGACGGCGAGATCTACGAGCACGCCCGCCAGGAGCAGATCGAAAGCCCCCTCATGGGCTGCATGGCCGCCACCCAGCGCTATCGCAGGCACCTGACCCGGGGCGCCTTCGAGGAGGCCTGGTCCTGCCAGCAGAAGCTGTCGCCACTGCGCGGCGACGAACCGCTGTTCATCCTCAGCTCCAACAGCCCGCTCAAGGTCATCGGTCACTGACCGCGCCGGAGTGCGGCGCGCCTGTCGATACGCGCCAAGACCACAGCAACACCTTGAATTACTGCATGTTTCCCGAGGTCGGCGGCGACGGGAGCAAACAGGCGATCGCGACGGCACTACCAATTGGCGAAACGGCCGTCAGCCTACAATATTAAAGACTGGTCATATATTCGATTCGCGTATAACGTTGCACGCATGCGTTGGGAATGGATGCCTGGTTGCTCGTCAGGCAAGCATCGAGGTCCTGAGTAAACCGCGTCGTCCAAGCGGGATGCCCCAGCCGAGCAGCAGGCATTGTCGTTGTCGGTCAACGAGTGCCTCAGCACGCGGACGCGTTCCGCACATTTGAGAGACCCGGTGATCGCCGCGCTTCCGGACGCGGACTGCGTGCACCCTGGGTCGGCCTCGATCCAGGTCACCGATGCGGAAAATCAAACGTTACAGCGACAACGCGCCGGATGGGCGCGGCCTGTAAACCGGGGACGATCGATATGCCGCGAGACCACTGGAAATACGAAGGCATGCTCGCCGCGCCCGACCGCGGCGGCTTCCTGCCCATCCTTCCCCTTCCAAATCACGACCCGACGGCCCCGCTGGCGATCGCCGACATGGCCGATGCCTTCGGCGTCACCCACCGCACCCTGCACTTCTACGAGGAGAAGGGTCTCCTGACCGCCGCCCGCATGGGGCCGATGCGGGTTTACAACGAAGAACACATCCGCCGCATGGCCGTCATCAACGCCTGTCGCGAGATCGACATGCCGATCGCCACCATCCTGGAGCTTCTGACCGGCCTTGCCGGCACCGAAGAACAGGCCGATGCCGACCACTTGTTTCGCGAGGCGCTTTTGGCGCGGCGCCGGGAACTTGCCGCCCAGCAGGCAAACCTGCGCCGCCAGATGCAGCGCATCACCGAGCTGCTCGAAACCAGCGACGGCAGCGGTGCCGCGGGCGATGATGGGGACCATGTCCACCTTTCCCCGATCGAAAGCGAATGCCTGACCTTCATGGCCGAAGGCTATCCGGCCTCGCGCATCGCCGGCCTGATGGAGATGGATGTCGCAGCGGCGCTGACCCTCGAAGCCGGCATCATTCGCAAGTTCGGCGCCAACAACCGCTTCCAGGCGATCGCCAAGGCCGTCATCGCCGGCATGATCTCGGCGGAGTGACCGAGGCGCCCCCGCGGCGGCTCTCGCCTTTGCCCATGCGCTCGCCGGCGTGAACAGTGCTGCCGCGCCCGGAATGAAGGAAGGCCCAAGCCTGCCGGCGGCCGGTCGTGGCACCCGTTCGCGCGCAATTCTCCCGGTTGACCGATAATGTGATGTCTTCAACGCCACGCTCATGTTACGAGGCGCTGAAACGACTGAAGTGAGATGCCCCGATGCTTCCCTGGATCCAGCTAGACCGCGCAACCATTCCCGGAGACGGCGACGAGTTGCGCCTGAAGCAGCGCGGCCAGGAATTTTCCATCATGCTCGGCTCGACCGAGTTGATGAACAGCCGGCTGAGCGGTTCGGAAGAGGCGCTGGCAACGCTCGCCTACGAGCGGATCGCCGGCGGCAAGAACCTGAGCATGCTGATCGGCGGCCTCGGCATGGGGTTTACCTTGCGGGCGGCCCTCGCTGTGCTGCCGGACGATGCCCGCGTCACCGTCGCCGAACTGGTGCCGGCCGTCGTCGACTGGGCACGCGGCCCCATGGCCGATCTTCACAAGGGCACGCTCGACGACCCGCGCGTTACGATCCATATCGGCGATGTCGGCGCCCTGATCCGCTCGAAAAAGGCCGCCTACGACGCCATCCTGCTCGATGTCGACAACGGCCCGGACGGTCTGACCCGCCCCTCCAACGACAGCCTCTACAGCCATACCGGCCTTCGCGCCGCCCAGGCAGCACTTCGGCATGGTGGCGTGCTCGCCGTCTGGTCGTCCGCGCCGGACAGCGCCTTTACCCGCCGCCTGCGCGAGGTGGGTTTTGCCACCGACGAGGTGAATGTGCGCGCCAATGGCAAGCGTGGCGGTGCCCGCCACGTGTTGTGGATGGCGACCAAGCGCTGAAGCGCCCCTTCCCGTCGCCGCCTCTAGCGAACGATGGTCAGCCGCTCCGCCGCGCGGGTGATCGCTGTATAGAGCCAGCGCTCGCGGGTGTCGCGGAAGGCCCAGCTCTCGTCGAACAGCACGACGTTGTTCCACTGCGAGCCCTGCGCCTTGTGCACTGTCAGCGCATAGCCGTAGTCGAACTCGTCGTAGCGCTTGCGCGTCTGCCATGGGATCTCGCCCTCGACATCCTCGAAGGCGGCCTTCAACAGCTTGATCTTGGCGGCACCGCGATCCATGTCGTCGTCTTCCGGCCGGATCATCAGGTTGATGCCGGGCTTCACCGTTTCCTTCGACGAGCTCATCACCTGCCACAGCGAGCCGTTGAGCAGGCCCTTGGCCGGATCGTTCCTGAGGCAGACGAGCTTGTCGCCGGACTGCGGATAGTCGCTGGTGAAGCCCTTGAGCTCGCGCAGGCGCTGGTTGTAGCGCCGGCGGGTCCGGTTGGTGCCGACAAGCACCTGGTCCGCTTCCAGCACCAGTTCCTGGTTCACCTGCCCGCGGCCGATCACCTGCGTGGTGCCATAGTCGCCATGCATGATCTCATTGCCTTCGCGTACCTGCATGGCGAGCTGGATGATCGGGTTGTCACGCGCCTGGCGATGGATGTCCGTCAGCAGGTAGTCCGGCTCCTGATTGGTGAAGTAGCCGCCGCCCGAAACCGGCGGAAGCTGGCCCGGATCGCCGAGCACCAGGATCGGCGTGCCGAAGCTCATCAGGTCCTTGCCGAGCGCCTCGTCGACCATCGAGCATTCGTCGACGATGATCAGCGCGGCTTTCGCGACCGGGCTCTGGCGGTTGATCGCAAACATCGGCGCGATCGAGGTCTTGCCGGTTTCCTCGTCGGAAACCTCTTCCTCGCCGCGAGGACGATAGATCAGCGAGTGGATCGTCTTGGCGTTGCTGGCGCCCTTGGAGCGCAGCACCTGCGCGGCCTTGCCGGTGAAGGCGGCAAACAGCACCTCGCCATCGACATGCTCGGCGAAATAGCGCGCAAGCGTCGTCTTGCCGGTGCCGGCATAGCCGAACAGCCGGAAGAGCGGCGAGCGGCCTTCTTTCAGCCACTGCGAAACGGCCTTGAGGGCCTCATCCTGTTGCGGTGCGAACTGCATGAGGTTGAGTGTCAGGATTCGGGCGGCACAAGCAAGCCCGGATTTATGGGCTGCGCCGATGCTGCGACGGCCGTTTGGAAGGCGTTTTTCGGCAACTGAGAAAATTGCCACGCAAAATCAATGTCTTTTCGCCTGATCGCGGCTGTCCGGCCGTTCGGATCAGAGATGTTTTGTTCACGTTTTTTTCTCATAACCGGCCTTCAATCACACGGCCGCGGCAGCGCTCCGCTCAATTTCGGCTGCCGATGGCTGTGGCACTTTCTTGCCGTGCCCCTTGAATGCAACGCCGCATTGTTGCTAACGAGCGGGACGGGATGGCGCTGCAGTGCAGACCATCGCTCGAAGCCCGTTGAGGCCGGCCACGAATGGCCGCTCCCGCCTTTTCCGGGCCATGCCGGAGAATGCCCGTGACGACCGACAAGCTAAAAGCCGCGTCCCCTCCGGAAAAGGTCGGCATCGGACGGCTGGCGCCGTGGCTGCAATGGTGCCTGCTTTCGGCCTTCTCGCTCGTGCTTGCCACCTGCTTCGAATTCATCGGCCTTCCCGCCGGGCTGCTGATGGGGCCGATGCTCGCCGCAGTCCTCGTCGGCATGAATGGCGGCACGATCCGCCTGCCGCGCCAACTGTTTTTCTGCGTACAGTTCATCCTGGCGATGATGATCGCCGGCGCCATGACGCCGGGCATGCTCGCAACCTTCTCCGGCAACTGGCCGCTGTTCCTCGCCGTCATTCTCTCGGTCATCGCCGTCAGCACGCTCTGCGGCTGGGTGATCACCCGCATGCGCATCCTGCCGGGCACGACGGCGATCTGGGGCTCGTCCGCCGGCGCCGCCTCGACCATGCTCTTGATGGCCGATGCCTACGGGGCGGATGCCCGCCTGGTCGCCTTCATGCAATATCTGCGCGTGATCTTCGTCGCCAGCACCGCAACCGTGGTGGCGCATATGTGGGTCACCGGTGCGGAAGCCGATGAGACCACCCATTGGCTCGCGCCGGTCGCGGGCCTCCCCTTCCTCGCCACCATCGCCGTCGGGCTCGGTGCTGCCCTCGCCGGCCGCTTTTTGCGCGTGCCGGCGGGCGCCTTTCTGCTGCCCTTCCTCCTCGGCGCCGTGCTGAACGTCACCGGCGTCATGACCACGGTGCTGCCGCAGTGGCTGCTGGCCTTCTGCTTTGCGCTGCTCGGCTGGAACATCGGCCTTGGCTTCACCCGCCAGATCCTCATCCACGCGCGCCGCGCCCTGGTGCCGACCGTCCTCTCGATCATCGTGCTGATCTCCTTCTCGAGCCTGCTCGCGGTGCTGCTGATCAAGGTCGTCGGCATCGATCCCCTCACCGCCTATCTCGCCACCAGCCCCGGCGGGCTCGACTCGATCGCCGTCATCGCCGCCTCCAGCAATGTCGACCTTTCCTTCGTGATGGCGCTGCAGACCGCCCGCCTGCTGATCATCACCATGATCGGCCCGGCGCTCGCCCGCTTCGTCGCCGACCGGGCTTGAACCGCTCGCCGTCCGGCTTTGCCGAAACTGCCACCAGTTTTCCGGGAATAAATCCGCCGCGCACCGTGTCTCATGATCGGATCTGCAAGCATGCGGCTCTTGCGGAAACGGGACTAGAGCATCCCGCGGCCCCTGCGGCAACGGGACTAGTCTAGGAGGCATTTGCCCGTTTCCGGATACGAAAACCATCTTGAGGAAGGACAATTGCCATGAAAACGTTTCCATTGACGATCGCCATGCTGCTTGCCGCCGGCGCCACGGCGTTTGCCGCGCCACCGGTCAAGGAAGTCGAATCGGCCAAGGGCAAGGTACTGGCCGCCGAAAACGGCATGACGCTCTATACCTACAAGGACGACCATGGCGGTGTGTCCAGTTGCTACGACAAGTGCGCCGCGAACTGGCCGCCCTTCCTGGCGGAAGCCAGCGCCAAGGCCGAAGGCGCCTATACGCTCGTCGAGCGCAAGGACGGTAAGAAGCAATGGGCGAAGGACGGCATGCCGCTTTATTTCTTCGTCAAGGACAAGAAGATGGGTGACATTACCGGCGACGGCGTGAAGGGCGAATGGGATGTCGCAAAGCCGTAATGGCGGAAATGCGGATGCGGGGGGCGATCCCCCGGCATCCGACCGGTTCGAGGAGGATGTGCTGGCATTGGTGCCGGCACTGAGGCGCTATGCGCGCAGCCTCGTGCGTTCGGACCCGGACGGCGAGGACCTGCTGCAGGACTGCGTGGAGAAGGTGCTGGCGCGCCGCGCGCAGTGGCGTGGCGTCAATCTGCGCGCCTGGGCCTTCACCATCATGACCAATCTCGGGCGCAACCGGCACCGTTACCTCGCCATGCACCCGCAGGTGGCGCTGGACGAGGATCTGGGGCTCGAGGCAGAGAACCGCGAGAGCGATCCGCTCGAGCGCTCCAAGCTCGAACGGGCGCTGAACGGCCTTTCCTCGGAAAACCGTTCGGTGCTGATGCTCGTGGTGATCGAAGGGTATCGCTACCAGGACGTGGCCGAGATGATGGCCATTCCGATCGGCACTGTCATGTCGCGGCTCTCACGCGCCCGGCGCCAGTTGGCCGAAGCCATGAAGGACGACAATGTGATCAGCATGCGGAGACCGAAATGACGGAAGATTTCAACACCGTCTCCGAAGACGACCTGCACGCCTATGTCGACGGTTTCTTGACCCAGCGGGAACGGCAACGGGTCGAGCAATGGCTGGAGCGCAACCCCGCGCGCGCCGAGGAAGTCAGGCAATGGCAGGCGCAGGCGGTGGATCTCCGTGCGCTTTTCGCCGGCTACGCCCGCAGCGACGCACGCGACCGCGCCTTGCTCTTAAGCAGCAGCCATAGCGATCTTCCCCAGCCGAACCCGGGCAGGAACAACGGCAAGGACACAGGTTCCGCCATCCGCCGTCTGCGTGCCATCGCCGCCGGTCTCGCACTTTTTGCCGCCGGCGGGCTCACCGGCCTCTATGCACCCGCGCTGCTTTCGGCCGATCGCGGCGGCCGTGCGATTGAGACCGCCGACAGCCTGCCGCGACAGGCGCAATCGGCCTTCCTGGTCTATGCCAGCGAAGTGCGCCACGCGGTCGAAGTTGGCGCCGACGAGCAGAGCCATCTTGCCAACTGGCTCGGAAAACGCCTCGATCACCCGCTGTCGATCCCCGATCTCTCCTCGTTCGGCTTCTCCCTGGTCGGCGGCCGGCTGCTGCCGGTCAACGGCAAGGCGGGGGCGATGTTCATGTATGAGGATGGCACCGGGCGCCGGCTGACCGTTCTTCTCGGCCGCAACGACGACAACCGCGAAACCAGTTTCCGCATCGACAGCGCCGACGGCGTCGAGACCTTCTACTGGATCGACGGTCCGATCGGCTACGCCGTCACCGGCGAGGTGCCGCGCAACCTGCTGCAGCAGGTGGCCGACGAGTGCTACCGCCAGTTCGACAAGAGCGAGGCGACGGGAAGCTGAGGCGGCGACGTGCCGTCTCACTTGCGCGTTTTCATCCGCTCAGAAGAAGCCGAGCAGCTTGTAGCGGGTCTTGCGGCGCGCGTCGTTCCAGAACATGCGGAACAGCAGGAACCGCGTCCACGGCGACATCGGCGGCAGCTTGTCCTTCAGCCGATAACAGCCGACCGTATATTCCCAGCGCTGCGCAAATTTCTCCCTGAAGGTCTTGGCCCCATAGCGCTGAACCGACCCCGAACCCTCGATGAAATGGAACTCGGGCCCCTCCACATAGGCGACGAGATCGCGCACCACGAACTCCGTGATGATGTAGGAGGCGCCAGTCCAGGGATAGCTGAACTCGGCATAGCGGCGCAGCAGAATCTCGAGGCTGCCTTGCGAGCGATAGATGCCGTACACCCATTCCGACGGATAGCTGAGATTGCGCGGGATCTTGCCGTCGCGGATGCGTTGGGCAAAATTGAAGACGTCGCGGTTGGGCCTGGCAAGGCGCCCCTTGCCATTGTTGATCCGCCGGACGTCCGAAGTCCCCAAGAGCTTGGTCTCGTCCGCTTCGAGCGCGGCGACGAGGCGCGACAGGTAGTCGAGCGTCGAATAGTCGTCGCAGGCCCGGAGGCAGAAATATTCGCCGAGCTCGGTACCGAGGCGGAAGCACTTGAGAAAGTTCTCGTCGGCGTCGAGATGCACCTCGTTCTCGAGCACCTCGAAGCGAGGATCTTTGGCGGCAAAGGCCCTGGCGATCTCCAGCGAACCATCGGTCGACCGGTTCTCGACGATGATGGCGCGAAAATCCCTGAAATCCTGGTCCGCGATGCACTGCAGGCACTTTTCCAAGGTCTTCGCCCCATTGAAGACCGGAAACAGAACGACGAGTTTCGCCTTCTCCATTCTCACTCCAAGCAACTGGCCGGGCGGCGCTTCAGGCACGCTCGAGCCGCGTAATGAATCCGAGATCCAGCAATTGCCTCGATCCGGTAAAGCGCACCGATACGTCCGACGCCAATTGCAGGCCGCCGTCGTTTGCAATGCTCTCCTTGATCTTCACATAGACGGCAGAGGCATCGAAATATTGACCGCCTGCCGCCGCCGCGTCGACGACCTCGGCATAGTCGGCGAAGAACTTGAAATGCAAAAGCACGCCCATGGCGGCCGGGAAATTCCTGTCATAGGGCAAGGGCTGATGGATGCTGGGGCCGAAGCAGCACGCGCCGTCCCAGAACATCAGCGGATATTTGACCATTTCGAGGTCAGTGCCGAACTTGCGCTGGCGCGGTCCGCCCTTGACGCAAAAGGCTCGCTTCATCGCGCACATCGTATAGCCGGCAGCGTCGAAATGATCGGCGATCTCCCAGGGAGCCTGCTGCTTCAGCTTCTCGACGTCGGCGCGCTCGAGGTCGACCGGATACATGTCGAGCATGGGTGCCAGCAGGCGGCGCGCGCCCATGCGCTCCAGCGCCGGAATGAGCCAGCCGAGCCCGCGTTCCTCATAGCCGTCGTAGACGAGGTACTCGTCGGAATCGACATTGACGTACCACCGGCCGGTGCCATAACGCTCGAACAGCGTTTCCCGCCACTCGCGCCCGCGCCGCGCCTCCTTGAAACGGACGATGGACGACCAGACGTCGACGTCCGGCTGCGCCACCAGATATTCGCGCGTGCCGTCGGATGAGACGTCGTCAACGCAGATGAAGCGTGTTACCCCGAGCTTGCGGTAATGCGCCAGGAACGACGGCATCAGCTTGAGATCGTTATGGGTGATGAACATCAACGGGATATCGCCCGACCCCAAGGTCGCCGGCCCCCGCGCGTTGAGGCATGTCAGCTCGTGCCGGCGCTTCTTTTTCCTTTCCCGCCGGGCTATCCTTTTCGTTTCCAGCCATGTGCCGAGGCGCTGGAGCGGCGTTCTTCTGAACATGTCCGCCGCCGCCTCCATGGAGGAAAAAGGATATCGCGTCTCGCCCACGGCAAGCTCCGGATCGTTTAGATTAGCAGCCTCTACGTGAAAATCCGACTGCAATCAACTTGCGAAAGACTCGGACCGGAGCCTTCGGCGTCAGGGGCGCTCAGGATCGTTGGCGAGCACGATCGGCTGGCCATGCGGCGTCGCTTCCGCCGCCCGCTGCCAGCTCCGCGTCAGGTGTTCCAGCTCGCGGCCGGAGGCGATCGAGAGTTCGGTGACGAGGCGCGAGAGCGCTGCCACCCAGCAGTCGTAATAGTCGCTGGCGTCCGCCTTGCGGCCGGGCTTGTAGAGTTCGGCCGAAAGCGCCTCGGCCCATTCCGGCCAGGAGAACACGCCCTTTTCGTGCAGGCGCACGGTCATGGCGAAGGCGTTCGCCTGCCAGGGTTCGGCAAAGACCGGATCGCCCTCCGGCGATTTCGGCAGCTCAGCCGAGGCGACGAGCGGCGACACCACCTTACACGTGTTCAAGATAGCTCTCCCAGGCATCGACCGAGACCGTCAGCGTCGGGTCGACGCCCTCGCCCCAGATCTCGGGCCCATCGAAGACGACGGTATAGACCCATTGCGGATTTTCGCCGCGGCCATGGGCGTTATCATCCGGAAAGACGAAGGAGCCCTGCACCGCCTCCACCCGGCCGAGTTTGGCGCGGGCATAGCGCGGCAGGCGCGTATGGGTTTCCGGATTGAAATTCTTCGTGCGCACCCGGTCGCCAACGGTAAAGCGCGGCGCGGTCTCGACCGGACGGTCGCAGGGGCCACCCTTGGCGAGCACGCCGGCGACCATGTCGGCCTTCAGCACCCGCTTCGGGGTCGCCCCCTGTTCCAGCCTGTGGCCGGCGTCGAGTTCGGCCTGGCTCACGAAGCCGTGGCGCTTCAGCAGCGTCTCCAGCGCCCGCGTCCAGATCTCGTAATAGCTCGCCGAAAGATAGGTCGCCGGCGGCAGGCTTTCGCGCGCATGCCGGCTTTCGTCGATCGTCCAGGCGCCGAAGGCACCGCAGGAGAGCGTGATGCCGAGCGCCCGCTTCTCCCATTCCGCATGAAAATAGGGCTCGTCCTTTTCCGGCGCCACCGGCCCGAGGCCGTGTGCGCCGCCGAGATCGTGGGGGCCGTTCATCGGACCGCCTCCGCGGAAAGCGCCAGACCGGTACCGATCATGGAATCGCGCGTCACCAGGCCAGCCAGTTCCTCCTCGCTGAAGCCTTCGGTGCCCGCAGGCCGTTCCGGCACCACGAGATAGCGCAGTTCCGCCGTCGAATCCCACACACGGATACGGGTCGCCTCCGGCAGCGTCACGCCGAACTCCGAAAGCACTCCGCGCGGATCGATGACGGCGCGCGAACGATAGGGCGGCGCCTTGTACCAGACCGGCGGCAGGCCGAGCACGGACCAGGGGTAGCAGGAGCAGAGCGTGCAGACGACGAGGTTATGGGTGCCGGCCGTGTTGAAGACGGCGCGCATGTGCTCGCCCTGGCGGCCCGTAAAGCCGAGGCTGGCGATCGCTGCCGTGGCGTCACGCTTCAGCCACTCGGCGAAATCGGAGTCGACCCAGGCCTTCGCCACCACGCGCGCGCCGTTGCGTGGGCCGATCTTCATCTCGTAGGTCTCGACGATCGCATCGATCGCCGCCGGATCGATCAGCCCCTTCTCCGTCAGCACCGTCTCCAGCGCCTTCACCCGCGCTTCCATGTCGGTGAAATGGTTGTCGTGATGGTCGCGATCGTGGCCGTGGCCATGATGGTGTTCGGACATGCCTGGCTCCTCCGCCGGGAAATCGCTGTCATTACTACTGCATGTCTTCTTAAATCGAGCGCGATTTAAGGACAAAGACATGCAGCAAGTCAAAGGGCCACAGCGACCTTTGCGCGTCTCAGAAGACGCGCGGCGCTGTAGTGCAGAATCACGCTCGCCGAAACCGGCGGGCAGCTCCACGCCTTCCGGCTTTCTCTATTTCAGCATCGGCCAGAGGCTGACGACGAGCAGCACCGCCATCGTGATGTTGAAGCATTTCAGCCGCGAGGGCTCGGACAGCCATTGGCGCAGCGCCGAGCCGAAGCCCGCCCAGGTGGAGACGCTCGGCACGTTGACCAGTGCGAAGACGATGCCGACGACAAGCACGCTCATGAGGTAGCTCTCGCTGCTGGTATAGGTCGCCATGGCCGAAACCGCCATGACCCAGGCCTTGGGATTGACCCACTGGAAGGCGGCGGCGGCAAGGAAGCTCATGGGCTGTGCACCGGCCTTGCCTTCACCGAGCGAACGCGAGGTGCCGATCTTCCAGGCGATCCAGACGAGATAGGCGCCGCCGGCAAATTTCAGCGTGGTGTAGATGAGCGGCACGGAATGGAGCAGCGCACCGAGGCCGAAGCCGACGGCGATCAGGAGCACGAAGAAACCGGCGCCGATGCCCAGCATATGCGGCACGGTGCGCACGAAGCCGAAATTCACGCCCGATGCGAAGAGCATCATGTTATTCGGCCCCGGCGTGATCGATGTGGTAAATGCGAACAAAAACAGCGCCAGCAGCGTATCGGCCTGCATGGGTTCCTCCCGTCTAATTGGGTCAACATAATTGACCTATTGGCCGGCACCAGCCGCGAACTTGTCACCATGACAAATTGACGAAGGCCATCTTCAACGACTTTCACGCGAGATTAACCGCCTGCAGCGCAAGAGAGCCTTGCTCGAGGACGTGGGCTCGAAAGCGCGCGACTTTGCGCTAGATTGGCGATCTGACCGGACGACCGCCGTCCGACCTATCCGCCTGTGAGGAGAACAGCATGCATGACCCGATCCCGACAACGACGCTGCCCGATGGCCGCCGCGTGCCCGTATTGGGGCAAGGCACATGGCGCATGGGCGACGCGCCCGCGCGTGCGGCCGACGAGGTGAAGAGCCTGCAGCTTGGCCTCGATCTCGGCCTGGCGCTGATCGACACGGCGGAAATGTACGGCGACGGCGCCTCGGAGCGGATCGTCGGCGAAGCGGTGCGCGGCCGGCGCGACGAGGCCTTCATCGTCAGCAAGGTGCTGCCGTCGAATGCCAGCCGGCTCGGCACCGAGGCCGCCTGCGAGCGCAGCCTGAAGCATCTCGGCGTCGACCATATCGACCTCTATCTGCTGCACTGGCGCGGCGGCTATCCGCTGGCCGAAACGGTTGCGGCTTTCGAGGCACTGAAAAAGGCCGGCAAGATCCGCGCCTGGGGTGTCTCCAACTTCGACGTCGACGACATGGAGGAACTTCTGTCGGTGCCGGACGGCCGACACGTCGCAGTCAACCAGGTGCTCTACAACCTCTCGCGCCGCGGCATCGAGTTCGACCTTCTGCCCTGGTGCCAGCAGCGTGGCATCGCGATCATGGCCTATTCGCCGCTCGACGAGGGTCGGCTGCTGCGCAATCCCGATCTCATCCACATTGCCAAGGCGCACCAGGCGACCCCGGCCCAGATCGCCCTCGCCTTCCTCAAGACCCGCCCCGGGGTGATCTCGATCCCGAAGACCGGCTCGGTGACACGCGCCCGCGAAAACCGCGATGCGATGGACATTCACCTGACGGCGGACGACCTCGCCGACCTCGACCGCGCCTTCCCGCCGCCGAAGCGCAAGCGCTCGCTGGAGATGATTTGAGGGTTGGCCGCGCAAGCGAGCCTTATCGGCTTTCGATCTCCACCACCACCTTGCCCTTGGCGCGGCCGGATTCCAGGTAGGCAAAGGCTTCCGAAACGTTCTTGAACTGATACACCCGGTCAATGACGGGCCGGACCGCCCCAGTCTCGATGAGATCGGCAAGCTCGGCAAGCTCGGTCCCATCAGGATGCATGAAAAGATAGCGGTATGTGACGTCATGTTTCCTGGCGACGGCGCGTATCCTGTAGGATGCAAGCCAGAAAAGCGTCGTCAGGAACACGCCACCGCCGAGATCCTTCCGCGCGGTCTCGGGCTCGGGCATGCCGGCAATGGAAACCACCTTTCCGCCGCGCTTGACCACGCCGAACGACCTTTCGAGCGCTTCGCCGCCAAGCAGATCGAAGACGCCGTCCATCTCGTGCAACCGCTCCTCGAACCGTTGTGTCGTATAGTCGATCACCACATCCGCGCCGAGCTCTTCGACCAGCGCACGGCCACGAGGCGATGCCGTGGTCGTCACCTCTGCCCCCAGCCTTTTTGCCAACTGAATGGCGAAGGTGCCCACGCCCCCAGCGCCGCCGGATATGAAGATCCTGTTGCCCTGCTTGACGTTGAGTTCGTCGCGAAGTGCCTGCAATGCGGTGAGACCGGCGAGTGGCACGCCAGCCGCGGCGCAGAAATCGATCGATGCGGGCATCTTCGCCAGAAACTTTTCGGGAACGACCGCATACTCGGCCAAGCCGCCCATGGCATCCTTGGGCATGCGCGCAAAGACACGGTCTCCCGGCGTGAAGGACGTGACGTTCTCTCCCAGTTCCTCCACCACGCCGGCGAGTTCGTTGCCCATGACGATCGGCAATGGATAGCGCTGGACGATCCTCAGAGCACCTTCGCGCGTCTTGTAGTCGACAGGATTGAGACCTGCGGCATGCACCCGGACAAGCAGTTCGCCGCGCGCCGGTCGCGGACGCGGTACGTCGCGCAAATGCGCGGCGTCCGGACCGCCATATCGTGTGAGAACCAATGCCCGCATCGTGGAGCTCATCCGGCACCCGATATCTTCGGATTTCCATCCGGGATAAGTCGACGAGAAATGCCGGCGAAGTCAACCGAGCGAATGGTGTAATAGCTTCCGCCTGCCCCTCATCCGGCCTGCCGGCCACCTTCTCCACGCCTGCGGGGAGAAGGAAACGCGCAGCAACCGCCCGGCACAAAGACACCGAGTGCTACCTGCACATATTGGTTTTGGGAGATCAGGAGAGCCGCGGCACGCTCGGCGTCGTCCCCTCTCCCCGCCTGCGGGGAGAGGGTTAGGGTGAGGGGCAATTCCCTCTCACCTGCTCAACAATCACATGCCCTGCGGGCCGCGGTTCATCGCCGCGATGCCGGTGCGGCAGACTTCGATGAGGCCGAGCGGCTTCATGATGGCGATGAACTGCTCGATCTTCGACGGCTTGCCGGTGATCTCGAAGACGAAGTGCTCAATGTTGGCGTCGATGACCGAGGCACGGAAGGCGTCGGCGAGACGCAGCGCCTCGACACGGTGTTCGCCCGAGCCCTGAACCTTGACGAGCGCCAGTTCGCGCTCGATCGGCCGGTCATGGCCGAGACTGGCGGCACGCACCGTCAGGTCGACGACGCGGTGCACCGGTACCAGCCGCTCGAGCTGGTTCTTGATCTGGTCGAGCACGTGCGGCGTGCCGCGCGTCACGATGGTGATGCGCGACAGGTGCGCCTCGTGTTCCGTTTCCGAAACCGTGAGGCTTTCGATGTTGTAGCCGCGGCCCGAGAACAGGCCGATGACGCGGGCAAGGACGCCCGGCTCGTTGTCGACGAGAACCGAAAGCGTGTGGGTTTCGGCAAGCTCGGTTTCCTTGGCAATGAAATAGGCGGAGCCGGTCGGTTGAAGGTGTGCGCTCATTCTATTGTTCCTGTCCCTATCTCAAACCAGCTGGCGGCCCTTGGCGTCGATCGCATTGGCGACCGCCTCGTCCGTTGCCTCGTCGGGCAAAAGCATCTCGTTGTGTGCCTTGCCCGAGGGGATCATCGGGAAGCAGTTGGCGAGGTTGGCGACGCGGCAATCGAAGATGACCGGCTGCGGCGTGTCGATCATCTGGCGGATCGCCTCGTCGAGCTCGCTCGGCTTGTCGCAGCGGATGCCGACGCCGCCATAGGCTTCCGCCAGCTTGACGAAGTCAGGCATCGCCTCGGTGTAGGAATGCGACAGGCGGTTGCCATGCAAGAGCTGCTGCCATTGCCGCACCATGCCCATGTACTGGTTGTTGAGGATGAAGATCTTGACCGGCAGGCCGTACTGAACGGCGCAGGACATTTCCTGGATGCACATCTGGATCGAGGCGTCGCCGGCAATGTCGATGACGAGGCTCTTCGGATGAGCGACCTGAACGCCGATCGCCGCCGGGAAGCCATAACCCATGGTACCGAGGCCGCCCGAGGTCATCCAGCGGTTCGGCTGCTCGAAGCCGAAGAACTGCGCCGCCCACATCTGGTGCTGGCCGACTTCCGTGGTGATGTAGGTGTCGCGGTCCTTGCTGAGCTCGTAGAGCCGCTGGATCGCGTATTGCGGCATGATGACTTCGTCGTTCGGCGTGTAGGCGAGCGAGTTGCGGGCGCGCCACTTGGCGATCGTCTCCCACCAGTCCGAGAGACGCGCCTTGTCGGCCGACTTGGAGGCCGCGCGCCACAAGCGAACCATGTCTTCGAGAACCGTACCGACATCGCCGAGGATCGGCACGTCGACGCGGACGTTCTTGTTGATCGACGAGGGGTCTATGTCGATGTGGATCTTCTTGGAGTTCGGCGAGAACGCATTGAGGCGGCCGGTGATGCGGTCGTCGAAGCGCGCGCCGATGCAGACCATGACGTCGCAATCATGCATCGCCATGTTGGCTTCGTAGGTGCCGTGCATGCCGAGCATGCCGAGCCAATTCTTGCCGGAGGCCGGATAGGCGCCGAGCCCCATCAGCGTCGAGGTGATCGGGAAGCCGGTGAGCTCGACCAGTTCACGCAGGAGATGCGAGGCCTGCGGGCCGGAATTGATGACACCGCCGCCGGAATAGATGATCGGCTGGCGCGCGCCCTTCATCAGTTCGACCGCTTCCTCGATCTTCTTGAGGTCGCCCTGGGTCTTCGGCTGATAGCTCTTCTGGGTCGGGACGGCAGACGGCGGCGTGTAGGTGCCGGTCGCGAACTGGATGTCCTTGGGGATATCGACGACGACCGGGCCCGGGCGGCCGGACTGGGCGACGCGGAAGGCCTCATGGATGATGCGGGCGAGATCGTTGACGTCCTTGACCAGCCAGTTGTGCTTGGTGCACGGCCGGGTGATGCCGACGGTGTCGCATTCCTGGAAGGCGTCCGAGCCGATCAGCGCTGTCGGAACCTGGCCGGAGATGCAGACGAGCGGGATCGAGTCCATCAGCGCATCCTGCAGCGGCGTCACCGCATTGGTGGCGCCGGGACCGGATGTGACCAGCATGACGCCGACCTTGCCGGTGGAGCGGGCATAGCCTTCGGCCATGTGGCCGGCGCCCTGCTCATGGCGGACGAGAATGTGCTCGATCTCTTCCTGCTGGAAGATTTCGTCATAGATCGGAAGCACGGCGCCGCCCGGATAGCCGAAGATATGCTCGACGCCGTTGTCTTTCAGTGCCTGGAGAACGATCTCCGCACCTGTCATCTGGTTTTCTGTTCCGCTCATTGACCTGCTTCCATCCCTTTTCCAGTTGGGTGCTTAGCTTGTTTGAAGGCATAAAAAAAGGCCCCGTCAGGAGCCTCGTTCAGCGCATGGGTGGCTATCGCCGGATGGTTACACCATCCTGCCCATGCGCCGTCCCACCACAAGAATAACCGCGAAATTTTTCATGGGGCGAGTTGATAAACACAAAACCCCCATGCGTCAACGGCTTTTCGGGGCTGGCGGGCATGTTGGCATCTGTGCCGAAGCGAAGGTAGCGCAGGGATACCCTTTTCCTGCGACGCCTGTTCGCACGCGGCTTTCGGGTCGCTTCCCTTGAAAGCTTGCCCTGCTCCTCCACTTTCATAAGGGTGTTGCCAACGCTACGAACGTGGGAGCCCTGCTGCATGTTTCCGGAAGATCGAGACCGATCGAAGGACGTGCAGAAAGCCAAGCGTTACAGCGGCCTGCTGGCCACAGATATTTCAACAGAGCACATCGCCCTGCTGTTCGTCCGCGTTGACCGGCAGCGCTGAGAGCGTCGAGGGCCTCCCCTTCGTTTTCTCGATGAAGGGAGATGAAAATGGCAAAGGTCGTTTGCGTCCTCTACGACGATCCGGTCGACGGATATCCCAACAGTTACGCGCGGGACGGGCTGCCGAAGCTCGAGCGCTACCCCGGCGGCCAGACGCTCCCCACGCCCAAGGCCCTCGATTTTGAGCCGGGGATGCTGCTGGGCAGTGTCTCGGGTGAACTGGGCCTCAGACCGTTTCTCGAAAGCCTCGGACACAGCCTGGTCGTCACCTCCGACAAGGACGGTCCCGACAGCGCCTTCGAGCGCGAGCTCGTCGACGCCGAGATCGTAATCTCGCAACCCTTCTGGCCGGCCTACCTGACCGCCGAAAGGATCGCCAAGGCGAGCAAGCTGAAACTCGCAATCACCGCCGGCATCGGCTCGGACCACGTCGATCTCCAGGCGGCGATCGACCGCGGCATCACCGTCGCCGAAGTAACCTATTGCAACTCGATCAGCGTGTCCGAGCACGTGGTCATGATGATCCTCAGCCTCGCGCGAAACTATATTCCTTCCTACCAGTGGGTCGTGAAGGGCGGGTGGAATATCGCCGACTGCGTCGCGCGTTCCTACGACATCGAGGGCATGGAGATCGGCACGGTCGGCGCCGGGCGGATCGGCAGCGCCGTGCTGCGCCGGCTGAAGCCGTTCGACGTCAAGCTGCACTATACCGACCGCCACCGGTTGCCCGACGCGGTCGAGAAGGAGCTCGGCGTCACCTTCCACAAGACGGCGGCGGAGATGGTGCCCGTCTGCGATGTCGTCACCATCAACGCGCCGCTCCACCCGGAGACGGAAGACCTCTTCGATGCGGCGATGATCGCCAGGATGAAGCGCGGCGCCTATCTGGTGAACACGGCGCGCGGCAAGATCTGCAACCGTGACGCCGTTGCGCAGGCGCTGGAAAGCGGCCAGCTCGCGGGCTATGCCGGCGACGTCTGGTTCCCGCAGCCGCCGCCGAAGGACCATCCCTGGCGGTCGATGCCGCATCACGGCATGACGCCCCATATTTCCGGATCGTCGCTGTCCGCCCAGGCGCGTTACGCCGCCGGCACGCGGGAGATACTGGAATGCTGGTTCGAAGGCAGGCCGATCCGCGAGGAATACCTGATCGTCTCGGGCGGCAAGCTCGCCGGCACCGGCGCGCACTCCTATAGCGCAGGCGATGCGACGCGCGGATCCGAGGAGGCGGCGCGCTTCAAGGGCTGAAGTCGCAGTTTCCGGCGCGCTCCGGGTCTCCCGGATCTCGGGGTCGATCGGCTCCGGCCGTACCCCGCCTCAGGCGGAGACGGCCAGCGCCGGGTAGTCGATGTAGCCCTTCTCGGTGCCGCCGAAGTAGGTCATGCGGTCGGCCTCGTTCATCGGCGCATCGGCCTTCGGCCGATGAACGAAGTCCGGGTTGGCCAGCACCATCTGGCCATAGGCTTAGATGGGCCGGTCCGCCGCGCACCCGACGCGGGCGATCATCTTCCGGCCCTCATGAGAACACGCTAAAGTATCCGTGACAGGCGGAGAGCGGGATGGCAAACGGGCGCGTCGAGCGGCGACTTGCGGTCATCATGGCCACCGATATTGTCGGCTATTCCCGTCTGACGGAGGCCGACGAAACCCGCACGCTCGACACGATGAAGCGGTTGCAGACGTCCATCCTTGCGCCCGGCATCACGGCTTGCGGCGGCCGGATCGTCAAGCTGATGGGCGACGGCACGCTGGTCGTCTTCAACTCCGCCGTCGATGCGGTGGATTGTGCCATATCGCTGCAAGAGGCGCTGGCTTGCGACCAGCAGGAGCAGCCGACCGAGGATCGCATCCTCGTCAGGATCGGCATCAACCTTGCCGACGTCGTTATCGACGGCGACGATCTGCTCGGCGACGGCGTCAACGTCGCCGCCCGCCTGCAGGCCTCGGCCACCCCCGGCGGCATCTGCATCGCCGATGTCGTCCATCGGCAACTCGGCGCCAAGTGCCGTTCGGCCTTCCTCGACGGTGGCGAGATCGCACTGAAGAACATCACCCGCCCCATCCACGTCTGGCACTGGACGGACGCGCCGGCGATCGGGCCGGCGGCATCGCAGGCCTGCGCGCGCCCCTCGATCGCGGTGCTGCCCTTCGAGAACTTGAGCGGCTCGCCGGACCAGACTTTCTTCAGCGACGGGATCACCGAGGATATCATCGGCGGCCTCGCGCGGTTCCGCTCGCTTTCCGTCACCGCCGCCAGTTCGTCCTTCAGCTTTCGCGGCAAGCATGCCGACATGCGAGAGATCGGCCGGAAGCTTGGTGTTACCTACCTCGTCGAGGGCAGTATCCGTCGCGCCGGCGAACGGATTCGCATCACCGCGCAACTGGTTGAAGCTGCCAGCGGAGCGCACCTTTGGTCGGAGCATTACGACCGCAGCCTGACGGATATCTTCACGGTGCAGGACGAGGTGACGCGGACGATCGTGTCGACCCTAATCGGGCAGATCGAAACCGCCGATCTGCGCCAGGTGCTGCGAAAGCCGACGACCAGCCTCGCGGCCTACGAGTTCTACCTGCGGGGACTTGTGCACATCCGCGGCTACGAGCCCGACGACAATCAGCAGGCCCATGCGATGTTCCAGGCGGCTGTCGACCGCGACCCGCAGTTTGCGCTGGCTCATGCCTACTTGGCGCTCGCCATAATCGCCGAGCGCGGCTACGGCAACGCGCCGACGGACGTTCTCGATCAGGCGTTGGCGTTGGCGCGAAAGGCCGTCTCGCTCGATGAGGGTGAAGGCGGCTGCCAGCGCTTGCTGGCGCTTATTCACGTCAATCGCCGCGAATTCGACCTGGCGGAGCGGCATTACCGCCGCGCCTATCTGCTGAACCCGAACGACGCCAATACGCTGGTGCAGATGGGCGGACTCTTTGCCCGGCGAGGGAAGCTCGATGAGGCGATGGAGTGGATCAACGAGGGCTTCCGGCTGAACCCGTTCCCACCGCCCTGGTACAACGCGGCCCTGGGCAATGCCCTCTACATTCTCGGTCGTTACGAAGAGGCGGCGGCAGCGCTGAAGGAGTTGCCCAATCCCGGCCCGTTCACCCTCGCCCGCCTTGTCGCCTGCCATGCGCAGGCCGGCAACACTGCCGCCGCCGAGGAAACGAAGACCCAGCTTCTGCGAGTCTGTCCGGACTTCTCGACGGAAGACTTCGTCCGCCGCGGCCTGTTGCTCGAGCGAGACGAGCACCGTGACCTATTCCGCCAAGGCCTGCTGAGGGCGGGACTGCCGAAGTGAAGCGCCGGCCGTTGCCGACGCCGCCTCACGGCTGCACTTGTGGCGGCAGCAGAAACAGCGTCATGCCGAAGATCACATAGACCGTCAGCGCCAGAACGCCCATGTACCAGGCCGAGCGACCGCTGTTGGAGAGCAGCGTCGCTGCCATCGTCGCGATCAGCATCATGACCACCGCGCCCGGCCAAAGTTGCAGGTCCATCGGCCGCGGGCCGATCACGTAGCTCAGGAGAACCAGCAGCGGCGCGACGAAGAGCGCGATCTGGGCGGCGCTGCCGAGCGCGACGCCGACGCTCAAATCGAGCCGGTCCTTGCGCGCCGCCGAGAAGGCCGTCGCAATTTCGGCGGCGGCGCCGACAAGGGCGACCACGACGAAGCCGACGAAAGCCGGCGTCATGCCGAGCTCCTCGGCAGCCACCTGCACCGATCCCACGAAGACCTCGCTGACCAGCGCCACGAGCACCGTGACCGCCAGCAGCACGCCGATGCCCGTCGCCAGCGGCCAGTGCACGCCCTCCTCACCGTGCTCGGAGCCGGCAGAGGTGAAGAGCTCGCGGTGGGTGCGGAGCGAAAACAGCATCCAGAGCCCATAGACGACGATCAGCACGATGGAGAGACCGGCGCTCAGCTGCTGGGTGAAGGCGGTTTCCGGCAGGCCGTCGGCACTGCCGATCAGCGATGGCACCAGCACGGCGACGGTCGCCAGGAACAGGAGACTCGCCTGGAAGCGTGCATTCACCCGGTTGAACTCCTGGAGATGGTAGCGCAGTCCGCCGAAGAGAAATGCGCCGCCCAGCATGAACAGCGTGTTGGTGACGATCGCACCGGCGATCGATGCCTTGACCAGCAGGTACTGGCCGGCATTGAGCGCCATCAGCGCGATGACGAGTTCCGTCAGGTTGCCGAGCGTGGCGTTGAGGAGAGCACCGATCGTATCGCCGGTTCGTGCCGCGACCGCCTCCGTCGCCTGGCTGAGAAGCGCCGCAAGCGGCACGATCGCGGCCACCGACAAGAGGAAGAGCAAGGTGTGTGCGCCGGGCCAGATATGCTCTCCCGCGATTGCCACGGGCACGAAGGCGAGCAGCCACAGAATGGGTGTCCGGCGAACATATTCAAACGCATTGGCCATGATCGTTCCCCCTCGCCAACCCCGCAGGCGCCGGTGATCTGCACACGCCTCACGGTCGTCCGATCGGCCGGGAGAGCGACGAATGCGGTTGGTCACCAGCGACTATTCCGTATCGGGCACGGGACCGCATTGACTTTGATCAAGTCACACGTTGGACCGGCGCCCGCCCGATCGGCTTCGGCGGCTCGGCGCGCAGCACCAGCGAGGAAGCGAGATCTCAGAGACAACGCGCGATGAGGCAGACGCCGCGTCCTGTAAATGGCGGACGCCAGTCTTCGAGAGCCGCGTCAGCCCGTACTACTCCGCCTGCAAATCCGCGAAACCACTTGTTAAATCCCCCCGGCTAACATGAGCGGCTGTGATGCCGGGGGTTTTGCGTTGCTGAACAATGAACTTCATTCCTCGATCCGCGCAGGAGAGCAGGATCGCCGTGACGGGCTGAAGCCCGGCAACCGGTTCCTGGGGCGTGTCGTTGCGTGCAACGGCGCGCGCGCCACCATCGCGGCCGTCGCCGAAAACGGCGAGACGTCGCTGACCGAACTTTGGTCGGTCGGGCGGCTGATCTCGATTTCCGTCGGCAGAAACCGTGTCGTGGCTCTGGTCTATTCGATGCAGACCGCCTCGGCCGAATGGGGCGAGGAAGCCAACAACACCTTCCGCATCGAAGTCGAGTTGATGGGCGAGGTCCACATCGGGCCCGATGGACGCGAGGAGTTTTCCGCCGGCATCAGCCAATATCCCTATCTCGGCGCCCTCGTGCACCGCATTCGCGCGGCCGACCTTGCCCGCATCTACGATTCCGGCCGCAGCGACAGCTGCATCATCGGCAAGCTCACCCAGGATGAAAGCCTCGACGCGACGATCCACGTCCCCTCGATGCTCGCCAAGCACTTCGCCATCGTCGGCACGACCGGCGTCGGCAAATCGACCGCGGTCACGCTCTTGCTCAACAAGGCGATCGCCTCCGATCCGAAGCTGCGCGTGCTGATCCTCGACCCGCACAACGAGTTCGCCGCCGCCTTCCCGGAGCTTGCGGTCGTCATCGACACCGACACGCTCGACCTGCCCTTCTGGTTCTTCCGCCTCGAGGAATTTGCCGAGGTGATCTTCCGCGGCCGCCCGGCGCCGCCGGACGAGCTCGACATGCTGCGCGACATCATTCCCGAAGCGAAGAAGGCTTTCCGGGGCGGTGAATCCAGCCTCATGCGGCGCCAGACCGAGAAAAGCTCGATCACCGCGGATACACCGGTGCCCTACCGCATCGCCGACCTCCTGGCCCTGATCGACGAACGCATCGGCCGGCTCGAGGGGCGCAACGACAAGCCGCATCTGCGTTCCCTCAAGGTCAAGATCGTCTCGGCGATCAACGATCCGCGCTACCATTTCATGTTCTCCTCGAACACCATTACCGACACCATCCAGGACACGATCGCCAAGATCTTCCGCATTCCCGGCGATGGGAAGCCGATCGCCACCTTCGAGCTTGCCGGCATTCCCTCGGAAGTCGTCAATTCCGTCGCTTCGGTGCTCTGCCGCATGGCCTTCGAAATTGGCCTGTGGAGCAATGGCGGCATTCATATGCTCGTCGTCTGCGAGGAGGCGCACCGCTATGTGCCGGCCGATCCCTCGCTCGGCTTCCTGCCGACCCGCCAGGCGATTGCCCGCATCGCAAAGGAGGGCCGTAAATACGGCGTCTCGCTCGGCGTCATCACCCAGCGCCCCGGCGAGCTCGACCCGACGATCCTTTCGCAATGCTCGACGGTCTTTGCCATGCGGCTTGCCAACGACCGCGACCAGGAGATCATCCGTTCGGCCATTCCGAACTCCTCGACCTCGACCACCAGCTTCATCTCCTCGATCGGCAATGGCGAAGCGATCGCCTTCGGTGAGGCCGTCGCGGTGCCGATGCGCATGCGCTTTTCCCGCGTCTCCGAAGAGCGCCTGCCGCGCGCCCACGGCATCGTCGACCGGATCGACGAGGATGCGCCGCCAACCGTCGATCTGCGTTCGATCGTCAGCCGCATGCGGGCGATCAACGGGCCGGATATTTCCTCCTTCCAGCAGAGCTACATGGCAGCGTCGACCGGCAGCGAAGAGCGTCTCTGGGACAGCGAACTCGGTGCCGGATCCGCAAGCGAGACGGAGCAAGGCTTCGCGGACTCGGCTCTGGCTGTCGAGCCCTACCGCCCGGACATGCTTCCACGCAGCACCATTTCCCCCAATCCCGAGCTGGAGCGCTTCAACCAGATCCGCCAACAGCTTCTGAACGAAAAGCCCGCGGCCGAGCAGCCAGCGCCCCGCTTCGGAGCGGCGGTGCCGACCGGCCCCGGTACCCCGGCCGCCGGCGACCGACCCCGCGAAGGGTCGCTCCGGGAAAGCCTGCTGAAGCGGCCGCTCGGCAGCATCATCCGCAAGACCTAACGCAAGTCGCGCAAAAGTGCGCGGTTTTGCGATAACGATATGCGAAATATCAAAGACTTAAGCGTAAGGAGCGAATCCGAGGGTCGCGACGCGTTAGCGCTCACGCGGGGCCATGCTGGCGCGCACCTGGCCTTGTCGGGGAAATTGGGCCGCCGTTAGAATACAGGTTATGATTGTCTCGTGATCCCCTGTCGACCAAGCCGCGATTCCTCTTTTTCTCGGCCGCAAAGGCGTGAACGAGGCAGCCGCAAAAGACTCCTTGGATTGCCACGGAACCTTTACGACGCCGCGCCGTTGGTCTGCGCGATCCTGTGGCGCGGACAGCCGGGGGATCTTCAAGCAATCGACGAAAGTGGAGTGAGGAGGCCGCCATGGTCGCAAGCGTTACCCCTTTTTTGATGTTTCAGGATGGCGTGGCGGAGCAGGCCATGGCCTTCTACATCTCGCTGTTCCCGAATGCCGAGGTGCTGGAGATCGAGCACTACGGCCCGGGCGAACAGGGCCCTGAAGGCAGCATCAAGGTCGCACTCTTCCGGCTCGGCGCACAGAGGGTTAGGTGCATCGACAGCCCCATCAAGCACGCCTTCGATTTTACCCCGTCCTTCTCTTTCTTCGTCGAATGCCAGAGCGAGGACGAGATCATCACGCTCGCGACCATGCTGGCCGAGGGCGGTACTGTGCTGATGCCGCTCGACAATTACGGATTCAGCCAGCGCTTTACCTGGGTAAACGACCGCTTCGGCGTATCCTGGCAGTTGAACCTCGCCGACTGAGCCATCCTCGGCGCCGCCTGCCCTACAGCACCGCCTCGGCGCTCTCGATGCGCCGCCAGCTCTCGTCGAGCTGGTTGCGGAACCAGGTCATCTGGCGCTTGGCATATTGCCGCGTGGCCGCAGCGCCCATCTCGATCACCTCGGCCTCGCCCAGCTCGCCCCTCAGAAGTGCCGCGATCTGGCTGACGCCGATCGCCTTCATGACGGGCATTTCCGGCGGCAGGTCGAGCGAAAGCAGCGCCCGCACTTCATCGATCGCGCCGCCGGCAAGCATCAGTGCGAAGCGGCGGTTGATGCGATCGTGCAGGAGCTTGCGCTCCGGCAGAACCACGTATTTTTCCGCCCGGTCCGGATCGACGATCATGGGGCCGTTCTGCCGCTGGAAGAAGCGGATCGGCCTGCCGGTCGCCTCCACCACTTCGAGCGCGCGGGCGATCCGCTGGCCGTCGCCGACGTTCAACGTCGCCGCCGTTTCCGGGTCCTCGGCACTCAGCGCGCGATGCAGCGCTTCAGGCCCTTCCGCCTTCAGCCGTTCACGCAGACGCTCGCGGATCGCGGCCGGGATCTCGGGCATGTCCGAGAGGCCACCGGTCAACGCCTTGAAATAGAGCCCGGTGCCGCCGACGAAGACCGGCAGCCGCCCCTCCTGCCTGAGCCTGGCAACGAGCGCCTGCGCCTCACGCACCCAGGCGCCGGTGGAATAGGCCGCGGCCGCTGGCACATGGCCGTAGAGGTAGTGTTCCACGCCGCCCATATCCTGATCGTCGGGTCGCGCCGTCAGCAGCCGCAGCGTGTCATAGACCTGCATGCTGTCGGCATTGACGACCACGCCGTCATGCCGGCGCGCCAGCTCGACGGCAAGCGCAGACTTGCCGCTGGCCGTCGGCCCGGTTATCAGGATCGCGTCGCTCTCGGTTTCAAGGTTATTGTCCATGGCTCTCGTTGCCACGCTTATCGCCAATCCGTCAAATCCTGTTCTGACGCCCGCGCTCGCGGAAGCGGCTGCCGATGCCGTCGAGGCGTCCGGCCTCTACTGGTTGGCCGATGGCGTCGCCTGCGACATCGCGCTGACCGACGGCACCGATCCGGATGCGGCCGAAGCGCTGCTGCGTGCCGAAATCGGCACCGCTGCCATCGACGTCGCCGTGCAGGACGCCGAGAGCCGCCGCAAGAAATTGCTGATCGCCGACATGGATTCGACGATGATCGGTCAGGAATGCATCGACGAACTGGCCGCCGAAGTCGGCCTCAAGGATAAGGTGGCGGCCATCACCGCCCGCGCCATGAACGGCGAGATCGCCTTCGAGCCGGCCCTGATCGAACGCGTCGCACTGCTGAAGGGCCTGCCGCTCAGCGTCGTCGACGAGGTGATCGCCAAGCGCATCACGCTGACGCCAGGCGGGCGACAACTGATCGCGACGATGAAGAGCAAGGGCCACTACACCGCGCTCGTCTCCGGCGGCTTCACCGTCTTCACTGGGCCGATCGCCAAGATGCTCGGCTTCGACGAGAACCGCGCCAACACGCTGCTTGCCGAAGCGGGTATCCTGACCGGCGAGGTCGCCAACCCCATTCTCGGCAAACAGGCCAAGGTTGATGCCCTCATCGACATCGCCGCTCGCCTCGGCATGTCGACGGGCGAAGCCCTCGCCGTCGGCGATGGCGCCAACGATCTCGGCATGATCCAGCTCGCCGGCACCGGCGTCGCACTGCACGCCAAGCCCGTGGTCGCCGAACAGGCCAAGGTTCGCATCGACCACGGCGACCTGACCGCCCTTCTCTATCTCCAGGGCTATCGCAAGACGGACTTCGTCGGATGATCATCTCAGAGACCGACCGGCTGCGCATTCGCGCCTGGAAGGACAGCGATCGCGATCTCTTCTTCGAGATCAACAGCGACGCCAAGGTCATGGAATTCTTTCCCTTCCGCCGCAATCGCGCGGAGGCGGACGCGCTCTTCGATCGTGTCGGCCGCGGCATCGCCGAAACCGGCCTCGGTTTCTTCGCCATAGCGCTGAGGGCCGACGACCGCCCGATCGGCTTCTGCGGCCTTGCCTTGACGGATCTGGAACCGCACTTTCCCGATGGCACGGTCGAGATCGGCTGGCGGTTGGCGGTTCCCTTTTGGGGCAAAGGCTATGTCACCGAAGCTGCCTCCGATTTACTGCGTTACGGCTTCGAGGAAAAAGGTCTGGGCGAGATCGTTTCCTTCGCCGTCGCCGCCAACACTCGCTCGACGGCGGTGATGCAACGGCTAGGCATGCGCCGCGACATGAACCGCGACTTCGACCACCCCCGCGTTCCCGTCGACCAGCCGGCACTGCTACGCCATGTGCTCTACGCCATCAGCGCCAGCGAGTGGCGTTTTAGGGCTGGCGCTTAACAATCGGCCATTTGGCGTAGCCCCTCCCTGTCCTGCCGGACATCTCTCCCCGCACGCGGGGAGAGATCTGCCAGCAGCAAGGCGCCTGCCCACTTCAACGTTGAGGAATGCCGGGCGCTCGCTGATTACGTCCTTCTCCCCGCGAGCGGGGAGAAGGTGGCGGCAGCCGGATGAGGGGCATGCGTTGCGGCCGATCCCCATCCGCCCGATACCCCGCCTCACCTCTCCCGCCCCGCCCCCGGATATCTCCGCTCGACCCATGCGACAAAGGCCTGCGCCGCGTCCGAGAGCGCATCGAAGCGCCGCGTCACGATAAAAAGCCCGCCAAAGGGCACCGAGATATCGAAGGGCTGGAGCAGCCTCCCGGCGGCGATGTCGTCGCGCGCATGGTCGCGGTCGATCAGCCCGACGCCGCTGCCCCTGAGCGTCGCCTGCAGCACCATCGAACCATCAGCAAAGATGGCGCCGCGCTCCAGCTTGACCGGGTCGGCGCCGGCAGCCGCGAACCATTGTTCCCAGAGCTGCCAGTTTTCCTCGTGCAACAGCGCGTGCTGCAACAGGTCTTCGGGCCGATCGAGCGGCCTTCCGGCGGCGGCCAGCGCCGGCGCGATCACCGGGAACATCTCGACCTTCGCCAAGGGTCGCGCCTCGACCCGCGGCCAGGAACGGGCGGTAGCGCTGTGGCGGATGGCGATATCCGCATCGCCGCCGCGAAACTCGACCAGCCGGGTATCGGCGTCGATCATCAGATCGATCTCCGGATGCGCCTCCTGGAACTCCTGCAGATGCGGCACCAGCCAGCAACCGGCGAAAGACGGCTCGGCGCTGACCTTCAGGGTCTGCGAGAGCCGCCACCCCGAGAGCATGTCGAGGCGCTCGCCCACCATGTCGAACGCCGCCGTCAACACGCCGAGCAGGGCGCGGCCATCGGCGGTCAGGCGGACGCTGCGGTGATGCCGCTCGAACAGCGGCCGGCCGATCAAATCCTCGAGCTCGCGCACCTGCCGGCTGATCGCCGCCTGCGAGACGAAAAGCTCGGCGGCAGCCAGCGTGAAGCTTTCGAGTCGCCCGGCCGCCTCGAAACTCCGCAACGCTGTCAGGGGCAAGCGGCCGCGCTTCATGCATAACCTCAAGTCATCCGAAAGCGATAGTAAACTCGTTTGAGGGGCGCGGGCAAGTGCGGTGAAATGGGAACCCGGAAGGAGGTTCAGCCATGCTTGCGATCATCGAAATCCTGTTCGAAGCCCTGCGGCTGGTGACCTTCCAGCCAGCGCAAAAGGCACCCTACAAGCCGGCACGGTCGGCGAGTGACGACGACTGCTGACATCAAAATGCGACACCCTTCAGACTTGCCCCTCTCCTCGGGTTTAGCCCGGGGACTAACCTCTCCCCGCTCGCGGGGCGAGGGGACGTGCCCGGTCACCGACCACCGTATGGCCCCGGTCCAAGAATGGAGAGCTCGGGCGGAAAACAGCCGGACCGGACGTCGCTCTCCGAGCGGGCGCGGCGTTGTCCCTTCTCCCCGCCTGCGGGGAGAAGGTGCCGGCAGGCGGATGAGGGGCCACTTCCGGCGCTGCCAAGCGCCGAAAGACGGCAGCCACCGCGAGCTTGAATCAAAATCGGAGGAAGCGGATTCGATCTATCAGCGCGCGCGGCGATCGATCTGAAAAGATTCGGCAATCGCAGTCGCTCGAGAGCGCTGCGGCGGCCCCGAACGGATGCCGCAGCCGCATATCCTGGCGAAGCCCTACTCCACCCGCACCGTGACGAAGCGCAGTTCGCCCGTCTTGCTGGAGAGCATCAGCAGCGCATTGCGCCGGCCGTTCGATTTCAGTTCCTCGACCCGTTGGGCAACGTCGTCAGGCGTGTCCATTGCCTCCTGCCCGACCTCGACGATGACGTCGCCCGGCTCGATGCGCCGTTCCGCCGCCGCCGAATTCGGCGAGACCTCGGTAATGACAACGCCATCCACGTCGTCGGCAATGCCGTATTTCTTGCGCGTCTCCTCGTTCAGCGTCGCAAGCTTCATGCCGAGCACGACGTCGGTCGCCGGCAGCGGGGCGGCCTCGGGCTTGTCCGGCTTCTGCGTCTCGTCGTCGGTCGTCGCCGCCGGCGCGCTGGCAACTTCACTGCCGTCCTCTAGGCGACCGAGGGTGACCTTGACCGTCTGCTCCTTGCCGTCACGCACCACGACCACGTCGACCGCCTTGCCCACGGGGCTTTCGGCAACGGCACGCTGCAGGTCGCGCACCTCGGTGACGTCGCGGCCATCGAACTTGACGATGACGTCGCCGGCCTTGATCTCGCCATGGGCGATCGGCCCGCCTTCGATGATGCCGGAGACGAGCGCGCCGCGCGCCGTACCCATTTTCAGGCTCTCGGCGATATCGTCGTTCACCGGCTGGATGCGGACCCCGAGCCAACCGCGCCGGGTCTCGCCGAAATCCTTGAGCTGCAGCACGACATTGACGGCAAGCTCCGTCGGCACCGAGAAGCCAATGCCGATCGAGCCGCCGGAGGGCGAGATGATCGCGGTGTTGATGCCGATCACTTCGCCGGCCATGTTGAACAGCGGCCCGCCGGAGTTGCCGCGGTTGATCGCCGCGTCCGTCTGGATGAAGTTGTCATAGGGGCCGGCATTGATGTTGCGGCCGCGCGCCGAAATGATGCCGACGGAAACCGAACCGCCGAGCCCGAACGGATTGCCGATCGCCATCACCCAGTCGCCGATGCGCATCTTGCGGGAATCGCCGAAGGCCACCGCCTTCAGTGGCGCCTTCGGCTCGACCTTCAGCACGGCCAGGTCGGTCTTGGTATCCTTGCCGACGAGCTTGGCCTTCAGCTTGCTGCCATTGGCAAAGATGATCTCGATATCGTCGGCGCCTTCGATCACATGGTTGTTGGTGACGATGTAGCCGGTCGGGTCGATGACGAAGCCGGAGCCGAGGGAATCGACGGTGCGCTGGCGGTTACCCTGGCCACCCTGCCCTTTGAAGAACTCGTCGAAATAGGGCTGGTAGGGCGAGCCCTCCGGCACCTGCGGCGTCGGCGCATCGTCGTCGTTCTTGACCTTCTGCGAGGTCGAGATGTTGACGACCGCGTCGAGCAGGCCGGCGGCGAGATCGGCAACGGAAGCCGGACCGTTGGTCGGCGGGCGTACCGCGGCCGTCTGGGCGAGTGCCGTATTGCTGAAGGCAAGCGCGCCTGCGAGCGCCAGAATGCCCAAGGAGGTGCCAAGCGAATAAGCTCGGGATTTCGTACGCGTGGACAAGTCGCTTAGGCTCCTCTCGATGCGCGATGATCGGCCGGTTCTCCTGGCCGCCACCTCTCCTGGATCCCGATGATCTCAGGTCCAACCGACCCAAGATCATAGCGTGATCGTTTGTCATAAGTTAGAGCGGGATCCGGGCGGAAAACCACATTCACCTTTCCTCATCCCGCTCTCGCCTACGGCGTTGAGACGCCATAGGACTTTGATTCTTCGCATAATTCTGCGTCGATCGGAACCGGCAGGAACGCTTATGCGGTACGAACCGTCGACGCAATCCGCAAACCGCGCGACATCCGATCTTATCTGAAGATAAGGCGGAATTCGGAAGCGTCCAAACACGATTTCCTGATCCCGGCGCAAGTGCTGCAGCAAGTCGCTGGTGGCGGAATAGATGGCCGATCTGGGGCGGACCTTGTCCAGCTGAGCAGGAAGCCTATCCTTTACGCATGGACTTTGTCGATATCTTCCCACGCCTCGGCGTGTCCCTCGCAATCGGCCTGCTCGTGGGCTGCGAGCGAGGTTGGCAGGAGCGTGACGAGCCATCCGGCGGTCGAACCGCGGGCATCCGCACGTTTGGGCTCTCGGGTTTCCTCGGCGGGCTTGCCGGCTATCTCCAGACGCTCTCCGGCCCCGTCGTGCCGGCGGTGCTGCTGTTGCTCTATGGCACTGCCTTCATCATTTTCAGACAGCGCGAGGCGAAGGAATCGGATGACTATGGCGTAACGACCGTCGTCGCGAGTTTTGTCGTTTTCGCGCTGGGTGCGCTGGCCGTTCTCGGCGACTTGCGGCTCGCCGCGGCCGGCGGGGTCGCGACCACGGCACTGCTTGCGGCCAAACGCAGCCTGCATGGTTTTCTGCGGCAATTGACCTGGCTGGAGGTCCGGGCAGCCCTCGTTCTTCTCGCCATGACCTTGGTGGCGCTGCCGCTCCTGCCAAATGAGACCGTCGACCCCTGGGATGTGCTGAACCCCTTCGAGTTGTGGCTTCTGACAATCACGATCGCCGCCATCTCGTTTGCCGGTTATGTCGCCATCCGGGTTGCCGGGCCCAGCCGCGGGATCCTGTTTGCCGGTGCCGCCGGCGGACTGGCCTCCTCCACGGCGCTGACACTTACCTTTGCCCGCTTTGCCGCCGAGGCGCCGAAGAGTGCCCGACAGCTGGCGTCCGGCGCTGCGATCGCCGGGGCCCTGTCGCTTATCCGTGTCGGCGTCATTGCGGCCGCGTTGGCACCCGTCCTCCTCCTACCGCTGGCGATTGCATTGACGCCGGCCGTGCTGGTCTTTCTGGCAGCCAGTGCCATGATCGTCTTCCGCAGCGATGAAAAGCAGGACGCGCCGGATCTTCAGCTGGAAAATCCATTCGAACTTGGCGAAGTGCTGCGCTTCGGCGCCCTGCTCGGTGGCGTGATCGTGGTGTCGAAGGTATTGGTCGACAGGATCGGCCAGACCATGCTCTTTGTCGTCGCCGCGGTATCTGGCCTGATGGATCTCGACGCTATCACGCTCTCAACGGCGCAGCTTACTGGGACGACCGTCGACATCGCCACTGCTGTGACCGCGATCCTGATCGCGGTGGTCGTCAATCTGTTGACGAAAGTCGTCCTGGCCTTCACCGCTGGCGGCAAAGGCCCCTACGCGATCACGCTCGCCCTGGCGACGCTGGTTGCAATCGCGGCGGGCGCGCTCGCCCATTTCATCCTGGGTTCCATCTTGCCGGTAACCTGAGCACTTTTCTGACAGCGCCGCGCGCCTTATCAGACGCGCAAAGGTCTTATCCTTAAATCGGCAACGATTTAAGAAAACATGCAAGCAGAGCGTCCTTTGTACGAACGCACGCCGCTCTCTCGCTCAGGTGGTGAGGTCGTGCCCGTGTTCCTTCAAGGCCTGGACCGCCTTGTCGAGATCGGAACCGGCAACAAAGACGTAGTCGGTGCTGAAGGTCGAGTTGGCGAAGACGCCGACGCCGGCGGCCGAAAGCGGCCGGAGCACGGAAGACAACACGCCGGGTACATCGAAGGCAAAATGCTGTTCGACACGGAAGCAGCGCCAGCCGAGCGAACTCTGGACGTTGGAAGGCACGCGGGCGGCACGGCAGACCAGCGTCATTTCTTCGCGCGAGCTCGATACGGTCCAGAAGCCTGGCCCCGGCAACCATTCGGGTATGCTGGAGCCGATATTGAGGCGGGTGATGGCGTATTCGGCATCGACCAGCCGGATCAGCAGTTTATGTGGCATTTCGCATTATCCTCGAAGCAACCATACAAGTCCGACCCCGGCAGCCACGGAAACGACCCCCGCCAGTCGAAGCTGATGTTCGGGGACATACGGCAAACGCTTCGCCATTTCCACCAAAACCAAAGGGGCCAGTGCGTACACTAGCCCCTCGATGATCAGGAAGAACGCGATTCCCATCAGGAAATCTGACATCTCTCGCCTAGTTCCCAGTCGTTGGTTGCGGCGCGGGACCGGCCGGTGCAGCGCCCGTGGACTCGTTGAAATAACGGAAGAATTCCGAATGCGGCGAAAGCACGAGCGTCGTGTCCGCGCTACCGATCGACTGGGTATAGGCCGCCATAGAGCGGTAGAATTCGAAGAACTGCGGGTCGCGCGCAAAGGCGTCGGCAAAGGTCTTCGTGCGTTCGGCTTCGCCCTCACCGCGCAGGATTTCCGAATCGCGCTGTGCGTCGGCGACGATCTCGACGACCTGGCGGTCGGCGATGGCGCGGCGGCGCTGGCCCTCTTCGTTGCCGCGGGCGCGGATCAGTTCGGCTTCCGCCAGACGCTCCGCCTTCATGCGGTCGTAGGTCTGCTGCGAGACCTCCTGCGTCAGGTCGGTGCGACGGATGCGAACGTCCGCGATGCTGAGCCCAAGCGATTCGGCGTCGGTCTTCAGATCGGCGCGAACCTCCCGCATCATCGATGCGCGCTCGTCGGACAGCGCCGCTTCGAAGCCACGCAGACCGTAGACGCGACGCAGCGATGCGTCGAGACGGGTGCGCAACCGGGCTTCGGCCGAGTCGCGGTCGCCCGAAACGGTTTCGCGGAAGCGGCGGGGATCGGCGATCTTGTAGATCACGAAGGCGTCGACCTCGTAGAACTTGCCGCCCGAGACCTGGACACGGATGTTGTCGAGGTCGAAGCGCAGAGCCTGGTCTTCGACATATTGGACACGATCGGCATCCATGAAGGCGAAGGGCAGCTTGAAGTAGAGGCCCGGCTCGCGCTTGACGTCCTGGATCTCGCCGAAGCGCACGACGATCGCCTGCTGGCGCTCGTTGACCACGAAGATCGAGGAATAGAGACCGACAAAGACGAAGGCGAGCAGGATCAGGATGATTGAGGTACGATTGTTGATCACTGTGCTGCTCCCGACTGTGCTGCTGCTCCCGACTGGGCAGGACGGCCGATTTCGTTCAGCGGCAGATAGGGTAGAACGCCCTGCCCGTTCTTCTCGTCGATGATCACCTTCTTCGACTTGCCGAGAACGCCCTGCATCGTTTCGAGATAAAGGCGCTTGCGGGTGACGTCGGGCGCCTTGGAATATTCGTCGTAAACGGAGATGAAGCGCTGCGCCTCACCCTGTGCTTCCTTGACGACGCGGCCCTTGTAGGCGGCTGCCTCTTCGCGGATCTGCGCGCCCTGACCGCGGGCCTTGCCGAGTACCTGGTTGGCATACTGGTTGGCTTCTTCGACGAAGCGGTCCTCGTCCTGTTCGGCGCGCTGCACCTCGTCGAAGGCGTCGGCCACTTCGCGCGGTGGCGCCGCATCCTCGATCGCGACCGTGTTGACGGAAACGCCGGCACCGTAGGTGTCCATCGTCGCCTGGATCGTGCTCTTCACGTCGGCGGCGATCGCCTGACGGTTGTCACGGAAGATGTCCTGCGCCGGACGGCGGCCGACGACCTCGCGCATGGCGCTTTCGGCCACCCGCTGCAGCGTGTCGGACGGGTTCTCGACGTTGAACAAATAGGCCTTCGGGTCGGTGACCGAGAACAGCACCGAGAACTGCACGTTGACGATGTTCTGGTCGCCGGTCAGCATCAGGCCGGAATTCGACTGGCCGCTGCCGCGCCCGCCGATGTTCTGCTGCTGCTCGGTGATCTTCACGAACTCGACGGTCTCGAACGGCCAGAAGTGGTAGTGAAGCCCAGGCATCGAGATCTCGTCCTTCGGCTTGCCGAAGCGCATCTCGACGCCGCGCTCGTCCGGCTGGACGGTGTAGATCGAATTGATCAGGATGAAGCCGACGATCAGCAGGCCGACAATGGCAAAGACGCCGCCGTTGAAGCCGCCGGGAACGACGTTCTTAAGCTGATCCTGGCCGCGGCGAATGATCTCTTCCAGATCCGGCGGGCCGCCCTTGCCGCGCGGCCGGTTTGGCCCCTGGCCCCATGGCCCCTGATTGCCGCCGCCGCCGCCCCACGGGCCGCCGCCGCCATTCTGATTGCTCCAGGGCATCAAAACCTCTCTATTGAAACTTCCCACGCCAAACGGCCGCGCCACCGCACGGTCGTCTACGATGTCAAACCGTTATAGGTATCACCCGCACCGCTTTCAACGCGATAGGACCGAGTTCACCGTAAATGGTTCAAAATAGTTGACGATCCGGCGCATCAGGCCGTCACACGCCGCCTAAAGGTGACGAAATGCATGGCGTGGCTGTCCTTTTCGCCCTGCGGCAGGTCTTCCTCGAACACCTTTTCGAAGACTTGCGCGTCGATATCCGGGAAGCGCGTGTCGCCCTCCACCGTCGCCTGGACCTCGGTCACATGCAGGATATCGGCCACGCCGATCGACTGGCGATAGATCTCGCCGCCGCCGATCACACAGATCTCGTCGGCGCCCGTCGCCTGAGCCTCACGCTTCGCGAGCGCGATCGCAGCCTCGAGCGACGGCACGACGCTCGCTCCCTCCGCGACAAAATCCGCGTTGCGGGTGATGACGATATTTGCGCGCCCGGGCAGCGGTCGCCCCAGGGAAGCCCAGGTCTTGCGCCCCATGATCACGGGCTTGCCCATCGTCAGCGCCTTGAAGCGCTTGAGGTCGGTCGAAAGCCGCCAGGGCAGATCGCCGTCGCGGCCGATGACGCCGTTGGCGGCAACCGCCACGACGATCGATATCTTCGGGTGTGTGCTCTTCGTCTCAGTCATGGAATCCGTTCGGTTTGCTGTCGATTTCCCGTGCCCGGTCATAGGCCGCCCGGTCCGTCACCACGCGAATGTAGCGGTCGACCACGGTGCTCTCGGGCAGGATCTTGCGCATCCATTGCAGCGCGCTTGCCAAGAGCAGGTCGGCCGCGCTCATCGTCTCGCCGAGCAGATAGGTCTGGCGGGTGAGCACGTCGATCACATGCGCGCACATGTCGTTGTAGAGCCGTGCCTGGGCCGGATTGTTGATGGTGGCGCCGGAAATATGGGCGAGCGCCGTCGGCTCGATCACGCCGGCATAATAGGCAAGCCAGGAGAGGTAGGCGCCGCGATCCTTGTGGCCCGGCGGGCGGCCGAGGCTGCAATCGGGATAGAGGTCGGTGAGATATTGCACGACGGCCGCCGACTCCCAGATCAGCGCGCCGTTGTGCAGCAGCGCCGGCACCTGCTTGTGCGGATGCGGATTGTTGTCGTCTGGCGCGCCGGAGCCATCCCAGCGGCGGATCGAGACGTAACGGATCTCGTATTCGGCGCCCAGTTCCTCGAGCAGCCAGACGATGCGCGACGACCGCGACAGGGGCGCATGGATCAGTGTGAGCACATCATACCTCCCTTGGACGGCGAGCCCTCCCCGGCCACTCGTCGCCGCTGCCATGACCGACGAGGCTTCACGGCCGCTCCGGTGCCTGCCGCCGCGACGACGCCGAACTGAACATGCAGACATATCTGTGCGGACAGGGTACCGCCGCGCTCGATTGCCTTAGACCGCGATCGGCGCCTTGATCGTTGAATCAGCTTCGTAGCCGACGAGCGTAAAGTCTTCGAAGCGGAAAGAAAACAGGTCCTTCACGTCAGGATTGATCTCCATCCGCGGCAGTGCCTTCGGCGTGCGGGCGAGCTGCAGCCGGGCCTGTTCGAAATGGTTGTGGTAGATGTGCGCGTCGCCGAGCGTGTGGACGAAATCGGCTGGTTTGAGGCCGGTCACCTGCGCCACCATCATCGTCAAAAGCGCGTAGGAGGCGATGTTGAAGGGCACGCCCAGGAAGATATCGGCGGAGCGCTGATAGAGCTGGCAGGAAAGCTTGCCATCCGCCACGTAGAACTGGAACAGGCAATGGCAGGGCGGCAGCGCCATCTCGTCCACCAATGCTGGGTTCCAAGCCGAAACGATGTGGCGGCGCGAATTCGGATTGGTCTTGAGGCTTTCGACGAGCCCGGCGATCTGGTCGATATGGCGTCCATCCGGCGCCGGCCATGAGCGCCACTGGTAGCCGTAGACCGGGCCGAGGTCGCCGTTCTCGTCGGCCCATTCGTCCCAGATGGTGACGCCGTTTTCCTTGAGGTAGGCGATATTGGTATCGCCCTTCAGGAACCAGAGCAGCTCATGGATGATCGAGCGCAGGTGCAGCTTCTTGGTGGTCAGCACCGGGAAGCCCTCGGCGAGATCGAAGCGCATCTGGTGGCCGAAGACCGAGCGCGTGCCCGTTCCCGTCCGGTCGCCCCGGTCGGTTCCGTTGGTCATCACATGATCGAGAAGGTCGAGATATTGCCGCATGGTTCTTCGCTGCCGATTCGTCACGATCCTGAAAATAGAACGAACCGCGCGCCGAACCAATGCTTGGCTGCCTGTTTCCCCGCGATTTGCCGAGATGAGGAGCGTTGTCCGCCGGGCAGAGGCCGATCAGCACCCGCTCATTTGGCCGGGCGGCGATTGGCGGCGTGATCCTCAAATCAAAGTGCTACAGCGATCTTTGCGCGTCTCAGAAGACGCGCGGCGCTGTAGGCGCCTCGTTTTGTTCGGCGAGGAGGAAACAATCTCGGAGGACGGTTGTTGGGCACTCGGAAGCGAATCGAATGTTCAGAAAAAAACGGAAAGGGAAGCGGCCATGAGCGCAACAGGTCTCGACGTCTTCGACAAGACCCTGCAAACGACTCATATCTGGCTCAGCGAAATCATGGAGCGGCACGGGCCCGATCGGAAAGAGGCATGGCACATATTGAGTGCCGTGTTGCATGCCTTGCGCGACAGGCTCCCGCCAGAATTGGCCGCCCATCTCGGCGCAGAACTGCCGCTGCTCATCCGCGGCGCCTATTACGATCAATACCGCCCCTCTCTGCCGGACAAGTCCGCGCGTTCGCTCGATGACTTTCTCCACAAAGTCGAGGAAGGATTGAAAGGCAGCCGCCCTGTCAACCCGGCTGCGGTCACGCAATCGGTGTTCCGGGTGCTCGCGCGCCATGTCGATCTCGGCCAGACGGCAAAGATCCGCGATGCCTTGCCGAAGGACATCCGCGCACTCTGGCCGGAAAGCCTCGGCGCCAAGGAGTAGAACCGCAGTCGCGCGGCTAAAGGCGCGCGCCGCTGCGGCGCGAACCACTGGCCGAAGCCAGGGAATCAGAGCGCCTGCAGCTTTCCGAGTTCCTTGGCCACCAGATAATAGAAGGTCACGCGCGATTTCGAGCGGTCGGCGGCCATCGTCTTGGCCGTGGCGGCAATGGCCGCATCCGCTGCCGCGCCCTCGACCCCGAACTTCTTCTCGCACCAGTTTTGCTTGATGCGCTCGAGCTCCTTCGGGTCGGTCACCGACACGAGCGAGGAGTCCTTGTTGCGCAACGCAATGCCGAGGTGGCGCACGATCTTGTTCACGATCGCCTCGTCGGCACCGCCGTCGTATTTCAGCACATCTGCGAGGTAGTCCGCCATGATGCCTCCAGGTTGCTCTTGCTTCAGAAACCGCGGCCGGAATTGGCCGGCCCCGTACAGCCGCGGGAGTCTTTCATGGCCGTCGGGCAAGTCAACCCGGTCGAGGGAAAGCGATCGAAGAGAAAGTCATATATCCGACACATCCCCCTTTTCTTGGAGGCCGGAAAGACCTATATGAACGGTGCCGTCTTCGGGCGGCTATGGCAATAAACGGGCGATGAAATAAACCCATTGGACCCGGGGGCGGTACCCGGCGCCTCCACCAAAAACCGATCTTTCGAGGATCGGCTTTTGATGGGGGCGAAATAGGATCGACAAGGGCGTAAAGATCGACTTTTTGCTCGGCATTGTACCACCGTTATCGGGCTAAACTTATAGTTGCAAACGACAACTATGCTGAAGCACGTCTCGCTGCCTAACGGCGGTGCGGCACTTCAAATCAAGCCCTTCCGGGTAGCACCGTAAGGCGGGGTCCGAAGGCACCTGGCAACAGAAGCCTTCACCTTCTCCCCCGGCTCGAAATGGTCTATAGATGCTCAAATAATTGACTCGTTCCTTGTGGATGGGCAATGAAAAGTCGACGGCGGATCGCCGACGGAAAAGCAGTAAGATTGAGTTCGAGGAAAGACGGGACACCCATGGGCCAGGACCACATCCGCTACGACATTCTGGCACAGGACGCGCTCCGCAGCGTCATCCGCAAGGTCCTGACCGAGGTCGCCACGACAGGCCATCTGCCCGGAGAGCACCACTTCTTCATCACCTTCCTGACCGGCGCGCCGGGCGTGCGCATCTCGCAGCACCTCAAGGCGAAGTATCCCGAGCAGATGACCATCGTGGTCCAGCATCAGTTCTGGGAACTGAAGGTAACCGAGACCGGCTTCGAGATCGGGCTTTCCTTCTCCGATACGCCGGAACGGCTGGTCATCCCGTTCAACGCCATCCGCGGCTTCTACGACCCCTCGGTCAATTTCGAGCTGGAGTTCGATGTCGCCGCCGGCGAGGAGGAAGAAGTGGAATCGGCCGAAATCACCGCCTATCCGGTCCCGGAGGAAAACGGCGAGGCCGCGGCCAAGGAAGACAAGCCGACCGAACCGAAAAACGGCGGCGGCTCCGTCGTTTCGCTCGATTCCTTCCGCAAGAAGAACTGATCACCACCGACTGCATGTTTCCTTTGATCGCAGCCGGCTGAAGGACAAACATGCAGCCACTCAAAGAGCTACAGCGACCCTTGCGCGTGCAAGACGCGTGGCGCTGAAGGAGCCTCGGGTCATGACCGGCGACGTCGTCAATCTGCGCCAGTTCCGCAAGCGCCGTGAGCGCACGGAAAAGGAAAAGCAGGCCGAGCAGAACCGCATCTCCTTCGGCCGCACCAAGGCCGAAAAGTCCCTGACAAAGGCGCTGAACGACAAGGCGGACGCCCGCCTCGACCAGGGCCGCCTGGAGCGGCCGGTCGAGGGCGAAGGCGGCGACGGCAAGGACTGAGCCGCCCTCCTCGAAGAAAAACGATTCCGGAACAAGGAGTTGCGGCCGTTTTCCGAATCGAAATGCCAACCGACGCATGTCGCGCAAAGGCGCGCGGCGGCTTGCGATAACGACATGCGATTTGGGAGCGCCGCGGGTGGCGGTTTTCCGCCGGCGTCCCGCTCCAACTCATAGGGCGTGCGCAATCCGCCCCAAAGTCATTCTGATCCAGAGACCGGACGATGATCCGTAAGCACTCCGCGACCCTGCACGGCCACCGCACCAGCTTCTCGCTCGAGGATGCCTTCTGGCAGGAGCTGAAGGAAATCGCCGTGGCAAGGGGGATGCCGCTTGCGCAGCTCATCGCCGAGATCGACGACCAGCGCGGCCCCGACAGCAATCTTTCCTCGGCTCTGCGTGTCTATGTGCTCGAATGGTTGAAGGCGAAGATCCTGGCGTCTTCGCCGGGCGAGGCCTGACAGCGATAAATCGCCTGCGCGCACGGCCTGCCCGCACGGCCTGATTGTGTGCGCCCTGCAACAGCCCGGCGGGTTTTGTCCTTCACGACCCCCATCGTCGATCGAAATCAGTTGTTTTCGGGCAGGCTTATATAAAAATGTCCCATAGAGAGACGGCTTGTGCTGCCGTCTCAGAGGGGAGCGTTTCATGAGTATCTCTACGCGACTGGGCCTTGCGGCCTGCCTGAGCCTGGTGCCCTTTCTGTCGGCCAATGCGGCAGACATCACACCGCTGATGGCCCCTTCGGCACCGGTCCAGGAAACCGAGAGCGGCTGGCAATTCACTTTCGCCCCCTATTTCTGGATTGCCGGGCTCTCCGGCGACACGGCACAGTTCGGCCTGCCGACCGTCCACATCGATTCCGACTTCGGCGACATCTGGAGCAATCTCGATTTCGCCGCCATGGCGATCGGCGAAGCGCGGAACGATCGCTTCAGCATCTTCACCGATCTGATCTACTCAAAGCTTTCCGGCGACGGTAAGGCGCGCGGGATTTTCACCGACACGGTGGATGTCGACTCGGAGACCTTCGTCGGCCTCGCCGCCGTCGGCTACACGGTGTTCCAGGATCAGCAATCAAACCTGGACGTGATCGGCGGCGTGAAGGTCTGGTCGGTCGATACCACCATCTCCTTCCATGGCGGTCCGCTTGACGGTGTCAGCCGCGAAGACGGCAAGACCTGGGTCGACGGCATGGTGGGCCTGCGCGGCGCCTATTATCTGACGCCGGAAATCTACCTGACCGGCTGGGGCCTCGTCGGCGGCGGCGGTGCCGACATCGACTGGGATGTGGCCCTCGGCCTCGGCTACCGCTTCAACGACACGATCTCGGCGATTGCCGGCTACCGTGCACTCGGCGTCGACTACGACAATGACGGCTTTATCTTCGACGTGGTTCAACAGGGCCCGATCCTCGGCCTTTCCATACGCTTCTGAAACGGCTTGAGCCTTCGCGCAAAAAGAACCCGGTTGCCATGCAACCGGGTTTAACGTCGTATGGCGAGATTGGTCGCGACCTATCTGACCAGACGAATGGCACCGGGGTTGTTGATGGTGTTGTTCGCGAGCTCCGCCTTGCAATCCAGCTTGAAGCTGCTGTTGCCGATCATGGTGATCTCCTGCGCGACGATGCGCACGCATTCGCCGCCGGTGGAGCCACTGCCGGCATACTGGATCTCGCGTGATGCCGGCATGTAGATGATGCCCGCAAGCGACGAGGCGCTGTTGCCGTTGATTGTCGCGGTCGCCGTATTGTTCCGGGCGGCGACGATCGCGAAACCTGCCCAGTCCCCCGTCAGGGATGGCGTGATGTTGAAGGTCGAGCCGCCGTGAATGTCGAGCTGGGCGCCGTTCATCAGGAAGAAGGTGACGCCCTCACCCGTGAGCACCGACTGGCTGGCAAGTTTCAGGACACCACCGTCGATGATGTAGGAGCCCGGCCGCAAGAGGACCTTGCCCTTGATCTCCAGACCGCCATAGGTGCCCGGCTTCAATTCGACGGTGTAGCCGACGGGTGCGTTGTTCGGCGTTTTGCTGGTGCCATTGCAGTCGCCATTGCCGCCACCGCCGGCCACGAAGTTCTGTCCGCATCCGGCGAGGTTCACCCAGCTCCCCGTCGTCGGCATTTTCCTGAACCGGAACGGGTCGAGGATCGGCGGAACATCCTCCACCGCCTTGCCGCAGGCGAGCTCGAGATGGGCCAGTGTCGCCGATACCTTGCCGGTGGCATAAAGACACTCGGCCTTCAAGCTGGCCGAACCACTGAGATAGATCGACTGGGCATCGCTCGAATTCGACGTGATGGTACAGCCGGACGTATCGACGCTGGCACTGCCGCTCACTTCGAACGCCCGGGTTGCGGTCGGATGAAGCGCCAGAATGCACGCTTCCCTTCCCGGCATGCGCGCCGCGACGCTTGCGCGGTCGATCGTATAGGGTTGCAGGCCCCAGAAGAGCGGAGCGTATGTGAGCTCATAGGTGGCCGTAGCCGTGCTCTCCACGCCGGCCGTGCCGAAAGCGACCGTGATTGCCTGTGCCGCCGCCGGTGTCGAACTTTCCCCCGACCCGATCTCGTCGACGATCTCCGGCATGCCGAAATTGGCAAAGAAGGTGTTGTTCGCCAGATCCTTCGCCTGGGCTTCATCTTCCCCTTCTCCATAGGACTTGACCGCGGAGAAGGCGGCCGCATCGAGCGCGTCCTGCATCTTGGCGGACTCGAGATTGATGCGGGCGAGATTGATGGCGATGGAAGCAGCCGTAAACAGCGGTATCATCACCAGGGCTGTCATGACGGCGAAGTTGCCGCTTTCGTCCTCGAGCATGCGGACGAGCTTGTTCTTCCGTTTGTTTAGCATCTTGCTTCGTTGCCCCTCAACAGATCACGACGACTTCGGAGCCACATGGCCCCAAAGCAAGAGACGTCATCGATTCCAATGAGTTGAAGCTAGAAGCGGCCAATCGGCCGCGCCCCTCCCTGCGCTCCAAAACATCTTGCTAATTTAGCGAGAAAACGTAGCGAAATGGCTTCAGAAATCGTTAAACTTTGTCGAAATCGCTGCTGTGAGGGCCTTAATCCCCAGCGGCGTCCGAAAGCATCGACGAAATTCATCCGCAAGCGCATGTCCGGACATAGGAGGCCCGCCACGCAACGCCGGATTGGCGCGCGCGCAGGGGCGTGAAAGGCGCCGCCGAGGGCGCGCAGATCGGTTCGGATTTGAGCGCCGGTTACTGCACCGTGATGTCGGGCAGCACTTCGAAGTTCAGCTTCTGGCCGGCTGGCCGCCCGGCGCTGCCGCCTTGGGTATCGTCGGGCCCACTTTGCGGCGCGATCGGTTGCTGCTCCCCGCCGGCACCGCGCATGCCCCACGGCGCCTGTTGCGCCCGGCGTGCCGCTTCGGCCTGCCGTTCGGCTTCGGCCTTTCGCTCAGCCGCGGCGCGCGCTTCCAGTTCGGCTTTGACGCGGGCAGCTTCCGCAGCCCCCGCGGCACGCCGGCGTTCTTCGGCAACGGCACGTCGCCGTTCGAGGTCGCGTGCCTCCGCCTTTGCCTTGTAAAGCGCCACTTCACGGCGCAGCCGCTGTTTCTCCAGCACGTTCGCCTGCAGGATCTCGACCCGCCGGCGCTCGCGCTCGAAGGCGCGCAGCGAAAGGAAATTGGCCAGATCGGCGACGTCGAGGCTGACGCCCGGCGCCTCCATGAGGCCGGCATAGCCGATCCGCACACGCGGTTCGGCACCGGCAAGCGCCTCCTCGCCCGGGCGGAAGGTCAGGTCGATCCCGCCATCGATCCGGCCGGCCGCAAGGTCGAGCGCTGCTGCCCCCATGAAGGCGGCATTGCCATCGCCGGCCGTGACGTTCTGCACCCTCAGCACGCCGCCGGCGACGCTGAAGGGAGCCTTGACGACGCCGACCACGGATTGACCGGAGAACACGGCTGCTTCCGCCGCGCTGCGGATGCTATCGGCCGAAATCTGCGTCTTCTGGCCATCGGCGGCGGCAATCAATTGCGGCAGGGCCGCACTGTTGATGCCGTTCAGCGTCAGGCCGTTGAAGGTCGCCGTACCGGAGCCGCTGGCCGAATGCGCCATCGCCTCCGGTGTCGCGCCGGATGCTTCCAGCGCGACGGAGAGATCGAACGTTCCGGTCGCCACCGGAGCGTCGGAACGGGTCCAACCCGCCTGCGTCAGGTCACCGCCCTTGACGTCCAGGCGCGAGCGCAGGAAGCCGGAGCCGTTGGCGTTCCCGACCTGCACGCGCCCGGCGAGCTTGCCGCCCAGCCAGTCGCCGGTGGCATCGGTCAGGGAAATCTCGTCGCCCTTCCATTCCATCTTGCCGGCAAAGCTGGTGACCGCACCATAGACGCCCGGCCAGAATTTTCCCGCCTGCACGTCGAGCGCGACGTTGAGACCCGTCCAGGCCGGCTGCGCCAGGGCGCTCTTCGAGAATGCGCCGTTCGCATCCTCGACCGGGCCGAGGATCCCCTCGCCCAGCCAGGCGAGGTCGAGCGTGTCGACGGTGAGCTGACCGGTGGCAGCCCCAGGTGCCTTGCGGTCCACCGTCAAGGTGCCGGTAAAGCCGTTGTTGTCCGCCTTGCCCTCGACCGCCGTCAGCGCGATCGCCTCCGGGCTTGCCGCGACGTCGGCCGATATCGTCAGCGGCAGGCCACTGCCCATCTGCGGCAGCGCCACGCCCTGCTGCAGCAGATAGGGCTCGATGTCCTGCGTCTCGAGCGTGATCTTCGCCTGGCCTTCGAGGAAGTGGTCGCGCGAAAGATCGACATTGCCCTTGGCAGCCAGCGACGACTTCTCAGTGGTGAAGGTCACCGTGCCGTTTGCCTTCGAACCATCGGTGCTTTGCAGCTTGACCGAGAGAATGCCGTTGGCGTCCGCATCGAAAGGCAAGGGATCGAAACCGGTCTGGCCGAGAAGCAGGCGGGTTTCGGGGTTTTCGAGCGTCGCTTCCAGCAGCATCGCCTTGCCGGTCAGCGCCTGCGCCATGTCCGGCGCCTGGTAGCTGGCCGCGATCTTGGTGCCGTTCGCCGCGCCGAAGATGCCGAAGGTTGCCGGCGCATTGCCTTCCTTGTTGCCGGCCGTCAGCGTCACGTCGAAGGCCGTGTCGCTGTAATAGGGGCCGGCCTTGATCAATTGCCTGAGCGCCGGATGGTCGACCGCGTGCCGGCCAATCATTTCCAGGAACGGCGTGAGGTTCTTGGCGGCGAGTTTCATCTTGGCCGAGACGACGGGCTTTTCCAGATCGCCGCTGGCCCGGCCGGAGAAGGCGAGCTGGGCGCCGGCGAGCGAGCCGATCGCCACGCGCTCGGCCTGGAGCTGGCCGTTCTTCAGCGTCAGCACCGCCTGCACGTCCTTGGCTTCTTCGCCGAAGGCGGAGAACTCGTCGGCCGAAAGGTCGGCAGCGATGGCGTGCTGCAGCAGCGTATCGGTGGAGGCGTCGCCCGCCACCAGTCCGGTCAGCGCCTGAAGCGCCTCGAAATCGATGCGGTTGCCCTTGAGCTGCAGCGAGAGGTTCGGCTGCTGCTCGGCAAAGGACTGCCGTTCGAGCCGGCCCTTCAGGCTCGCCTCGCCCGCCGCCACTTCGAGGTTTTCGAACTGCTGCAGCGTATCGGTGAGGTTCACCTTGGCCGAAAAGCCGGCGGTCTTCAGCTTGCGGATCGCCGGATCGACCGAGCCCGCCAGCCAGTTCGCCAGACCGGACGGCTGGTTGGAGGCGAGCAGCAGGTCGCCGCGGAAGCTGCGCTGGCCCTTGAGGTTCAACCGCCCCTTGGCCTCGAGCTGCGTGCGGCCCGGCAGGAGCGCGACGACGTTGTCGATCACCCAGCCCGCGCCATCGGGCTGGACGTCGATGCGCACGTCGCGAACCGTCGTGTCACCGACGACGATCGCCGGCAGCTTCAGGCTGGCGCGGCCCGGCACCTGCGGAATGGGAATTTCGGCCGCAATCGTCAGCATCGCCTCCAGCCGCTGGCGCATGGAGATCGCCGGATCACGGCCGGTCTTGGCGTTGCGATTGGGACCGATCCGGCTGACGTCGATCTGCTGGCCGTCGGCGATCAGCAGGAACTTCTGATCCTTGCCGGTATCGAGCGTCGCCTCGCCGGTGACCACATAGGGATCATCCGTCGAACCGACCTCGAAGCGATAATCCGGAACGCGGATGCTTTCATTGGTAAGCTGGAAGTCACCGTTGATGCGCAACGGCGCCCGATCGTCCTCCTTGCTTTCGCCCTGCCGGTTTTCCGTCAGGGTGAAGCGGCCGCTGTAGACCGGCTTGAAATCGACGATCTTCAATGCGCCGTCGGTCTCGACGCCGAAGGGGCGCTTGTCGGGCGTTACCCGGGCCTTGAGGCTCAGCGCACCTGCTGCGTCCACTTCGTTGCTGGTGAGGGAGAAGCTGCCGGCTTCGCCGTCGAGCGCCGCCCGCCCCTCCACTTTCCACGGACCGGCGAGCGAACGGGCGGAAACATCGGCGGCAAGCCCGCTCACGCGGCGGGTGCGGCCGGTCTGCTCGTCGATGAACTCGATCTGGCCATTGCTGATCTCGACGTTTTCAAGCACGACGGTCTTGGCAGGGATCGAGGTGCGGCGGCCGCGCGCCCAGTCGAGCGTACCGTCAGGCAGCAGCCGCACCTTGGCCTTCGGCCGGTCCAGCCGCATGTCGAAGATCAGCGCCTCGCCGCTCAGGAACGGCGCCAGTTCCGCGCTCATGGAAAACTGCGCCACCTGGATCAGCGGCTCACCGTCCTGGCTGGCGCCGACGCGCACATCGTTGAGCGTCACGGTGGGGAACGGGATCAGCCGCGCATCGACGCTGCCATGCACGACCACCGGCTTGCCCATGATGCGGCTCGCCTCGCGCTCGAACTCCTTGCGAAAACCCGTCCAGTCAATGAACCACGGGGCGATCAGCGCCGCGAAGAGCGCAACGACCACAAGTCCACCGACGGCAAGCAGAATTCGCGAAAGCACCGTGCCTACATTCCCATTCAGTTCATCGGCGCGTCCGCGCGCCGCACGTCAGTTGAGCGCCAGTGGCTCGCGCCCTGGCACTCTGGTTTGCCGCATAATTCGTTCGGGGTCGATTCCGACTTCGGAACTATGCAGTACCACACTTTGGCGCCGGCGCATTGCCCGAAAAATTGGGCCAAAACCTGACGCCCTCGCGCGGGGGGCCGCCTCAGGCGAAGATCTTGCCCGGATTGAAGATATTGTCCGGATCGAGCGAACGCTTGACCTGCCGCATCAGATCCAGCGCGTCGCCGAGCTCGGCCTCGAGAAACGGCATCTTTCCCTGGCCGATGCCGTGCTCGCCGGTACAGGTTCCATCCATTTCGAGCGCCCGGGCATTCAGCCGCTCGACGAAAGCCTCGGCCCGCGCCACGTCGGCCGCGTCCGTGTCGTCAAACAGCAAGCCGACGTGGAAGTTCCCGTCGCCCGCATGCCCGACGATCGGCGCGGTCAGGCCATGGGCGACGCTATCCTCCTGCGTCGCCGCGACGCAATCGGCCAGCCGCGATATCGGCACGCAGACATCGGTCGACAGGATCGCCGCACCCGGGATCAGGCTCTTCTGCGCCCAATAGGCATTGTGCCTGGCCTTCCAGAGCCGCGCCCGCTCCTCCGGATTGGTCGTCCACTGGAAGCCGGTCGAGCCGAACTCCGACGCGATCTCGCCGAACTGGCGTGACTGCAGCTCGACGCTTTCGGCGCTGCCGTGAAACTCGACGAAGAGCGTCGGCGTCTCGGCATAGGAGAGGCCGGAATAGCCGTTGCAGGCCTTCATCTGCAGCGCATCGAGAAGCTCGATGCGCGCCACCGGAATGCCCGACTGGATGGTGAGGATCACCGCGTTGCAGGCGTCTTCGATCGTCGGGAACGGGCAGACGCCGCCGGAAATCACCTCCGGGATACCCTGCAGCCGGAGCGTGATCGAGGTGATGATGCCGAGCGTGCCTTCCGCGCCAACGAAAAGCCGCGTCAGGTCGTAGCCCGCCGAAGACTTGCGTGCCCGGTGGGCGGTGCGGATCTCGCGTCCGTCGGCCGTCACCACCGTCAGCGCCAGCACGTTGTCCTTCATCGTGCCGTAGCGCACCGCATTGGTGCCCGAAGCCCGCGTCGAGGCCATGCCGCCGATCGAGGCGTTGGCGCCGGGGTCGATCGGGAAGAACAGGCCGGTGTCGCGCAGATAGGTGTTGAGCTCCTCGCGGGTGATGCCCGGCTCGACCCGGCAGTCGAGATCCTCGGCATTGACCTCCAGCACCCTGTTCATGCGGGCGAGATCGACCGAGATGCCGCCATGCGGCGCATTGATATGGCCCTCGAGCGACGACCCGGTGCCGAAGGGGATCAGCGGCGCCTTGTGCCGGGCGGCGATCTGAACGATCTCGCGCACCTCTTCGGCGCTTTCGGCAAACACCACCGCATCGGGAAGCTGCGCCGGAATGTAGGTGGTGGTGTGGGCATGCTGGGCGCGGATCGCCTCGCCCGTCTGCAGCCGGTCGCCGAAGCGGGCGGCCAATTCCTGCTTCGCCGCCGTAATGCCGGCCTCGTTCCTCACGCCAGCCCTGATTGCCTTCAATGCCACGGAAAACGCCCTTCCTGTTGCATACGCTGCCCTCCCGAAGCGATGCCTCGGAAGCGCAGTCATTTCAAGGCGCTACTGTGCAAATCGGAATCACTTTGTCCAGACGCTCGCGCCCTTGACCGTCAGGCTAACGCAGGAAAACGCCTGACGTGAGACCGGAGCGTCACAAGACCGTATCAGAGCGGGGAAAACAGCCGATTTTTCAACGCGGCAGATGCCTCAGCGCCGCCACGCAAAGGAGGTAGAGCGCGATGCCTGCAATCCACACCCAGCCGTCCCAGGCGGCGAGCGTCGGCGAATAGAGGTCGATGGGAGCAGCGGGCCGACAATTGACGCCAGGCTGGCGTTCGACCCGGCGCAACAGAACCGAAAGCGATTCGATTTCAAGGCGCTGCCAGCGAAATCGGAATCAGTTTCAAAGCGTCTGGGTCCACCTATGAGGGCGAGAGCGCAGAAAACACCTGCTCAAATTGCCGGCGTTGGATTATCATGTTGGCGTGAAGGGAGAGAGGCAATGCTGGGTCTGCTCGCTTTGCTTACCGCGTCGATCTTTTTCGGCGCCGCCATCTACATCAATCTCGCCGAACAGCCCGCAAGGCTCCATCTCGACGATCGCGCCGCATTGGCGCAATGGGTTCCTTCCTACCGCCGCGCCTTCGAGATGCAGGCGACACTCGCCCTCATCTCGGGCCTGCTCGGCGCCGCCGCCTGGGGAAGAACCGGCCATGTGCTCTGGGGCCTGGGTGCCGCCATCATCATCCTGAACTGGCCCTATACGCTGTTCTTCGTGATGCCGGTCAATCGCAAGCTGGAGGCAACGCGGCCGGATGAGACCGGCGAGGAAAGCCGCAGCCTGCTCAAGCGCTGGGGCAGGCTCCATGCCGGACGAAGCGCGCTCGGTGGCCTGGCGGCAGCGATCTTTCTCATTGCCGCCGGGCTCGAAATGTAGCGTGGAAGAGGCCAACGGCGTTCGCTGGCCTCTACAGTCCCGCGCGTCCTATCGGACGCACAAGGTCGCCGTAGCACCTTGTATTTTGCAGTAGCTCAGTGCGCCTCGAGCGCCGCTGCAGCTTCCATTTCCTCATGCAGTTTCCGCTCCTCGTCCGCATGCGGCTTGGTGAAGCGGGCGATCACCAGGTAGGCGACCGGCGTCAGGTAGAGCGTGACGATCACCGCCAGCCCGAGCCCACCGACCAGCACCCAGCCGAGCGCGATGCGCGCTTCCGCGCCCGCGCCGCTCGCCAGCACCAGCGGCACCGCGCCGACGATGGTGGCGATCATCGTCATCATCACGGGGCGGAGGCGAATATTGGCGGCGTTCTCGATCGCCGAGCGCACGTCCTGGCCGCGATCGCGCAACTGGTTGGCAAATTCGACGATCAGGATGCCGTTCTTCGCCATGATGCCGACGAGCATGACCAGGCCGATCTGGCTGTAGATGTTCAGCGTGTTGCCGGTCATGATCATCGCGAAGACCGCGCAGGCGAGCCCAAGCGGCACCGTCGACATGATGATGAGGCCGCTGACGAAGCTTTCGAACTGCGCCGCCAGCACCAGGAAGATGATGACGAGGGCGAAGCCGAAGGTGACGAAGAGGCCATTGGCGTTTTCGTTGAGCGTCGCCGCTTCCGCGAGCGGCATGATGCGCGACCCCGGCGGCAAGAGCGGCTCGGCCATCTGCTCGACCATGGTCAGCGCCTCGCCGAGCGCCAGGTCCGATTTGAGGCCGGCCGAGAGCGACACGGCGCGAAGCTGCGATTCCCGCGAGAGCTGCGGCGCCACCGCCATTTCCTCGACGCTGGCGATCGTCGACATCGGCACGATCTTGCCGTCTCCGGCCTTCAGGAAGATGTTCTGCAGATCCGTCGGGTCGTTGACCGGATTGGTCGAGGATAAGAGCTTCACCGGATAGGATTCGCCATCGACATAGACGTCGACGACACTGTTTCCGTCGAGCATCGCCTGCAGCGCCCAGGCGAGGCCACCGATGTCGACGCCCATGTCGGAGGCGCGCTCGCGGTCGATGGTGATCGAGAGCTGCGCCTGGTTGGCCTCGTAATTGAGGCGGACGTTCTCGAAGCGGCCGCTGTCCTCCATCTGGCGCACCAGTTTCGCCGCCGCGTCGCCGAGCTTGTTGTAGTCATTGCCGACCAGCGCCACCTGCAGGCCGCTGCCGGCGCCGCGAATGCCGAGACTGTTCGGCTGCATGGCGAAGACGCGGACCGAGGGGATGCGCGCCGTCACCTTGTTGATGTCGGCGACGATCTCCTGCTGGGTGCGGTCACGCTTCTCCCAGGAGGCGAGCGTCAGCACCATGAAGCCGCTGTTGACCGAGCCGCCCTGGCCCGAGATCGAAAAGATGTTGTCGATCTCGCCGGATTTGACCAGCGGCTGCAGGCCGTCCTCGATGCGGCGCATCTGGGATTGTGCGTATTCGAGCGAGACGCCCTGCGGCGCGTTGATCCGCATCATCACCTGCGAGCGGTCCTCGCTCGGCGTCAGTTCCGATTTCAGCGTCAGGAAGCCGGCAGCACCCATGGCGGTGAAGAAGGCGGCAACGACGAAGACGATCAGCGGCGAGTTGAGGCAGGCGCGCAGCGTCACCCGGTAGAAACCGGCAGCGCGTGCCCCGAACCGCGCCATCGGCCCCGGCACCGTATGCGCTTCCTTCGTCAGCATGCGCGAGGCAAGCATCGGGCAGAGCGTCAGCGAGACGAAGGAGGAAAGCAGGATCGAGAAGGCCAGCACGAAGCCGAATTCACGGAAGAGACCGCCGGTCTGCCCCGGCAGGAAGGAGAGCGGCACGAAGACTGCGGCAAGCGTCGCCGTCGTCGCCAGCACCGCGAAGAACACCTCGAGCGTGCCGTGCACCGCAGCCGCCCGTGGGCCGAGCCCTTCGGCGCGCCGCCGCACGATGTTTTCGAGCACCACGATCGCGTCGTCGACGACGAGCCCCGTTGCCAGCACGATCGCCAGCAGCGTCAGGATGTTGATCGAGAAGCCGGCGAGATAGATCGCCGCCACCGTGCCGATCAGCGCGATCGGCATGCTGATCGTCGGGATCAGCGTCGCCCGCCAGTCGAGCAGGAACAGGTAGATGACCAGCGTCACGATGAAGACGGCGACAACCAGCGCAATCTCCACCTCGTGGATGGCGCCGTTGATGAAGACGGCATCGTCGCTGGTGATCCGGAACTGCGTGCCCTCGGGCAGGATCTCACTCTGGATCGTATCGACGACCTTGCGGACGCCCTCGGAGATATCGACGGTGTTCGACTGCGCCTGGCGGACGATGCCGAGTCCGATGCCCTGACGGCCGTTGGAGCGCAGCGCCGTCGTGCCCGTGTCCGGACCGAGGGTCACGGTGGCGACGTCGCGCAGCCGCACATTGTTGACGAGGATCAGGTTCTCGAACTGCTCCGGCGTCTGCAGGTCGGCGGTGGCGCGCACCGAGAGGTCCTGGCTGGCGCTGGTCAGCTTGCCGGCCGGCACGTCATAGGAGGCGTTGGCGAGCGCGGTCCTGAGGTTTGCCACCGTCACCCCGCGCCCGGCGAGCTTCGCCTGGTCGAGGTCGATGCGGAAGATCTTCTCCTGGTCGCCATAGACCGCGACGTCGGCAACGCCTTCCACCGCCGCCAGCCGGTCGCTGATTTCGTTTTCGACGAGCAGCGTCATGTCTTCCATGCTCATCGTGTCGGAGGTCAGCGCCAGTCGCATGATCGGCTGGCTGTCGGCGTCGGCCTTCACGATGCTCGGCTCGTCGACATCATCGGGCAACTGGTTGCGCACCCGGCCGAGCGCATCGCGAATGTCGTTGGCGGCCTGGCCGATATCGGTGGTGTCAGAGAACTGCAGCGTCACGCGGCTGCGGCCGAAGGTCGAGGTCGAGGAGATGTCGCGGATGCCCTGCACGCGCGAGACCGCCCCCTCGACGACCGACGTCACCTCGCGGTCCATGGTTTCCGGTGCCGCACCGTCGAGCGTCGTGGTCACCGAGATAACCGGCTGGTCGACCTGCGGCAATTCGCGGATCTCGATGCCGTTCCAGGCGGCAAGGCCGGCCACGACGATCAGGGTATTCACCACCAGCGCAAAGATCGGCCGGCGGATGAAAAGCGCGGTGAAGCCGGTCTTGCCGCGTTCGCGGGCGGACGCTTTGCTGTGCCCTTCGCCGCCGCTCACTTCGTTTCCTCCGCAACCTTCTGAGCGGCATCCTGCTTGCGCTCGCGGCCGGCGATGCGGACTTCGCCGCCATTGCGCAGGCGCTGCACGCCTTCGGTCACGATCTCGTCGCCCTCGGAAAGCGCGGCATCGACCAGCACCTTGTCCGGATTGCGCTGGATGATCTTCACCGGCACCTTCTCGCTCCTGTCGCCGACAACGCGCCAGATGTAGGAGCCTTCCGAGCTCCACTGGATCGCCAGCGGATCGACTGTCGGATAGGTGTCGCCGTCAAAGGCCATGGTGACGGAGAAGGACATGCCGGCCCGAAGCGTATCCTCGGGGTTTTCGAGCCGTGCGCGCACGCGCAGCGTCCGGCTTGCCTGGTCCAGCCGGTTGTCGATCGCGTGGATCGCGCCGTCGAGCTGATTGCCCGGCTGGGCGATGGCAAAGGCGGTGACCGGCTGGCCGACGGTGATCTTGTTGGCGAAGCGCTCCGGCACCCAGAAATCGACGAGGATCTCCGAGCGATCGTCGACAACGGCGATCGGCGTCGTCGTGGTGACGTAGTCGCCGACATTGACGGTGATGATGCCGACGACACCCTTGGAGGGAGCGACGATATCGCGGCGCTTGAGGTCAAGCTCGGCAGTCTTCAGCGCCAGTTCCGCCGCCTGCAGCGCGATTTCGGCATCGCGCACGTCGACCGCGGTCACCGCCCGCGCGGTGCTGAGATTGCGATAGCGTTCCATCTTTTCACGCGCGCTGTCGCGCGTCAGCCGCGCCTGGTCGGCGGCGATCTTCTGGTCGTCGCTGTCGAGCCGGGCAATCACCTGGCCCTCCGCTACCTTGTCGCCCGAGCGCACGAGGATTTCGGTGAGATTGCCGGTCGCCGTCGGCGTGACGCTGACGGAATGGATTGCCTCGCCGTTGCCGATGGCGTTCAGCCGGTCGTTGACGACAGCGGTTGCCGACGGGCGAACCATCACCAGGATCGCGCCGCCGCCCTGGCCGCGCCCGCCATTGCGTTCGCCACCCTGGCCGCCGCCCGTCTGTGGCTTGGACAGGGCATCGATTAGCGGATGAGAAACGCCGATGGCGGCGAGCGTTTCACCCGCGCCAGGCACGAACCGCACCCAGACGGCCACGCCCACGAGAAGCACAGCGGCGCTCACCGCAAGCTGTTTCCAAACCCGCATTCAAATCTCCAGATAAAGCAAAAAACACGCCCCAGCGCGGCACGTCCGGCGGTTCGTTCCGATTGCGCGGAGTATCCCTGTTCGCGCGCGTCGGGGCAATGACGGAATGGCATCATTACGCAATTGTAATAAAAGCGAATTTGGTGGCGGCATGATGACGCGCGAGTGGTCTCCACCGTGAAGCGCAATTTGCTGCATGAGCCGGCATTTACAGCGGCTTCGACTGCGCTATCCTGCAACCGCCGGCCGCTTTTTCCGAGCGGTTTCGCCCGCTGGTTTTTTCAGTTTCTTGAAGGGGAGCTAGAACGATGTGCGATGCCTGTGTGATGGAAACGGTGAAGGAGCGCATGCTCTCGCGCCGCAGCTTCTTCAAAGCCGCTGCCGTTGGAACCGCCGGCCTCGCCGCCGCGAGCACCGGCATTGCGCCCCCGGCCTTGGCGCAGGGACATGCAAGCGTCACCGATCTCACCCATGAACTGCATGAGGATTTCCCGACCTTCTTCGGCCAGCAGCAGTTCTTCCGCGAACAGAAGTTCAACTACGCCAAGGACAAGTTCAACCTGTTCGAACTGCGGGTGAACGAACATACGGGCACCCATGTCGACGCGCCCCTGCACTTTTCCGCCGACGGCCTTTCCGTCGCCGAACTGCCGGTGGAGAAGCTCGTCGTGCCGCTTTGCATCATCGATATCCGCGAAAAGGCATCCGGCGACGCAGACGCGCAGGTGACGCCCGACGATCTCAAGACCTGGATCGCCGCCAATGGCGAGATCCCGGAAAACGCCTGCGTCGCCATGCTCTCGGGCTGGGGCGCGCATGTGGGCACGGAGAAATTCCGCAATGCCGATGGCGGCGGCAAGCTGCATTTTCCCGGCTTTCACGTCGAGGCCGCGAAATATCTCATCGAAGAGAGCAAGGCCGCCGGCATCGCCGTCGATACGCTTTCGCTGGACCACGGCCCCTCGCCCGATTTCGCCACGCATTATGCCTGGCTGCCCGAGGGCCGCTGGGGCCTCGAGGCCGCCGCCAATCTCGACAAGCTGCCGGCGAAGGGCGCGACGCTCATCCTCGGTGCGCCGAAGCACCGCGGCGGCACCGGCGGCCCGGCGCGCGTCTTTGCCCTTGCCTGACCCCACTCATCAATCCGGCGGCGCAAGGCCGCCGGCAACCACCACGCAGGAAAGCCCATGAGCACCGTTACTCCGCCGAAGAACCCGGAAGAGAACCCGCGCGTCAAGGCGGTGTTCGACGATATCCGCGCCACGCGCAAATCCGATTTCATCAACAATATGTGGCTGTGGCTCGCCTTCGACCCGGATCTGCTGGAGCAGACCTGGCGCGACGTCAAGGCGGTGATGGCGGAACCTTCTGCGCTCGATCCGCTGGTAAAGGAGATGCTCTATATCGCCGTCTCCGTCACCAATGGCTGCGGCTACTGCGCCCATTCCCATACGGCCGCAGCGAAGGCGAAAGGCATGAGCGATGCCCAGCACGCGGACCTGCTCCGGGTGATCTCGCTCGCCGCCCGCACCAACCAGCTTGCCACCGCGCTCCAGGTGCCTGTTGATGCCGTCTTCGATAAAACGGCCGACTAAAAGGATGTCGCGCAAAAGTTTGCAGCGGTTTTGCGATAACGACATGCGAGAAACGAAACAGCGTCCGAGAATAAGCGGTCTCGAAATCGCCTGTCTTTCCACAGGCTTGGTGCGCCCGGCGCAGAAAACGGAATAAAAGAAGAACATCCTTTCTGGCCTTTCCCCACCGAATCACTACATTGAGCCGCATGATGAGTGGTTTCGACGACATTCCTTTCTTCGACGAGGAGCCGGCGCCGCGCAAGCAGCCGCCAGCCCCTGGAGGTATCCCGGCCACGGGCGGCATCGCCGCGCGCGCCATGGCGGCGCGTGATCGCGCCCAGCCGCGCCCGGATTATCTCTCAGGTCTCAATCCGGAACAGTCGGAAGCGGTCGAAACCCTTGATGGTCCGGTGCTCGTGCTCGCCGGTGCCGGCACCGGCAAGACCCGCGTGCTCACCACCCGCATTGCCCATATCCTTTCCACCGGCCGCGCCTTCCCCTCGCAGATCCTGGCCGTGACCTTCACCAACAAGGCGGCGCGCGAGATGAAGGAGCGTATCGGCGTGCTCGTTGGCCATGCGGTCGAAGGCATGCCCTGGCTCGGCACCTTCCACTCGATCGGCGTCAAGCTGCTCCGCCGCCACGCCGAGCTCGTTGGCCTGCGTTCCGATTTCACCATTCTCGACACCGACGACGTGGTGCGGCTGATCAAGCAGCTCATCCAGGCCGAAGGCATCGACGACAAGCGCTGGCCGGCCAAGCAATTCGCCGGCATGATCGACGGCTGGAAGAACAAGGGGCTCGATCCCGCCCAGATCCCCGAGGGTGACGCTCGCGCCTTTGCCAACGGCAAGGGCCGCGAGCTCTACGCCGCCTACCAGAACCGGCTGTTGACGCTGAACGCCTGCGACTTCGGCGACCTTCTCCTGCACCCGATCCGCATCTTCCGCATGCATGCGGATGTGCTGAAGGACTATCACGACAAGTTCCGCTATATCCTCGTCGACGAGTACCAGGACACCAACACGGCACAGTACATGTGGCTGCGGCTCTTGGCGCAGCGGCCAGGCCGCAAGCCGGTCTCCCCTGCGGGTTCCCCCTCATCCGGCCTGCCGGCCACCTTCTCCCCGCAAGACGGGGAGAAGGGACAAGCGGCACGCTCTACGGTCCCCCTCTCCCCGTCAGAACGGGGAGAGGGCCGGGGTGAGGGGCAATCCAGCGTCAACATCTGCTGCGTCGGCGACGACGACCAGTCGATCTATGGCTGGCGCGGCGCCGAGGTGGACAACATCCTGCGCTTCGAGAAGGATTTCCCGGGCGCCAAGGTCATCAAGCTCGAGCGCAACTATCGCTCGACCGAGCATATCCTCGGTGCCGCCGGTCACCTGATCGCCCACAATGAGGGCCGCCTTGGCAAGACGCTCTTCACCGACCGCACCAATCCGGATGACGAGAAGGTGCAGGTGCATGCAGCCTGGGATTCCGAAGAGGAAGCCCGCGCCGTCGGCGAGGAGATCGAGCAGCTTCAGCGTCAGAAGCACAATCTGAACGACATGGCGATCCTGGTGCGCGCCTCGTTCCAGATGCGCGAATTCGAAGACCGCTTCGTCACGCTCGGCCTCAACTACCGCGTCATCGGCGGTCCGCGCTTCTACGAGCGCCTCGAAATCCGCGACGCCATGGCCTATTTCCGCCTCGTCTGCCAGCCGGCCGACGACCTCGCCTTCGAGCGCATCATCAACACGCCGAAGCGCGGCCTGGGCGATACCACCGTGCGCACGCTGCACGACTATGCCCGCGCCCGCGATATCCCGATGCTCGCGGCGGCCTCCGAGATCATCGAGACCGACGAGCTGAAGCCGAAGGCGCGCAAGGCCCTCTTCGATGTCGTCACCGATTTTCGCCGCTGGCAGAGCCTGCTGGAAACGACTGTGCATACCGAGCTTGCCGAGCAGATCCTCGACGAGAGCGGCTACACCGCCATGTGGCAGGCCGACAAGACGGCCGAAGCCCCGGGACGGCTGGAAAACCTGAAGGAACTCATCCGCTCGATGGAAGCCTTCGAGTCGATGCGCGGCTTCCTCGAGCATGTCGCCCTCGTCATGGACGCCGAGCAGAACGAGAACCTCGACGCCGTCTCGATCATGACGCTGCACTCGGCCAAGGGTCTGGAGTTCGACACGGTCTTCCTGCCCGGCTGGGAGGAAGGCCTCTTCCCGCACCAGCGCGCGCTCGACGAAGGCGGCCGCGCCGGCCTGGAGGAAGAGCGCCGCCTCGCCTATGTCGGCATCACCCGCGCCAAGCACCGCTGCCACATCTGGTTCGTCTCCAACCGCCGCATACACGGCCTCTGGCAGTCAACCATGCCCTCGCGCTTCCTCGACGAGCTGCCGCTCGCCCATGTCGACGTGGCCGAGAACGAGCAGTCCTATGGCGGCTATGGCCGCGGCGGTTACGGCCAGTCGCGCTTCGACAAGGCCGATCCGTTCCAGAACTCCTACGCGACCCCCGGCTGGAAGCGCGCCCAGCAGCACCGCTCCGACGCCACCCGCGACAACTGGGGCACCCGCTCCGGCCACGCGGTCGAGCGCATCGGCTACGGCGAAAGCGGCCCGCGCGGCCGCACCATCGACGGCGAGCTGGTGGCGAAATCGACGACTGCCGAACCCTCCCGCTTCTCGGTCGGTGACCGCGTCTTCCACATGAAGTTCGGCAACGGCAACATCGCCGCGATCGAAGGCAACAAACTCACCATCGACTTCGACCGCGCCGGCCAGAAGCGCGTGCTGGATGGGTTTGTGGAGAAGGTGTGAGGCGGGCTCGGCCAGGGGCATGGCCCTTCACCACGCCAGCCGACCACCGGGTACCTCAATCGCGAGAGGCAAGACAGGGGTCGAGCACCACGTGCCTTTCGTCCTCGATCCGCATGGCGCCGCGAATTGTCGCCTGTTCGCCCACCTTCAAACCGTTGTCGGAATAGGTAACACACATCACCCGGATACCCGGGTCGGAGCAGATGGCGAGATACCAGAGCACCTGATCCGTCTCGACGAGGGTGAGCGGCCCGGTAGCCCAAAGGTCTACGCGCCCATCAGGTAGTTTGAAATCGCGGAGCGTTTCGGCAAGCTGTTCGCAGCTTGCGACCTCGGCCGGCGTCTCCTCCGCCCCGGCAAGGCCGCGCCGTCCGGTAAAGCCATCCTCTGCTGCCATCGCCGGCATAACCAGGCCCCCGACGAGTAGAATGATCGAGCAGAGGACAGAGGCTTTTTCGCGCAAGCTCCTGGCACCGCGAAGATGGATTGCAGAAGCGGCGCTACCTCGTCGTTCTTCGTTCATCGGGAGCCCCTCTTCGTTCCCAACGGCCGGAAGGGCACGTTGCGCGCTACGAAAGCCGGAAACTGACAGACCGGCAGTTGCACTTCAAACAACGAATTCAATGGCGAGGCATGAGAAAATTTCGCATCGGACTATACGCGTGGCGACGCAATCGAATCCTGCGGGCTCGGCAAACGATGGTCGTGCGAGGCCGTCAAACCGCCTTGCGATACACCAGAAACCCCGACTTCTCCGCCACCTTGTCATAGAGCGCCATCGCCGTCTCGTTGGTCTCGTGCGTCATCCAGTAGACGCGCGGCGCGCCGACGGCCCGTGCCGCCTCGTAGACACCTTCGATCAGCGCCCGGCCGACACCCTTGCCGCGCGCCTCGGCGTTGGTGAAGAGATCCTGCAGGTAGCAGTTCGGCTGGATCATCGTCGTGCTGCGGTGAAAGAGGTAATGGGTAAGCCCGATCAGCCGCCCCTCCCTCTCGGCCACCAGCGCATGCACAGGCTCATAGGCGTCGAAGAAGCGCGACCAGGTCATGGCGGTAATCGCGGGATCGAGCGCGGTTTCGCCGGAGCGACCGTAAAAGGCGTTGTAGCCGTCCCAGAGCGGCAGCCATTGGGGGTAGTCGGTCTTTTCAAGCGGGCGGATGTGAAGATTGTGGGTCATTATCGGTCCTGTGATCGATTGGATGGACGGGTATTGCCGCCCTAACGCTTGCTCATCGCTGATGTAATCGCCTGAACGTCGGTCATGATCGCATCGCCCATGAAGACGATGTTCTCCATCGAGCGTTCGCCCGCTTCGTGGTGCCCCGCCCCGCAGGCGTCGCGCACGACGATGGGCACGAGGCCGAGATCGGTGGCATGGCGCACGGTCGGGTCGATGCCGATCTCGGTGGCAATGCCGCAGATCGCAAAGGAGGTGAGCCCGAGATCGCGCAGGATCATGGCGAGCGGCGTGCCCTCGAAGGCCGAGAAGGTGATCTTGTCGAGGATCGCCTCGTCCTCGCGCGGCTGAAGCTCCGGCACGAGTTCGAAGCCCGGCGTGCCGCGCAGAAACCAGGGATGCACCGCATCCGGGTCATCCGTCCGCTGCCATGCCATCGCCTGGCGCATTTGGAAGGCGCCCATCAGCGGCTTCGGCATCGACAGGTGTCGCATGAAGATCACCGGAAAGCCGCCGGCCCGTGCCGCCTCCAGCACCTTCAGCACCTTTTCGGTGATTTCGGCGCCGTTTTTCATCTGCCTGGTGATGCCCACCTGCATGTCGTAAACGACCAGCGCCATGCGCTCAGGACGACAGAAATCCTCGAGCGTCTTTCCAATTTCCAGCTTCGCGGCCATTGCCTCTCCTCGGGGTCGCCTCCTCCGGCGCCCACTCCGCCAACATCTCGCGCCGGGAATGTGGCGCTTGAGGCCCGCCGTTGCAATATGGCCGAGTGCGCTTCATGCAACTATTCGGACGGGTTGCAGCAATTGCAACAACCGACCCGCCATGAGCTCCGGCGGCCGCTTCACCCCTCGTCCTCCCGCCGTGCCTTCTTCATCAAGGCGATCACCTCCTCGTCGCTCGTCTGCTCGAAGTCGTGATAGTGCAGGCCGACGGCGCGAAATGCGGAAGGGGTGGCGAGGCAGATGACGCGGTCGACCGACTTGCGGAGATCTGCGAGTTCGCCTTTCGGCGCCACCGGAACGGCAAGGATGAGGCGGCGTGGGTTTGCCCGGCGCAATGCCCTGATCGCCGCACGCACGGTGCCCCCGGTCGCAATCCCGTCGTCGACGAGGATCACGTCGCGATCCCTGGGCGAGATCGGTGCGCGATCGCCGAAATAGAGCGCGCGGCGCCGCAGGATTTCGGCACGCTGGCGCTCGGTTTCCGCCTCCACATAGCCCCTTGCCGGGCGCACGAGCCGCATCGCCTGACGGTTGAGAACCAATTCCGGCTCCTCGCCGTCGACCAGCGCGCCGAGCCCGAATTCCTCGTGCCCGGGCGCGCCGATCTTGCGCACGATCAGGACGTCGAGCGGTGCGCCGATGCGACTTGCGATCTCATAGGCGACCGGCACGCCGCCCCGCGGCAGCGCCATCACCAGCGGATCGGTAAGCGTCTCGTCTGCGATCGCCTCGGCGAGCTGCCGTCCGGCATCCGCCCTGTTCTCGAAGAGCCATGTTCCCTTAAACACCTCATCTCTCCCAGGTTCGCCGTCGCCGCGGTGGATCCGGTCCACCGCCCGCGGAGGGATTGGCCCGCAGACACGGAATGAGGAAGGGCCCGGTCGGGTTCCGCCCACCTCCAGCGTTTCCGTCAGCCCGGCCTTTCCGTCGCTTCGCGTGGCCCGTGCGCCGGCCGGAGGAAATCTTTGCATCCATCCATCTGGCGCGGCCCGAAGACCCCGCACAATCCACCATCTGCCGGTTGCCCGAGCGCTGATGTGAACAACCGTGCCAATACCGGCCAATCGGTAAAATTGCATCGGAATTCGCCGGCTTTCGTTAAGGCGCCCTCGCTACCAATTGGCCTTGCATATCTGGCTGAGACGCAAGCCGCCTTTGTTGATTTTAGCACGACAGGCCGTTTCGAAATGAGCTTTCTCCCTGCCATATCGATCATCGCCCTCCTGGCGATGCTCCCGGTCCTGATTTCGCTGCGGGCCTCGATGGTCGAGGGCGGCACGGACTTCGCCGCGGCGAGTGCGGTGGCAAGCATCTCGACCGTGTTCATGATGCTCTCCGAGTTTCCGGCACTCCAGCAGCTGTCCGTGATCGGCCTCGTGTTCCTGGCCGGCGCCTGCCTCTTCGTGCTTTCCGGCTTTCACCGCGCGCTCGGCGTTCACAGACGCACTTCGACGTCCCTTGTCGCGGCTGCGTCGATGGCGTTCGTCGCGCTGTCTACTGCCGCATTCGGCGCGCAGAGCACGACCTTGCATGCCCTTTCCGTCATCGGCATCGCCGCCGCCTTCGTGCTGATCATCGCCGTCTGCTCGCAGCACCGGCGCCAGGCACCGGGGCCGGTGGAGCGGCTCTGCGTCATCGCCTGCGCGGCCACCGGCTGCTCGACCCTGCTTGCAGTCGTCGTGCTCTCGCCCGCCGCCCACGCGGCCGCAGCGGTCCCGCCTGCACCCGCCGGCTGGGATTTCGCCTGTGCCGTCATGCGCTACTTCTATCTGCCGGTGCTGTTCCTGGGCGTGATCCTGATGATCCAGAACCGGGTGATCACCGATCTCAAGACGGCGATCGCGCGCGACGAGCTGACGGGGGTTCTGTCACGGCGCGCCCTGCTCGATCTTGGCCAGCGCGCCTTGACCGCCAGCCTTGCACGGCAACAGCCGCTGTCCTTCCTGCTGCTCGATCTCGATTACTTCAAGAAGATCAACGATCGCTATGGCCACGCGGTCGGCGATGCCGCCCTCGGCCACTTCGCCGGCACCGTCGCCACCTGTCTCACCGGCCGCGGCATGCTGGGGCGCATCGGCGGCGAAGAATTCGGCATTGTGCTGCCCAACCACACGGAAGATGCGGCCTTTACGCTCGCCGAGGAGATCGGCCGCGTGGTGCGCGACACGCCGATCGGCCGCTTCGATCGGCCGATCCGGCTGACGGTGAGCATCGGCCTCGCCGAAGCCGTTCCCGGCGACACGATCAGCGACATCATGATCCGCGCCGACATGGCGCTCTACGACGCCAAGGCCGACGGGCGCGACCGCTGCACGATCGCCGGCCGCTTCCAGCCCGACGCAAGCGCGCGGGCGCTCGCGGCCGCAGCCGCGCAACTGCGCGCCGCCGACAGCAGAAGCTTCGAGCCGAGGCTGCTGCGCGATACCGGCTGACCGGCAGGACAATCGTCTTGTAAAGCCGCGTCCCGAACCTATGTGAGCTTGGCCAAGTGCATGTCCCGTTGAACTCGACCGGTTCATGGAGGAACGTGCAGCCAGTCAAAAACGCCACGGCGGTCTCGCGTCTCAATGACGTGCGCCGCTGCAGGAGGACATCCATGTCGCGTACTGTTCGCGCTCTTTTCGTTGCCGGTCTCGCCGCCTTTACAGCGACCGCCCTGCCCGTCCACGCCGAAACGGTCGGCGAGGTCGGCGTCGACTGGCTCGGAAACGACATCATGATCGATGCCGTCACCGATCCGAAGATCAAGGGCGTCACCTGCCACGTCACCTATTTCGACCGCAGCGTCATCGACCGGCTGAAGAACGGCAACTGGTTCGAGGACCCGTCGAACAATTCCATCGCCTGCCGCCAGACCGGCCCGATCGAGATCGGCGACATCGATCTTTCAAAGGACGGCGAGGAAGTGTTTCGCGCCGGGCTGTCGCTTGTCTGGAAGAACCTGCTGGTCACACGGATTTACGATCGCAAGAACGATACGCTGATCTATCTTGCGCATTCGCGTGAGTTGACCGACGGCTCGGCGAAGATGTCGATCACCACCATTCCGCTCTACGGCCAGACGGTGACCTGGACGAACGGCCGGCCCGAGTGAAGCATCGCGCGTGACGCGAGGACTCCAAAGCGCGCCCGGGCAAAGCCAGCCCCGGGGTATCTCATGTCGTCAAAGTGGGAAGCGCCCGCCCCTCCGCGGACGCTTCCGGAGCCTACTGCATAACGCGCGGCGCTGTAGTCAGTGTGCCCCTGTCGGCGGGACGATGCCCTGATAATAGTCGCCGTCGCCACCCTGATAGCCACCGAACGGAGCCCGTTCGCGATAGACGGGAGCAGGCGCCGCGTCTCTGACGATGCTGCCGGTCGACATCGTGTCAACCGGCGCTGTGGATCGGTTCATCAGCGGCATGACCTTCATGCGGTTCTGTGTTCCGGGAGGATTGTTCGGGTCAATGCCCTGATAATAGCTGTCGGCCAGCGCCGGTCCAGCGACCAGCATGCTTACGGAGAGCGCTGCAATGAGTTTCCTTACAAACATAGGTCCAACTCCTGTTTGACGATAGATACCCGGCCTCCGATCGGGCACCCTGCAACACCGGTAAGTTAGTACAAGTATTCCGGCTCGCCACATGACGTTTTGTCACAATGGTCTCGCCCAGGCGTGAAAATCATTGCGGAAGTTTAACTTGACCGAAGGGTTCAACTGCCCGGCGAGAGCAGTTCCGGCCGGCCTCGAAACGAGGCCCTGCGTCCAGAACGGCGTATTTTCAGGAACTTAGAGCATTTCCCAGCTTCACGAAACAGCAGAGAACAATCCTGCCGGAACGCCGAACGCCCCGGTGACAGTCCCACCGGGGCGTTTGGTAAGCGTGCGTCGATTGGTCTTAGGCGGCCTGGGCCAGTTCGTCGGCAATGACCGTATCGAGGTTGAGGAAGCAGACCATCGTCTTTTCCAGCGCGACGATGCCGCGGCAGAAGGCGCGCTGCGCTTCCGGAATGATCTCCGGCGCCGGTTGCAGCGCTTCGCTCTTGATCGTCATCATGTCGGAGACCTGCTCGACCAGCAGGCCGACGAGCTTGCCGGCAATGTCGGTGACGATGATTGCCGAGCGCTCCGACGGCTCGGTCATCTTCATGCCGAGGCGGGCAGCCATGTCGATGACCGGGATCACCGCACCGCGCAGGTTGATGAGGCCGAGCACGTAGGGCGGCGTGTGCGGCATCGGCGTCACCGGTGCCCAGCCGCGGATTTCGCGGATCGCCATGATGTCGATGCAGAATTCCTGGTCGCCGAGATGGAACGACACGATTTCGAGATAGGCACCGGACTGCTTGATTGCGTTGGTCATGATCAGAATTCTTCCCAGTTTTCACCGGAGGCCGTAATGGACGGCACGGAGCCCGGTTTGTTGCCGAATGCGCCCGCCAGCTTGCCCATCAGGGCCTTCGCGGGAGATGGAGTTGGAAACGAGGCCATTTTGGCCGAGCCGATCTTGCGCAGCGGCACCGGCTCGCCGGTACCCTTGGCGGCCGTCCGCTGAGCGGTCGGGGCCGAAGGTGTTTTCGTCTGCACCGGAGCAACGGCCGCCCTTGCCGCTGGCGCCACCGGCGCCGGCGCCGACGTCGGCATGGCGCGCTGCATCGTGTGGCCCTCGCGGAACTGGCCGACGAGGCCGGTCAGGCGCTCGGCGTCCTGCGCCAGCGTGTGGCTCGACGCATTGGTCTGCTCGACCATGGCGGCATTCTGCTGCGTCATCTGATCGAGTTGGCCGACGGCGGTGCTGATCTCGTTGAGGCCGGTCGACTGTTCGCGCGCGGCCATGACGATCGAGGTCATGTGTTCGTTGATGCGCGCCACGTCGGCGCCGATCCGGCCGAGCGCCTCGCCGGTCGCCTGGACGAGCTTGACGCCGCTGCCGACCTCGTTGCCCGAGCGGCTGACCAGCGCCTTGATGTCCTTGGCGGCGCCGGCGGCGCGCTGCGCCAGTTCGCGCACCTCCTGCGCCACGACCGCAAAGCCCTTGCCGGCTTCACCGGCACGCGCCGCCTCGACGCCGGCATTCAGCGCCAGGAGATTGGTCTGGAAGGCGATCTCGTCGATGACGTTGATGATCTTGCCGATTTCGTTCGAGGCACTTTCGATGCGCGCCATGGCGGCGATCGCCTCGCCGACGATGCGACCGGATTCCTCCGCATTGGTGCGCGTCTCGCCGACCATGCGGCTTGCCTCTTCGGCGCGCTGGGTTGCGGTGCGAACCGTGACGGTGATTTCATCGAGCGCTGCCGAGGTCTGCTCCAGCGAGGCGGCCTGCCGTTCGGTGCGGCGGGCCAGATCGTCGGCGGCCGAACGCATCTGGCGACCGTTCGATTCGATCGAAAGCGCATTCTCCTTGACGCTCGAAAGCGTCACGCGCAGCCGCTCGACCGTCTGGTTGAAGTTCTGGCGAAGCTGGTCGAGATTGCCGTCGAATGGCCGATCGATGGCAACGGCAAGGTCGCCGTCGGCAAGCTGGGTCAAGGCGCGGCCGAGGCTGTCGATCGCCGTCTGGATGCGACGCACCGCCTCCTCGCGCTCGTTCTGCTGCTGCTCGCGTTCCTTCTCGATTTCGCGCCGGCTGAGTGCAGCACTCTGCTCCAGCGACTGCTTCTCGATGGCCGAAAGCCGGAAAAGATCGACAGAGCGCGCCATGGCGCCGATTTCGTCGCCGCGGTCGAGCGCCTCGACCTTGGTTGCCAGGTCACCATTCTGGACCCGCTGCATGGCATTGCGCAGGCCAAGGATGCCGGTGCGCAGCGTGCTGCCGTGGAACCAGAGAAGATAAAGCAATGTGGCCATTGCGAGCAGTCCCGCGGCCACCTGAAGCTGGAATGCCCGGTCGGAGGCGGCACGCGCCTCGGCAACGCGCGTCTGTACCAGCCCGCTTGCCGCTTCGGAGAGCGACGCCAGCGCCGTGGCGACCCGTTCGCCGGCGCCATCGATCGCGTCGTCGATCCTGCCGAAGTCGTCGACGGAAGCCTTGCCTTCGATCAGCGTCTTCAGCTCGGTGCCGATCGCCTTGCGCAGTTCCGCGACATCCGCATCGAAGGTCGAAAGCGCGTCACTCCGACCGAGCAGCCCGGCAAGCGCCTTGATGTCGGCCGATTTCGCTTCGAGCAGCTTCAGGATCCCGGCAATGCTGGCGGCGCGCGCCGGCTGGATCGCGCCCTCTTCCCGGTCGATGATGCTATCCATCGCGTTGAGCACGAGATTGGTCGTCGCCAGCCGGACCTCATCGACGGTCGTCAGCCCATTCTGTGCTGCGACCGCGCCCTGCAAGGCGTCGTTGGCTTGGCTGCCCTGGTACCAGCCAACCCCGAGCACGGAGCCAAAGCCGACGATGGCGGCGCCGGCAAGTGTTGCCAGCCGCTGGCTCACGGAAAGATTGCGCTTCAGGGAAGGAGATGTGGCAGTCATAGGGAGTCCATGGTCACGGATGCGCTTGGAAGCGCATCCTCCTACGATCGATACGGAAAACCGGGGCCGAGAAAATCGGCTGACCTCATGTCATATCGGAGCACGAACGCTCCTCCCGCGTGGAAAAAACACTGGCAAACAGACCTTAAACATTCGCTAAGGCAGGCCGCCGCTCCCCAGGGAGATGAGCTATTTGCATGTTTTCGCATATGCGCTGCAAGCCCCGGTTTTTCCGGCATTTGGGGACACAATCCATCAGGGTGTTCCGCCCCGTTTTTCCACCGTTTTCCGGTGCCGACCGGAAGGGCGCCGCAGCCGCGCCCAGCGCCTTCCCCTCGCCGCGCCAGATGCTATGATGGCGCCATGAACACGAAGACCCAGCGCTCGATCCGCCTCCCCCTCGTCGCAAGCCTTGCGGCGGCGATCGCGCTTGCGCTCCTGCTCGCCTTCCGCGGCTGGATGGAGAACGGCGCGGAGATGTTCCTGGCGCTCGCCCAGTCCGGCCTTTCCTGGTGTCTTTAGAACCGCCAGGTTCCTTTACGTCTTTTCAGACACGCAAAGGTCGCTGGAGCACTTTGAATCGCTGCACTTTTTGTCCTCCTATCGGCTAAACATGCAGTCGACTCATGGCTGGAGCGAAAGGTCGCCACACGGCCCCTTCTCCCCGCCTGCGGGGAGAAGGTCGCGGCAGCGGGATGAGAAGGCGGTCGAGGCCCCAGCTCATCCACGGTTTAGGCTCCTGAGGGCGACGGGCTCTCGGCCGCCACCACGAACGCCAGGCGATCACCTCGCGTCCGTGGTGGCGACACAATCGCTGATTCGCTACACACAAGGGGCAGCTCCTGATCTGAACGCACCACCACAACCTGCGGCAATTGTCCCATTTGCACGGTCCCGGTGAAGGCGGTATCAAGGGCCGATCAACCGGACATGGCCGTCTTCGGCCGCAACAAAATCGGTAGCACGCATGAAAACCATCCGCATCGTCCTCTGGGCCGCCGTCGTCGTCATGGCTGGCATCCTCGGCTGGCTGACCTATGAAATGACCCAGTCGAAGCAGCAGGCCGCCACTGGTCCTTTCGGCGTGCCCTTCACGCTCACCGCCCAGGACGGCAAGGAAATCACCGAGAAGGCCTTCACCGGCAAACCGACCGCGCTCTTCTTTGGCTTCACCCATTGCCCGGAGGTCTGCCCGACGACGCTGTTCGAGCTGAACGGCTGGCTGGAAAAGGTCGACCCGGAAGGCAACAAGCTGCAGGCCTATTTCATCACCGTCGATCCCGAGCGCGACACGCCGGAGGTCCTCGGCCAGTACGTCTCCAACGTCTCGAAACGCATCACCGGCATTTCCGGCCCGCCCGACAAGGTGATGGAGATGGTCAAGGGCTTCCGCGTCTATGCCAAGAAGGTGCCGGTCGATGCCGCCAAACCCGATGGCGACTACACCATGGACCACACGGCCTCGGTCTTCCTGCTCGACGCAAACGGCCGTTTCTCCGGCACGATCGCCTATGAGGAAAACCCGGAAACGGCGGTCAAGAAACTGGAAAACCTCACCAAGGGCTAACCCCCTACGATCGTGACGCGACGTTGCAAGCGCCGGCCCCGCCCGGCGCTTTGCGTTTGTGGAGCAATCGTGATAGCGCACTGCACACGATTGCCACCGCCCCGCGCGCCGCCCTAACGGCATGGCTCGATGCGGGGCGCGCGCGCGCGGATTTGCCAGCCCGAAGGACAGAGCCTTGAGCGAGATCAGACTTTTCGTCACCACCACCGAGAAGCAGGCGGAAGCCGTGCTCGACCGCATGAGCGAGGTCTTCGGCGAAGAGGACTATGCCATCGGCACGACGGAGGTCGATGAAAAGCGCGACGTGTGGGAAGCCTCGATCTACATGATGGCCGTCGACGAGGAGAGCGTGAACGAACGGCTCGCCGAGGCACTCGCCGAGGACTTCGCCCATCTTCCGATCGAGCGCGAAGTGCTGCCGGATATCGACTGGATCGCCAAGTCGCTCGAGGGCCTTGCTCCGGTGCGCGCCGGCCGCTTCGTGGTGCACGGCTCGCACGACCGCGACAAGGTGAAGACCGGCGAGATCGCCATCGAGATCGACGCCGGCCAGGCCTTCGGCACCGGCCATCACGGCACCACCGCCGGCTGCCTCGAAGTGCTTGCTTCGGTTGCCCGCACGCGTAACGTGCGTAACGTGCTCGATCTCGGCACCGGCAGCGGCGTGCTGGCGATCGCCGCCTGGAAGCTGATGCACGTGCCGGTGCTCGCAACCGACATCGACCCGATTGCAACCCGCGTCGCCGCAGACAACGCCCGGGTCAACGGCGTCGTCACCGGCATGACCTTTGCCACCGCGCCGGGCTTTCACTCGACTGCCTTCAGCGCCAACGGCCCCTTCGATCTCATCATCGCCAACATCCTCGCCCGCCCGCTGATGAAGATGGCGCCGCAGCTCGTCGCCAACCTCGCCCCCGGCGGCTCGGTCATTCTCTCAGGGATCCTCGCCGAACAACGCTGGAAGGTGCTCGCCCATTACAACGGCCAGCACCTGCGCCACGTGCGCACCATCTGGCGCAACGGCTGGGTGACGATTCATCTGGAGAAGTAATCTAGGGCGCCGCGGAGGCGGTCGTGACTGCCCCTCATCCGCCTGCCGGCACCTTCTCCCCGCAAGCGGGGCGAAGGGACACGCGGCACCGCCCCAACCACAGATCAAGCTCCGACTCGCGACGGCCGCTTTCAGGCACGTCCCCTCGCCCCGCCTGCGGGGAGAGGGTTAGGGTGAGGGGCAATTTCAGAAATTAGGTTACCGGAGCGAACGAGAGCGCCTCAGCGTGCCGCCATTTCTTGCCGAAACCAAAACACATCGAAAAAAACGAAAAGGCCGCCTCGTCCATCAGACGGGCGGCCTTTCGAAACAAAGGCGATGCCAGGGGCATCGCCTGCTGGCTGGCTTTTGGCCAACCATGCCCGCGAGCCTGAGGAGGAGGAGCGCTCGAGCGGGCGTCTACCGTTCCGAAGCTGGCCACCCTTGAGGGAGGAGGAGAACAGAATGACCAACTATTCTCGGAACCGCAGTCTTTTGAACCACCGGATGTTCGTCCGTGTTCGTTGAGCGGGCTTATAAACTATTATTCCGATAGAGAAAGGGACTTCTTGGCATGGGTGCCATGCGCTGAGCGCATATGTATGATCAATGGGCAATTGCCCTCGAAGCTCAACACAACCGGAAGCACTGCGAGAACCGTGGGGTTCACCGCCGCTTACAGGATATCGCCTCTTTCCCGGCAAGGGCGATTTCCGCTAACATGGCCCCATCTTTCCCGCGGTTTACCGCTCAATCTACCGGAAATCCCCCATGTTTCAGTCTTTTGAAGTCACCTCCACGCCGCAATTCGGCAAGGAGCGCACCGAAGCCCTGCGCGCGTCCTTCGCGGCCCTCGGCATCGACGGCTTTCTCGTGCCGCGCGCCGACGAGTTCCAGGGCGAATATGTACCCGCCTCCTCCGAGCGCCTGTCCTGGCTGACGGGCTTCACCGGTTCCGCCGGCGTCGCCCTCATCACGCGGCGTGAAGCGGTCATTTTCGTCGACGGCCGTTACGTCACGCAGTTGAAGGAGCAGGTCGACGGCAGCGTATTCACCGGCGGCGACCTCATCGGCGAGCCGCCGCATCTGTGGCTGGAAAACCATGGTTCCAAGGGCTTCAAGCTCGGCATCGACCCCTGGCTGCACACCGGCGCCGAAGTGCGCCGGCTGGAGAAGGCGCTTGCCACCCTCGGCGGCTCGCTGGTCTTCCTCGATCACAATCCGCTGGACAAGATCTGGACGAACCGCCCCGCGGCCCCGCTCGGCAAGGTCAGCATCCAGCCGATCGAGCACGCCGGCGAACTCGCCAAGGACAAGATCGCAAAAATCGCCGCCGGCCTCGACAAGGCGGGCGCCAGCGCCGTGGTGCTGACCGACCCCTCCTCCGTCGCCTGGACCTTCAACATCCGCGGCAGCGACGTGCCGCACACGCCGCATCCGCTGGCCCGCGCGATCATCCACGCCGACGGCCGCGCCGAGCTTTTCCTCGACAAGCGCAAGACCGGCATCGAGCAGGAGGCCTATCTCACCCAGATCGCCGAGATCGTCGCGCCGTCTACCTTTGACGATCGCCTGAGGGCGCTGGGCGCTGCCGGTGCCGCCGTGATGATCGACCCGGATCTCGCCTCCTTTGCCATCTCCGAACTGATCCGCTTCAAGGGCGGCAAGGTGGTGGAAGCGGTCGATCCCGCCCGCCTGCCGCGCGCCCAGAAAAACAAGGCCGAAATCGACGGCTCGACCCGCGCCCACCTGCAGGATGGCGCCGCCATGGTCGAGTTCCTCGCCTGGCTGGATAACCAGCAGCCCGGTACCGTTACCGAGATCGGCGCCACCAACCAGCTCGAAGCCGCCCGCGCGACCGTCGGCGAGCGCATGCAGAACCCGCTGAAGGACATCTCCTTCGACACGATCTCCGGCGCCGGTTCGCATGCGGCGATCATGCATTACCGCGTCACCACCGCCACCGACCGGCCGATCGAAGCCGGCACCATGTTCCTGATCGATTCCGGCGCCCAATACATCAACGGCACCACAGACATCACCCGCACGGTCGCCATCGGCGCCGTGCCGGAGGAGCAGAAGCGCTTCTTCACCCTGGTGCTGAAGGGCATGATCGCGATCAGCGTCGCGCGCTTCCCCAAGGGTTCGCGCGGCGTCGATCTCGATCCGTTGGCCCGCATCGCGCTCTGGAAGGCCGGCGCCGACTACGCCCACGGCACCGGCCACGGCGTCGGCTCCTATCTCTCGGTGCATGAGGGCCCGCAGCGCATCGCCCGGCTTTCCACCCAGGAACTGCTGCCCGGCATGATCCTTTCCAACGAGCCCGGCTACTACCGCCCCGGCGCCTTCGGCATTCGCATCGAAAACCTCGTGGTGGTGCAGCCGGCAACGATGGTCGACGGTGGCGACCTGCCGATGCTCGGCTTCGACACCCTCACCTTTTGCCCGATCGACCGCCGCCTGATCTTGCCCGCACTCCTGACGGACGAAGAGCTGGACTGGCTCAACGCCTACCACGCCGAGACCCGGCAGAAGCTGATGCCGCTGCTCGCCAGCGACGAGACCCGCGACTGGCTGAGGGCCGCAACGGAAGCGCTCGCACGCTGAGTCAGGCGTCGAGCGATACAAGGGAAAACGTCGCGCTCTCAGGGCGCGGCCTTTGACGTTGGACAAGTCTCGAAGCGCTTGTCTGGCGGATGAGAATCCCCCTTCTCTCACATCCCCGCATTGTGGCGGGGATGTGGGCGACCCGACGTCCGTCGAGTCGGGCGGCAGGCGTTGCACGCCGCAGCCGCTTGCTTGCTTCGAGGTTCAGGGCGGCAACAGGCCGGGAAATCCCGGCCTCTCCGTTCAGATTCCCAAGAGCTTCTTCGCTTCTCCGAGCGTCGCCTCCGAAGCGGCGTGATCGCCCGCCTTGTGCTGCTCCTCACCCTTCGCGCGCAGTTCCTTGACCTTGGCCATGTCGGCCTCGGAAAGTTTCGCAGTCGGCATGGCCGCGTCGATCGCAGCCATGATGGTCGGGCATTGATTGGCAAAGGCCGTTGCCGGCGCGAGCGCCAGCAAGAGGGCAATCGAGATCCTGGTCAACATGGTTGTTCCTCCACCGCCGGGGGCTCTGCATTGTTGCAGCGACGTCGCGCGTCCGACAGCACCTGCGGTGCTGCCGTACCTCCGGCAACCAAGGGATGATAATCCACGAGAGATGCGTCGCCAATGCCGGTCGCCGCCCTGCCCGGTGTGGCTTTCGATGTCTGCCGGAACGGAGGCGAATAACCTACATCACCACGTGCCGGATCAGCATCACCACCACCCAGCCGATGACGAGCATGCGCAGCGTCGAGAGGCTGAGCCCGAGCGCAATGGCGAAGGCGACGAACATGGCGATGGTCACATCGAACCCGCCATAGACGAAAGCGGGGGCGACCAGCGTCGTCAGTACCGCTGCAGGCACGGCGTTCAGCGCCGCCTCCAGCCGCGGCGGGATCTGCTTCATCTGGGTGATGAGGATATAGCCGCCGACGCGCGTCAAGAAGGTCGCGACCGCGGCGGCTATGATCAGGTAGATGAGGTTGAGGTGTTGCGGATCCATCGTCACGCCTCCTTCTCGACCGCGCGCGGCGCCGGAGTCCGCTCGTTCTGCGGCAGACAGGCTGCAAGCACGATACCGGCGAGCGCCCCGATGCTGACGTGCCAGGGCGAGCCGACGAAATGCATGCCGGCGATCGAAGCGAGCGCCGAGACGGCAACGATCGGCAGGAACCGGTCGCGCTTGCGGAAGCCCATGACCAGCCCCATGAAATAGACCGGCAGCAGGATGTCGAGGCCGATCGCCTTAGGATCGCCGATCATCTGCCCGAAGATCGCGCCGACCAGCGTGTTGAAGATCCAGGGAATGTAGATGACGAGGCCGAAGCCGAGATACCAGGCGAAGGTGATCGGCAGGCCGCGCTCGCCGCGCTTCTCGGTCTCGGCATATTGCGGATCGACCAGCAGGAAGAAGGCCAGGAACTTCTGCCCGAAGGTGAAGTGCCGGACATATTTGGCGATCGAGGCCGAATAGAGTACGTGGCGGAAGTTCACGGCGAAGACCGAAAGCACGACCAGCCAGGGCTGGACGTGGTTGCCGAAGAGCTCGATGCCGACCATCTGGCTGGCGCCGGCATAGACGCTCGCGCTCATGAACACGGCATCGGCAATGGTAAAACCGTTGTCGACCGCAAGCGCCCCGAACAGTGCACCGAAGGGCGACGCCGCCAGCATGATGGGAAAGCCGCCGCGTACGCCTTCCCAGAATTCGTCTTTTGTCATGGAAACCTCCGCCGGCCGAGGCGAACAAGTGCGCCCTGCGTCCGGTGCCGGACAGATAGGCGCTTGCGCCCCCGGCAACAATTCAAATCAACTGATACAATGATTGAATTTTATGATGCCTTGCCCGAACGAGGCTTGAACAAAATGCGCACCGATCGCGAAACCGATGCGCGTTCGATACCCGTTTCCGCAGCCCGCCATGCGGGCCGCGTCTTACTTCTTGACCTGGAACGTATGCTCGATGCCGGGGAAAGTGCGTGCCTTCACCTCGTTTGCATAGTCCTCGGCGGCCTTGGAGATTGCCGGCGCGAGCTCGGCGAAGTGCTTGACGAAGCGCGGCTTGAAATCGTTGAAGAGGCCGAGCATGTCGTCGGAGACGAGGATCTGGCCGTCACAGGCGGGCGACGCGCCGATGCCGATGGTCGGCGAGCGCAGTTCCGCGGTGATGTCGCGGGCGACCGGCTCGACCGTGCCCTCGATGACGATCGCAAAGGCGCCGGCGTCGTCGATCGCCTTGGCGTCGCGGCGGATCTTCGTGACTTCCTTGTCGTTGCGCCCGACCGAGCGATAGCCGCCGGTCGTGTTGACAAGCTGCGGCATCAGCCCGACGTGACCGAGCACCGGAATGCCGCGGCTGACGAGGAACTCGACCGTCTCGGCCATCTCCGCCCCGCCTTCGAGCTTCACTGCGCTGCAGCCGGTTTCCTTGAGGATGCGCGCGGCGCTGCGGAACGCCTGTTCCTTCGATTCCTGGTAGGAGCCGAAAGGCATGTCGATGACGACGCAGGCGCGCTCTGCGCCGCGCATGACTGCCTGGCCGTGGGCGATCATCATCTCGAGCGTCACGCCGACGGTCGTATCGAGACCATAGAGTACCATGCCGACGGAATCGCCGACGAGCAGGAAATCCACATGCGGATCGAGCAGCCTTGCGATCGGCGTGGTGTAGGCCGTGAGGCTGACGATCGGGCGCTCGCCCTTCAGCGCTTCGATATTGGCGGGGCTGAGCCGGCGCTTGGCGGTCTGGACGCTCATGTCAGGCAACCCTTGCAAATAACGCGGATTTCGGGGCGATCACGCGGTTGTCGAGCAGCTTCGTCGTGCCGAAGCGGACGAAGAGCAGCAGCAGCACCGGCCGGTCGCCGATCGTTTCGAGCGTTTCGAGCGTCTCGGGATCGCGCACGGCGACGACCTCGGGCCGCGCCAGCGGCTCGCTCGCCAAAAATTCGGTGACGGCCTTTTCCAGTGCCGCCACATCGCTGACCCCGGACGCGACCAGACGCTCTGCCTCTTCCAGCGCCTTCGGCACGATTGCCGCGGCCCGGCGCTCCTCGGCCGTCAGATAGACATTGCGCGACGAGCAGGCGAGCCCATCGGCCTCGCGCACCGTCGGCACGCCGATGATGGTGACCGGTTGCGCCAGGTCTTCGACCATGCGGCGGATGATCTGCAACTGCTGGAAATCCTTCTCGCCGAAATAGGCGCGGTCGGGCTGGACGATGTTGAAGAGCTTGGTGACCACGGTGGCAACACCGGCGAAGTGGCCGGGACGGACCGACCCTTCGAGCTCGCTGCCAAGCGTCGGCACGTCGACCACCGTTTCCATCGGCCGCGGATACATGTCGGCGACACCGGGGGCGAAGAGATAGTCGACGCGCCCCTCCTCCAGCATCGCCTGGTCGCGGGCGAGATCGCGCGGATATTTGGAAAGATCCTCGTTTGCGCCGAACTGCAGCGGATTGACGAAGATGCTGGCGACGACGACGTCGTTTTCTTCCCGCGCGCGCCGCATCAGCTCCATATGGCCGACATGCAGATAGCCCATGGTCGGCGCGAAGCCGACCGTCTTGCCCGCCCGCCGTTCTTCGGCGAGCGCTGAACGCAGTTCGGCGATGGTGGTGAAAGTCTTCATCTCCGGACCCTCCAATCCGCGACGGGCCACCCCTCCAGGACGGTGGCTCCCTGCCCCTTGGGATGATGACGACCTGCTTCGCCAAGGGGCATTTGCACAAAATTCGGCTGCAAACCTCTATCTTGTGCAGCGCAAAAAAACAATCGGATTGATGACAGCCTGATGACGCACGGCCGTGTTTGACGTCCATCGACAGCCCGTCACGGTTGGAGAGCGATGCCACTCGCAACCCACGCTGGAGAGCGGAGTAAACGCTTTACTCGGGCGCCCGGTCCAGCCTCCAGGGCGGATCGGTGCGGTTCGCACCTGCGAAGTAGAGCACGATGCGGTTGCCGCCCGGGTCGAAAAGCTCGGCCTCGCGCCACCGCCAGCTCTTGTCCTCAGGGGCGCTGGCAAAGAGAACGCCGCCCTCGATCAGCCGGCTGACGGTTTGGTCCAGATCGTCGCATTCGAAATAGACAGTCGTGCCGCCGCCGTTCACATCTCCTTGATGCAACGAGAAAGTGCTGCCGCCGTCCGGGCAGAGGAAGCGCACATAACGCGGGCGGGCATCGACGATCGGCGTGAGCCCGAGCCGGCGATAGAAGGCCCAGCCGGCATCGAGGTCCGGCATGGTCACTGTCACCTGGTTCAAGCGCATCCGATCCTCCCATCAAGCGGTTGTCGCTTCCGATCTTAACGACTGCAGACGTCGGGGGAAGCGCATCCGCGCCGCCCTCACCCGAAGTTGACGAGGTTCAGTGCCGGCAGCGGACCGCCGGGGAATTGTACCAGCCGGCCGCCGACGGAGAGCGGACCGAGGTCGATGCCGAAGAATCCGAGGCGGTCGATCAGCCGTGCCACCTCGCCTTTCGCCGCGGCGTCGTCACCGGAGAAGAACAGCACGCGGCGGCCGCCTTCCGCCCGCGGGTCGCCGGAGACGAGGTGCGGCTGTAGGTGGTTGAACGCCTTGACGACGCGGGCGCCCGGCACGAGATCGGCGACGACCTCGCTCGACAGCCGGCCGTTGAGGTCCGCCGGCTTGAACAGCGGCGCCTCGATCGGGTTGTTGGCGTCGATGACGATCCGGCCGTTCCACGCGGGCAAGCCCGCCAGCGCCTGCGGCAGCTTCGACCAGTTGACCGCGACGAGCACGATGTCGGCGCTCGCCGCCTCTTCGCGCGTGCCGGCGGTGATGAAGGGAGCAAGCTCGTCGGTGAGCGCCTGCAGGCTTTCCGGTCCGCGGCTGTTGGCGATGGTGGCGGGAATCGATGCCCTGGCGAGCGCCCGGGCGAAGGCTGCTCCAATATTGCCGGAACCGATGATACCGATGGACATGATGGATCTCCTTCGTCGTCACGCCAGCCCCGCGGTCTTAGCGATGGCTCTGGCGCCAATTGAGGTTTGGGGCGTCGCGAGCCGCCGGTGAGCGGATCACGACGCCCATCGGTCGTGCTCGATCAGGCGGTGAAGCCACCGTCGGCGACGATGTCGGCGCCGGTAACGAAGGCGGCTTCCGGGCTTGCGAGGTAGGAGACGACGCTTGCGATCTCCTCCGGCTTGCCATAACGGCCGATCGCCATGCCGGGACCGACGATCTTCGAGACCGGCCCGCCATCCGGGTTCATGTCGGTATCGGTCGGGCCGGGATGAACCGTATTGACGGTGATGCCGCGCGGGCCGAGGTCTCGCACCAGGCTGCGGTTGAAACCGGCGACTGCCCCCTTGGTCAGCGTGTAGAGCGATGCGGTCGGGAAAGCAGCATAGCGCACCATGGACGAGCCGATATGGATGACGCGGCCGCCCGGTTTCATGTTGCGCACCGCTTCTTGTGTCGCGACGAAGACGCCGGTGACGTTGACGGCGATCATCCTGTTGTAGTCGGTCTCGGTAATTTCCTCGATCGGGCCGCCGAGCGCGATGCCGGCATTGTTGACGAGGATGTCGATACCGCCGAATGCCTTGAAGGTTTCGGTAACGGCGGCGCGCACGGCGGCGGCATCGCCGGCATCCGCCTTGATCGCCAGGGCCCGGCCACCCGCAGCTTCGATATCGGCAACGACCGCACCCGCCTTTTCCGGTGAGCCGTGATAGGTGATGGCGACGGCGGCACCGTCACTTGCGAGGCGCTTCGCGACCGCAGCACCGATCGAGCGCGAGCCGCCGGTTACGAGGGCGACCTTGCCTGTGAGGGATTTGTTCTCAGACATGACGTTCACTCCATTCCAGGTTTCGATGGAGTGGATATTGCCATTTCATTCCGCTAATATAAGTCGGCAATCGCTTTCATCATCTTCAATGATCACTTGAATATCACAGAATGGAAACTCTCGCCAATCTCGAGTCCTTCGCCCGCAGCGCCGAGCATGGCGGCTTTTCCGGCGCGGCGCGGCGGCTCGGCCTCACACCGGCGGCCGTCAGCCGCAATGTCGCGATGCTCGAGCGCAATCTCGGCGTCAGGCTGTTTCACCGCTCGACCCGCAAGCTGACGTTGACGGAGGAAGGCGAGCGTTTCCTCGCGGCGATCCGCGACAATCTCGACGGTCTGCAAAGCGCCATTACCGGCATATCCGGCGAGAAAGGCGAGCCGGCCGGCATACTTAAGGTCAGTCTCAGCCCCACCTTCGGCACCGCTCATATCTTGCCGCTGCTGCCGGCCTTTCTCGAAAAATATCCGGCGATCCGCATCGACTGGCAGTTCGACAACCGCCAGGTGGACCTCGTCGCCGAAGGCTTCGACGCGGCGATTGGCGGCGGCTTCGAGCTTTCGCCCGGCATCGTCTCGCGCGTGCTCGCGCCGGCGCATATCATCGCCGTCGCCTCCCCTACCTATATGGCAAGCCGGACGATGCCCTTCGATCCCGCTGGCCTTGCCGCACTCGATGGCATCGTCATGCGGTCGAGTCGCACCGGGCGCATCCGCTGCTGGACGATGCGCAACGCCGCCGGCGAGGAGATGGCCGCGGCCCCGAAGGAGACGATCGTCGTCAACGACCCCGCCGCCATGCGCGAGGCCGCAATCCTCGGTCTTGGCGTGACGCTGATAACCGTGCCCGATGCGCTGCCGCATCTTGCCTCCGGTGCCCTCCTCCGCCTGGCACCGAAATGGTACGCCGATGCAGGGCCGATCTCGATCTACTATTCGAGCCGCACGCTGCTTCCGGCCAAGACGCGCGTCTTCGTGGACTTCGTCGCCGAGCATTTCCGCCGCCATAAACTGGCGGAGCGCTTCGCCGGCAGCCTCGGCTGAGGGCGCTTGAAAGCCCAAGGCTGCACCCGATATCCGCCAGCCCCGAAAAAAGTTTCGAGCCGATGTCGGGATCGTCGACCGGCATTCGTCCTTAGGGCAGTTCCGGAAGAAGCGTGAACCGGTTCTTTCGTTCGGAATTGCGTAATTTCAAAGTGTTAGGTCTTTTCGTGGTTTCACGGAAACAATGAAGTGATCTAATCCGTCAAACACAAAATCCATTCCCAAGGAGCATTTCATGCGCATGATTTTCGTAAACCTGCCCGTCAAGGATCTGAAGGCCTCGCGTGCGTTCTTCGCCGCGCTCGGCTTCACCTTCAACGAGCAGTTCTCCGACGACACCGCCGCCTGCACGGTGATCTCGGACAACATCTTCGTCATGCTCCTGACCGAGCCGAAGTTCCGCGACTTCATCACCGGCGAGATCAGCGACGCGAAGAAGGGCACCGAAGTCATCACCGCCCTTTCTGCATCGAGCCGCGCCGAGTGCGACGACATGCTCGCCAAGGCGCTCGCCGCCGGCGCCAAGCCCTGGAAACCGGCGCTCGACTACGGCTTCATGTACGGCATCTCCTTCCAGGACCTCGACGGCCACGTCTGGGAATTCATGTGGATGGACCAGGAAGCGGCTCAGCAGCAGGGCTGATCGCCATATCACTGCAGATAAGAGACCGCCCGGCGCCACCGGGCGGATTTTTTGTGCGACAGCAACGTCAGAAGTCAAACCCGGAACATCTATGATGTCTTCCGCGCGGCGCATCCGCGCCGCGAAAAAAACTCAATCCAGAAGCGCCGCCTACCCGCCAATCAGCGCCAGCCACTCCTCCTCGTCCATGGTCTGGACGCCGAGCTCGCGGGCCTTGTCGAGCTTGGAGCCGGCGCCCGGCCCTGCGACGACGATGTCGGTCTTCTTCGACACCGAACCGGCGACCTTGGCGCCGAGGCTTTCGGCCTTCGCCTTGGCCTCGTCGCGCGTCATCTTTTCGAGCGAGCCGGTGAAGACCACGGTCTTGCCGGCAACCGGGCTGTCGGACGCAACCGGCGCTTCCGCCGCCTCCGGCGTCACTTCCGACAGCAGGCGGGTCACCACTTCGAGGTTGCGCGGCTCCTTGTAGAACTCGACGATCGCGCGGGCGACGACTTCGCCGATGCCGTCGATGCTGTTGAGTTCGTTCCAGGCGTCGCCCGAGTAGTTCGCCGCCTCGCTCATCGCCGCACGAAAGTGCTCGTAGCTGCCGTAGGAGCGCGCCAACAGCTTCGCCGTCGTCTCGCCCACATGGCGGATGCCGAGCGCGTAGATGAAGCGGTGAAGCGCGATCGAGCGGCGCGTATTGATCGCCTCGTAGAGCTTGCGCACGCTGACCTTGCCGAAACCCTCGATGTTTTCGAGCTTGGTCAGCGAACCCGCCTGGCGCTTTTCCAGCGTGAAGATATCGGGCGCGGTGCGGATCGACAGCGTCGGATCCTCGCTTTCAAAGAAGAACTCGATCTGCTTGGAACCGAGGCCCTCGATGTCGTAGGCGTTGCGCGAGACGAAATGCTTCAGGTGCTCGACCGCCTGCGCGCGGCAGACGAAACCGCCGGTGCAGCGGCGCACCGCATCGATCTTGCCGGTCTTCTCGTTGATGTCGCGCACCGCATGGCTGCCGCAGACCGGGCACGTGGTCGGGAAGCGATAGGGCTCGGCGCCTTCCTTGCGCTCGTCCATGACGACGTCGACGATCTGCGGGATGACGTCGCCGGCGCGCTGCACGATCACCATGTCGCCGATGCGGATGTCCCTGCCCTCACGGATCGGCTCGCCGCTGTTGCCGAGCCCCTTGATATAGTCCTCGTTGTGCAGCGTCGCGTTTGTGACGACGACGCCGCCGACCGTAATCGGCTCCAGCCGTGCGACCGGCGTCAGCGCGCCGGTGCGCCCCACCTGGATATCGATCGCCGTCAGTCGGGTGAAGGCCTGCTCGGCCGGGAACTTGTGCGCCGTCGCCCAGCGCGGCGAGCGCGAGCGGAAGCCGAGGCGGGCCTGCAGGTCGAGCCGGTCGACCTTGTAGACAACGCCGTCGATATCATAGTCGAGATCCGGCCGCTCGCGCTCGATGTGGTGATAGTGTTCGAGCAGCGCATCGGCCGAGGAGAGCCGCTGCATCAGCGGGTTGACGGGGAAGCCCCAGGACTTGAACACCTCGACCATGCCCATTTGCGTATCGGCCGGCATCGCCGACATCTCACCCCAGGCATAGGCGAAGAAGCGCAGCTTGCGGCTGGCGGTCACCTTGGCGTCGAGCTGGCGCAGCGAGCCGGAGGCGGTGTTGCGCGGATTGACATAGAGCGGCTTGCCGAGCGCCGCCATCTCGGCGTTGAGCGCGGCAAAGTCCGATTTCGCCATGTAGACCTCGCCGCGCACCTCGACGATATCGGGGGCGCCCGCCGGCAGCGTCTGCGGGATCATGGCGATGGTGCGAATATTGGCGGTGACGTTTTCGCCGGTCGTGCCGTCGCCGCGGGTCGCAGCCGTTACCAGCCGGCGGTTCTCGTAGCGCAGCGACATGGAGAGGCCGTCGATCTTCGGCTCCGCGGTAAACGCGATCGAATGGTCCGGAAGCTGCCCGAGGAAGCGATAGACCGACGCCACGAAATCGCGCGCGTCCTCATCCGAAAAGGTATTGTCGAGCGACAGCATCGGCCGGGCGTGCACGACCGGCTGGAAGGTGAGCGAAGGCGCCGCCCCCACCTTCTTCGACGGGCTGTCCTCGCGGACGAGCGCCGGAAAACGCGCCTCGATCGCATCGTTGCGCCGCTTCAGCGCATCATAGTCCGCATCCGAAATCTCCGGCGCGTCCTCACCGTGATAGAGCGCATCGTGACGGGCGAGCTCGGCGGCGAGAAAAGCGAGCTCTTCGGCCGCTTCCGTTTCGTTGAGATTCTCGACGGGTTTCAATTCTTTGGACATGCGCGACGACTCCGGATTCGGAGTCGTTTTGTAGAGCAACTATCGGGAAAGAAAAGAGCAACGCCGCTGGCGCTAACCGTTCCCCGAGAGCAGGCGCGCCGCTGCCGCCCTCGCCTCTTCGGTGATCGAGGCGCCGGCCAGCATGCGGGCGATCTCCTCGGTGCGTGCCTTGTCGTCCATGCGGGCGACGCGGGTGGAGATCGTCTCGGCCTTCTCGGCCGACGGACCCTTGGAGATCAGGAGATGCGTCGCGGCGCGCGCGGCCACCTGCGGCGCGTGGGTGACGGAGAGCACCTGGACGGTGCTCGAAAGCCGCTTCAGCCGCTGGCCGATGGCATCGGCCACCGCACCGCCGACACCGGTGTCGATTTCGTCGAAGACGAGCGTCGGCGCCGAGCCGCGATCGGCAAGCGCCACCTTCAGCGCCAGCAGGAAGCGCGAGAGCTCGCCGCCCGAGGCGACCTTCATGATCGGCCCCGGCCGCGTACCCGGATTGGTCTGCACGTGGAACTCGACGAGATCGATGCCTTCGGCCGTCGCCTGCGCCGGATCGCTTGCGACTTCCACCATGAAGCGTGCGCGTTCGAGCTTCAGCGCCGGCAGCTCGGCCATGACCGCGGCGGAAAGCGCCGACGCCGTGCGGTGGCGCTTTTCCGAGAGCGAGCGCGCCGACGCGTCGAAAGCCGCCTTGGCGACGCCGACCTGGCCTTCGAGCTGTTTCAGCCTTTCCTCGCCGGCATCGAGATCGGCAAGATCGGAAATCATGCGCACGGCGAGTGCCGGCAGCTCGGTCACCGGAACCGAGTATTTGCGGCTGGCGGCACGCAGCGCGAACAGCCGCTCCTCCACCCGCTCCAGCTCCTTCGGGTCGAATTCGGTGTTGCGAAGCGCACGCTCGACAGCCATCTGCGCATCGGAGAGCTGGTTCAGCGCACCGTCGAGCAGCTCCACCGTCTCTTCGAGCAGGCCCGGCGCCTCGTGGCTCTTGCGCTCCAGGCGACGCACCAGCGACGCGATCAGCGGAACCGGGGACGCATTGCCGTTCAGGAACTCCGAGGCCTCGCTGATGTCGCCGGCGATGCGCTCGGATTTCATCATCCGCGCCCGCTTCTCGGCAAGTTCGTCCTCTTCGCCGTCGCGGGGATTGAGCTTTTCCAGCTCCTCGACCGAGGAACGCAGGAAATCCGCCTCGCGCGCGGCAGCCTCGACGCGTTCGCGATGCTTCTTCAAGCCGCGCTCGGCGTCCTTCCAGGCCCGGAAGAGATTGCCGACATGTTGCGCCTCGTCGGAGGTGCCGCCGAAGGCGTCGAGCAATGTACGGTGCGCGTCGATGTCGACAAGCGCACGGTCGTCGTGCTGCCCGTGTATCTCGACGAGCGTCTGCCCGAGCTGGCGCATGAGCTGGACACTGATCGGCTGGTCGTTGACATAGGCCTTGGTGCGGCCGTCCGCCGATTGGACGCGACGGAAGATCAGGTCGCCATCATCGTCGATGCCGTTCTCGTTGAGCATCAGCCGCGCCGAATGGCCGGCGGGCACGTCGAAGACCGCCGTCACTTGTCCCTTGTCCGAGCCGTGGCGCACCAGCGAACCGTCGCCGCGGCCGCCAAGGGCCAGCGACAGGCTGTCGAGCAGGATGGATTTGCCGGCACCGGTTTCACCGGTCAGCACCGAGAGCCCGGCGTCGAAAGCCAGATCAAGCCGTTCAATCAGGACGATATCGCGGATCGAAAGCTGGGCGAGCATCCGGGTTCGTATCTTCCTTGACGGGCGCCGATAAGGATCAGGCGCCGATGAGGTTCTTGGCAGCGCGCGAAATCCAGGAGTTGCCGCTTTCACGCGGCTCCAAACCGCCGGACTGCAGCAGCTTGAAGGAATCGGCGTACCACTGGCTGTCGGGATAGTTGTGGCCGAGAACGGCGGCAGCGGTCTGCGCCTCCTGGGTCACGCCCATCGCGAAATAGGCCTCGGTCAGACGCGCCAGCGCCTCTTCCACCTGGTTGGTGTTCGGGTACTGCTCGATGACGACGCGGAAGCGCGATACCGCCGCGAGATATTCCTTGCGCTCGAGATAGTAGCGGCCGACCTGCATTTCCTTGCCGGCGAGCTGGTCGCGGGCAAAGCGGATCTTCGACTTGGCGTCGTCGACATATTCGGAGTCCGGGTAACGATCAACGACCGCCTGCATGGCCTCGATCGCCTTCAGCGCCGGCTTCTGGTCCTGCGTCACCGCGGGGATCTGCTTGGTATAGGCCAGCCCCTGGATGTACTGCGCATAGGCCGCGTCTTCCGACTGCGGATAGAGATTGAGGTAACGGCCGGTGGCGTTGATCGCGTCCTGGTATTGGCCGTTTCGGTAGGAAACGAAGGCGTTCATGACCAGCGCCTTGCGGGCATATTCCGAGAACGGATGCTGGCGATCGAGCGCTTCGAACTTGCGCGACGCTTCCGTCGTCTTGCCCGCATTGAGGTTGGCAAGGCCCTGATTGTAGAGCACTTCCGGCGGATCCGTCTCCGCCGTCAGCTTGGTGATGTCGATATACGGATCGTTCTGGCAGGCGGTAATCAGGGCGCTGCCGGCAATGGCCGCGACGATCACGGCGACGACGCGCGCTGATTTTCTCAGATCAACAGAAACTGCAAGAACCATCGGATATTCCCGTTCCACTCTGGGGGCATGGACCCCGCCAGACATGCGCTTTTAGAGCAAGTTACCTTGAGACCGCAACGTCATGATCGGTGATTCATGCAAATTTGTGGCGGCCCTATCATGAAAATGCCGGCCTTTCGGCCGGCGACTGGAGGAGATGATGACTTTTTTTGTTATGCGGACCAAGGCGCGAAGCCCGGAACTGCAACTGCAACCATATCGCGCGCGCGGGTGCGCTGGCGCGGGGTCGCGGTCTCGACGACTTCATAGGCCGTCGGGTCGCTGAGGAGCGCCTTCAGGGCGTTGGCGTTCATCTTGTGGCCGCCGCGATAGGAGCGGTAGCAGCCGATGAACGGCGCGCCGGCGAGCGAGAGATCGCCGACCGCGTCGAGCGTCTTGTGACGAACGAATTCGTCGGTGTAACGCAGGCCCTCGACGTTGATCACCGTGTTGTCGTCGGAAATGACGACCGAGTTTTCGAGCGAGGAGCCGAGCGCAAAACCGGCGGCCCAGAGCCGCTCGACGTCACGCATGAAGCCGAAGGTGCGGGCGCGCGACAGTTCGCGCTTGAAGACCGACGGCGTCATGTCGCCCTTCCAGGACTGGCGGCCGATCAGCGGGGAATCGAAGTCGATTTCGACCTCGAAGCGCATGCCGTCATACGGCGTGAACTCCGACCAGGAGGCGCCCGATTCGATGCGCACCGGCTTGATGATGCGGATGTAGCGGCGCTTGACCGCAAGGGCGCGAACGCCCACCTGCTCGATCGCGTCGATGAAGGGTTCGGAGCTGCCGTCCATGATCGGCATTTCGGCGCCGTGCACTTCGATCGTCAGGTTGTCGAGGCCGAGGGCGTAGATCGCAGCCATCACGTGTTCGATCGTGGCGATCGACGCTGCCGGCGACATGCCGAGAACGGTGCAGAGATCGGTGTTGCCGACCTGCGAGGAAACCGCCTTGTATTCGCAGACCCGGCCATTGGCCAGAACGCGCTGGAAAACGATGCCCGCATCCGCTTCCGCCGGATGGAAGGTGATCGACACTTCCGCACCGGAGTGAACGCCAATTCCCTTGAGCGTTACCGGGCTTGCAATCGTCGTCTGAAACCCGAGCAATTCGATTCCCATTCTCGTCACTTTCAATACCTGTGGCCGATGGCCAAAACCCGCTGGCGGACGCAGCAAACTTCAGGGCACAAACAAGGCGTCCGAGAGTCTCGGCACAAAGTCCGATCCTCTGCGTTCCGAACAGACAGCGCTTGATCGAATCGCATGCGTCCCCAATTCCAAGTCTGAAAATAAGAGTTTGGAGGCACCATTCCAAATCACTGTTCGTTTCGCTTTGTTACGCATTTGCGACGGTCCGTAACATTGATTCAAACATCTGAAATGATGAAGAAAATGCAAAAATGCCCGGGCAGTTGCCCGGGCATTCGGCAAGGTGAAGGTACGGGCCTTCCAATCAGTTCGACTGACGGCGCAGGAACGCCGGGATTTCGAGCTGATCATCTTCGTGCGGGCGCGCCTGCGGCGAAACGCGACCGTGATCGTCAAGCTGGCCGCGACGCGGCGCATAGAGGCTCGCTTCCGGCGAGAGCGGCCGGCGCTGCTGGGAAGCAGCACTCGGTGCGGAAGCCGTCATGTCGGCTGCCGCGGGGGTCTGCTCGCGCTCACGCAGGCCGAGCGAGCTGGTGATGCGGTTGAGGAGACCCATCGGGCCACGCTCTTCCGCAATCGGCGCTGCCGGCTGGGCGCGGCGGTCCATCTCGGCCTTCACGACCGGCGGAAAGTCTTCGACCTTCGGCATGCGAACCTGTTCCGGCTGCTGGCGCATGACCGGAGCAACGGGCTCCTGGCGCATCACCGGCTGCGGCTGGGGCTGAGGCTGAGCCGGCTGCATCTGCGGCTGCGGCTGGCGCATCACCGGAGCGGCCTCTACCGGTGCTGCACCGGCGAAAAGCTTGCTCTGGGGACGGAAGTTTTCCTCATGCGCCGGCTGAACCGGAGCCGGAGCCTGTGCGGCGCGGGTCGCGATGTCCAGCTCCCGCTCCATTTCGGCTTCGCGGATGGCAGCGGCGATGTGATCGACGGACGGCTGCTGCTGCACCGGCTGCTGCGCCGGCTGGGCGACGGGCTGCTGCATGACCGGCTGGTGAACCGGGGCCGGCTGGTGCTGGGCAACCGGCTGCGGCTGCTGGGCAGGAATGGCGGCGGACGGACGAACGGCCGGCTTGGACGCTACCGGACGAAAGTCGGCGGAACGGCCCGCCACCTCCGCGGCCGTGCGGTCGATGCCGGTGGCGACGACCGAGACGCGGATCAGGCCTTCGAGTTCTTCGTCGAACGTCGCGCCGAGGATGATGTTGGCATCCGGGTCGACTTCTTCGCGAATACGGGTTGCAGCTTCGTCGAGTTCGAACAGCGTCAGGTCGCGGCCGCCGGTGATCGAGATCAGCAGGCCCTGGGCGCCCTTCATCGAGGTCTCGTCGAGCAGCGGGTTGGCGATCGCGGCTTCGGCAGCGGCCAGTGCGCGGCCTTCACCCGAAGCTTCGCCGGTACCCATCATCGCGCGGCCCATTTCACGCATCACCGAGCGGACGTCGGCGAAGTCGAGGTTGATGAGGCCTTCCTTGACCATGAGGTCGGTGATGCAGGCAACGCCCGAATAGAGAACCTGGTCGGCCATCGCGAAGGCGTCCGCGAAGGTCGTGCGGTCGTTGGCGATACGGAAGAGATTCTGGTTCGGGATGACGATCAGGGTGTCGACCGACTTTTGCAGTTCGGCAATGCCCTGGTCGGCAAGCCGCATGCGGCGCGCGCCTTCGAAGTGGAACGGCTTGGTGACGACGCCGACGGTCAGGATGCCCTTGTTGCGGGCGGCCTGGGCGACGATCGGGGCTGCACCCGTGCCGGTGCCGCCGCCCATGCCGGCGGTGACGAAGCACATATGGGTGCCGTTCAGGTGGTCGATGATCTCATCGATGCACTCTTCGGCGGCCGCACGGCCGACTTCCGGCTGCGAACCGGCGCCGAGACCTTCGGTGACGGCGACGCCCATCTGGATGATCCGCTCGGCCTTGGTCATGGTCAGCGCCTGGGCGTCGGTATTGGCGACGACGAAATCGACGCCCTGGAGGCCTGCGGTGATCATGTTGTTGACGGCGTTGCCGCCACCGCCACCCACACCAAAGACGGTGATGCGCGGCTTCAGCTCCGTGATATCCGGCTTCTGCAAGTTGATAGTCATTGTACCCGTTCCTTCTGTTTTCTGGCCGCCTTGCCGAGCCGGCCAAATCTCTCAAAGTCTTAGTTTGTCTTCGTCCGGCACCATTCCTGTCGGCGCCGAACGGTACTCAAAAGCTCTCCTTCAGCCATTGGCCCATGCGGGCGATGCGGCCGTTGCCGGCGCCGAGCCCCGCGAACATGCCGCCGTGGGAGGCATGGGTCTCGAGGTCGGCGACCTGCGGATAGATCATCAGGCCGACCGCCGTGGAGAAGGCCGGGCCCTTGGCGGCCGCCGGCAGCCCGGAAACCCCGAGCGGACGGCCGATGCGAACATTGCGGGCGAGGATGCGGCGCGCCGCTTCCGGCAGGCCCGTGAGCTGGCTTGCGCCGCCCGTCAGAACGATGCGCTTGCCGACGATCGGACTGAAGCCCGAGCGCTGGATGCGATCGCGGATGAGTTCCAGCGTCTCTTCGATGCGGGCGCGCACGATGCGCGAGACGAGCGCGCGCGGCACGTGCGTCGGCTGGTCGCGGTCGTCCTCGCCGATCGGCGGAACCGAGACGATGTCGCGCTCGTCGGCGCTGTTCGGCAGCGCCGAGCCGTGCACGACCTTCAGCCGCTCGGCGTCCTCGATGCGGGTCGAAAGACCGCGCGCCAGATCCGTCGTGACATGATGGCCGCCGAGGCTGACGGCGTCGGCATGGACGAGCTTGCCTTCGGCGAAAACCGAGATCGTCGTCGTGCCGCCGCCCATGTCGATCGCGGCGCAGCCGAGTTCGACCTCATCGTCGACGAGCGCGGCAAGACCGCTGGCATAGGGGGTCGCCACCATGCCCTCGACCGAGAGGTGCGCGCGGTTGACGCAGAGTTCCAGGTTCTTCAGCGCCGCCCGTTCGGCCGTCAGCACGTGCATGTCGACGCCGAGAACGTCGCCGAACATGGCGAGCGGATCACGGATGCCGCGTTCGCCATCGAGCGAGAAGCCCGTCGGCAGCGAGTGCAGGATGGCGCGGTCGGAGCGCAGCGACTGCTGGCCAGCGGCCGACAGAACCTTGCGCAAATCGTTGGCGTCGACTTCCTGGCCGCCGAGATCGATCGTCGCGGTGTAGACGTCGCTCTGCAGCCGGCCGGCCGAAACGTTGACGATCAGGCTGTCGATGGTAAGGCCGGCCATACGCTCGGCCGCATCCACCGCCAGCCGCACGACGCTTTCGACCGCATCGAGATCGGCGACGACGCCGTTCTTGACGCCCCGCGACTTCTGATGGCCGATGCCGATGATTTCGACGTTGTGGGTGCGGTTCGGGAGGATCTGGCTCTCGGCGCGCGGAGTCAGCCGGCCGATCATGCAGACCACCTTGGTCGAACCGATATCCAGCACCGAGACGACATGAGACCGCTTCGAAGAAAGCGGCTTCAGGCGCGGCAGGCCAAAGCTGGAGGAACCGAACAGACTCATATGCGGCCCTCTTTCTTCTTCTCGGTCTCCTGCGCCTTCAGCATTTTGTCCCTCGCCTTCAAGGCAACCTCGCGCCGGGCGACTGCATCCGGCGTCAACTGAACTGTGGTTCGATCCTCAAGCCTCAGATCCACGGCAGCGATGTCGCGCTCGAGGAGCTGGTGCTGGCTTTCCATGTCGGAGAGCACCTGCATCGCGCGTGCGACGTCGTGCTCCGGCAACTTGACGACGATGCCGTTGTCGAGGCGCAGGTCCCAGCGGCGACCGGCGACGCGGACGAAGGCCTTCACCCGCGAGCGGATCTCCGGCCAGCGGGAAAACTCGTCGTAGAAATCGGCAGCCGCCGTTTCGGCATCGCGGCCGACGAACAGCGGCAAGGCCGCGAACTTGTTGTCGCGCAGGGGCGCGATCACGCTGCCGCTTCTTTCGATCAGCGAAAGATCGGAACCGTGCTGCCAGATGCCGAAGGCCTTGCGCTCGGTCAGGTTGACCTCGATCGTGCCCGGATAGACCTTGCGGACGGTGACACCCTGCACCCAGGGCAATTCGGCGATCAGCTTGCGCGCCTCGGCAATGTCGAGCGCCACCAGCGACGTCGTGCCGTCGAGGCCGAGCTGCTGGAGGATGTCGATCTCGGAGGTCTGCTCGTTGCCGGAAACCTTGACGTCTTCGATGGCGAAGCCCGCAGCCGTGGTCGAGACCTGGGCGAAATTCTGCGTGTGTCCGCCGAGCGACATGCCGTAGAAGCCGGTCGCCGCGAAGAACGCGATCGCCGAGACCGTGCCCGTATGCGCCGGGAAGCGAATACGGCCGGTTCCGAGGCTGACGAGGAAACGCACGACCCGGCGGAGCGGGCGCGGCAGTACGCGGCCGCCGTCCACATCGACGGCTGCAGCGCCATCGAGGTGACGAACCCTCCTGCCCCTTCTGCCCCTCAACGCAAACACGACGCTTCCTCCACCATCCAACTCAAAAACTCGCCGAAGCCATAGCCGGCATGCGCGGCCATCTCGGGCACCAGGGAGGTTGGCGTCATGCCGGGCTGGGTGTTGATTTCCAGCCAGATCAGCTCGCCCTCACCGGAGGAACTGTCATCGAAACGAAAGTCGGATCGGCTGACGCCGCGGCAACCGATTGCCTGATGCGCCTTCAGAGCGAGTGTTTGTATTTTTTGGTAAATATTTGGTGAAATCTGTGCCGGAATGACGTGGCGAGAACCGCCTTTTACGTACTTGGAGTCGTAATCGTAGAAGGCATGGCCCTGCGGGATGATCTCGGTGACGCCGAGCGCCCGATCGCCCATGACGCCACAGGTCAGTTCGCGACCGGCGACATAACGCTCGACCATGATTCGGTCGCCGTAGCGCCATTCGCTCGAAGTCACCACCTGCGGCGGATGGGACTGATCTTCCTTGACGATGACGACGCCGAAGCTCGAGCCCTCGCGGACCGGCTTGACGACATAGGGCGGCTTCATTGGATGCTTCGGACCAAAAGCGTGGCGATCCATCACCTGCGCCTCCGCCACCGGAATGCCGGCGGCAGCCGCGACGTGCTTCGCCTGAGCCTTGTCCATGGCGAGCGCCGAGGCGAGTACGCCGGAATGGGTGTACGGAATTTCCAGATATTCGAGGATGCCCTGGATCGTGCCGTCCTCGCCGAACGGGCCGTGAAGAGCATTGAAGGCGACATCCGGGCGAAGCGCCGCCAGCACTTCGGCAACGTTGCGATCGACATCGATTCGGGTGACGCGGTAGCCGGCGGCCTCGAGGGCATCCGCGCAGGCAGTCCCGGACGACAGGCTAACCGGTCGCTCCGAAGAAAATCCGCCCATCAGGACAGCCACATGCTTGCCGCTCATTCAAACCCCCAAACAATACGCCACTATCGCAAGGTTTCCTTGCGTCTGGCTGATTCCGGCTTTCGCGAGTCACCACGCCATTGGGGGCACTAGAGCGTCATTATGGTTAACGAACCGTTTACTTTCGTTAACCTTAGTCGGGAAATGAAACGCGCATCACATGCACACGCGCGTATACGACGAGGCATTTTAGCGGGAGATCAAGGGGTTGCGGAGCGATCCTGAATCAAATGCATAACAAGCGAAAAAATGAAAAACCCGCCGCAAACGAGGCGGCGGGCTCCATTCTGACGATGTCATGCGCGTCTTAGTCGTCGTCGCCGACGATCTTCCAGACGATGCCGGCGATTGCCGCGCCGACGATCGGCGCCACCCAGAAAAGCCACAGCTGCGCCAGCGCCCAATCGCTGACGAACAGCGCCTGCCCCGTCGAACGAGCCGGATTGACCGAGGTGTTCGTCACCGGGATCGAGACAAGGTGGATCAGGGTTAGCGAAAGGCCGATGGCGATCGGCGCGAAACCGGCGGGCACCCGGCCGTGTGTGGCGCCGAGAATGATGAACAGGAAGAAGAAGGTCATCACCACTTCGGTGACGAGCGCCGCCGTCAGCGAATAGCCGCCCGGCGAGTGTTCTCCATAGCCGTTGGCGGCGAAGCCGCCGAGCTGGAAATCGGCCTTGCCGCTGGCGATCAGATAGAGCACGGTGGCTGCGGCGATGGCGCCGAGCACCTGGGAGATGACGTAGCCGACGAGCTTCTGCGCCGGAAACTTGCCGGCGACCGTCAATCCCACCGAGACCGCCGGATTGAAGTGTCCGCCGGAAATGCCACCGACCGCATAGGCCATGGTGAGCACGGTGAGGCCAAAGGCGAAGGAGACGCCGAGCAGGCCGATGCCGACCTCAGGAAAGGCCGCCGCCAGCACCGCGCTGCCGCAACCACCGAAAACGAGCCAGAATGTACCGAGAAACTCCGCAGAAAGCCTTTTGAACATGCATTCGCTCCTGAAGAAAACGAAGCCGATCGCTTCGGCCGCCGAGAGTTTGCCACAAATTGATTCTGGTCAAGCTCGGTTGTCCTAAGAAGCTGACACCCGTAATAGGCGAGGTTCACAAATCGCCCCGCCTAACGAAGAGGCAGACCCAAGCACTTTTCCGATGAGCCATGCGTTGGCGGAATAATACTGCGCACGACGCCAAGATCGTTCGCATTTCTTACAATATCAGGGTTTCGCCATGCCGAAACTTGCGTTAAGACGCCTGCGGCGCCGCGCGGCCGACCAGACGCGCAAAGGCCGCTGCAGACTATGAAGTGCAGTCCGCCTCCCAGGACGGCACCACATCCATATCAGGAACCATGATAATGACAGACGCGACAACCATCCTGTCGCCGAAGGACAATGCGTTGAGCCACGCGGCAGTGAACTCCCCTGCCCGGGTGCTGTTCGCAAGCCTCGTCGGCACGACCATCGAATTCTTCGACTTCTACGTTTACGCCACAGCCGCGGTGCTCGTTTTCCCGCACCTCTTCTTCCCCTCGGCCGATCCGACTTCGGCAATGCTGCAATCCTTCGCGACCTTCTCGATCGCCTTCTTCGCCCGCCCCTTCGGCGCCGTGGTCTTCGGCCATTTCGGCGACAAGGTCGGCCGCAAGGCGACCCTGGTGGCAGCGCTGATGACCATGGGAATCTCCACCGTCGTCATCGGTCTGCTGCCGACCTATGCGTCGATCGGCGTCGCCGCGCCGCTGCTCTTGGCGCTGTGCCGCTTCGGCCAGGGTCTCGGCCTCGGTGGTGAATGGGGCGGCGCCGTGCTGCTCGCCACCGAAAACGCGCCCGAGGGCAAGCGCAGCTGGTACGCCATGTTCCCGCAGCTCGGCGCGCCGATCGGCTTCATCCTCTCGGCCGGCACCTTCCTGGTCCTCGGCGAAGTGATGAACGACGAAGCCTTCCTCGCCTGGGGCTGGCGCGTGCCCTTCATCGCCAGCATCCTGCTCGTCGCCGTCGGCCTCTATGTCCGCCTGAAGATCACCGAGACGCCGGAGTTCCAGAAAGCGGTCGACAAGCACGAGCGCGTGCAGGTGCCGATCGCCGAGATCTTGCGTTCGCACAAGCGCAGCCTGGTGCTCGGCACCTTCGTGGCGCTCGCAACCTTCGTGCTCTTCTATCTGATGACCGTCTTCTCGCTCTCCTGGGGCACGGCGAAGCTCGGTTATTCGCGTGAGCAGTTCCTCGTCGTGCAGATGACCGGCGTCGTCTTCTTCGGTCTGATGATCCCGGTTGCCGGCATCCTCTCGGACCGTTTCGGCCGCCGCCTGGTGCTGATCCTTGCGACGATCGGCATCGGGGTCTTCGGCATCTTCATGGCCCCGCTGCTTTCTGGCGGTCTCGGCGGCGCCTTCCTGTTCTCGATCATCGGCCTCGGTCTCATGGGCCTTACCTACGGCCCGATCGGCGCGGCGCTTGCCGCCCCCTTCCCGACCTCGGTGCGCTACACCGGCGCCTCGATGACCTTCAACCTCGCCGGCATCTTCGGCGCGTCGCTGGCGCCCTACATCGCCACCTGGCTCGCCACCAACTACAGCCTCGATTATGTCGGCTACTACCTGCTGGCCGCCGCCGCCATCACGCTGCTGTGCCTGGTGCTGTCGACGGAAGAAGAGGTTTCGGCCTGATTTCGGCTCGGCCCGCGCAGGCGCGGCCGACCACAAACAGGAAGGGCCGCAGCGTCTCCGCCACGGCCCTTCCCTGATCGTCTCGCCGCCTCAGGCGATGCCGCGGCCGAGGAATTCCTTGATCTCGTAGCCCGGCATGAAGTTGCCGATGCGCTTGATTTCCCATTCGAGCCGCACGCCGGAATGTTCCAGCACGCGCTGGCGCACCGTTTCGCCAAGATATTCGAGCTCATAGCCGGTCGCCTGTCCGGTATTGATCATGAAATTGCAGTGCATCGGCGACATCTGCGCGCTGCCGATCATCAGACCGCGGCAGCCCGCCTCGTCGATCAGCTTCCAGGCCGAGTGACCCTCCGGGTTCTTGAAGGTCGAGCCGCCGGTCTTCTCGCGGATCGGCTGCACCGTCTCGCGGTGGTGGCGCACGGCATCCATGTCGGTGCGGATCTTGTTCTTGTCCTCGGCGTAGCCCTCGAAGACCGCATGGGTGAAGATCAGATCCTTCGCCGCCGCCGAGTGGCGGTAAGCGTAGCCCATGTCGGCATTCGACAGCACATGCTGCTTGCCGTGGCGGTCGACCGCATGAACCTCGACGACGCGCTCGCGCGTTTCCGAGCCGTTGGCGCCGGCATTCATGCGCAGCGCCCCGCCGATCGAGCCGGGGATGCCATAGAAGAAATAGAAGCCGCCGATGCCGTGATCGAGCGCCATGGCCGCGATGTTCTTGTCCGGGCAGATGGCGCCGGCCTTGATGCGGTTTTCGCCGACCAGTTCCAGATCACCGAAGCCCTTGGCCGAGAGGCGGATGACGACGCCGGGAATGCCGCCGTCGCGCACGAGCAGGTTCGAGCCGACGCCGACGACCATGACCGGCACGTCTTCCGGAACGAGCTTCAGGAAGGTGACGAGATCATCCGTGTCATGCGGCTGGAACATCAGCTCGGCAAGACCGCCGGCGCGGAACCAGGTGACGCGATCCATCGGCGCATCGGGCGTAATGCGGCCACGAACGGCGCTGACACCGCTTCCGAGCGCATCGAGTAGTTTCTGACCGTTGACCTGTTTCATGCTCAAATTCCTGAAATATCCGCGAGTTCTTTTGGCAGGGCAGCCGCCCAGTAGGTGATGCTGCCAGCCCCCAAGAGAACCACAAAATCGCCGGGCTGCGCAATCTTGCTGACAACAGGCGCAATTGCTTCCGGACCGGCGACGTAACGGGCGTCACGATGGCCGCCGGCCTTGATGCGATCCACCAGTTCCTCGGAGGTTGCGCCCGGGATCGGGTCTTCGCCGGCCGCATAGACCGGCGCGATCAGGACCGTGTCGGCATCGTTGAAGCAGGCGGAAAATTCCTCGAACAGGCTCGAAAGGCGGCTATAGCGATGCGGCTGGTGCACGGCAATGATCCGGCCCTGGCAGGCCTCGCGCGCTGCCTTCAGCACCGCCTTGATCTCGACCGGATGGTGGCCGTAGTCGTCATAGACGCGCACGCCGTTCCATTTGCCGGTAAGCGTGAAGCGGCGCTTGACGCCGCCGAAGGAGGCGAGCCCCTTGGCGATCGCCTCCGGGCTGATGCCAAGGCGCTGGGCGACGGCGATGGCGGCCGTCGCGTTGGAGACATTGTGACGGCCCGGCATCGGCAGCGTGAGATCCTTCATCTCGATCACCTGGCCGGTGCGGCGGCGGCGGATCTCGATGTCGAAGATGGAGGTGCCGTTGTCCATGCGGATGTTGTGGAAACGCACGTCGGCCTGCGGGTTCTCGCCATAGGTGACGACCTTGCGATCCTCGATCTTGGCGACCATGGCCTGCACTTCCGGATGGTCGAGGCAGAGCACGCCGAAGCCGTAGAAGGGCACGTTCTCGACGAACTGGCGGAAGGCCGCGCGCACCGCGTCGAAATTGCCGTAGTGGTCGAGATGTTCGGGGTCGATGTTGGTGACGATGGCGACATCGGCCGGCAGCTTCAGGAAGGTGCCGTCGGATTCGTCGGCCTCCACCACCATCCACTCGCCCTCGCCCATGCGGGCATTGGTGCCATAGGCGTTGATGATGCCGCCGTTGATGACGGTCGGATCGAGCCCGCCGGCCTCGAGCAGCGCCGCGACCATGGATGTCGTCGTCGTCTTGCCATGCGTGCCGCCGATCGCGATCGCGTTGCGGAAGCGCATCAGTTCGGCGAGCATTTCGGCGCGGCGCACGACGGGCAGGAATTTTTCGCGCGCGGCAATCAGCTCCGGATTGTTCTTCTTGATCGCGGTCGAGACGACGATCACCTCGGCGTCGCCGATGTTCTCGGCCTTGTGGCCGACGAAGACCTCGATGCCCTTGGCGCGCAGGCGCTGCACATTGGCGCTATCGGCCTGGTCGGAGCCCTGGACGCGATGGCCGAGATTGTGCAGCACTTCGGCAATACCGCTCATGCCTATGCCGCCGATACCGATGAAATGGACCAGCCCGATGGTTTTCGGCATTTTCATGAGCGTGTTTCCCTGAATTTCTCGACTGTCAAACCGCTGGCAATAGCCTCTACGAGGGATGCAAGCAAGCTCGCTGCGTCCGGCTTGCCGGTTTCCCGAGCATTTGCTGCCATCTGCGCGAGTGATTGTGGATTGTCGACCGCATCCTTGAGGATGCCGGCGAGACGATCTGCCGTCAGTTCGGACTGGGCGATCACCCGCGCGCCGTCTTTGGCGGCGAGTGCTGCGGCATTGGCGGCCTGGTCGTGATCGAGCGCGTAGGGATAGGGCACCAGGATCGCCGGACGGCCGATGACCGAAAGTTCCGATACCGTCGAGGCGCCGGAGCGGCAAATGACGAGCTGCGCGCCGGCAATGCGCTCGGCCATGTCGGTGAAGAAGGGCGAGACCTCGGCCGGCACGCCGAGCTTCTCGTAGGTCGCGATCACGCCGTCCTTGTCTTCCGGCCGCGCCTGCTGCGTGACTTTGAGCCGGTGGCGAAGCGCATCGTCCAGCCGGCAGATCGCCTGCGGGATCGCCTTGGAGAAAAATTGCGCGCCCTGGCTGCCGCCGAAGACGACGAGATGGAACGGCGCTTCGCCTGTTGCAGCGGCATACGGCGTGCTGGCCGCGGCGAGCACCGCCGGGCGAACCGGATTGCCGGTTGTCACGGTCTTGGCGGCAAAGGCGCCGGTACCCTCCGGCAGGAAACCGCCGGCGATCGCCTTGACGCGGGACGCCAGCGCTTTGTTGGCCCGGCCCATGACCGCATTCTGCTCGTGGATCAGGGACGGCACGCCCATGCCGGTTGCGGCCAGCAGCGGCGGCACGGTCGGATAACCGCCGAAGCCGACGACGGCCTTCGGCTTCAGCCGCGCGATCAGTCGGCGTGCGGCGCGCATGCCGGTCCAAAGCGTCCACAGCGACTTCGCCACGCTGATCGGGTTCTTCGAGCCGATCGTCGCCGAGGGCACGACATGCACCTCGTCGGCCGGGAACTTGCCGGCATAGCGCTCGGCGCGGCTGTCGGTGACGAGATGCACCGAATAGCCCTTGGCTTTCAGTTCGTGGGCCAGCGCCTCCGCCGGAAAGAGATGGCCGCCGGTACCGCCGGCGGCAAGCAGGATGATGCCTTTAGTCATGTTTTACTCCGCCGGCACGCCAATGCCGGACCGAAACAGGCTGCGCTCCACGGCGCGCTTCTCCGGGCGGTGACGCGTCAGCGCCAGGATGAAGCCGGCCGTGACGCAGATCGCCACCATGGACGAGCCACCATAGGAGATCAGCGGCAGGGTCATGCCCTTGGCCGGAAGCAGTTCGAGGTTCACGCCGATGTTGATCATCGACTGGATGCCGATCTGGAGAACCAGGCCGGCAACGGCGAACCGGTTGAAGTCGTTGCGCTCGCGGAAAGCGTGGTTGAGGCCGCGCATCACCAGGAAGGCGAAGATCAGCACGATGACCATGCAGAAGACGATGCCGAATTCCTCGGCCGCAACGGAGAAGACGAAGTCGGTGTGGCTGTCCGGGATGATGCGCTTGACGATACCCTCGCCCGGGCCGCGCCCGAACCAGTCGCCGCGGATGATCGCCTCGCGCGCCGTGTCCATCTGGAAGGTATCGCCCTCGCCCGTCAGGAACTTGTCGATACGGGCCGCCACGTGCGGCAGCATCGTATAGGCGACGAAGAAGCCGCCGACCGCCGCGCTGCCGAGCAGGATGATCCAGAGCCAGGGCATGCCGGCCATGAAGAACATGCCGCCCCAGACCGCGGTCGTCAGGATCGTCTGGCCAAGGTCGGGCTGGGCGACGAGAAGCGCTGCGACGATGCCGAAAAGCAGGATGGCAAAGAGATTGCCAGGGATTTCCGGCTGGCGCGCGTGCTCGGAAAAGAGCCAGGCGCAGACGACGACGAAAGCCGGCTTCATGAATTCCGACGGCTGGATCGAAATGCCGGCAATCGAAAGCCAGCGCATCGAACCCTTCACCTCTTCGCCGATGAAGAGCACCAGCACCATCATCGCGAGCGACCCGCCGAGAAGCAGGATCGCGGCGCGCCTGACCTGGCGCGGCGAGAGGAAGGAGATGCCGACCATCACCACCAGCGACGGCAGCAGGAAGAGCGCGTGGCGCTTGACGAAGTGGAAGCTGTCGAGGCCGATGCGCTCGGCGACCGCGGGGCTTGCGGCGAAGGACAGCATGAAGCCGACGCCCATCAACAGGATGAAGGTCGCCAGAAAGAACCTGTCGATCGTCCAGAACCAGTCGGCCACGGGGCCACGTTCGGCTCGGCTTACCATCTTGTCAGTCCCCTTCTCCGGCGCCCGTCGCGCCCCACGTCCGAAACCTCGGCATCACGTCCGCTTGGCCCTCGCGCCGATGGCGCGCTGGACCGGGCAGCGTCAAATCAGCATCGTCACGCCTTCGATCGCGCGCACATGGCCGACGAAGGCATCGCCGCGCACCTCGAAGTTCTTATACTGGTCGAAGCTTGCGCAAGCCGGGGATAGCATCACCGCCGAAGGGCCGGCTTCGTCCCTGCCGGCCTCGGCCGCCGCGTGTGCTACCGCCTGCTCCAGCGTGCCCGAAATCTCGTAGGGCACCGCTTCGCCGAGCGTCGCCGCAAAGGCGGGCGCCGCCTCGCCGATCAGATAGGCCTTGACGATCTTCGGGAAGAACGGCGCAAGCGTCGTGATGCCGCCCTCTTTCGGCAGGCCGCCGGCGATCCAGTAGATCCGCTCGTAGCTCGAAAGCGCCGGGGCCGCTGCATCCGCATTGGTCGCCTTGCTGTCGTTGACGAAGACGACCGCGCCCTTGCGTCCAACCGGCTGCATGCGGTGCTTGAGGCCCGGGAAGCTCTTGAGCCCAGCGCGGATCTCCGCCTCGCTGACACCGACCGCAAGGCAGGCGGCAATGGCCGCCGCCGCGTTCTGGGCGTTGTGGCCGCCGCGCAGCGTCTGGATGCCGTCGAGATCGACGAACAGGCTCGCCGTGCCGCTTTCGGCTCTCATGATGCGCGAGCCTTCGGCATAGAGACCGTTGGCGAGCACATGGCGGCGCGAGATCCGCACCGTCTCCGTGCCGGCGCGTTCGACGCGGTCGGCGATCAGCGCCGAGAAGCTGTCGTCGACGCCGACAATGGCCGTGCCGCTGCCGGCAACCAGCCGCTCCTTGATGTCGGCGTAATGCTGCATCGTGCCATGGCGATCGAGATGATCAGGCGTCAAATTGAGCAGGATCCCGGCGGTCGGGTTCAGTGTCGGCGCCAGGTCGATCTGGTAGGACGAGCACTCGACCACATAGAAGCGGCCGGCTTTCGGGGACTCAAGGGTGAGCACCGCCGTGCCGATATTACCGCCGAGCTGGGTATCGCGGCCGCTTTCCCTGAGGATATGGGCGATCAGCGCCGTCGTCGTCGATTTGCCATTGGTGCCGGTAATGGCGATGAAGGGGCAATCGGGCGAGTGCGCCCGACGCTCGCGCACGAAGAGCTCCACGTCGCCGATGATCTCGACGCCGGCTGCATGGGCGAGATCCACCGTCCAGTGCGGCTTCGGATGGGTGAGCGGCACGCCGGGCGAAAGTACGAAGGCGGCAAAAGCGGCCCACTCGACCGTGTGCAGGTCCGCCGTCGGCACGCCGGCGGCCGCAGCCTTCGCGACGCTATCCGGATTGTCGTCCCAGGCGGTGACCTCGGCGCCGCCGGCGACCAGTGCCTCGGCCGTCGCAAGCCCCGAACCGCCGAGGCCGAAGAGAGCGACCTTCCTGCCCCTAAATGTGGTGACCGGGATCATCGTCCGCTCACCGCAGCTTGAGGGTGGAGAGGCCGATCATCGCGAGGATGACAGCGATGATCCAGAAGCGGATCACGACCTGGCTTTCGGTCCAGCCCTTCTTTTCGAAGTGGTGATGGATCGGCGCCATCAGGAAGACACGGCGGCCGGTGCGCTTGAACCAGAAGACCTGGATGATGACCGACAGCGTCTCCATGACGAAGAGGCCGCCGATGATGACCATGACGATCTCGTGCTTGACGGCGACGGCGACGGTGCCGATCAGGCCGCCGAGTGCCAGCGAACCGGTGTCGCCCATGAAGATTGCCGCCGGCGGCGCGTTGAACCAGAGGAAGCCAAGACCGGCGCCGATGACGGCGCCGAGGATCACGGCGAGCTCGCCGGTGCCCGGCACGAAATGGATCTGCAGGTAGTTGGCGAAGACGGCGTTACCGGCGAGATAGGAGATCAGGCCGAAGGCGGCAGCGGCGATCATCACCGGCACGATCGCCAGGCCGTCGAGACCATCGGTCAGGTTCACGGCATTGCCGGCGCCGACGATGACGAAGCCGCCGAACAGCACGAAGAAATAGCCGAGATTGAGAATGAGGTCCTTGAAGAAGGGGAACGTCACCGAGGAGCCGAAGGTGGAACCGGCCGCACCACTCGAAAGCGAGGCCTGCATCATGAAGAACACGGCAATCGCCGCGATCACGAATTCGATGCCGAGGCGCGCCTTGCCGGAAAAGCCCTTCTCCGATTGCTTGGTGACCTTGAGGTAGTCGTCATAAAAGCCGATGGCGCCGAAGCCGAGCGTGACGAGCAGGGTCGAGACCACATAGACGCTCGAAAGATCGGCCCAGAGCAGCGACGAGACGACGATGCCGGCAAGGATCATCAGGCCGCCCATGGTCGGCGTGCCGGCCTTCTTGAAATGCGTCTGCGGCCCGTCGGCGCGGATCGGCTGGCCCTTGCCCTGGCGGATGCGCAGCGAGGCGATCATGGCCGGGCCGAACAGGAAGACGATCATGGCCGAGGTGAAGAGCGCCGCACCCGTGCGGAAGGTGATGTAGCGAAAGAGATTGAAAAACTGAAAGTGGTCCGCCAGTTCCACGAGCCATATGAGCATAAGGGACCTTTCCCCAAAGGTTTAGTAATACACGTCGTCCAACAGAATCATCTGAAAAACGATACGCATTACAGCGCCGCGCGTCTAACGAGACGCGCAAAGGTCGCTGCAACATTTTGGTCCGCTGCATGATTTTGCCCTTAAATCGATTCCGATTTAACGAATTATGCAGCAGCATGCGAAAGTGTCAGGGCGCGCCCGCCTAACTCCAGGCCGTATCTACGGCGCCTGTCATGGGCGGCAGCGCCGGCCCTGTTTCGCGCCGGCTATCCCTCAGCCCCGGATCCTTCGGCTTGCGCCGCCGGATAGGCTTCGATCAGTGCCTGCACGATCTTGGCGCAACCGGTCCCCTTCGACGACTTGACCATGACGACGTCGCCGGGCGCCACCGCGGCCAGCGCGTAGGACTTCAGGTCCTCGACGCTCTCGCGGTAGATCACGGAGACCTCCGGCGGCAGGGCATCACGCAGATACGCCATCAACGGTCCGGCAAGCCAGACGTCGGTGATCCCGGCCTCGATCAGCGGACGGGCGAGTGCCGCATGCACCTCGGCGGCATGTTCGCCCATCTCCAGCATGTCGCCGAGCACGGCGACACGGCGGCCGCCGGCCGGCGGTTCGCTGTCGCGCAGCAGCGCAATCGCCGCCCGCATCGAGCTCGGATTGGCATTGTAGCTCTCGTCGATCAGCTTCAGCGTGCCGGTCCCGATCGCAAGCGTATGGCGCCGGCCCCTGCCCGTTTCGGCCTGCATGGTCGCAAGCGCCGAAGCCGCATAGTCGAAATCGGCACCGGCAAGCTTCACCGCCGCCAGAACCGCAACGGCGTTTTCCGCGATGTGCCGTCCGGGCGCGCCGATCGCGACCTCAAGCGTCCGACCGCCGATGCCCGCCCAGAGAATGGAGCCTTCCGGACCGCCGCTGAACTCGACCAGCCGGAATTCAGCCTTTGGATTGGCACCGAAGGAATGGATATGGCTGACGCCGGCCGCGGCCGCCGCGTTTTCCAGAAGCTTGTACTGCGGGCTGTCATGAATGATCAGCGCATGGCCGCCATTGACGACGCCCTCGAAGATCTCGGCCTTGGCCTCGGCAATTTGGTCGAGACTCTCGAAATTGCCGAGATGGGCGGCGGCGATGCTCGTCACCATGGCCACATGCGGCCGCACCATGGCGGTCAGCGGCCGGATCTCGCCCGGATGGTTCATGCCGATCTCGAAGATACCGAAATCGGTTGCCTCGGGCATGCGCGCCAGCGTCAGCGGCACGCCCCAGTGATTGTTGAAGGAGGCGACCGAAGCATGCACGCGGCCCTGGGGCTTGAGCACATGGCGCAGCATCTCCTTGGTCGTGGTCTTGCCGACCGAACCGGTGACGGCAATGATCTTGGCGGCGCTGCGGTCGCGCGCGGCACAGCCGAGACGGATTATCGCTTCGAGCACGTCGTCGACGACGATCATCGGTGCATTCAATCGTCCGAGCGCCGGCAGCTTGCCTTCGCTGACGACGAGCACCGCCGCGCCGTTGGCGAGCGCGATGCCGGCATAGTCGTGGCCATCGACCCGGTCGCCCTTGATCGCGAAGAAGGCTTCGCCCTTGCCGATCGAACGGCTGTCGATGGAGATCCCGCTGATGCCTTCAGGCAGGCTGCCGACCGGCCGGCCGTTCATCGCGGCCAGGAGATCGCTGCTTGTCCAGAGCCAGTTCAAATCACAAGCCTCCCAATGCCTTGCGGACCTCCGCATGATCCGAGAAGGGCAGCGTCACCGAGCCGATCGTCTGGCCCTCCTCGTGTCCCTTGCCGGCTACGATCAGCGTGTCGCCGGTCTTCAGCATGCCGACCGCCGTGCGGATCGCCTGGGCACGATCGCCGATCTCGATCGCGCCCTTGGCCGCAACCATTATTTCGGCCCGGATGACCTCGGGGATCTCCGAGCGCGGATTGTCGTCGGTAACGATCGTCACGTCGGCAAGCCGCGTGGCGATCTCGCCCATGATCGGACGTTTGCCCTTGTCGCGGTCGCCGCCGCAGCCGAAGACCACGACGACGCGGCCGGTCGTGAACGGGCGGACCGAGGCGAGCACGTTTTCCAGCGCATCCGGCTTGTGGGCATAGTCGACATAGGCAAGCGCGCCGTCCTTGGTCTGGCCGACCAGTTCGAGGCGGCCGGAGGCGCCCTGCAGCTTCTCGAGCGCGGAGAAGGCGGCCTTGGCACCGATGCCGGTCGACATGGCGAGACCCGCCGCGACCAGCGCATTCGCCACCTGGAAGTCGCCGGCGAGCGGAATGTGGATTTCGAAGATGTCGTCGCCGACATGCACTTCGGCCGATTGCTTGTGGCGGAAATGCTCGACGCGCTTCAGCGAGATGAAGTCGCCCTTGCGGCCGACGGTGCGCACGTCGAGCTTTGCCTTGCGGGCGGCGGCAATCGCCTGGTCCGACCATTGGTCGTCGGCAAAGATCACCGCCGGCGCGCCCTTCGGCAACAGGGCATTGAACAGCCGCATCTTGGAATCCATGTAGTGCTCGACCGTCGGATGGTAGTCCATGTGGTCGCGGCCGAGATTGGTGAAGGCGGCGGCCGAAAGGCGCACGCCGTCGAGACGGCTCTGGTCGAGGCCATGGCTGGAAGCTTCCATCGCCGCATGGGTGACGCCGGCATCGGCGAGTTCGGCGAGCAGCTTGTGCAGCGACACCGGATCGGGCGTCGTCAGCGAGCCGTAATCGTTGCGGCCGGGGGCGACGACGCCGGTCGTGCCGATCATCGCGGCAGCGAAGCCCGAATGCGCCCAGATCTGGCGGGTGAAGGAGGCGACCGAGGTCTTGCCGGCCGTGCCGGTCACGGCAACCATGGTTTCCGGCTGGCGGCCGTAGAAGGCCGCGGCGGCGCGCGCCAGGAACGCGCGGGGCTCCGAGAGCTTCAGCACCGGCACCGACGAGGCATCCACGTCCGAGTCCGCTTCCGTGACGACGGCGACCGCACCGCGCTTAAGCGCGTCGGCGATATAGGTGTTGCCGTTGGCCTTGCTGCCGGCAACCGCAACGAAGAGATCCCCTGGTTGAACCTGCCGACTATCGGCCGTCAGTCCGGCAACGTCGATTTCGGCGGCAGCGCCGCCCAGTTGCGCCGAAAGTTCCGGGAAGTTCGATCCCGCCAGCTCTTTGATCTTCATGAACGCACGTCTCGCATCGATTTCGATCCGCAAGAATCGCGAATCGTCCGCTTTCTCATTTCATGTCTAATAAGACACAAGCAAGGCAGAACCGTCTTCTCCAAACTTTGGTTCGACACCGAGCAGCGGCGCAGAGCGGCTTATGATGTCACGAACCATGGGAGCTGCGTTCGAGCCCGCCGTGCGCCCGCCACCCTCGCCGGTCTTCGGCGCGTCGATGAAGGTGAGCACGATGTACTTCGGATTGTCGATCGGGAAGGCCGCGAGGAAGGCGTTGAAATTCTGGTCGCTGGCATAACGGCCATTGACCACCTTGTCGGCCGTGCCGGTCTTGCCGCCGACGTTGAAGCCCGGCACCAGCGCGCGCTTGCCGGAGCCGGCGATGCCGTTCCAGCGCAAGAGGAAGCGCATGTCGTCGCTGGTGCTCTTCTTGACCACGGTCGTGGCGAGCTCGTCGGCCTGCGCTTCCGTGCGCGGCAGGAAGGTCGGCGGGATCAGCTTGCCGCCATTGACGAGTGCCGCACCGGCAACCGCCGTCTGCAGCGGCGTCGTCGAGACGCCGTGCCCGAAGGAGATGGTGACCGAGTTGATTTTCTTCCATTCGCGCGGCTGGGTCGGGGATTTCACCTCCGGCAGCTCGGTCGGCAGCTTCGAAAGCAGGCCGATGCGCGTCAGGAACTCCTTGTGGCCGGGGATGCCGACGAGGTCGGCGATCTTCGCGGTACCGATGTTCGACGAATACTGGAAGATTTCCGGAACGGTAAGCACGCGGCGCTTGCCGTGGAAGTCCTTGATGGTGAAGCCGCCGATGCGGATCGGTGCGGAAGCGTCGAAGCTGTCGTTCAGGGTGACCTTGCCGGAATCGAGGCCCATGGCGATGGTGAAGGTCTTGAAGGTGGAGCCCATTTCGAATGTGCCGTTCGACATGCGGTTCATCCAGCCCTCTTCCGCCCCTTCAGCCGGCTTGTTCGGGTCGTAGTCGGGGACGGAGGCCATCGCCAGCACTTCGCCGGTGTTGACGTCGAGCACGACGGCACCTGCGGCCAGCGCCTGAAAGTTCTTCATGCCGGCGTCGATGACGTCGCGCACGATGTTCTGCACGCGCACGTCGATCGAGAGCTTTACCGGCTCGAGCTTGGCGTCGCTGGTCATGCCGATCGCGGCAAGATCGGCGAGACCCTGGCTGTCGATATAGCGTTCCATGCCGGCAACGCCGCGGTTGTCGATGTTGACGTGGCCGAGGATATGCGCGGCGGTGTGGCCGCCGGGATAGAAGCGGCGCTTTTCCGGGCGGAAGCCGACGCCGGGAATGCCGAGCGCCAGAATGTCGCTCTGCTGCTTCGGCGTGAGCTGGCGGCGCAGCCACTGGAAGCGCGATTTCGACTTCAGCTTGTTGTAGATCTCGCGCGCGTTGATGTCAGGCAGAACCGTCGACAGGCGCTCGACCGCCTCGTCGGCATCGACGATCTTGTGCGGCTCGGCATAGAGCGAGACGGTGCGGATATCGGTCGCGAGGATCTCGCCGTTGCGGTCGAGAATATCGGGGCGCGAGGCCATCAGGTTGTCGGCGCGGCCGATGCTCGAAACCGTTTCAGGCGCTGCCATGCCGTATTGTACGAGGCGCCCGCCGATGACGGCATAGACGATGCCGAAACTGGCGATCACGATGGCGACGCGGTTCTTCGCCTGGTTCGTGGTCTTCTTGCGCGTCCCCTGGAAGGTGACGTTGAGGCCGCTTTCCGCGGGGCGGTTGTTGCCGCCTGCCGAGAAATGCGCCTTGCTCTTCAATACCATGATGCGGGAGAGAAACGACATCAGCGCGCCACCGAGCCAGTTGCCATGTTATCGGTCTTGTTGATGATGGCCGCGACGCCGTCCTTCGCAGCCTTTTCGTCTTCAGGCACCGGCAGATCCGCCTTCAGCATCGGCAGTTCCTGCGGCTGGGCGAGCTGCGTCGAAGGCGTCGGCGCCAGCTGCAGGTCGGCCCCGAAAGCGCCGACGAGACGCTCCAGGCGGTTCGGCTGCGTCAAGAGCGCCCAGTCGGCGCGAAGCAGGTCGATCGTGTCTTCCTCGAGCTTGATCGCCACGTCGAGCTTGCGGACTTCCTCAAGCTTGTTTTCGGCGCGGTGCTTGATCGTATAGGTCACCGTCGCAGCGGCCGTCATGACGACGATCAGAACGATATCGAGCGTTCGAAGCATGTCTTGTCAGCCCCCCAACCTTGCAAGGCTCGCCAGTTCCGGCAGATTGAAAATGGATAGATCGTTTCCCGGCGACGCGGCTTGCGTGCGGATCCCGGCGCGCAGCTTTGCGGAGCGGGCGCGCGGATTGAGGGACGCTTCTTCCTCGCTGGCCGCCACCATAGGCTTGCCAACTGGCGTGAAGGTTGCGGCGCGCGCGGAAACCATGGGCAGGTGGCGCGAGCCGCTGGCCTTGCCGGAACGATCCTGGAAGAAGGCCTTGACGATGCGGTCTTCGAGCGAATGGAAGGTCACGACGACAAGGCGACCGCCCGGCTTCAAGACCTTTTCGGCGGCAAACAGCGCCTGGGCCAGCTCTCCGAGCTCGTCATTGACGAAAATGCGCAGCGCCTGGAAGACGCGCGTGGCCGGATGGATCTTGTCTTTCGCCTTGCGCGGCGTCACCACCTCGATCAGGCCGGCGAGGTCGCGGGTCGTCTCGAAGGGCTGCTCGGCCCGGCGCTTCTCGATCGCGCGGGCAATGCGGCCCGCCTGCTTCTCTTCGCCGAGAAAGCCGAAGATGCGGATGAGGTCGGAGACCTTGGCGCGATTGACGACGTCGGCCGCCGAAACGCCGGATGCCGACATGCGCATGTCGAGCGGCCCCCTTTTCTGGAAGGAGAAACCGCGCTCGGCTTCGTCGATCTGCATGGAGGACACGCCGATATCGAGCACGACGCCGTCGAGCCCTTCGGCCGGCGCATGGGCGGCAAGATCGGAGAACTGCGCATGAATGAGCTTCAGCCGGCCGGCCCACTCGGCAACCTGCTTCTCACCTGCAGCGATCGCCGTCGGGTCGCGGTCGAGCGCGATGACGTCGGCACCGGCCTTCAGGATTGCCGAGCTGTAGCCGCCGGCACCAAAGGTGCCGTCGAGGATGACCTTGCCGGGCTGAGGCTCGAGCGCCGCAAGAACTTCCGGCAAGAGGACGGGAATGTGACGAACCGGTCCGCCTTCGGCTTCAGGAATACCTCCGCCTTGTTCCGTCACCATTCCGCCTCTCCATTCTAGTCTGGACGCAACCCTCGTGACTTGCGCCCTTCCCGGGCCACCGCCTGCGCCTTCATGAAGGCCTGCGGCTCCCAGAGCTGAAAATAATCGCCCCGCCCGACGAACATCACGTCGGTCGAGATTCCGGTGAAGTCGCGGATGAAATCCGTCACCATCAACCGGCCTTCCGGATCGAGCTTCACGAAGACGCCGCCGCCATGAACGAGCAGCGACATCTCGTTGGCCTCCGGGGAAAACGGGTCCTCGGCCGCCATCTGCTTCTCGAACCGATCCAGGAGTTCCGGCCCACCGACACTGATCGCCGGAAAGACGAAATCCTGGAAACAGTATAACTCCCGCACACCCCCATCCGACAGCACGGAACGAAACGCCGAGGGAACGGAGACCCGCCCCTTCGCATCGATCCGATTGGCAGCATGTGACAAGAAGCGGTTCATAACGCGAAACGGCCGCCCAAGACTGACGGGCCACGATCATCGACCCGCGCAAACACGTCACCGCACACACAAGACACCCCCGCAGGACACTGGAATGTCCACCCACCCTCCGAAGCCGGAAGGCACTGGAATCTTGCGATGTTGGGCTGCGAAGCAGCCCCTGCGCAGTGCCATTATGGGATAGCATGGGACCATATGGGCGTCAATGGGATTGGGCTCGTAAACAGCCATCGGACTGATCAAATATTGATAGGTTGTTAAGTTTAACGAAGGGTTACGAAGAGACCCCCACCGTCCGGGAATGCGACGGCAGAACGGCTTCAAATCGTTGAAAAATCAGAATGTGAGCAAGAGCGCAGCTATGTGCCCGCGCAGCGGCGCTTGCGCGCCATCGCAAAAGGGAAAAGCACAGCGGCAACGAAAGAACCGCGTGCATCGACGGCGTCGCCGGCGCGAAAAATGAGGCGTGTCTGACCCGATTTGCGAGCGCCGATCAGGGAGTTCAACGAGAGCACCCGCAGAGAAATCGTCACGAAAGGACCCGCTGACGCGCAACCTGTCAGCGTTTGCCGCACACATCTGCAGCGGAGAGAAATCGCCAGTTGGCCTGTAAGCCGGGTTCTGTATGGCCCCGCAACCCGAAGGCAACGGAACGTGGCAGCCATTCATCTGGGACTGCGCTTGCACGCAGCCTCTTGCAACCCACCCGGATGACTGGCCCGGAAACAGGCTGGGCGCTTGCGCGCCCGCGTCATCCCTATTCGGTCTTGCTCCCGGTGGGGTTTACCGTGCCGTCCATGTCGCCATGTCCGCGGTGGGCTCTTACCCCACCCTTTCACCCTTACTCCGCCAAGCGGAGCGGTTTGCTTTCTGTGGCACTTTCCCTGAGGTCACCCTCGCCGGACGTTATCCGGCACCGTGCTTCCGTGGAGCCCGGACTTTCCTCCCCCCGCGGCCTTTCGGCGCTTGCGGAGAGCGGCTGCCCGGCCAACTGGCACGCGCTCCTTAACGCAAGCCCCCGCCCCGCGCCAGAAAAAACAGCGCGGTTTGCAGCGACCATGAGCAGGATAAGGAGGCTTACGCTCTATCTCCGCCCTTATGTGGGGATCGAACCGACCCCAATCATCCCCAATCAGCGGAAAACGACGGAGAAATCCGCGTCGTATTCGGCCTCGTCGATCCGGCCGTCAAGCACGAGGGCCGCGCCGAGCCGGCCGATCTCGTCGGAGCTCTTGGCCGCCTGGCCGTTGCCGCCGGTGACAACGGCGATGCGACTCCCCTCGGCAAAGCCGATATAGGGCAGCCCATGCCGGGTGAACGAAGTGACGCAGGGCGAAAAATGGGTGGAAGCCGGCCGGAAGCCCGGCATCACCTCGGCCAGCAGCCCACGCAAGTGCTCTGCCGCTTCCGCACCGCCCGGCCCGCGGAACCATTGCCGCACCGCCGGCTCGCCGTCGAGGATCCGGTCGGTCGGATCGCCGCCGATCTTGATGTAGTGTTTGCCGTCCGCATAGCCGACCGGCGGCAGCAGGTAGTAGCTTTTCTCCTGTTCGGGCGCCGCGCCAATCAGCGACGGCATGCCCTCGAAACCGGAGAGATCGCCGTTTGCCACCTCGGCAAAGAGCACGGTTCGCGCCTTGACGGTGAGGTCGATCGGCCGCGGCAAGAGCGCGGCGGAAATGGAGAAACCGCCGGCGGCAACGATCACCCGGCCGGCAGCGAAATGCCTCCCGTCGACCATCGTGACGACCACGCGGTCGCGGACCTCCGCTACGGCCGCAACCTCGCTGCGTACGATCCGGGCGCCCGCCTTCTCGGCGCATACCGTCTGCGCCGCGACCAGCGCCCGCGGGTTGATGTAACCCGCCCCGCGCCTCTCGTGGACGCCGGCGGTGCCTGGCGGAAAACGGAACCAGGGAAAGCGCTGCGACAGCGCTTCGCCATCATCGAGCGGCGCCTCGACGCCGAGCGCATCGCGCGCCTTTTCGACCTCTTCGATATAGTCGTAGGATGATCCGGGCGCCGGCCCGGCGATCAGGCAGCCGACTTCGTGGTAGAAGGCGATGCCGCTTTCGCCTTCGATTTCGCCGTAGCGCTCGATCGAACGCCTGGCGAGACGCGCCCAGACCGGATCGTGGTCGATCGTGCGGGTGATGCGGGCATTGTCGTAGTGGCTGGAAAAGACGCCGGCATGGTTGGCCCAGTCCGCCGGCTCGTCCGGACCGATCAGCGCGACCCTGGCCCCCGAAAGCGCCAGGTGGCGGGCGGCCGCAGCGCCCATCATCCCCTTGCCGACGACAATGAAATCAAAGCTTTCCGACATGCCGCTCCTCGTCCCGTTTACTCGAGGGGAGATAGCACGCCGGCGCCGATATGGCACGATGGTTCTAGGGATTTCCGTGTGCGCCGGAACGCGAGACCTGTCCGGCTGGAGCATCCGCCATCACCGGGCGCGGCTGGCGGATGAAGCTCTTTGGCTGCGCGGCGAAGGCTCGCTGCGCCGGTCATGCCATCGGTCAGTTGATGATGTCCTGGACCTTGCCGCAATAGCGCTTGGAAACCGGGTTCATGCGCTTGGCACCGTGGCCGGCGTTGTATTTGAGGACCGTGCCGCATGTGGTGCCACCGGACAGCTCATGCGCCACGGCAAGATACTTCATGCCGAACTTGATGTTGGTTTCCGGATCGTAGAGGCCCTTGGAGGAACCGGAATAGCCCATCATGCGGGCGGTAGCGGGCTTGATCTGCATCAGACCGATTTCGCCGGCGCTGCCGCGCGCCTTGGGATTGAAGTTGCTCTCGACCTTGACGATCGCATGCGCCAAGTCGATCGGAACGCCGTACTGCTTGGCGTAGGTCTTGATCAGCCCCGTATAGTCAGCGCTCTGGAGGAGATCCGGCTTGGGATAGCCTGTGGTACGGGTGACGGACTGGATGGACGAGGTCTTGATGGTTTTGTCGACATTCCCCGCATACGACGTACCCATCCCGGCGAAGAACATGCCAAGGCATGCCGCCACCGCAGCAACAGACGATATTCTCATGTAGTTTGAATTCTCCGGTCTGGGGAATGGACCGAAGCGCACCCCGCTTCGAGCCTCACTTCCCGATCGTTTCATTCACAGGAAGTGAGCGTTGCGCCCTGATGCTCCTGCAGTTCCAATGGAGCGGGAAATGAATGCCGCATCATGGTAAACATGTGGCAAAGCTAAAAATTTGTGCCCCGAATTTCTGCAGAAGCGCCGTTACGACGAAAAAATCTTCCGCGTCAGGCGGTGAATTGCGGTAGGCCGGAGAGCAGGCGGTGCAGCGTATCGATGGTTGAGATATCGGCGATGCCATCGACCCCTTGTTGTCGGAAGTGCCGCTGGAAAGCGGCGACGGCGCCTTCGGTCTTCTCACAGAATTCGCCAGTCACATCAACGCCATAGCCATAGAGCGACAGCATCGACTGGATGGCCTCCACCGGCTGGCCCCGGTCGCCACGCTGAAAAAACCGCCCGCCGCCGATCGGGGCCGGTTCCACCCAGTGGCCGACCCCCTCGCGATGAAGAATGTGCCACGGAAATTTTTCTCCCGGATCGACCTTGCGAATGGGGGCGATATCGCTGTGTGCGAGCACTCTTTCCGGCGCGATCGACCAGCGTTGGCCACAGTCGCGACACAATTCTACAACCGCCGCGATCTGCTTCTCCGGAAAGTCCGGCAACCCACCCGGGTGACCGGGGTTGGCGATCTCTATCCCGATCGAGCAGGAGTTGATGTCGGTCTCGCCCTTCCAATAGCTCTTGCCGGCATGCCAGGCACGGCGTGCCTCCGGCACGAGCTGATCGACGCGCCCATCCTCGTGGACGAAATAGTGGCTGGAGACTTGGCTCTCCTCGCGGCAGAGCCATTCGAGCGCCGAGGCTCCCGTCGGCATGCCGGTATAATGCAGAACGATCATATCCGGGGCGCGCTGGCCGACGCGGTCGCCGAAATTGGGCGATGGCATGAAGCGTGCACCCGGATAATCGCAGTATTTCGAGGTCATGCGGCCCGGCGTTCTTTCTCGATCGCCTCATAGGCGGCGTTCAGCGCCGCCATGCGATCATTGGCGATCGCGTGGAATTCTTGCGGTACGCCGCGAGCCGCCAGCATGTCCGGATGGTTCTCTGAGACGAGCACCCGGTAGCGCTTGCGGATATCGGCGAAATCATCCTTACGCGAAACGCCGAGAACCTGATAGGGGTCACGGCCGTCGCCGTGAACGTGACGGGCCATGATCCGCGCGAAATGCGCCTCGTCCATGCCGAATATATCGGCCACGCGCATCAGGAAGGCGAGCTCGCGCTCGTGCACCGCCCCGTCAGACTTGGCGATATGAAAGAGGCCGTCGACGATATCCTCGAGGATCGGGCAGTTCTTTTCGCAGGACGAACACAGCGACGCCATCTTCTCGGCATAGGCCTCGTAACCGGCGACGTCCTGGCGCGCCAGATTATAGAGACGGGCGACGTTCTGCGCCTGATCCGGCGGAAACTGGAAAATGTCGCGGAAGGCGGCCACCTCGGCCTCGGTCACGACGCCGTCGGCCTTGGCCATCTTGGCCGAAAGCGCGATCATGGCAACGGAGAAGGCCACCTTGCGCCGCGTTTCCGGATCGCCCTCGAACAGGGTGCGCACGGCCTCGACCACGCCGGCAAGCGCATTGCCGGTGGCGGTAACGATCTTGAGGAGGCTGTCCCAGAATGACATGCGAGGTTCCCTGTCTCTCCACCCTATAGCATGGACCGATGTGGTGGCAAATTGCAAGCAGTGCGCGGCCCGAACCACGAGGATGACGAATTTGTGATGGCCCCTCACTATTGTCAATCCATCGATTGGAACTTGCGACAGCCAGCCGACAGAAAGCTGTTACCGCGGGAACAGCTTTCAATAAAAAGGAGATGTTCTCGCCGCCCTGAAAATCAGCAACTGCACCGTTCGCGACCGCCTCAGAGCAGAACCACCCGGACCGCGGCCTGCGACAATCCGCGCGCATCTGCCCTGCCCAGCCATTGCAGCCTTCATTGGCTCCTGGCGGCAGCGCCTCGACACAACATCCACAGGCCCGTCATTTAATTTCCATCTGATTTGCGTTATGGAGGCCCCACCCATCGCATGCCAAAATCCCGAGGAGGAAACATGGCCAAGAAAAAAGTCGCAATGCTGACGGCCGGCGGGCTCGCGCCCTGCCTGTCATCCGCCGTTGGGGGGCTGATCGAGCGCTACACGGACATCGCGCCCGAATACGAGCTGGTCGCCTATCGCTCCGGCTACCAGGGCCTGCTCTTGGCCGACCGCATCGAGATCACGCGCGACATGCGCGAGAAGGCGCACATCCTGCATCGCCATGGCGGCTCGCCGATCGGCAACAGCCGCGTCAAGCTCACCAACGCGGCCGATTGCGTCAAGCGCGGCCTCGTCAAGGATGGCGAGAACCCGCTGCGCATCGCCGCCGAGCGGCTTGCCAATGACGGCATCTCGATCCTGCACACGATCGGTGGCGACGACACCAACACGACGGCAGCCGACCTCGCCGCCTATCTCGGCGCCAATGGCTACGACCTGACCGTGGTCGGCCTGCCGAAGACCGTCGACAACGACGTCGTGCCGATCCGCCAGACGCTCGGCGCCTGGACGGCGGCCGAATACGGCGCCCGTTTCTTCGACAATGTGAGCAACGAGCAGAGTGCCGCACCGCGCACGCTGGTCGTGCACGAGGTCATGGGCCGCCATTGCGGCTGGCTGACCGCGGCCACCGCCCGCTCCTACATCCAGACGGTCGACGACAAGGAGTTCGTCGACGGCTTCATGATGAACCGCCAGATGAAGAACATCGACGGCCTTTATCTGCCGGAGATGAAATTCGATCTGCAGGCCGAAGCCGATCGCCTGCGCAAGGTCATGGACCGCACCGGCTTCGTCACGCTGTTCGTCAGTGAAGGCGCCTGCCTCGATGCGATCGTCGCCGAACGGGAAGCCGCCGGCGAAACGATCAAGCGCGATGCCTTCGGTCACGTGAAGATCGACACGATCAATGTCGGCAACTGGTTCTCCAAGCAGTTCGCCGCTCTGCTCGGCGCCGAGCGCTCGATGGTGCAGAAGTCCGGCTACTACGCCCGCTCCGCACCGGCCAACGGCGACGACCTGCGCCTGATCCAGAGCATGGTCGACCTCGCCGTCGAAAGCGCGCTCAACAAGGTCTCTGGCGTCACCGGCCACGACGAGGACCAGGGCGGCAAGCTGCGCACGATCGAGTTCCCGCGCATCAAGGGCGGCAAGCACTTCGACACCTCGGTGAAGTGGTTCGGTGAGGTCATGGACGTCATCGGCCAGAAGTGGCAGGCGCAGAACTGACAGTCATAGGCTTCGGCGCGTCGCCTGTTGCGGCGCGCCGAAGGCCCCTGATTTCGAGATTGACGGTTCCGCGTTTCCGTGGCTGGCTCGGCAAATTCATTGTCGAGAACCCTACAGCGCCGCGCGTCTTCAAGACGCGCTAAGGACGCGCGGCGCTGTAGGCGCGCTGCTTGCGACCTCTGCCGCGATCTTCACCGTGCTGAATTGGGTGGGCGCCGCCTATCTCGTCTGGCTCGGCATCAAGCTCTGGCGCGCACCGGTGGCAGGCGGAGGCGACGCCGGCCTCGAGACCACCGCCACCGAGCGGCCGCTGCACATCTTCTGCCATACCTATGCGGTGACCGCATTGAATCCGAAAAGCATCGTCTTCTTCGTCGCCTTCCTGCCGCAGTTCCTCGATCTGACGCAGCCGCTCTTCACCCAGATGGCGATTTTCGAGCTCACCTTCCTGACACTCACGATCCTCAATGCCAGCCTCTATGCAGCCCTTGCGACCGCTGCGCGCAGCACGATTTCCAGGCCGAACATCCGCCGGATCGTCAACCGCGCCGGCGGCTCCATGCTCATCGGCGCGGGGCTTCTGACGGCGACGATGAAGCGCGCCTCGGCGTGAAATTGTCGCCTGCGCTTGCCGCCGCCAGCCTCATAGGTTAATGGAGATTCACTCTCGGCGGCTGGCAACCGCTGATTTGCAGGGGGCGACGGGGCCCAGAAGCACGAAAGTGACAGAATGGCGAAGTACCGTATTTCCCTTTCCAAACAGACGTTTGGCGTGGCAGCTATCCTGTCGGCGACCATCGTCTCGGGATGCTCGACGGTAGAGCACACGTCGCTCGAAGAATTGACGGCCGTACAGACGGTCACCCCGCTTGCAAAGCCCGGCACTGAAATGACGGCCTACGCGCTGCCAACGCCTGACGGTGTGGCCACCGCGACGAGCGCCGCGCTGACGGCACAGACAGCCGTCCAGGCATCGGGCATCGCGGTCACCTATCCGGTCGCGGCCGACCTGGCACAAGGCGCCGAAGCCGCCCCGGCGATGGTTGCTGTTCCCGCCTCCAAGCCGGGCAGCACCATGGCGCTTGCCATGGTCGCCCCGACGACGCCTGCCGTCGCCAATGCAGAAACGGCAGCCGCGGCCGTTACCCAGGTTTCCGCCAATGCCTCGCAAGGGCCGGCACCGGCCTCTGCAGAAGTTGCGACCAAGACCAGCCGCGTCCAGGATCTTCCGGTTTCGACGCTTGCGGTTGCCGCCGCGATGGAATCGGACTTCGACACCGGCGAGCCCGTCGGCCTCGAAACGCTGGTCGCCAACCGCATGATCGTGCCGACCGAGCGTCCGAAGACAGGCGTCATCGGCTCGACGGTCGCAGCCGTTGCCAGCGTCATTCCGGATTCGATGAAGCTCAGCAAGGCGCCGACGAGTTCGCGTCCCGACCTCGACAAGCTGATCAAGTATTATGCCGATCTGAACGACATTCCGGTCGAGCTGGTTCACCGTGTCGTCAAGCGCGAGAGCAACTACAATCCGCGCGCCTACAGCAACGGCAATTACGGCCTGATGCAGATCCGCTACAACACCGCCAAGGGCCTCGGCTATGACGGTCCGGCGGAGGGCCTGTTCGACGCCGAAACCAACCTCAAATACGCGACGAAATATCTGCACGGCGCCTGGATGGTGGCCGACAACCAGCACGACGGCGCGGTCAAGCTCTATGCCAGCGGCTACTATTACCACGCCAAGCGCAAGGGCCTTCTCGAAGAACTCGGCATGAAGTGAGCCAAGGCCGCTTGAGCCAAGCTCAGGTGATTTTGCGAGGCGCTCAATCGAGCGCCTCTATTATTTTGGCGTTGAGTTTCTGCACGTCGTAGCCGAGGCGCGAGGGCGTCAGCCCGAGCCGGACCACCGCGAGCTTCAGCGAAGGCACCAGCATGATCGCCTGGCCATCATGGCCGAGCATCCAGAAAGCGTCGGCCGGGAAGCGGCCCGAGCCGGCGCGGACACCGTTTTCCTCCAGCCACACCTGTCCCTGGCCGTACTTGCCCTCCGAGGCCTTGGTCGGCCCACGCATGAAGGCGACGTAGTCCTTCGGCAGCATCGCCCTCCCCTTCCAGACGCCATCCTGCAAGAGGAACTGCGCGAAACGCGCCCAGTCCTGTGCGGTCGCATACATGTAGGACGAGCCGACGAAGGTGCCGCTGGCATCGGTTTCGAGCACGGCGCTGCTCATGCCCAAAGGCGCAAACAGCGCATCATGCGGAAAGGCGAGTGCTGCCGCCGGATCGTCGAAGCTTCGCATCCAGATGCGCGACAGCAGCGTGCTCGTGCCGCTGGAATAGCTGAACTTCACGCCCGGATCGGATGTCAGCGGCTTTGCGGCCGCGTAGCCCGCCATATCCTTTTCAAGATAGAGCATGCGCGTGACGTCGGTAACATCGCCATAGTTCTCATTGAATTCGAGGCCGCTCTGCATGCCCATCAGGTCGGCAAGCGTGATGTTGGCCCGCTCGTCGCTCGCCCATTCCGGCAGGAGCCCGGCGCGCGCCATCTCCATTTTGCCTTCAGCCACACGAAGGCCGATCAGCGTCGCCGTGACCGATTTCGTCATCGACCAGCCGAGCAACGGCGTAGAACGGTCGAAGCCCTGGCCATAGGTCTCGGCGACCAGGCGACCATCGCGGATGACGGCGATCGCCCGCACGCCCGGACCGGCGAGATCGGCATCCTCGACAAGCTTCTGCAAGGCGGGATCGATCGCGGCCCCTTCGCCGTCCGGCCAGGGTGTTTCGGAGGCGGGTGCGTCCACCACGGCCGCAGCCGTCCTGACCGGCGGCAAGCGCGTGCCGTCGCCGTCCGGCAGGCTCGCGCAGCCCGCGCCCGGTCTGTAGGCAGCATAGCCTGCGGCAGCAAAGCCGAGGATCTGCGCGGTCACCGTCTGTCTCTCGGGATCGACGGCAACCTTCACCAGCTTCAGCAAGGGGTGGCCCGGCGCCTGGACGTCATCGGCCAGCACCGACTGGGCGTCCCGTTTTGCGATGAAGACATTGGAGCAGACGATCTTCGCCGCATAGCCATCGCCGACCTTGAGCAGTTCCGGCGGCGCGATCGCAAGCCAGCCGCCGATGGCGACGATGCCCAATGCCAACGCGGCAGCTGATCTCCTCAGTATGCGTCCCATGCGTTCCCTCCAGCCGTCTCACGTTTCCTTGCAGCCGTGCCGGCCAAGGACACCAAGGACAGATACCCGCAGCATTTCAAGGTGCGGCAGCGGCCCTCGCGTCCGATTGGGCGCAGGCGCGCTGTCGAGTTGCAGAGAGAGAACCAGCATTTCGCCGCCGGGAAAAGCCCGGAAATTGCAGGTTTCCACCGGGGAATGGGAACCGTGGCAGCGCAGGCCCGCAGCAGCCTGGAGCCCTTGTGCGCCATCGACACACGCCGCGCTAGGCCGAGCGTCGCAAATCCGCCGCTTCGCCTGTCTCGAGCAATGCCGCCACATCCGTCAGCGCCGGCGATATCCACGGACCGCTGACTTCCACGGCGCCGCTGGCCCGTGCGCAATCCATCTCGCTTTGCTTTTCGATGCCGCGCACGGCGATCGGCAGGCGCAGCACCTGGCCGGTCTTGATGAGGCAGGCAAGCAGTGCAAGGCTGCGCTCGCTGCCGTGGGTAGCCCGGATGGCGGTAAGATCGATGGTCACCTGATCGGGCTGCAGTTCGGCAATCAGGTTCAGGGGCAAGGATGAGCCGGCGCCGCCGCCAAGCGCAATCCGCACACCAAGCGCCCGCATCCCCTGAAGGTTCCCGGAGATCAGGGCAAGATCCTCGGTCGAAAAGTCCCCGACGATCTCGATCGTCAGGCGTCCCGGCGGCAAGCTCGCTTCGCTGAGGCACTGCTCGACCTGTGCGACAAAGTCGCGATCCTTTAGTTGCGGAGCAAAGGGGGCGACGGTCAGCCCCGTCGGCGAAGCCCAGCGGGCAGCCTGTGCGCAGGCCGCCCGAAGTGTCCAATAGCCAAGCGAGAGCGTGCTCGTGCTCTTCTCGGACGGCTCTATGAAGGCTTCGGCACCGATGACGCCGCGCAGCGGATGTCGCCAGCGCAGCAGCGCCTCGAATCCACGGATGGCCCCGCTGGCCGTCCCGGCCGTCGGCAGGAATTCGAGGAAGAATTCATCGGCCTCGAGCCCGCGTGCGACGTCACGCTCGGCCTCCGCCCGCTGCCTGGCGGCGCGGGTCAGCGTCTCCGAGTGGAAGGCGTGGCTGTTGCCGCTCACCGCCTTCGCCTCGTAGAGCGCCAGGTCCGCACGCTTCAGCACGTCGCCCGTCGCCGTATCGCTTCGCTCGATGAAGGCGATGCCGATACTGCAGCCGGAAGCGACCCGTGCATCACCAAGATCGAACGGCGCTTCGAACAGCGCCTTTACCCGCATTGCGAGCATTTCCGCCTCAGCCTGCGATGATGCGCCGGCGGCGGCGAGCACGAACTCGTCTCCCCCCAGCCGGTAGAGGCTCGCCTCCCCGGAGAAGGCGCGCCTCAGGCGCGCGCCAAAGAGCGCCAGCAGCCGGTCGCCGGCATCGTGGCCCATCGTATCGTTGATCGCCTTGAACCGGTCGAGATCGAGAAGGAGCAGCGCATTGCGCTCGAAGGTGGCTCCCTCCACTGAAAGCGCCTGGCGAATGTCCGCTTCCAGAGCCGCGCGGTTTGCAAGCCCGGTGAGCTTGTCGCGGTGGACTTCGTGGCGCAAGCGCCGCTCCGCACGGCGCGCTGCATGCAGCTCATGTTCGAGCCGCCGCAGGTAACGCCAGCGATAGAAGGATCCGCCGAGGAGAAACGGCATGGCGCCAGCCGCCAGCATTGCGGGAACATCCCAATGCGATTGTTTTGCAAGCACGGTTTCCATCGCCAGCCACGCCGCAGAAACCAGAGCCCCCAATGCCGCGCCGGCAGCCGCAAATCGCTGCTCGGGCTTCGGCAGAAACGTTCTTAACATCATGTCGACGCCCCCCGAATGTAAGGCGGTGCCTAGCACGCTAGGGTTTAATGATTTCTTATGGGTGAAAAATTGTATGGCGGCCGTTTAAGGGCCTTCCGGGGCTGTGGAAACCCCGTCATCAAAGTGTAGCGGAGTCACTTTAGAAGCGGCTAAGTTTCAACTGGATGACCGGCAGAGATGACCGAACTAGCCCCCGATGTTGGCTTTGGCAGAAAAAATCCGAAGCTGAAAACCGCCCTGCTCCAGCACAAGACCTTCTCCCTCGCCGGCCTCTCAGAACGTCTCTTCGGCCTGCTCTTCTCGGGGCTCGTCTACCCGCAGATCTGGGAGGATCCGATCGTCGACATGGAGGCGATGCAGCTTAGCCCGGAGCATCGGATAGTCACCATCGGCTCCGGCGGCTGCAACATGCTGACCTACCTGTCGGCCGGCCCGCGCAAGATCGACGTCGTCGATCTCAACCCGCACCACATCGCGCTGAACCGCCTGAAGCTCGCGGCCTTCCGCCACCTGCCTAGCCACAAGGATGTCACGCGCTTCCTGGCAACCCAGGGCACGGCGACCAACGTCCAGGCCTTCGACCTCTTCCTCTCTCCGAAGCTCGACACCGCCACGCGCAGCTACTGGAACGGCCGCGACATCACCGGTCGCCGGCGCATCGGCGTCTTCGGCCGCAACATCTATCGCACCGGCCTGCTCGGCCGCTTCATCGCCGCAAGCCATCTGCTCGCCCGCCTGCATGGCGTCAACCCGGAAGAGTTCGTCCAGGCGCGCTCGATGCGCGAGCAACGCCAGTTCTTCGACGAGCGCCTTGCGCCGCTTTTCGATCGTCCCGTCATCCGCTGGATCACCAGCCGCAAGAGCTCGCTCTTCGGGCTCGGCATCCCGCCGCAGCAGTTCGACGAGCTTGCCAGCCTCAGCAGCGAGAAATCGCTCGCAGCTGTCTTGCGTCACCGCCTGGAAAAGCTCACCTGCCACTTCCCGCTTAGGGAAAACTACTTCGCCTGGCAGGCCTTCGGTCGCCGTTATCCGCTGCCGCACGAAGGCGAACTGCCGCCCTACCTCAATGCCCGCGCCTATGAGGCGATCCGCAACAATGCCGAGCGCGTCGAGGTCCATCACGCAAGCTACACCGAGCTCCTGGCCAGCAAGCCGGCCGCTTCCGTCGACCGCTACATCCTGCTCGATGCCCAGGACTGGATGACCGACCAGCAGCTCAACGACCTCTGGACCGAGATCACCCGCACCGCGGACAGCAGCGCCGTCGTCATCTTCCGCACCGCGGCTGAAGACAGCATCCTGCCGGGGCGCGTCTCTTCGGCCCTGCTCGATCAGTGGCACTACGATGCCGAGGCATCGGCCAGGCTCGGCGCCGAAGATCGCTCCGCCATCTATGGCGGGTTCCACATCTACCGGAAGAAGGCTTGAGCCCATGCGTGAGGCCGGGATTTCCCACGCGCGGCGCATGGACCACATGTACCGCTACCAGCGGCACTTCTACGACGTGACGCGAAAATACTACCTCTTCGGCCGCGACACGCTGATCCGGGAAATGAACCCGGCCTCCGGGGCCTCGGTGCTCGAAGTCGGCTGCGGCACCGGGCGTAACTTGGCGCTCATAGGCCGCTGCTTCCCTTCGGCCCGTCTCTTCGGCCTGGACATCTCCTCGGAGATGCTCACTTCCGCCGATGCCAAGCTCAATCGCGGCGGCAAGCGCCGCGCCGTGCTTCAGGTCGCCGATGCGACGGATTTCGATCCGGCAATCTTCGGCGAACGGGGCTTCGACCACATCGTCATCTCCTATTCGCTGTCGATGATCCCCGATTGGCAGAAGGCGATCGATGCGGCCATAGCCGCGCTCAACCCAGGCGGATCGCTGCATATCGCCGATTTCGGCCAGCAGGAGCGCCTGCCGGCGAGCTTCCGCCGCGTGCTGCACGGCTGGCTGGACCGTTTCCACGTCACGCCACGTGCAAACCTTTTCGACGTTCTGCGCGAGAAGGCGAGAGCAAACGGTGCCGACCTCGAACGCCGGGCGATTGGCCGCGGCTATGCCTGGCTGGCGGTCTATCACCGTCCGGCCGTCGCGGTTGCCGCCTGATCGGGCCTGCGGCGCGATCGTCCCCATGTCCATTGCTCGGCGAGAGCCGAAATCGCCTCGGGATTTCGGCTCTTTTTCGGCTGGGGAGTGCTCCGCTCCATCTGCAATTCCCGCTTGAGCTAACCCAATTTTTACGATGATATGGTGAAGATGAGGTTCACGCCTCGCGGGGGAAATCACCGATATGAAAGCCATCGTGTGAGGCAGGATCGTCGATCGTCTCTAGACAGGTACCTCATGCGCCGGCTTCTCCTGGCTCTACTGCCCATTGCCACCCTCCTTTCCGCCTGTTCGTCGACCGATTACGACCTGATCCAGACGGCATCGATCCCGCCGCGGTTCCAGGACACCGATCCGCAGGACTTCGGTGATCGCACCCCGCAGAACCACAACATCCACGGCATCGACATCTCGAAGTGGAACGGCGATATCGACTGGACGAAGGTCAAGAACTCAGGCGTCTCCTTCGCCTTCATCAAGGCGACGGAAGGCAAGGACCGGGTCGATACCCGCTTCAACGAATACTGGCAAAAGGCGCGTGCCGCCGGCATCCCCTATGCGCCCTATCACTTCTACTATTTCTGCTCGACCGCCGACGAACAGGCCGACTGGTTCATCGCCAATGTGCCGAAGACCGCGGTCTACCTGCCGCCGGTTCTCGACGTCGAGTGGAACGGCGAATCGAAGACCTGCCGCCACCGCCCGACGCCGGACGAAGTGCGCGCCGAGATGAAGCGCTTCATGGATCGCCTCGAAGCCCATTACGGCAAGCGGCCGATCATCTACACCTCGGTCGACTTCCACCGGGACAATCTCGTCGACCAGTTCAAGGAACACCATTTCTGGGTCCGCTCGGTCGCGAAGCACCCGGGTGAAATCTATGTCGAGCGCCGTTGGGCGTTCTGGCAATACACCAGCACCGGTGTGATCCCCGGCATCGACGGCGCCACGGATATCAACGTCTTCGCCGGTTCGGCGAAAAACTGGAAGAACTGGGTCGCGGCGGTCTCACAGCCGAAGTAAGGCCGCCATTCTTGCCGCCAGGCGTGGCAAGGAACCCCATTTTCTTCATTCGGTCATAATGCTCTGAAAGAGCAACGGCAGATTTGCAGCGCCGCGCGTCTCTTAAGACGCGCAAGGGTCGCTGTAGCACTTTAAACAGCAAATTGTTGTCCGTGGTGGTGCCTCCCTCACCACGCGGCCGCAGAAAGGAATTATGATGAACCGCATAGCCCGGCACGCCCTGGCCTCCATCGCCCTCCTGACCCTCACCGCCTCCACTGCCTTCGCCCAGACCGCGGCCCAGACGGGCACGCAGAGCGCCGCTCCGGCTGTGGCCTGCGGTGGCGATCTCGGCGCATTCCTCGAGGGCGTGAAGGCCGAAGCCGTCGCCAAGGGCGTTCCGGCCGATGTCGCCGATCGTGCGCTCGCCGGTGCCGCGATCGACCAGAAGGTCCTGAGCCGTGACCGCACCCAGGGCGTCTTCAAGCAGACCTTCACCGAATTCTCCAAGCGAACCGTCAGCAAGTCGCGCCTCGATCTCGGCCGCCAGAAGATGAAGGAATATGCCGACGTCTTCGCCCGGGCCGAGCAGGAATTCGGCGTGCCGGCCCCCGTCATCACCGCCTTCTGGGCGATGGAAACCGACTTCGGCGCGGTTCAGGGCGACTTCAACACGCGCAATGCGCTGGTAACGCTCGCACATGATTGCCGCCGCCCGGAAATGTTCCGTCCGCAGCTCCTCGCCGCTATCGAGATGGTGCAGCATGGCGACCTCGACCCCGCGACCACGACCGGTGCCTGGGCCGGCGAGATCGGTCAGGTGCAGATGCTGCCGGAAGACATCATCGCCTATGGCGTCGATGGCGACGGCGACGGTCACGTCAACCTCAAGAAGAGCTCGGCCGACGCGATCCTGACCGCGGCCAAGTTCATCCAGAGCCTCGGCTTCAAGGCCGGCCAGCCCTGGATCCAGGAAGTGACCGTTCCCGAAAACCTTCCCTGGGAAAAGACCGGCCTGCAGGCGGGCATGAAGGCTTCCGACTGGTTCGCGCTCGGCGTCAGCCCACGTGACGGCAACACCGCCAACGGCAACCTCGAAGCCTCGCTGGTGCTGCCGCAAGGCCGCAAGGGCGTGGCCTTCCTCACCTACCCGAACTTCAATATCTATCTCGAGTGGAACCAGTCGTTCATCTACACGACCTCGGCCGCCTATTTCGCAACCCGCCTCGCCGGCGCGCCCGCCTATGAAGGCGGCAACCCGGAGCCCGGCCTCGACGATGTCGGCATGAAGGCGCTGCAGACCAAGCTGCAGACGCTCGGCCATGACGTCGGCAAGATCGACGGCATCCTCGGCTCCGGCACCCGCGCCGCACTCCAGAAGGAGCAGCTCCGCCTCGGTCGCCCGGCCGACGGCTGGGCGACGCTGGAACTCCTGAACGCGCTCTGAGCGAACCGCGGGCCACGGGCGTGGCTCATGCGTGAAGATCTATCACCCCGGGGATCGGAACCGATCTCCGGGGTTTCTCTTTTGCGCATCCAGATGCGCCACGGCGGGCTGAGCGCCACCCCTCCCACGAATACCGCAAGAACCGGGTGGCCCCCGCAAAGACGCCGGGCTATGAAACAGTCGTCAGATCACAACCGGTCCGGGAATGTCGCTCGCGACCTTGCGCAGCGATCCCCATTCTCCCGCCTGGACGAAGCTGACGGGTGAGGCAATCAACACGGACAGGGCAATCACCATGAATGCGCGAACCACAATCGACGGCCATCAGATGAGCGTCAGAACCTGGGCGCTGCTCGCCCTGCTCGGTCTCATCTGGGGCGGCTCCTTCTTCTTCGCGCGCGTGGCCGTTGCCCATGTGCCGCCATTCACGCTGGTGGTGCTGCGCCTGGGCCTCGCGGCCCTTGCCCTGCATCTCTATATCCGCGGCCGCTTCGGCATGTATCAGGCACTCTCCGGACGCTGGCGCGAGTTCGCGCTGATGGGACTGATCAACAACGCCATTCCGCATGCCTTCATCTTCCTCGGCCAGACTGAGATCGGCGCCGGGCTGGCGGCGATCCTCAACGCCACGACGCCGGTCTGGACCGTCATCATCGCCAATATGGCGACCGAGGACGAGAAGCTGAACTCCGCCAAGATCTCCGGCTGCCTGCTCGGCCTCGCCGGTACCGTGGTGTTGATCGGGCCGAGCGCGCTTGCCGGCCTGTTCGGCACGACGAGCGGCATTCCGCTCTGGGCGCTCGTCCTGCCGGTGCTGGCCGCCGTCAGCTATGGCCTCGCAGCGACCTACGGCAAGCGTTTTCGAAATCTCGCTCCGCCGGTGACCGCCGCCGGCCAACTGACCGCTTCGACGCTGATGATGCTGCCCGTTGCCGCCTTCACCGATGCGCCCTGGACCTTGCCGATGCCGCCAATGGCGGCGACACTTGCCATCCTCGGCCTCGCACTCGTCTCAACCGCCTATGGATATATTCTCTTCTTCCGGATCATGGCGGAAGCCGGCGCCACCAATGCTTCCCTCGTCACCCTGCTGGTGCCGCCGAGCGCGATTCTGCTCGGCTATCTCTTCCTCGGGGAAACGTTGCAGGCAGCCGACATCGCCGGCATGGCGCTGATCGCTTTCGGCCTCGCAGTGCTCGACGGCCGCATTCTACGGCTCAGACACGCCGTCTGAACGAGGAATCGAACCGGCCAATTCGTCCTCTTCCGAGGCGCTCACGCACGATTACAAACGTTTATATTAACCTTGCTGAAGCGATTGTGAAAAAATTGTGGCAACCTGAAAAAGATAAATATCTCAATAGTATAGCCCTGTGAACAACCGCGCTCCCCCTCACGGGTTTCGCACTGCAGCACAAGTTTCGCTTTAACACATCGTGATTTCGCCCTATGTTTTAACGCGTCAACGCAGGGAGGGTCTTCCATGGGCCTTACACATTCGCTGAATGTCCTCATGATAAGTGCAGCGTTCGTATTCGTGGCCACGATGCTCTTCATCTGATGAGCGGCCGCTGACAGTCCAAACCGAATAGGGACTTAAATTTCCGGAAACCCATTTTGCAGCACCAAGCAAGCTAGACCGCCAAGAGAGCACAGGGTCTAATTGCTGCGACAGAAAAGAAAGCGCATGAAGGTCGGCCTTCATGCGCTTTCTCTGCTTTCGGGCATCGCCTGGCTGAAGAGACGTGCGGCGGATCAAAGCATGTCGCGCAAAAGTCCGCAGCGGTTTTGCGATAACGATATGCGAAATATCAAAAACTTAAAGCGCAAGGAGCGAATCTGAAAGATCGCGACGCGCTTTAAGCGCCGCGGCGACCTTTGCGCGTCGGGCAGGCGCTGAGCGCTGCGGGCCCGGCTTACCGCACCAATTCAGGCAGCCGCTCCGGCCGCCACCTGGAGCCGCTGACCGGGGAGCACCACACTCGGCTCCGCCAAGACCCGCTCGAAACCCACGAGATCGCAGACGGCGGTCACCAGCGGCGAGCGGTTCATCGTATAGAGATGGAAATCGCGCACGCCGCGCCGGGCGAGATCGACGATCTGCTCGGCGGCGATGTGGGTCGCCTCCTTGAAGCGTTCGGCCGGCTGGTCTTCCAGATGCTCGAGCCGGGTGACGATCGCCTCCGGCACGCTCGCGCCGCAGAGGCCGGCAAATTTCTGCACCTGCGCCAGGTTGTTGATCGGCAGGATGCCCGGCACGATCGGGATGTTGACGCCGGCGCGGCGCAGCCGTTCGAGATAACGCTCGAAATCGTCATTGTCGAAAAAGAACTGGGTCAGCGCCCGGTTGGCTCCCGCGTCGACCTTGCGCTTCAGCATATCGATGTCGGCGGCCACGTCAGGGCTCTCCGGGTGCTTCTCCGGATAGGAGGATACGGAAATCTCGATATCGTCGCCACGCGCGCGGATCGCCCGCACCAGATCGGTGCTGCTGGCATAGCCATCCGGATGCGGCTGATAGGTGCTGCCGATGCCGCCCTGCGGATCGCCGCGCAGCGCCACGAAATGGCGGACGCCATAGTCGATATATTCGTCGATGACGGCATCGACTTCCGCCTTCGGCGCCCCGACGCAGGTCAGATGCGCGGCCGTATTGGCAAAACCCATTTCCTCGATCATCCGCCGCACGGTCGTCAGCGAGCGTGCCTTGGTCGAGCCGCCGGCGCCATAGGTAACCGTCACGAATGCGGGACCGAAGACGGAAAGATCTTCCGCCGTCTGGAAGAGCTGCGCTTCCATTTCGTCGGTCTTGGGGGGGAAGTATTCGAAGGAGAGTCTCAGATTGCCGCGCTCGGCCGGATAAAGCGTCTGTGCCGTCATTCTCAAACTCCCCCTGCATGAACGCGCGGCCGCGGCGTTTCATTCTCATTCACGGCCCGCCGATCGCGTGCCAGCCAGATCGTCACCGTCAGCTTTTCCTCCTCCGCCGCTTCCGGCGAAAGATCCGTGGTCTTTTCGAGCACCAGGCCGGCCTTGGCGAGCCAATCGGCGATCACCTGGTGCGAGAAGCCAAGGCGCGCATGCGCATGCTCGTCGCGCAGATGCTCGAGCCCGTGCGGCGCAAAGTCGATGATGACGAGGCGACCGCCCGGCATCAGCATGCGCGCGGCTTCCGCGATCGCCGCCTCCGGCTCGTCGAGGAAATGCAGCACCTGGTGAATGGTGACGAGATCGAAGGCGTGGCCATCGAGTGGCAGGTTGAAGATGTCGCCGTGCCGGATCGACGCCTTGGTGATGCCGGCGCGGTCGAGATTGGAGCGCGCCACGGCGAGCATGTCGCGGCTGGCATCGACGCCGACGCCGCGGCGATAGAGCCCTTCGAAGAGCTGCAGGATGCGTCCGGTGCCGGTACCAAGGTCGAGCAGGCTTTCGACCGGCTCGTCGCCGACCATCTCACGCAGCTTCGCTTCGACGTCGCGCTCGCTGACATGCAGGCGGCGAAGCTCGTCCCAGCCGGCGGCATTGCGGCTGAAATAGGCCTGGGCCTTCTCGGCCCTCGCCTTCTTGAGCGTCGCCAGCCGCGCCGCGTCGCGCGAAAGCACCGCGTCGTCAGCGGACGCCGACGCCAGCATCGCCCGCACCAGTGCGACGCGGGCGCCATCCTGCCTGAGGCGGAAATAGGCCCAGGCGCCTTCCTGATAACGATCGACGAGTTCGACCTCGGCAAGCAGCTTCAGGTGCCGCGAAATGCGCGGCTGCGACTGTCCGAGAATTTCGGTAAGATCGGTGACGGTGAGATCGCCGGCGGCGAGCAAAGCGACGAGACGCATGCGGGTCGGCTCTCCCGCCGCCTTCAACACGTCTACCAGCGCATCCAGACCCAGCTCTTTCTGAACAGCCATCGCGATCCCCATCAACACATAAAGATATGTTTATGTGATTTGCGAGATCGGCGCAAGCGGATTTGCGTGGAAAGGCCAAACAATGGCGTCGGTGGGACAGGCCTTGCAAAGGAAAACGGGCGGAGCCTGCGCTACGCCCGTTTCCATGACAATGGACTTCCAATACCCGTATTCGCGGCCGCAAAGGCATCGGGCGCCGCAAACAGGGCGGCGCCTTGGCTTTGATCAGCGCGTCAGGCGCTTGTAGGTGACGCGCTTCGGGTTGACCGAGTCCGGGCCGAGGCGGCGGATCTTGTCCTTCTCGTAGTCTTCGAAGTTGCCTTCGAACCACTCGACATGGCTGTCGCCTTCAAAGGCGAGGATGTGCGTCGCCAGGCGGTCGAGGAACATGCGGTCGTGGCTGATGATGACCGCGCAGCCGGCGAAGTTTTCCAGTGCGTCTTCAAGCGCTGCCAGCGTTTCGGTGTCGAGGTCGTTGGTCGGTTCGTCGAGCAGGATGACGTTGCCGCCGGACTTCAGCATCTTGGCGAGGTGAACGCGGTTGCGCTGACCGCCGGACAGCGTGCCGACCTTCTGCTGCTGATCGCCGCCCTTGAAGTTGAAGGACGAGCAATAGGCGCGCGAGTTGACCTCGTGCTTGCCGAGCTTGATGATGTCGTTGCCGCCGGAGATTTCCTCCCAGACGGTCTTGTTGCCGTCGAGCGAGTCGCGGCTCTGGTCGACATAGCCGAGCTGCACGCTGTCGCCGATGCGGAACGAACCCTCGTTCGGCTCTTCCTGGCCGGTGATCATGCGGAACAGCGTCGACTTGCCGGCGCCGTTCGGGCCGATGACGCCGACGATGCCGCCCGGCGGCAGCTTGAAGGAGAGGCCTTCGATCAACAGCTGATCGTCATAACCCTTGGAAATGTTGTCGGCCTCGATGACCACCTGGCCGAGGCGCTCGCCGACCGGAATGATGATCTGGGCATCGCCCGGGCGGCGGTCCGCGGCTGCCTTGACCAGTTCGTCATAGGCACGGATACGGGCCTTGGACTTCGCCTGGCGCGCCTTCGGGCTCGATGCGATCCACTCCTGCTCGCGGCTGATCGCCTTCTGGCGGGTGGCCTCCTCGCGGCCTTCCTGGGCCATGCGCTTGGCCTTGGCCTGTAGATAGGCCGAGTAGTTGCCCTCATAGGGAATGCCGCGGCCGCGGTCGAGCTCGAGGATCCAGCCCGTGACGTTGTCGAGGAAGTAACGGTCGTGGGTGATCATCAGCACGGCGCCCGGATATTCGCGCAGGTGCTTTTCGAGCCAGGCGATCGTCTCGGCGTCGAGGTGGTTGGTCGGTTCGTCGAGCAGCAGCAGGTCGGGCTGCGAGAGCAGGAGCCTGCAGAGCGCGACGCGGCGCTTTTCACCACCGGACAGATTGGTGACTTCCGCGTCACCCGGGGGGCAACGCAGCGCCTCCATGGCCATTTCCACCTGGCTTTCGAGGTCCCAGAGGTTCTGGCTGTCGATGATGTCCTGGAGCTTGGCGCCCTCTTCCGCCGTCTCGTCGGAATAGTTCATCATCAGTTCGTTGTAGCGGTCGACGATCGCCTTCTTCTTGGCAACGCCTTCCATGGCGTTTTCGAGCACCGTCTTCGTCGGATCGAGCTGCGGCTCCTGCGGCAGGTAGCCGACGGTGGCGCCTTCGGCGACCCAGGCTTCGCCCGTATATTCCGTGTCGAGCCCGGCCATGATCCTGAGCACCGTCGACTTACCGGCGCCGTTCGGGCCGAGGATACCGATCTTCGCGTCCGGGTAGAACGACAGATGGATGTTCTCCAGGACCTTCTTCGCGCCGTAGGACTTATTAAGTCCGGCCATATGATAGATGAACTGACGTGCCATAAGGAAATGCTCCGCAGGGAAAGGAAATTTGCCCGCTATGTAGGCGAATTATAGGAAGGGGGCAATGATCAAAGGCATTCGCGCCGGCTTGTCCCCTTAACCTATCCCATGCGGCCGTTCTGCCCCGGCAGCGCTCTTGCCGCCGGAGCCCTTGCGGGCGGGTCAGCTTCGCCCGGCCGTATCGGCAATGCCCTTGGCGCATTTGAATTCGGTCGGCCCGGCCGCCTGGATCAGCGGGCCGAGGCTCGATGCCTTCAAGACGTCGCCGGTCAGCCCGACCGTCAGCCCGGTGATGATGCTGCGTCCCTGAACCGTCTGGCAGCGCATGCGCACCCGATCGCCGGCGCCGGCGCCAAAACTCTGGTCGAAGGCCTGCTTGATCGTCGCCTCATCGAGCTCGGAACCGATGCGCTGGCGAAACAGCGCGCCAACCGCCGAGCGGTTGAGCTCCTCCAGCATGCGCAGCTGCGCCGAGAAATAATCGTCGACCGAGCCGCTCTGGCAGGTGCCGCTCCTCAGCCACTGGTGCCGGTCGAGCCCGGATTGCACGCCGGGCATGGCGATGAGCAGCCGCGCCGCCGTGTCGTCGGCCATGGCAAGCTTCGGCAGATCGAGCCAGTTGCCCTTGCGATCCTTCGTGCGCACGTCAGCCGCTACCCCGCAATAGCTCTTGCGCAGCGGCCAAAGGCCATGCAGCGAGAGATTAGTGGCGTCGAAACGCTCTGTCGTCTGGCTTTCGCATTCCTTGCGCTGCGGCCGGGTTTCGCAGAAGCCGGGCTGCCAGCTCACCGCCAGCACATATTCCGTGCGCGAACCCGCGCCTTCGGGCGCCCCCTGATCCGACATTTCCTCGCCGGCGGCAAAGGCAGCCGGCGCAAGAAGCAGTGCCAATGCCGCCAGCAGTCCTGCCATCGGACCCGATATCGCCTTGCAGAAACTCATCATGATATCCTCCTACGGAAACAAACCGGGAACGAATATCGCTCAAAACGGGAAAGTTTCAACTCATAATTACGATGAATGCACATTCTCTTGTGACCTCATGCGCAACGAGCAACAAGCGGCGATTGCCTTTGCCTTGCAAATCGATTTGATATCGAAATGGTCTGTCGTTGTTGCCGGGGGAAATCGTGTTCGGGCAGGTGAAGACACATCAGAGCCCGACAGGTGCCACCTTGAGCTGGCGCCATTTCCCGGCGACCGGCGATGCCCGCGGCATCCTTCTCGTCAGCCACGGCCTTGCAGAACATTCCGGCCGCTACGCCCGCTTCGCCGAAGCCATGGCCGCGCACGGCTTCCATGTCTATGCCCATGACCATCGCGGTCACGGCGGAACGCGGGCGCCGGACGCTCCGCTCGGCATGTTCTCGAACCGCGAGGGTCTCGACAAGGTGTTCGCCGACATCCGGGCCGTGCGGGCACTGGCGACCGCGGCACATCCGGATCTGCCGGTCATCCTTTTCGGCCATTCCATGGGCGGGCTGATCGCGCTCAACGCCGCCGAGACCGACCCCGGCCTCTATGACGCGCTCGCCGTCTGGAACTCCAATTTCCGTCCCGGCCTTGCCGGCCGCGGCGGCCAGATGATCCTCAAGATCGAGAAGGCGCTGAAGGGGTCCGACGTGCCGAGCCCGCTTCTGACCAAGCTCACCTTTGGCATGTGGGGCGGCGCCATCAAGGATCGCAAGACCGATCTCGACTGGCTGTCGCGCGACGATGCCGAGGTCGCGAAATACGTAGCCGATCCGCTTTGCGGCTTCGATGCGACCGTTTCGCTCTGGCTCGACCTCTTTCGCCTGTCCTTCGGCGGCGCCCGGCCCGACCGTCTGGCACGCCTCCGCAAGGACCTGCCCATCCACCTCGTCGGCGGCAGCGCCGACCCGTCCACGGAGATGGGCAACGCCGTGCGCTGGCTCGGCACCAGGATGAAAGCGGCAGGCCTGAGCAACGTCACCGTCACCATCTATGATGGCATGCGCCACGAGACCCTGAACGAACTCGGCCGGGAACAGGCGACCGCGGACTTTGCCGCCTGGTGCTTGGGCGTCGTCGCAGGCAAGCGCTGACCGGAAATCCCATGACCGACATATCCCTTCCCAAAATCGCGGCGGACCACAATCGCATCTCCTACGGGCTGACGCTGATGGTGATCTCGGTGCTGTTGTCGCCGCTGATCGATATTTTCGCGAAGCTGGCGATCACCACCGTTCCCTCGGCCGAAATTACCGCCGTCCGCTTCCTGCTGCAGGTCGTCTTCATCCTGCCGATCGTGCTCGTCCGCGGCAGCCTCTTCGATCTCACCTGGCGCAAGACCGGGCTCCATGCGCTGCGCGGCGGTCTCCTGGTCGTCACCATGCTCTCCTTCATCACCACGCTGAAGGTGATGGAGGTCGCCGACGCGATTGCGATCTTCTTCGTCGAACCAATCATCCTGACGATCCTCGGCAGCGTCTTCCTGAAGGAAACGATCGGCTGGCGGCGCTATACCGCCTGCGGCGTCGGCTTCTTCGGCGCGCTGCTCGTCATCCAGCCGAGCATGCAGGAGGTCGGGCCGATCGCGCTTTTGCCTGTCGTCGCGGCCTTCGCCCTCGCCGTGTTCCTGCTCGTCACCCGCATGGTGGCGCAGAACGAGGACCCCTGGTCGATGCAGTTTCATGCCGGCATATGGGGCGGCCTCCTCTGCCTCGTGCTCCTCTATTTCGGCGAAGGCACCGGCTCCGGCATCTTCGATCCGGTCTGGCCGGAAGGCTACACCTGGGCCTACCTGCTCGGCGTCGGCGTCACCGCCACCATCTCGGGCGTGCTCGGCGTCTACGCCTATCGTGCCGCCCCCGCTTCGGTGCTGGCGCCGCTGCAATATCTGGAGATCGTCTCGGCCACGATTTTTGGCTGGCTCGTCTTCGGTGATCTGCCCGACGCGCTGAAATGGCTCGGCATCGCCATCATCATCGGTTCCGGCCTCTACATCATCTGGCGCGAACGCCGCGTGCACAAGGACACGAGCGTCGCTGCGGTGTCGCCGGCCATCTGACAACAAAGAAAGTCCATCGGGAGGAAGATCATGAAAACTGGAGGACAGCTCGTCGTCGACGCCCTCGTCGCCAATGGCGTCAAGCGCATCGCCTGCGTGCCGGGGGAAAGCTACCTGGCGGTGCTGGATGCGCTCTACGACACCGACATCGACGTGCTCGTCTGCCGCCAGGAAGGCGGCGCCGCGATGATGGCGGATGCCTGGGGCCGGCTGACGGGCGAGCCCGGCATATGCATGGTGACCCGCGGCCCCGGCGCGACCAACGCGTCCGCCGGCCTGCATGTCGCAAGGCAGGATTCGATCCCGATGATCCTCTTCATCGGCCAGGTGCAGAGCGAAGCGCGCGAGCGCGAGGCCTTCCAGGAGATCGAGTATCGCCGCGCCTTCACCGAGGTCGCCAAGTGGGTGGGCGAGATCGACGATCCCGCCCGCATTCCCGAATTCGTCACCCGCGCCTTCGCCGTCGCCACCTCCGGCCGTCCCGGCCCGGTCGTGCTAACCCTGCCGGAGGACATGCTGACCCGCAGCGCCGAGGCGCCGGCCGCCAAGGCCTACCAGCCGGTCGAGGGCCATCCGGGCCCGGCGCAGGTAAAACGGCTCGGCGAGATGCTCAGCACGGCCAAGCGGCCGATCGCCATCCTCGGCGGCACCCGCTGGACGGAGACAAGCGTTGCGGAATTCCAGCGCTTCGCCGAGCGGTGGAAACTGCCCGTCGGCTGCTCCTTCCGCCGCCAGATGCTCTTCGACCATCTGCATCCGATGTATGCCGGCGATGTCGGCATCGGCATCAACCCGGCGCTCGCCAAGGAGATCAAGGAAGCGGATCTGGTGCTGCTTCTCGGCGGCCGCTTCTCGGAAATGCCCTCCTCCGGCTACACGCTGATGGACAGCCCCTATCCGCGCCAGATGCTGGTGCATGTGCATCCGGACACATCCGAGCTCGGCCGCGTCTACCGGCCGGAACTGGCGATCGCCGCAAGCCCGCGCGACTTCGTCTCCGCCCTCGACGGCCTTGCCCCCGCAGGCGAACCCGCCTGGGCCGCCCGCACGGAAGCCATGCACGCCGCCTATCTCAAATGGTCGACCCCGCCGGAAACCGGACCGGGCGCGGTGCAGATGGGCCCGATCATGAACTGGATCGAGGCGAACGTGCCCGAAGATGCGATCTTCACCAACGGCGCCGGCAACTATGCCACCTGGGTGCATCGCTTCCACCGCTTCCGCCGCTATGCGACGCAGGCAGCGCCCGCCTCCGGCTCGATGGGCTACGGCCTGCCGGCCGCGGTCGCCGCCAAGCAGCTCCATCCGGATCGCGAGGTCATCTGCTTTGCCGGCGACGGCTGTTTCCTGATGCATGGGCAGGAGTTCGCCACCGCCGTTCGCTACCGCCTGCCTGTTATCACCGTCGTCGTCAACAACGGCATCTACGGCACGATCCGCATGCACCAGGAGCGTGAGTATCCCGGCCGCGTCAGCGCCACCGACCTCACCAATCCGGATTTCGCGGCGCTCGCCCGCGCCTATGGCGGCCACGGCGAAACGGTCGAGAAGACGGAAGAGTTTGCCGACGCGTTCCTCAGGGCGCGCGCCAGTGGCAAGCCGTCGATCATCGAGATCAAGCTCGACCCCGAAGCGATCACGCCGACGCGCACGCTGACGGATATCCGCAACGGCTAATCGGAAGCCGCTCCAGCTCCATAAACGTTACAAGCCTTGTAGACGTATCCCGATGCGTCTGCTGGAACGACATCCCTGTCGCGATAGATGACCGAAATCGTGCTGCCCCGCGCCCGGCACGCAGCGTTGAAGAAACTCACCGGGTCGGCCGCATTGCCGTTGGAATCCTTATCGTTGTCATCGTACTCGATCTCATAGACCTGATTGCCATAGGTCTTGGTGTAGACATGGCATTCAGACCACACTTGGCATTCCTCGACGATCGCGAAATCGAAACCGATTTGCGAAGCGCCGATCCCTGCCAATTCGGCGGCATTCTTCTGGGCGATCGCAAGATCGGCTTTGTGGGCCCGTTGGACAAGCAACTCAGCGAACGCAACGTTTGCGGCCCGGGTGAGCCCCCCCTTCGAGCGCATCCAGGAGTCGAGGTTGTCGGGCTCTATTGCCTTGAACCCGTCCGAAGCGCATTTGTCGATCCACGGCCCAACGACGTCCATGAGAGCCGCGCGCTTCGCACTCGTGGATGTGTCCAGGATGTGTTCGTCCGGCCAATTCGGGTCGACCACATACTGCCCATCCTTCTTGACCAAGAGATCGGGATGGTTCTTGCGCCACCACCCGGCATCGCCAGGTTGGGACTGGAAGGCATTGACATAGCAGATGTTATATTTGCCCGCCGCGGGCTTTTCCAAACGGTCGCGAATGACGATAGCCACATCGGCCACTGGTGGGTAGGCGCCGCCAAGTTGATAGTCGAGCCGCCCGTTCGCCGGCGGCTTGCTGAACGTTCGGGCTGGCGCGCTGTATCCGATGGCCGCGCTCACGATCGGCGCCATGAGCAGCAACGCTCCAAAGCAAGCAAAATTGCCGTACCGCAGACCTGGCATCAGTCTTCCAGCCACTCCGTCGAGAACGCATCGGCCGCATGCAGGTCGAACGATACAGACGAGCGCGCGAGAGCTTGGGTTCGCTCGGGGCTCAGCCGCGGATATGCTGGGTCTGCTGATAGACAGCCGTCGAGCGGGCACCCGAACGGCAATAGCCGAGCATCGGCCGCTGGAACTCGTCGAGTGCATCGACCATGCGCGTCACGGCCTCTGCCGTTACGCCCATCGGGCCGACGGGGATGTGCATGGTTTCGATGCCGAGCTCTTCGGCGCGTGCGGCAATCGAATCGAAAGTCGGCTGATCCGGCGCCTCGAAATCCGGGCGGTGGCAGACGATGGACTTGAAGCCGAGCGCCTTGATCTGGTCGAGATCCTCGACGGTGATCTGGCCGGAGACCGAGTATTCGTCGTTGATCTGGCGGATGTCCATGGTCGTCTTCCTCAGGAAATGTGGTGGTCTCTGATGTAGGCGCAGCACTTCTCGGCGTCAATTCAAAAGCCGCGCCTCAGAGGACAGCAAAGGCGATCGCGTAGCTGCGTGCCTCACCCGGCCGAAGTGGGATCAATTCTCCGGCCGCCGCAAGCTCCGGACGCTTGGCGATGCGGTGCGACACGGGCTCGATGCTGATAACGTCCGCTCCGCCGCGCTGGCAGCGCCACATCTGCAGAAACGGCAGCGTATCGGTCCGGAACCGCACCTGGAGATTTCGCCCGCCGAGCCCGGCGAGACCCGCAAGGGTGGCGTCCGACCAGCCATCGGAACGAACGGCCGCCGGCAGGCAGAAATGAGCGCTCTCGCCATTGCCGAAGCGCCAGGCGCTCTCCCCGCCTTCCAGCGAAGCGCTGACGATACGGGCTTGCGGCCCAAGCAGCCGGCCGGCGATATTGACGTGATACATCATCATCGGCGGAAAGGCGGAGGTTCCGACGTTGACGATGCGATCCTCGAGCACGACTTCGTTCCGCCCGGCGTCGATCCGCCACCGCCGCTCGACCAGCGCTTGTCCGCCATCGGCAAGCGCCACCTCGATCATCGCCGTGCACTCGGCTCCGTCACTTGCCATCTCCGTTCGGCTGACCGCCGTTCCGGCGAGCGACCCATGCAGCGGGTAGCGCGCGCCTTCCACACCACCCTCGATCGCTTCCGGATGGCGGATATGTTCCGGGCCGCAGGTGAAGAGAAATCCGGCGAGCGCCCGGTCGATCCTGATATCGCCATCCGAGGGGATCGCGGCGCCTGGCGACAGGTCGACGCCATCGACGACGAAGGCGGCGATGTCGAGCGCAGACCGACGGTCGAACAGCACATGATTCTCTCGGCCATCCGCAGGTTCTTCAAGCGTTATCAGCATGTCCTCTTCCTCACATCGGCCGCAGAATCACTGCAATCACCAGGAGATGATAGCTGAGGAGAGACACATTTCTTTGGTTGAAGCCGAAGTCTGCTCCGCCTAGATAGAATTTAACCGCTTGTTCATAATGAATTCATTTTTTTCACATTAACGTCGAAATCCAAATGTACCGCGCCACATTCGCTACAAAGAAAACAGGTTCTCACGTGACGTCAGCGACCCGCATCGGCCTCTCGCTTCTCGCCGCAGCCGGCTTTCTCGCCGTGGATTTGGCGGCCGCTTTCGCGCAGGACTATCGCGGCAGGAACCGTTATGGCGACGACGTCATGCTGGTCACGCCCGACGGCGAGATCCTCGACTACGTGCCGCGCGCCGACGAGGTGCAGACCATGCGCGACAGCCGCGGGCGCACGCTCTTGATCGATGGCTGGGGCAACGTGGTCGCGACCGTGGTGCCCAATCGCCGTCGCCAAAGTGACTATGGCGGCTATCGCCGCGAGGGCGACGTCGACATCTATTCGAACCGGCGCTACCGCGACACCGAGCGCGGCTACGGCTATTCCGAGCCTGGCGAAGTCACCGGCTCCATCCCCGACTACCGCGACGTGGTGCCGCCGTCCACCGACGGCAACGAGCTGCCGAACAGCCTGCCGGGCCTGATCGACGGCACCGAAGAGGCTGCGATCGATCCGAACGACACTGAGACCATGCGCCCGTCGATGCCGCCGGCAATGACGGTCAAGAGCAAGTCGCGCGCCGAGATCACCGCATTGCAGGTCTTCCTCGACCGCGAAGGCTTTTCGCCCGGCGTGATCGACGGCAAGATGGGCTCGAACGTCACCAAGGCGATCGAGGCCTGGCAGCAGTCGACCGGCGAGACGCTCGACCCCAACAATACCGAGGACATTCTCGAGCGGCTGCGCATGAACGGCGGCATGCCGATCACCAGCTATACGATCACCGCGGCCGACGCCGCCGGCCCCTATGTCGCCTCGATCCCGGAGGACTACGCCCACAAGGCGATGCTGCCGCATATGTCCTTCACCTCGACCACGGAAATGCTCGGCGAGAAGTTCCACATGGACGAGGCCTATCTGCGCGAGCTGAACCCCGGCGTCGACTTCACCATCCCGGGCACGATCATCAAGGTGATCAATCCGGGTGCGAACAAGACCGGCAAGGTCGCCCGCATCCTCGCCGACAAGGCGCGCAAGCAGGTGCTCGCCTATGACGACGCCGGCAGGCTGATCGCCGCCTATCCGGCAACGATCGGCTCGTCCGACACGCCATCGCCTTCGGGCACCGTCAATGTCGAGCGCATCGCCCTCAATCCGGGCTACACCTACAACCCGAAGATCAACTTCCAGCAGGGCAACAACGACAAGATCCTCACGCTGCAGCCCGGTCCGAACGGGCCGGTCGGCACCGTCTGGATCGCGCTTTCCAAGCCGACCTACGGCATCCACGGCACGCCGGATCCCTCCAAGATCGGCAAGACCCAGAGCCATGGCTGCGTGCGCCTGACCAACTGGGATGCGACCGAACTCGCCAAGATGGTCAGCCCTGGCGTGACCGTCGAGTTCGTGGATTGACGCCTTTGCCTTCGGCTACTGGATGTTTCCTTCAATCGTAGCCGATCGAAGGACAAACATGCAGCAGTTCAATGTGCTGAAGCGAGCTCTGCGCAAGACGGGCGGCGTTGTAGGCCAAGCGGCGCTGCCGAAAGCGTTTTTTGCTCTCTTTCCCCCAATTGGGTGAGTGACTTCGGCAAAACGCCGTAGAAGATGGGATTGCCTGATGGACCATCCACGACAGGCGCGTTTTTAAAGATATATCGCCGAAGCGAGACGAGGTTTCGGCAAAGACTTTTCAGACGTATACATTTACGAGACCGCAGCTGCCGACGACCCAGCTGCGGTTTTTCTCCATCGCCCTACCGCACAGCGCTCCGATGCCGCCAAGGCCCGGCCTTGCCTCATGACTTCATGAAACATTGTCATGAGAATTTTCCCCGCAATCGGCTATCACCGAGAAACCTCGACCCATAGGCCGACATCCGGCCGCACTTGAAGGATTGCCCGATGGCGACGGAGCGTACCCTGCCCAACCTCTGGCATGCGACGGCACCGGCCGCGCCCGACACGAAGCCGCTTGGACGCGATGTGTCGACCGATGTCGCCATCATCGGCGGCGGCTTTACCGGCCTCTCGGCAGCCCTGCACCTCGCCGAGAAGGGCGTGAAGGCCACGGTCGTCGAAGCAAAGATGATCGGCTTCGGCGGCTCTGGCCGCAATGTCGGCCTGGTCAATGCCGGCATGTGGGTGAAGCCCGACGACCTGATCTCGACCCTCGGTCCGGCGGCCGGCAACCGGCTGCTCGCCGAGCTTGGTGACGGCCCGTCGATGGTTTACGCACTGGTCGAAAAGCACGGAATGGCCTGCGAGGCGGTGCGCAACGGCACGCTGCACATGGCGGTCGGCAGCGAAGGTGTCACGGAAATCAAGGATCGCGAAGCGCAATGGCAGAAGCGCGGCGCCCCGGTCGAGGCGCTTTCGGCCGAGCGGGCGCATGCGCTGACCGGCGCCGAGGGTTTTGCCGGCGCCCTGCTCGATCGCCGCGCCGGCACGATCCAGCCGCTCGCCTACGCCCGTGGGCTCGCCCGCGCTGCCCTTGCCGCCGGTGCCGAGATCTACACCGATACGCCGCTCACCGGCGCCGAATGTCAGGGCGACAGCTGGGTGCTGAAGGCCGGCAATGGCGTCGTGCGCGCCAAGCAAGTGATCCTCGCCACCAACGCCTATGGCGGCCTCTTCGCCGAGACGCCGTGGCAGGCGCATACGCAGGAGCTGACGATCCTGCCCTACTTCCAGTTCGCCACCAACCCGCTGCCCGATTCGGTCGCCAGCCGCATCCTGCCGGAACGCCAGGGCGCATGGGACACCGGCCTCGTCATGACCTCGTTCCGCATGGACCAGCAGAACCGGCTGATCTTCGGCTCGATCGGCCGGCTCGACGCCATCGCCGAAGGCACGCATCGTGCGTTTGCCACCCGCTCGGTGCGCAAGCTCTTCCCCTATATCGGCGATTTCCGCTTCGAATACTGGTGGGACGGCCGTATCGGCATGACGACCAACAACCTGCCGGCCATGCACACGCTCGCGCCGAACGTCATCTCCGTCAGCGGCTACAATGGCCGCGGCATTGCGCCTGGCACGGTCTTCGGCCGCGCGCTTGCCAACCACGTCACCGGCGAGACCTCGGCGATCCCGCTCGCCGAAACACCGGTAATCCCGGACACCTGGCGCGGCGTAAAGTCGGCCTTCTACCACGCCGGCGCCCAGGCCAAGCATTTCATCGACCGGCGGTTTTGAACGGGTCTTGGAGGGTTGGGCCGGTCAGCCGGTCCAACACCCGACGACAACCTTTCGCCTTAGCCCAGCGAACGAGATGGAGCCAACCGCATGAAGTGCCTTCGCATTTATGCCGCCGCGGATGGCGAGTCACATTTCGATGAAATCGAGTTGCCAACGACTGAGATATCAGTGCATCCGGATGCCGCTCCATTCGAAATTACGGGTAGCTATCCTGCGTCTCGCGTCCGCATAACCCACATTCCGGCTGGCATGCGCGAGGTTGCTTGGCATACGGTGCCTGAGCCCGTGCTGACGGTCAGACTGAATGGCGCAGTAGAGTACGAGACGAGCGACGGAGAAATCCGCCACGTTCAGGCGGGGAACTTCGTGTTGGTTGAGGACACGCATGGCAGAGGCCATCTGTCGCGCCACTCCCCGGAGGCACAAACCGTCATCTGGATTTCGCTACCAAACGGTCTTGAGATACCCTCGGCATAGCCGTCCTGGCAGGCTGCCAGCATTGCGGGCAACACGACGCCCATGATTATGTCTGGCCCGAGGCCCCATCTCTCGAGATGCGATGCGCTTCACGCAGCCGTGCGGCCACCTCATGCGCATTTCAAAAACCACTTGTGATTTGAGATCAGTCGGCTTAACTTGAACCGATTGCATATCGCAATCAGATCCGCGCGAACGTGCCATTCGAGGGAAGGAAGCGGCCATGGCTAAGCTCGTGTTCGGAATGAACCAGTCGCTCGACGGCTATGTCGACCATATGGCGTTTGCGCCAGGTCCCAAGCTCTTCCGCCACTTCATCGAGGAGGCTGGGCGCCAGGCGGGCAGCCTATATGGCCGCCGTATTTATGAGATCATGCGCTACTGGGACGATGAGCATCCCGAATGGGATGCGGACGAACGGGCCTTTGCGGCGGCGTGGCGCAAGCAGCCGAAATGGGTCGTCTCGCGCTCGTTGACGTCTGTCGGCCCCAATGCCCGGCTCGTCGAGGGTGATCTCGAAGGCGCGATCCGCGCGTTGAAGGCCGAGCGCGACGGTGAGATCGAAGTTGCTGGCCCGGTCCTGGCGCATAGCCTCACGGAACTCGGCCTGATCGATGAATATCGGATCTACCTGCACCCCGTCGTGCTTGGTCACGGCAACCCCTATTTCGCCGGCCCCCGGCCGCGGCTCCGCCTTGTAGGTCATGATCGGATTGACGAGGATGTGGTGAGGCTCACCTACGTTCCTGCCTAAAGCGGATCGCGATCGTTCAGATTCGCTCCTTGCCCTTTAAGCTTTTGATGTTTCGCGTGTCGCTATTGCAAAACCGCTGCTGCGCACTTTTGCGCGACATGCCTTAACCTCGCGCCCCGTCTAGGGTGACAAACAAAAACGCCCCGGGCCGTCACTGACCCGAGGCGTCGTTCGTCATTGCGGAATGCGCCGTCACGCGGCGGCGCGATAACCCGAGCCGGCGCTGACCTGCACCTGCCCCGACGTGCGGAACGCCTTGAGCCGCATGGCGATGTGCTCGGCTTCGCCCGTCAGTGCCTGGCTCGCGGCATTGGCCTGTTCGACCATCGCGGCATTCTGCTGGGTGATCTGGTCCATCTGCGCGATGGCGGTGTTGACCTCCTGCAGGCCGGTTGCCTGCTCGGCCGTGCTGGCGCGGATCGCGCCGAAGACGGAGCTGACTTCCACCACCTGCGCCACGATCTGCTGCAGCGACTGGGCCACGTGGTTGACCGAGTTCACGCCGTCGTCCACCTGGGCGCGCGACTTGGCGATCAGGTCCTGGATGTCCTTGGCCGCTTCGGCACAGCGCTGGGCAAGCGCGCGGACTTCCGATGCAACGACCGCAAAGCCCCTGCCCGCCTCGCCGGCGCGCGCCGCCTCGATGCCGGCGTTCAGCGCCAGGAGATTGGTCTGGAAGGCGATCTCGTCGATGACGTCGACGATCCGGGCGATACTGGCGGAAGACGTCTGGATCTCCTGCATGACCTCGATCGCGTGGCTGACGATCTCGCCGCTCTGCTCGGCATTGGCACGCGCGGCAATGACGGTCGAATTCGCCTGGTCGGCGCCTTCGGCGGTCTGCTTGACGGTGCGCGTCACCTGCTCGACGGCTGCCGCGGTCTCTTCAAGGTTTGCCGCCTGGCGCTCCGTGCGCTTGGCAAGATCGTCGGCGGCCGCCGCGATTTCCTTGGCGCTCGTGTGGATCTGGCTGGCACCGGCCTCGATGCCGCCGATGGCGCGCGAGAGCTCGCCGATCGCGTGGTTGAAGTTTTCGCCGAGCTCCTGATAGGCGGCCGGCAGATCGGCGCCGATGCGCGCGGTCAGGTCGCCCTCGGCGATCTTCTTCAAGGCGGCGCCGAATGTCTTGCTGATCAGCGCGCGCTCGGCCGCCAGAACGTCCTCCTGGACGGCGCGCTGCTTGGTCACATCGGACGCGTCCATATAGACGGAGATCGAAAGGTCCATGTCGAGGAAGACGCCCTTGACGAGGCTCGACAGCATGGCGCCCAGTTCGTCGGCCGAGGTGGCCTGGCGCGAGAACAGGCCACGCTTTGGCCAGTACGCCCTGACGATCTCGGTGATCAGGTGTTCGGCGATCAGCGCATAGCCGCCGATATACCAGCGCGGTTCGAGGCCGATGCGGGCATGCACTTGGCCGATGGTGCGGACCTTGCCGCTGTAGTCTTCGTTGAAATTGGCATCGACGATATTGGCCCAATGGCCGACCTGGGCGCCCTTGGCGCGGTCGATATGCGCGTCGGAGGAAAAGAAACGCTTCGTCTCCGACGTCGCCTTGACCTTGCCGTAGAACTTGTCGAGCGCCGGCTTGAGCTCCTTTTCCAGGATCGGCTTCAGCGCCTTAAGGCGCGTTCTGGCGGCGTCATCGAGCGCCATGAAATTCAGACGACCGGCAATGTCTTGCGTGCCGGCAGCGGCGTGTTCCGTTTTCATGCACGAACTTCCCTGCATGCTCTACTGCATGTTTCCGTCATTCACATTCGAATTAAGGACAAAAGCATGCAGCAGTTCAAAGTGATCAGCGACCTTTGCGCATCCGATAAGACGCGCGGCGCTGTAGCGGCTCATGGCGACAGGATCGGCGGCGCGACGCGTCTCAGATCATGGCCGCAGTCATGGCGGCCGATTGCCCGGTTGCGATGATTGCGGGGGCAAGCTGTATCCTCAGTCATTGTTAGGAGCCCAGGGTAAAGGAAGCCTTACAGGAGACAGCTTTTTCGCGAAGACTGAATAACGATTCAACCGGAACTGACAAACGTCAACTCCGGCTGAGCGGGAACAGTCCCAGCGGTTTTGCGTGCGGAACCGCGTCGTTGTTTTCAGCGGGTATTTCGCCTTGCCTGATCAGGCCGCGCGACGCGAGGCCCAGGATGGAACGCGTGCGGCCCAGGAGCGACGGGTCTTGGCCGGCATCAGCGCCTGCACTTCCTTCGCGAGTGCAAAAGCGTTCTCGCGCGCCTTGTCGAGATTGCTGACGCGGGTCGGATCCATGGACTGCAGCGTGCCGCCGCAATCGAAGATCTCGCGGTAGGCGGCGCGCTCGACGATCGGCGTATCGAGCACCGAGACGCCACGCTCGGCGAGCATCGCCTTGATCGTCTGCAGTGCGCGCGTCGTGACCAGCGAATTGACGCGGGTGAGCACGACCGAATGGTTGATGCGGTGGCCGGACCGGTCTTCGATCTGGCGGATCAGTTCGAGGATCTGCGCGGCACCCTTCGCATCCATTGCGCAGCCCTGTACCGGGATCAGCACGTGGTCGGAAACGGCCAGGGCCAGAGCAACGATCTGGTCTTTCGCGCCCGCGAGATCGATGACGATGTAGTCAGCCTCGTCCTTCATCTCGCGGATATGACATTCGAGCGAGCCGGGCGTGATATGCGAGATGACCGTGAGATTGGCGATGTGGCCGGAAACTTCCGCCCAGCTGGTGATCCAGCGCTGCGGATCGGCATCGAGAACCACGACGCGATGTCCCTGCCTCGCTAGTTCCGTCGACAGGATCAACGCTGCCGTCGTCTTGCCCGCGCCGCCCTTTGCATTGGCGAAAGTGATGACCGCCATGATATTCCTCATTCTATGCGTGTTCCGCGCTGAACCGGACGGCCATGGCCGGTGGTTCGCTTCTTAACGAAACCTTTCAGATCATGGTTAACGAATTGGTAACGCGGGAACGCAAAACCTGACAGTCACCCTGCCGGGAGACGTCGGTGCCTGCGATTTCGACGGAAAAACCGGGGGCCGGCCCTCACGCCGGCAGCACGACCGGCTCGGCTGTCCGCCCCGAGCGGTAGCACATCGACGAGAACGGGCCATGCCGCACCGCCTCCCCCGCCGGATGGAGAAGCGCCAGCACGTCGTCGGCAAATTCGCGCGCATTCGCCTGGGCCTTCGCCAGATTGCTGACCCTGGTCGCGTCGAGCGAATGGAGCGTATCGCCCTGCTCGAAAACTTCGCGGAACGCCGTGCGCTCCACCAGCGGGGTATCGACGAGCCGGATCCGGCTCTCGGCCAACAACAGCTTGACCTTGCGCATGGCACGGGTCGTCACGATCGGGTTGACGCGCGTCAGCAGCACGGCGTGGTTGATGTTGGCGCGCGCGTTGTTCTCGATATAGCGGATCAGTTCGAGCACATGGGTGGCGCCACGCGCGTCCATGATGCAGCCCTGCACCGGGATCAGCGTCAGGTCGGAAAGGCCGATCGCAAGCGCCACGAGCACGTCGGCGGCACCGGAGAGATCGATGACCACATGCTCGGCCCGGCCACGCAACCGCCTGAGATGATCGCTGAGCGTCGTCGTCGTCACGCCCGAGATGATGGAAAGATTGCCGTCATGGCGGCCGTGCCGGAACCAGTCGGTCATGCAGGCGAGTGGATCGCAATCGAGAACCGCGACCCGGTCGCCGCGGCGAGCATATTCGGCGGCAAGCAGCAGGGCCGCCGTCGTCTTGCCAGCTCCCCCCTTCGCATTCGCGAGGGAAATAATCGCCATCGGTCGACCCTACTCGCCACGACCGCGAAACCCGGCGGCCGAATACATACGCACATCCTAATGGAAGCGTTCCAGATGGAGGTAAACGAACGGTAAACGGAGCGCTTCACGGAACCAAATCGTGACAGTTCCGTGACGATTAGGTGACAAATCGCCTGCAATGGCAAGTGGTATTTTTGAGCTATCTAAACTACAGCGCCGCGCGTCTAATCAGACGCGCAAAGGTCGCTGTAGGACTTTGATCTGCTGCATGTCTTTGTCCTTACATCGAGGTCGATTTAAGGAGACATGCAGTAGGAGAAACCGGCGCCTTGGTCCGGAGGCGCCGGGAAGTTTACATCAGATGCACTCGCGGAAGAGTTTCTTTGCGGCGTCGAGCGTCAGCTCGACCGGGTTGCCGCCGGCCGTCGGATCGACGATCGCCATTTCCGACATCTCGTCGATGCGGTCGGTGCCGACGCCGAGAGCCGAGAGCTTGTCCGGAACGCCGAGTTCCTCGCGCAGCTTCAGCACATAGTCGTAGAAACCGTCGAAGCCGCCGGAAATGCCGAGATAGGCGGCAGCGCGGGCTATTCTGTCTTCGATCGCCGGGCGGTTGAAGCGTAAGACCGGCGGCATCACCACCGCGTTGGTCATGCCGTGGTGGGTATTGTAGATCGCGCCGACCGGATGCGACAGCGAGTGGATGGCACCAAGGCCCTTCTGGAAGGCCACCGCGCCCATGGCGGCAGCGCTCATCATGTTGGCGCGAGCCTCGATGTCGGTGCCGTCCTTATAGGCGCGCGGCAGATACTCCTTCACCAGCCGCATGCCTTCGAGCGCGATACCCGCCGACATCGGATGGTAGAAGGGCGAGGAATAGGCTTCCAGGCAATGGGCAAAGGCATCCATGCCGGTGCCGGCGGTGATCACCTTCGGCATGCCGACCGTCAGTTCCGGGTCGCAGATCGTGACAGTCGGCAGGAACTTCGGATGGAAGATCACCTTCTTCACGTGGCTTGCGGAATTGGTGATGACGCTGGCGCGGCCGACCTCCGAGCCGGTGCCGGCCGTCGTCGGAACGGCGACGATCGGCGCGATGCCTTCGACGCTCGCGCGTGTCCACCAGTCGCCAATGTCCTCGAAGTCCCAGACCGGGCGCGTCTGCCCGGCCATGAAGGCCACGCATTTGCCGAGGTCGAGGCCCGAGCCGCCGCCGAAGGCGACGACGCCGTCATGGCCGCCGTCCTTGAACGCCTTCACCCCGGCTTCGAGGTTGACGTCGTTCGGGTTCGGATCGACCTCGGCGAAGATCGCGCGGCCGAGGCCGGCGGCGTCGAGGATGTCGAGCGCGTTCTGGGTGATCGCCATCGGCGCCAGGCCCCGGTCGGTGATCAGCAGCGGTTTCTTCATGCCGACCGCCTTGCAATGGTCGGCAAGCTCCTTGATCCGGCCGGCACCAAACTTGATGGCGGTCGGGTAGCTCCAGTTGGCGGTGATGGTCATGCGGTGACTTTCTTCAGATGGTAGGATTTCGGGCGGGTGAGGTTCTGGAAGCCGATGACCGAGAGCGAGCCGCCGCGGCCGGTTTCCTTGACGCCGGTCCAGCAGAGCGCCGGGTCGAGGTAGTCGGCGCGGTTCATGAAGACCGTGCCGGTCTCGATATCGGCGCCGATACGCGCCGCGCGTTCGGCATCCTTGGTCCAGAGCGAGGCCGTCAGGCCATATTGCGAATCGTTCATCAGCTCGATCGCCTGGCTGTCGCTCTTGACCTTCATGATGCCGACGGCCGGCCCGAAGGTCTCCTCGCGCATGAAGGCCATGGAGTGATCGACGTCGACGAGGATCTGCGGCGCGAGATAGGCGCCGCCATCATCCTCAGGGAAGAGCTTCGGATCGATCAGGGCCTTGGCGCCCTTGGAGACGGCATCGGCGATCTGCTCGCGCACGGTCGCGGCAAAGCGCTTGTTGGCCATCGGCCCGAGCGTCGTTTCCGGATCGAGCGGGTTGCCGAGCTTGTAGTTGGAAACCCAGGCGACCGACTTCTCGACGAAGGCGTCATAGAGCGATTCATGCACATAGATGCGCTCGATGCCGCAGCAGCACTGGCCGGAATTGTAAGTGGCGCCATCCATCAACGTGTCCACGGCAGCGTCGAGGTCCGCGTCCTCCATGACATAGCCCGGATCCTTGCCACCAAGCTCCAAGCCAAGACCGGTGAAGGTGCCGGCGGCCGCGCGCTCGATCGACCGGCCGCCTTCGACCGAACCGGTGAAGTTGACGAAGTCGAAGCTCTTGGCGGCGATCAGCGCCGCCGTCGTTTCATGGTCGAGGAAGATGTTCTGGAAGACGTCGGCGGGAACGCCGGCTTCGACGAAAGCACGGACCATGCGCTCGCCGACGAGGATCGTCTGGCTCGCATGCTTGATGATGACGGTATTGCCGGCCATCAGCGCCGGCGCGACCGTGTTGATCGCCGTCATGTAGGGATAGTTCCAGGGCGCGATGACGAAGACGACGCCGTGCGGCTCGCGGGCGATGCGGCGCTCGAAGCGATCACTCTCTTCGATCACCAGCGGCTTCAGTGCATCGGCGGCAATCGCCGCGACATAGTTCGAGCGCTCGTTGAATCCCTTGAACTCGCCGCCGTAGCGCACCGGCCGGCCCATCTGCCAGGCAAGCTCCGGCACCACTTCGTCGACCATCCCGTTCAGCCGGGCGACACCTGCCAGCACCAGGTTGACGCGCTCGTCGAGCGGCCGGCGCGCCCAGGCCTTCTGCGCCTGGCGGGCGCGAGAGACCACCTGCTTTGCCATGTCCAGCGGCATCGCCGGGCGTTCTGCATAGACCTCGCCGTTCACGGGCGAAATGCACTTGATCATGCTCATGATCGTCTTCCTGCTTTCATTGCGAATGATGCGGTGGCCGCGCCCGTCCAGGAGCGGCCACCGGTTTGAGGATCAGGGCCGTCCATCAGGCCCGTTCGAAGCCGCGGGCGACCTCCCAGTCGGTGACGCGGCGGTCGTATTCTTCCTGTTCCCAGCGTGCAGCCCGCGCATAGTGCTCGACGACGTCGTCGCCGAGGGCGGCGCGCAGCATCTTCGATTCCGACAGCGCCACGGTCGCATCCCTCAGCGTGCGCGGGATCTCGCGCACATCCTTGCCGCCATAGGCATCGCCGACGAAGGGCGCTTCCAGTTCCATCTTGTTCTCGATACCGGAAATCCCGGCCGCGATCAAAGCCGCGAAGGCGAGATAGGGATTGAGATCCGAGCCGCCGACGCGGCATTCGATGCGGATCGCCTTGGTGTCCTCGCCGCAGAGGCGATAGCCGGCGGTGCGATTATCCTTGCTCCAGACCGCCTTGGTCGGTGCGAAGGTGCCGGCCATGAAGCGCTTGTAGGAGTTGATGTAGGGCGCCAGGAAATAGGTGATCTCGCTCGCATGGGTGAGCAGGCCGGCCACATAGTGGCGCATCATCTCGGACATGCCGTATTTGCCGCCCTCGTCGTAAAACTTCGACGACTTGCCGTCGAGGCTCCAGAGCGACTGGTGGATATGCGAGGAGGAGCCGGCGGCCGAATAGTTCCATTTCGCGAGGAAGGTGATCGCCTTGCCGCGCGACCAGGCGATTTCCTTGCAGCCATTCTTGATGATCGCATGGCGGTCGGCCATCGTCAGCGCATCGGCATAGCGCACGTTGATCTCTTCCTGGCCGGCGGAGGCTTCGCCCTTGGAATTCTCGACCGGGATGCCAGCGCCCTGAAGACCATTGCGGATCGCCCGCATCACGTCCTCTTCCTTGGTCGTCTGGAAGATGTGGTAGTCCTCGTTGTAGCCGCTGGCGAGCTGCAGGTCGCGGTAGCCGGAATGGCGGGCATCGTCATAGGACTGGTCGAACAGGAAGAACTCGAGCTCACTCGCCATATAGGCCTTGAGCCCCATCGCCTCGAGGCGCGCGACCTGCTTCTTCAGGATCGCCCGCGGCGAGTGGGCCACTTCCTCATGGGTGTGGTGGTCGAGCACGTCGCAGAGCACGAGTGCGGTCCCTTCGAGCCAGGGGATACGACGCAGCGTCGAAAGGTCCGGCTTCATCGTATAGTCGCCGTAGCCCTTCTCCCAGCTCGTCGCCCTGTAGCCGGGCACGGTCTCCATCTCGATGTCGGTCGCCAGCAGGTAGTTGCAGCTATGCGTTTCCTTCCAGGCGCCGTCGACGAAAAACTGCGCGTGGAAGCGCTTGCCCATCAGGCGGCCCTGCATGTCGACCTGGCAGGCGAGGACCGTATCGATGCGGCCGGCAGCGACGTCTTCCTTCAACTCATCAAACGTATAGCTCATCAACTTCCATCCCATGTTTGGTCACGCGGCCGTTCCCTTGAGTGACGATATTGTTGGACCGCATGAACGTGCTCTGTTCGAATAGGTGGAACGGGATGCGGCAGAACCGCACGCTTTTCCTCATCCCGTTCCAGCCCGCAAAGAAAAGGCGGAAGTCGCGGTCGCGCTCCCGCCCATTGGTTGTTGCTTAGACTTCACCGACTGCCTTTTCGGCAGCGGCGATTTCAGCCTGACGGCGTGCCACTTCGTCGCCGATCGGCGGACCGCGGAAGCGGCGGGTTTCGAAGCCGAACCAGATGATGCCGGTCAGGATCAGGAAGCCGACGGTCACGTAGAGGGCCAGATCGTTCGGCGGCTGCACGCCGATGACGAAGATCAGCACCATCGCGATGATCGACAGCACCGCGAAGAGCTTGAACATGGCCTCGCCCAGGTTCCACGGCCCCATCTTGTCCCACTTCGAGGTTCCCCAGGCGAAGAGGCCGAGCGTGATCGGGATCGCGAAGGAGAAGAAGAGGAAGATGACCGTGCACGAGACGACGATCGTGTAAACCGGGGTCTCACCGATCTTCATGAAATCGAGCGAGGTGAACCAGACGAACAGAACCGAGAGGATCGAAGACGTCCAGATGGCCGCGACCGGCGTGCGGTGGGTCGGGCTGACCCTGGCGAGCGCCTTGGAGGCCGGCAGGCCGCCGTCACGCGAGAAAGCGAAGATCATGCGGGACGCCGAGGTTACCGTCGCCAGGCCGCACAGCCACTGGCTGACGAGGATGGCGAGATAGAGGATGTCCTTGATGACAGGGTTCACCTGGCTGTCCATGGCCCAGAAGAAGACGTTCCAGCCCTGCTTGGCGGCTTCGTCCATGTTCGGGATCATCAGCACGAAGGCGCAGAGCATGATGTAGCCGAAAAGCGCCGACCAGAGCACCGACGAGACCATGCCGCGCGGCACGGAATGGGCGGCCTTCACCGTTTCTTCCGAGGTATGCGCCGAAGCGTCGTAGCCGGTGATCGTGTAGATCGGCATGAGCAGGCCGAGCAGGAAGACCCAGGTGCCCGACGTCTGCGGCCAGACGTTGCCGCCCGCTTCACCGGAATAGTTGGAAAAGGTGAAGAGCCTTGCAACGTCATAGCTGTCGGCAGCGGCGAGGCAGACGACGGCAAGCAGGATCGCCGTTGCGAAGATCAGGTAGCCGGAGAAGTCCGTGAGCTTGGCGGTGAGCCCGATGCCCATGTGATTCACGAGCGCCTGGACGCCGGTGATAGCAGCCAGGAAGACGACACGCGTGGTGATCGTGTCCTCCAGCCCGAAATAGGGTGCGCCGAAGGAACCCATGAAGAAGTAGTAGGTGCCGACGTTGATCGCGCCGAGAACGGTGACGAGGCCGAGCAGGTTGAACCAGGCCGTCAGCCAGCCGGTGAAGCGGTTGCCGAGGATCGAGCCCCAGTGATAGAGACCGCCGGCTGTCGGATAGGCCGAGCTGATCTGCGCCATGGCGACGGCGAAGACCAGGGAAATGAAGCAGCCGAGCGGCCAGCCGATGCCGATCGCGGCGCCCCCTGCGCCGGCCGTCGCCTGGGCCAGCGAGTTGATGCCGCCCGAAAGAATGCAGATGATCGAGAACGATACCGCGAAGTTCGAGAACTGGCTCATGCGCCGCTCGAGCTCCTGGGCATAGCCCATCGAATGCAAGACGCTCAGGTCCTGCTTTTTGTCGAATTCACTGTAGTCTGACATTGCTCTTCCCCTGATTTCTTCAGACCAGGCCGCCCCATTGCGGCTGGGTCCCATCAACCACCTGGTCCGGAGAGCCGGAACAGGACCGCGGCCATGCCGCTCCCCAGGGTCTTTTATTGTGCTGAAAGTGCCGCTGCGCCTTTGCGGAGCAATCCTTCCAGGTAATCGGCCATGACCCTTTGGCCGATTTCGTTGCGAATGAGATCGTTGCGGATCTCGATCATCACATTCGGCAGTCCGTTGTGGACGCCGTATTCGATCAGGCTATGGGTGACGCCGTCGGCGGGCCCGTAGGGCTCGTTGCGACGAATGTCGTAGGAAACCTGGCCCTTCGTTGCGAGCCCCAGCATGTGGTCGGCGAGGCGCCTGTCGGCATCGTGCAGGATGCCGACCTCGACCGCCCGCGGCCTGCCGAAATAGACGGGCGTGAAGCTGTGCATGGTCACGAGGACGGGCGGCCTGCCGGCCGCCTTGCGTTCGGAAACGAACCGCGCGACGGCGTCATGGAACGGCCGGTAGATCTCGTCCACGCGCGCCTGGCGCTCCTCGGCCGACATCGTGCGGTTTCCCGGGACCTCGTAAATTTCGCTCATAACCGGCATCGCCGCCTCGGCCTCGGGCGGGCGGTTGCAATCATAGGCAAGCCGTGAAAAGCGTTGATAGATCAGCGCCGCATCAAGCTTGGCGGCGAGAAACTTGGCAACGGCGAGCGCGCCGGGGTCCCAGGCGATGTGGCTTTCGAGCGCCTGCTCGGTGAGGCCCAGCGTTCCCAGGCGCTCCGGTAGACGGCGTGAGGCGTGCTCGCAGACGAGCACGACATCACCCTTCCCGGCGGCGTTTTCGATCGCAACCGGATCGCCATCTGCTTCGGTCAAAAGTCGCGTCAACACCGGCATCCCCTCTTGCCCCGTTAGACGTTCGTTAATGAAAAGAATTCTTCAGAGTCTGACGAGTGTCAATCGAAATCTGAAACGATCTCTTCAAAATTGCGATTGACTCCAATTGTGACAGCGATGTTTAATCTGTCATAAACCGGCTCTAGATCGGTTCAGGGGAGACAATTTGACCAGCAAGGCTGCATCCACGACGGTGTCGGATGTGATCACTGCCCACTTCACTGCGCTGACCCGCGCGGAGAAGCAGTTGGCGGAGACGCTTCTCGACAATTATCCCGTCTCGGGGCTCGGTTCGATCACCACGGTCGCCGAGAACGCCGGTGTTTCGACCCCCACCGTCGCACGCATGGTGCAAAAGCTCGGCTTCCGCGGCTTTCCGGATTTCCAAGCGAGGCTGCACCAGGAACTGGAAGCGACGATTTCCAACCCGATCGCCAAGCATGACCGCTGGGCCGCCAATGCACCCGGCACCCATACGCTCAATCGCTTCGCCGATGCGATCACCAGCAACCTGCGCGAGACGCTGACACAGATCGAGCCGCAGGATTTCGACGAGGCCGCCGCCCTGATCGCCGACCGCAAGCGCAGCATCTATCTGCTCGGCGGACGCATCACCCACGCCCTTGCCGATTATCTCTTCACCCACCTTCAGGTCATCCGGCCGGGCGTCACCGAAATCGCCTCCAATGCCAGCGCCTGGCCGCACTACGTGCTCGACATGCGCCACGGCGACGTGCTGATTCTCTTCGACATTCGCCGCTACGAGCAGGAGATGGCGACGCTCGCCAAATCCGCCCGCGAGCGTGGCGTCGAGATCGTCCTGTTCACCGATCGCTGGACCTCGCCGGTCGCCAAGTCCGCCTCCCGCGTGTTCCGCTCGCAGATCGAAGTGCCCTCGGCCTGGGACAGCTCGGTGGTGATCCTGTTCCTGATCGAAGCGCTGATCGAGGCCGTGCAGAGTTCGAACTGGGAGGAAACCCGAGATCGGATGAAGACGCTCGAGGGCCTGTTCGATTCCACCCGCATCTTTCGCAAACCTGTCTAGGAGAGCTCGCCGACCCGTTCACGGAATTTCATACAGTTGTGCGACAGTGGCCCGCCGGATCAAAAAAAACAAATGTTCTTCCAACGACATAGGCGGCGCGAACGGAAAAATCGCTGTCACATTACTTTCATCGCATCTCTTTAACAGCCTAATGCATGTCTCCTTAAATCGACCTCGATTTAAGGACGAAGACATGCAGCAAATCAAAGTCCTACAGCGACCTTTGCGCGTCTGATAAGACGCGCGGCGCTGTAGCCGAAATCGACTGAAAACCCAACGAAATTGACTAAACCCATAAGGAGAACACCAGTGATTTCAAAGACCCATCGCCTGCTTTCGCTCTCCACCGCCGTTTTCCTGGCGACGACCGCAATTGCCGCAGCCGAGCCGAGCGCCGAGCTCATCGAAGCCGCCAAGAAGGAAGGCATGCTGACCACCATCGCCCTGCCCCACGACTGGTGCGGCTATGGCGACGTCATCGCCTCTTTCAAGGCCAAGTATCCGGAAATCCAGGTCAACGAACTGAACCCTGACGCCGGCTCCGCTGACGAAGTCGAGGCCGTCAAGGCCAACAAGGACAACAAGGGTCCGCAGGCTCCTGACGTCGTCGACGTCGGTCTCGCCTTCGGTCCGCAGATGAAGGCCGAAGGCCTGCTGCAGCCTTACAAGGTCTCCACCTGGGACGAAATCCCCGATACCGTCAAGGACGCCGAAGGCTACTGGTACGGCGACTACTACGGCGTGATGTCCTTCCTCGTGAACAAGGACCTCGTCCAGAACACGCCGAAGGACTGGGCTGACCTGCTGAAGCCGGAATATGCCGGTCAGGTCGCTCTCGCCGGCGATCCGCGTGCCTCGAACCAGGCGATCCTCGGCGTTCTCGCCGCCGGTCTCGCCAAGGGCGCGAAGGCGGGCAAGGAAGCCGGTGAGGCCGGTCTCGGCTACTTCGCCGAACTGAACAAGGCCGGCAACTTCGTTCCTGTCATCGGCAAGTCCGGCACGCTCGCCCAGGGCTCTACCCCGATCATCGTCGCCTGGGACTACAACGCCCTCGGCTGGGGCAAGACGCTTGCCGGCAACCCGCCGACCGAAGTCGTCGTTCCGGCCAGCGGCGTTCTCGCCGGCGTCTACGTTCAGGGCATCTCGGCCTATGCGCCGCACCCGAACGCCGCCAAGCTGTGGATGGAGCACCTCTATTCCGACGAAGGCCAGCTTGGCTGGCTGAAGGGCTTCTGCCACCCGGCTCGCTTCAACGCCATGGTCAAGGCCGGCAAGGTTCCGCAGGAACTGATCGACGCCCTGCCACCGGCTGCGTCTTATGAAAAGGCCTACTTCCCGACGCTCGAAGAAGTCGACGCCAACAAGGCTGCCGTCACCGGCGGCTGGGACGCCGTCGTCGGCGCGAACGTCCAGTAAGCCTTTCCACAGAGATGTCGCCCCGACCGGTTTTCCGGTCGGGGCACTTACGTTATTCGTAAGGAATTCAACTTCTTAGAACACCAATAACGCCCGCGTCGACAACGCGGCTTCAGGGGCGCGAACGGAATGTCATCTGCTAAACCCGACGCCAGCCCGCCGGCGCGTCGCCTGCCGCTTCACTGGCTGGGCATCGTGCCCTTTGCCGCCTTCGTGACGCTGTTTCTGATATTGCCGACGATGAAGATCGTGGTCGGTGCCTTTCAGACGCCGGACGGCAGCTTCACCCTCGACAACATCCGGGGCCTCTTCACGCCATCCATTCTTGCTGCCTATTGGATCTCCATCAAGATCAGCATCGCCTCGGCGCTTCTCGGCTGCCTGATCGGCTTTGCCATGGCCTCGGCCATCGTCTTCGGCGGCTTGCCGAAGGGTATCCGTAGCCCGCTTCTGACCTTTTCCGGCGTCGCCTCCAACTTTGCCGGCGTGCCGCTCGCCTTCGCCTTTCTCGCGACCCTTGGTCCGGTCGGCATCCTCACCGTCTTCCTGCGCTCGAACTTCGGCTTCGACCTTAGGATGCTCGGCTTCAACCTCCTCTCCTTCTGGGGGCTGACGATCACCTATCTCTTCTTCCAGATCCCGCTGATGATCCTGATCATCACGCCGGCGCTGGACGGACTGAAGCGCGAATGGCGCGAGGCCGCCGAAATCCTCGGTGCCACCGGTCTGCAATACTGGCGCATGGTCGCCTTCCCGATCCTGCTGCCGTCGTTGCTCGGCACACTGGCGCTCCTCTTCGCCAATGCCTTCGGCGCGGTTGCGACCGCCATCGCGCTCACCGGTTCGTCGCTCTCGATCGTGCCGATCCTGCTCTTCGCCCAGATCCGCGGCGACGTGCTCGGCAATCCGCATCTCGGCTACGCGCTCGCCTTCGGCATGATCGTCGTCACCGGCATTGCCAACGCGATCTACATCTGGCTCCGCGCCCGCAGCGAAAGGTGGCTGAAATGAAGAAGATCTGGGCCTGGGGCGCCCTCCTTTTCGGCCTCCTCTATTTCACCCTGCCGCTCATCGGCATGACCAACTTCTCGCTGAAGATGCGGCGCGGCGAATATTCCTTCGACGCCTACGGCAAGGTCTTCACCGATCCGCGTTTCCAGGAGACCTTCACCTATTCGGTGATGCAGGCGCTGTTCACCATCGTCTTCGGCGTGCTTCTCGTCGTACCGACCGCCTATTGGGTCCGGCTCAAGCTGCCGCGGTTGCGCCCCGTTATCGAGTTCATCACGCTGTTGCCGCTGGTCATTCCGGCGATTGTCATCGTCTTCGGCTATATCCGGCTCTACAACACCTCGAGCTGGCTGCCGCTGACCGGCACGGTCACCGGTACCAACATCCTCTTGATGTTCGGCTATGCGACGCTCGCCTTGCCCTACATGTACCGCGCAGTCGATACCGGGCTTCGGACCATCGATGTCGCGACGCTTACCGAAGCCGCCCAGAGCCTCGGCGCCGGATGGGCCACCATCCTGGCAAAGATCATCCTGCCGAACGTGCTCGTCGCGGTACTGTCAGGCGCCTTCCTGACCTTCGCCATCGTCATTGGCGAGTTCACCATGGCGGCGCTCTTGAACCGGCCGGCCTTCGGCCCGTACATGCAGCTTCTCGGCGCCAACCGCGCCTATGAGCCGGCCGCACTCGCCGTCATCGCATTCGGCATCACCTGGGGCTGCCTCGGCCTCATCCAGCTCGTCTCGCGCTTCCAGAAAAGCGCGCCTCCCAAGGCCTGAGGACCACACCCATGAGTTTCCTGTCACTCACCAGCTTAAAAAAATCCTTCGGCCCCGTTCAGGTCGTGCACGATTTCAACATGGACATCGAGAAAGGCGAGTTCGTCTCCTTCCTCGGGCCTTCGGGCTGCGGCAAGACGACGGTGCTGCGCATGATCGCCGGCTTCGAGACGCCGACCAGCGGCAAGATCGTCATCAACGGCCGCGACCAGAATTCGCTGAAGCCCAACCAGCGCAACATCGGCATGGTGTTCCAGGCCTATGCGCTGTTTCCCAACATGAACGTGCAGGACAACGTCGCCTTCGGCCTGAAGGTCGCGGGCGTCGACAAGTCGGAGATCGAGGCACGGGTGAAGCAGATGCTCGGGCTGATCAAGCTCGAGCATCTGGCGGACCGCTTCCCCTACCAGCTCTCCGGCGGCCAGCAGCAGCGCGTGGCCCTTGCCCGCGCCATCGCGGTCAAGCCGCAGGTGCTGCTGCTCGACGAGCCGCTTTCGGCGCTCGACGCCAAGATCCGCGTATCGCTGCGCGAGGAAATCCGGCAGATCCAGCAGCAGCTCGGCATCACCACCGTCTTCGTCACCCATGACCAGGAAGAGGCCCTGTCGATCTCCGACCGCATCGTCGTCATGAATGCCGGCCGCGCCGACCAGATCGGCACCCCCTTCGAGATCTACAACACGCCGTCAACGCGCTTCGTCGCGTCCTTCGTCGGCACGCTGAACATCATCGAGGGCAAGGTCACGGATCCCGCTTCCGGATCCGTGACGATCGGCAACCAGCAGGTGGCGCTCAAGGACCCGATTGCCGGCATGAAGGGCGGCGACAGCATCTCGCTGGCGCTGCGTCCCGAAGCGGGCTCGATCGCCGAAGGCGCGAAGGGCGATACCGCACTTGCCGGCGAGGTCGTCTCGACCAGCTTCCTCGGCTCGGTCATCCGCACGCGGCTGCGCGTCGGCGGCGACGTCATCTCCTTCGACATGTTCAACAATCCGGGCGTCACCCCGCCGGTCTCCGGCGACAACGTCACGCTGCGCTTCGCCGCCAAGGATCTGCTCGTCATTCGCGAGTGAGCGAGCCGGACGTCACCGGAACGATTTCTTCCGATGACGTCGGTCTCTGGAAAAATCTGTCGTGATTTCCGGCATTTTCGTCGCGACCTGCGTTTGACCGCGCACGGCCGAGCTATATAGTCGCGATGTTCTCAGGGCGGGGCGAAATTCCCCACCGGCGGTAGCGGCCGAAAGGCCGGAGCCCGCGAGCGCCTTAGGGTTTTACCCTGGGGGTCAGCAGATCCGGTCGAATTCCGGAGCCGACGGTCACAGTCCGGATGGAAGAGAGCAAGCAGGAACGTGGGCCCCGCGACGGGACCCACGCGCATGCATGTTCGCCCGACGGGATCATTGGAAACGCCAAACCCTGAAAGGCTTGAGACCATGACCATTCTTTCCCACCCCGCCGCCAAGATCGCGATCGTCCGTGCCCGCTGGCATGCCGATATCGTCGACCGCTGCGTCGATGCCTTCGTCGCGCAGTGGACGAAGCTCGGCGGCTCGGCCGCCGATGTCGAGATCTTCGACGTGCCGGGCGCGCTCGAAATCCCGCTGCATGTGCAGGCGCTGGCAAAGACCGGCCGCTACGCCGCAATCCTCGGCACCGCCTTCGTGGTCGATGGCGGCATCTACCGCCACGACTTCGTCGCCGGCACCGTGCTCGACGGCATGATGCGCGTACAGCTCGACACCGATGTGCCGGTGCTTTCCGCGGTGCTGACACCGCACAATTTCCAGGAAAGCGAACCGCTGATCGCCTTCTTCCGCGAGCACTTCGTCGTCAAGGGCACGGAAGCGGCCAATGCCTGCGCCCAGATCCTCGACGCCCGCGCCAAGCTGGCACTGGTCAACGCCTGACAGGGCGAGATCGCCAGACGTGCGGCTGCCCCTCATCCGGCTGCCGCCACCTTCTCCCCGCCAGCGGGGAGAAGGACACGCTTGGCGCGCTCGGCGCCTCCCGGTAGGCAACCGTTAAAGCCGCATTCACGGCGTCAACCACAACCATCCCGGCCAGCGGTGGATCGCGTCCCCTCTCCCCGCCTGCGGGGGGGGGGAGGGCTACAGCGCCGCGCGTCTTTTAAGACGCGCTAAGGTCGCTGTAGCACTTTGAATCGCTGCATAATTTTGTCCTTAAATCGATTCCGATTTAAGGAATTATGCAGTCGGGTGAGGGGCAATCCCACGCGAAAGCTGAACGGCCGCCCCCTGCTTGAATCAACCTCTGAAGCGCCTGAATCAATCCGGCAGCTCCAGCCAACAAACCCTTGTTTCGACTCCCGAATCCCGCCTACGGCACCAGCTCACCCATGCAGGCTGCGCTCCAGCGCCGCCATGCGGTGCCGGTGCCCTGCCACCTCGTAGCCGACGATGGTGACGACAGGCGCCAGCGTCAGGATGATCAGGCACGCCGCCATGTCGAGTCCGGCCATCGCCGCGGCCACGGAGGTCACCAGCACCAGCGCCGTGCCCGCGAGCAGCCAGAGATGCAGCCGATCCGTCTGCTGCAGCAGATAGGCGTACATCGCGTAGAAAAGGCCTATGTAGAATGCGACGGGCACCGCGACCGTCAGCACCGTTGCAACCGAGCCGATATGGGCCTTCTGTTCGATATAATAGGCCGCCACGTGCAGCCCGGCGCCGGTTGCGACGATCGATGCGAAGATCGGCATGTGGCCATAGCCCCAGACAAAGGACCGCTTGAGACGGTGGTGGTGCAGAATCTCGGCGCTCGGCAGCAGGAAATAGATCCACCACATGCCGAAGGTGAGGCCCGTACCCGCGAGGCAGACGAGCGCGACGTCGAGGTTCCAGCCCGCGCCCTCGACCACGGCGGAGATTGAGGCAACCGTGCCGACCACCCCCTCCCCGAGTGCGATGATCGCAAGCAGCCCATAGCGCTCGGCGATGTGATGCGCATGCCAGGGCGTTCCGCCATACCGCGTCTCGGCGATATAGGGACCGAGCATCTCGATCGCCGTCAGCACGACGACCATGGCAAAGGTCACCGCTAGCGAGAAGTCGAAGAAGATCAGCACGATCCAGCCGAGTTGGGCGGCGCTGATCGCCTTCACATAGACCATGCACGCCTCACGCCGCGCCGGATCCTGCCGGCTGGCGCGCAGCCACTGGGAGACCATCGCCACGCGCATGACGACATAGCCGAGCACCATGACGCCGTTGTTGAGGTGCTCGCCCTTGTCGATCGACTCGAACATCGGCGGCAGGCCGATCGCCAGGATCAGGACGCCGACCATCTGCACCATGGTGACGCTGCGAAAGATCCAGTCGTCCGTGTCGTAGGCCGAGGCGAACCAGCTGAAATTGATCCAGGCCCAGCAGATGGCGAAGGTGGCGAAGCCGAAGCCGATCAGCCCGGCGATGAAGTGGCCCTCGGCGAAGAGATGCGCCAGCTGCGAGGCGGCAAGGCTGAAGGCGATGACGAAAGTCAGGTCGAACAGAAGTTCGAGCGTCGTCGCCGTCCTGTGGTGTTCCTGCGTGTCACGGCCCCTCATGCGCGAGACATGGTGGTGCGCGCCTTGATGCGGCCCGGTCGAGGTTGTTTCAGTCATGCAGCGGCGCCTTTCATTTGACGATCCGAAAGAATGTTCAAATATTTGCCGAAGCTTCGTCAAGACGACGGACAGCCCCCGAACATGAAAACGCCCGGCATTGCTGCCGGGCGTCTCGTCACGATGCCTGAGGGAGGATCAACGGGCGTCGCGAGATCAGTTATGCCTTGATATACGTGAGCGGGATGCGGGCGGAAAACCGCACACACTTTTCCTCATCCCGCTCTGGCAGCATCCAGCCGATCGATTGCCTCGACATTGCCGGCCGAGGGCCCGTTCGGGTCGAATTCGGACGCGAGCCAGGTATCGACGATCGACTTCGCCAGTTCCGGGCCGATGACGCGGGCGCCCATGGTGATGATCTGGGCGTTGTTCGACTTCGCCGCACGCTCGGCCGAATAGGTGTCGTGCGTCAGCGCTGCGCGAATACCCGGCACCTTGTTGGCGGAGATGCAGACGCCGATACCGGTGCCGCAGAACAGGATGCCGCGATCGTGCTTGCCCTCGACGACCTGCTGCGCCAGCTTCTGCGCGAGATCCGCATAGTAGCCGGCCTGGCTGAGGTCCACGATCTCCAAGTCGTCCCTGCCCGCAAGATGGGCGGCGATCACATCCAGCAGGGGCTTGCCAGCGCTGTCCGCCCCGATTGCAATCTTCATGATTGTTCCTTCCGTTCTTGAGGATCTGCCGCTGCCGAAGGCTCAGATCGCCTTCGAGACACGCTGCAGAATGTCGAGATAGCCAGTGACGTCCCAGGCGGAGCGGCCGATGAAGAGGCCGTCGATATGCGCCTCACTGATCAGCTCTTCGCAATTGCCGGGATTGACGCTGCCGCCATAGAGAACCGGCACGCGCCTGCCGAGCGCCGCTTCCGCCACATCCGCGATGCGCTTGTGGCGCTCGTCGGCATAGTCTGATGTCGCCGGAATGCCGTTGACGCCGATCGCCCAGACGGGCTCGTAGGCAAGCAGGATCGTCGCCGCCTTCGCCTCGCCTTCGATGAGCGCCAGAGCGCCCTCGACCTGGCGCTTCAGCACCTGATCCGCCTCGCCCGCCTCGCGCTCGGCAAGCGTCTCGCCGATGCAGATCAAGGGTACCAGGCCATGGCGCACGGCGGCTGCCGTCTTCAGGCCGACGGTGCGGTCCGTCTCGCCGAAATGCTCGCGCCGCTCGCTGTGGCCGAGCTCGACCACATCGAGGTTGCAGTCTTTCAGCATCAGCGGCGATACCTCGCCGGTCCAGGCGCCGGCATCGTCCCAATGCATGTTCTGCGCGCCGACCTTGACGCTGGTTGCGGCAAGCCGCGCCTTGACCTCACGCACCGCCGTGAAAGGCGGAATGACGAAGCGCTGGATGCGTTCGTCACGCGCCGCATCCGCGACCGCCAGACCGTCGGCGAAGGTCATCGCCTCGGCCAGCGTCTTGTTCATCTTCCAGCTGGTGCCGACCCAGAGCCCGGACTTGCTCATGCCTTCTCCTTGCGATTGTCGACCCTGACCAGCCGAATACCGGCTTCGTCGAGCGGTGCGGCATGCTCGGGCGCAACTTCAGCGCCGGTCAGCACCGCATCGAAGGCATCGAGCCCGGTCAGGAAATGGAGCGCCGAGCGCCCGAATTTGTCGTGATCCACCAGCAGGTATTTGCGCTTGGCCGCCTTCACCATCAGGCGCTTGGCCTGCACCACTTCCTGGTCCTGGTGGAAGGCGGTGGTCCCTTCGATCGCCGAGCTCGAGAGAAAGGCGATGTCGACACGCAGCGACCGCAGCGCCTCATCGGTGACGATGCCGAAGAAGCCGTTGAACTTCTTGCTGTACTGCCCGCCGAGCGCGATGACGTTGATGCCCGCCGCACCCGAGAGGCTGGTGATCACGCCGAGGTTGTTGGTGATGACGGTCAACGGGCGGATGTCGCGGATGCAGTCGGCGATCGCGCCCGTCGTCGAACTGTCGTCGATCAGGATGCTCTGCCCCGGTTCGACCAGCCCGGCCGCATATTCGGCGATCCGCCGCTTTTCGACGGTGGCGATCTTTTCGCGGTAGCGGAAGTCGCTTTCGAATTGCGGGCTCGACTGGATCGAGGCGCCGCCATGAACCTTGCGCAGGAGGCCCGCCTGTTCGAGGTCGTCGAGATCACGATGCACCGTCATCTTGCTGACGCCGAAGCGCAGTGACAGGTCTTCGACGGACGCCGTTCCGGCCTCCATCAGCACATCCATGATCGCCTGTCGCCTGTCTTCCGGCTTCATCGTCTCGGTCCCGATTTCACGCAGCGCCGGCCACGCCCACCGTGAGAAGATAACACCTATTTGTGATATTTCAATTTATAACGCGTGATTTTGTTATCTTTCAATGTGATTTTTCTGTGCGATTGAAGCCCGTGTCGATGTAGGGCTCCCAGAACTCGACCGACTCCCGGATCATCGCGACGACGTTGTGGTCGGTCGGCTCGCGCTCGCGGAAGGAAAGCTCCAGGCAGATCTCGTTATCGGTGCCGCCTCCGGCCCTGACCGCGCCGATCAGCTTCTCGGGCGTGATGCGGCCGTCCCGGTTATAGGCGGCGGTAAACGGCCAGTGGCCGCCCTTGTTCATCGACGACTGCTTGATGTGGATGATCGGCGAACGCTGGGGGAAGGCGCCTGCCCAGGCATAGGGGTCGATATCGTCAGGATTGTCGGAGGTGACGTCGCCATGGTCGATATCGACCATCATCTTCATCGGGATCGGGAGCTGGGCCTCCGCCAGCCGCCGGTCGAGCCTCCGGCATTCCTCGATCGTGTGGCCGAACTCGCGGCCGACCGACATCGGTTCCCAGAACACATAGGAGAGGCCCGCCGCCTTGCCGTGCTCGGCCACCTCACGCCAGCAGTCGATGGCGATCCGCATCATCTCCTCGCGCCGCGCCGGATCGTCGTAGTCCCTGAGCGTGAAGATCGCGAATTGCGTGCCCATGCCGGAAGCGCCGAGCTCGGCGGAGATATCGGCAAAGGTCTTGAACCAGTCGACATAGTAGCGCCTGACATCCGGGTCCGGATGGCCGAAATGGTTGAGCCGGCCATAGGGCCCGGTCATGCCCGAGGTGATCTTGACGCCGGTGCGGTCGAGCGCCCGGCGAAACCGCCTGAGCGTCTTGGCGATCGTCGCCGCCGGCCAGCCGGGATTGACGAATTCATGGGTGAGCTGCACGTAGCCGATGCGGATCTTCTCGGCGATCGTGTCGATCAGGTCGTCGGGCTCGGCAAAGCGGTTGACCAGGGGATTGGTGTTGAGCGACAGCGTGAACGCCACGATCGGCTCCTCTTACCAGGTAAATTTCGGAAGGATGAAGTCGGGGCTGGCGCCGTGCTCGGCAAAGAGCTTGCGGCGCTCCTCGTCCGAGGCGTGCTCCAGTATCCCCGTCGTCACCAGAACGGAATGGAGCCCTGCCTTCGCCGCACCGGCGATATCGTGCTCGATGCTGTCGCCGATGGCGCAGACCCGCGTTGGATCGGGGTGACCAAGGAAATCGAGCGCTGACGCATAGATGTCGGCGAAGGGCTTGCCGATCCAGCGCACGCTGCCGCCAAGTTCCTCGTAGAGTTCGGCAATGCGTCCGGCGCCGAAGGCCGTGCCCATCTTCGTCAGCATCACCTTGTCGGGATTGGTGCAGAGGCACGGAACGCCGCGCTTTGCCGCCGGCGCCAGCAGCGCCTCGTAGTGGGAAAGCGGATAGACATCGCCCTCGCTCGCGGCAAGAAGCACGAAGTCGGCGTCCGCGCCGCTCGCCGTGCGTTCGAGATCGAGCCCGGCCAGCGGCGAAAGATCACCGTCGCGGCTGATCAGCAGGCACTTGCGCCGACCGTCGCTCACGCCCTCGCCTTCCCGTTTCAAGTTCTGCCAGGCGACTTCGCCGGAGGTCAGGAACCAGTCCCAGCTCCCCGAGACGAAACCGAGATCGACAAGGCGGCGGTCGTTTTCCGCCGAGCGCTTACCGGAGTTGGAGAGGATGATGATGCTTTTTCCCGCATCCTTCAGCCGCACCAGCGTTTCGACCGCTTCCGGATAGGGCGCGCGGCCATCGCGCAGCACCCCGAACTGGTCAATCAGGAAGGCATCATAGCGCTCGGCAATGGCGCTCAGCCTGTCGATGGCTTGGGCTTCCGTCACAGCACACCCGCCTTTCTGGCGCCGACCAGCGCCAGCCGCGCTGTCCCGGCGGCCGCCTCCTCGGAGAGAACCGGCAAGAACGGCACACCGAGCTTGCGCGCCCGGATCGCCGTCCAGGCCGCATTCTTCGCACCGCCGCCGACGCTGCGCAGCGACCGGAGCGCCGGCCCGCCAAGCGAGGTCAACCGCCGATAGGCAAGGCTCTCGACACCGGCGATGCCTTCGAAGATCGCTTTGAGAAAGGCTGCATCGTCGGCCGGCCGCGGGCTCATCCGCGGCGGAAAATCGGGATCGGCGACCGGGAAGCGCTCACCGGGTTTCACCAGCGGATAATAATCGAGCCCGGTATCGACGGACGGATCGATCCCGGCCGAAAGCGCTGCGATCCGCTCCGGCGAGAAATGTTCGGCCAGTACCACGCCGCCGGTATTGGATGCCCCGCCCGCAAGCCACATCTCGCCGATGCGGTGGCTGTAAAGCCCATATTCCGGCGCAAACAGCGGGCGGTCCGAGAGCATCTTCACCGTCAGGGTCGTGCCGAGGGCGCTGACGCCGTCACCGGGCTGATCGGCGCCCGTTGCCAGGAACGAGGCACATCCGTCCGTGGTGCCGGCAACGACCACGAGATCGGCCGATAGGCCGAAGGCTTCGGCAGCCGCGGGACTGATCGCAGCGACCGGCGCTCCGGCCGGCATCACATCGGGCAGCAGATCGACACGCGCACCGGTCTTTTCGATCCACTCCGGCCACGACCGCGATACCGGATCGTAGCCGGTCTTCAGCGCGTTGTTCTCGTCGGAGACGTCATAAAGCCCGGTGAAATGTCCGGCGAGCCAATCCGCCTGGTGGATCACCCTGAAAGTGCCGGGCACGGACTGAAAGGCGAGAAGCTTGGCAAGCCCGGATGTGGCCCCATGCGCAGCACTCTCCCGCGGCGCATGGGCAGAAACCGCATCGAGAAAAGCGCGATCGGCAACCGGGTCGTTGTACATCATCGGCGTCGCCAGCGGCGCGCCGCTTTGGCCGACCGGCAGCATCGTGCCCGAGGTGCCGTCGATCGCGAGAGCGCGAACCGTTTGTCTGTCGATGCCGCCGAGCGTTTCCCCGAGTGCCGCCTGCACCGCCTTCCACCAACCGCTGGGGTCGCGATGGTCGTCGGAATAGGACGAGAGCTTCGCCGCACCCGACGCGACGACGGCGCCATTCGAAGCCATCGCGACGGCACGCGCACCCGAGGTGCCGATGTCGATGCCGACAACGAGCTTGCGATCGTCGCCGCTCATTGCAGCACCTGCCCGGCGCGGTTGAGTTGCTGGCGATACTTTTCCGCGTCCCAGCCGAGGAGCTCGGCGTTTTCCGCTTCCGTCAGGTAGCGCAGCCGCGCATCCGCCGGAATGCGTGCCGTCACATCGGCAAGGCACCGCGCCATGGCGAGGGCTCCGGCGGAAACTTCCTTCTGCACCAGCACGCCCTTGCCGGGGAAAAGCAGGAGTGGCGGCAGGCTCGCGCCGGCCGCACGCCGCTTCGCCTCGATCGAAAGGGCAGTGTCGCTGGGGGCGGCCACCACAACGCCCCTGCCGAGGAAGATCACATGGTCAGGGTAGAGGCTACCGCCGGCGGCGAGCCGGCAACTGTCGAGATCGGCCGCGACCGCATGCAGAAAAGGATCCTCCGGCAGCCGATAGTCGCTATCGACGGCAAGTCGCGAAAGCGCCGCCAGATCGGCCGTCGGCGCCTGCCGCCTCGGCCCGGCCAGGCGGCGCGTGATGTCGCTCAAAAGGCTCGCCGCATCCGCCACGGTTTCGGCTGCGACGACGAGACCATGGTTGCCGAGGACCAGTACGGAAGTATCGTCCTGCAATCGTTCGCTGATTGCCTTGGCAAGCGGCAGTCCTGGCCGGGCATAGGGCACGAAGATATGCGGAAAACCGGCAAGCCGCTCGGCGGCAATCGCCGCCCCGTTCGTCTGCACCGCCGTCGCGATCGTCTCGACGCAATGCACGTGCACCACCACCTTCTGTGGCATCAGCGCATGCACCGTCGTTTCGATCGAGGGGCGCAACCCCGAGGGGTTGCGCTCGGCAATGACGAAATCCTGGGCCTTCTCGGTCGCCGGGTCGTCGCGCTCCAGCGCATCGAGCAACGGATCGAGCGCCACCGGCACCATGACGTCGCGCTGGCGGGCTTGTGCCAGCCACAGGCCCGAGGCCTTGATCCAGAGCGTGCCGCCCTCCTTGATCGATGTGTTGCCGCCTGCCCCCTGCACCAGCAGCGGATCCGATCCGACGCGGGCCGAAAGATCGAGAAGCGCTTCAAATTCCAGACTTCGCATCCCGGTCCTCCTTCAGGCCGCCGCCTGCTGATGTTCGAGCCAATGGGTGAAGGCCTGCCGCTCGGCCGGCGTCATGTGCAGGCCGTGCTTGGTCCGGCGGTCGAGAATGTCGTCCGCCGTTCGCGCCCATTCGTTTTCGATGAGAAAACGCGCTTCGCGTTCGTGAAGGTGCGGACCGAAGGACGGCCCGAGATCCTCAAGCGCGGAAGCGCCGGCAAGCAACGCATGCGTCCGCGTGCCATAGAGCCGCGCATAGTGCTTGGCGAGATCGGCCGGTAGCCAGCGGTAGCGTGCCTTGAGATCGCCCAGAAACTGCTCGAAATCGGCATCCGCCATGTCGCCGCCGGGCAGATGCGCCTTCGCCGTCCAGGCCGGCCCCATGTCAGGAAAGAAAGGCCCCAGCCGCTCCAGCGCATGTTCGGAAAGCTTGCGGAAAGTCGTGATCTTGCCGCCGAAAACCGAGAGCAGCGGCGCGTGACCGTTGGCGGCATCGACCTCGAAAATATAGTCGCGGGTGACGGCCGAAGGATTTTCGGCATTGTCGTCATAGAGCGGCCGGACGCCCGAGAAGCTGTAGACGATATCGTCCGAGGTAAGCTGCTGCTTGAAGTAGCGGTTCACTGACTTCAAGAGATAGGCAATCTCCCTGTCGTCGGCGACCACATCCTCGGGCCGGCCTTCATAGGGGATGTCCGTCGTGCCGATCAGCGCCAGATCGTTCTGATAGGGATTGATGAAGATCACCCGCTTGTCCGGGTTCTGCACGAGATAGGCCTGCCGCCCCTCCCAGAATTTCGGCACGACGATGTGGCTCCCCTTGACGAGGCGCACGCTGCGGCTCGAATTCAGCCCGCCGATCCGGCCGATGACATCATTGACCCAGGGGCCGGCGGTGTTGACGACGCAGCGCGCCCTCGCCTCGGTCTTCACGCCCGTTTGCGTATCGGTCATCTCGATATGCCAGAGCCCGTCCCGCCGGCGGATGGCGCTGCAGGCGGTGCGCGTCAGCACCCGGGCGCCGCGGGCGCGGGCGTCGAGCGCGTTCAGGACGACGAGGCGCGCGTCATCCACCCAGCAGTCGGAATATTCGAAGGCCTTGCGATATTCTCGCTTGATCGGCGCGCCCTCGGGCGCGGTCGCAAGGTTGAGGCTGCGGGTCCCCGGCAGGCGCTTGCGCCCACCGAGATGGTCGTAGAGGAAGAGGCCGAGCCTTACCAGCCAGGCCGGCCGGTCCGCCGGATTGTGCGGCAGCACGAAGCGCATCGGCCAGATGATGTGCGGCGCAGATTCCAAGAGCACTTCGCGCTCGATCAGCGCCTCCCGCACCAGGCGGAACTCGTAATATTCGAGATAGCGCAGGCCTCCATGCACGAGCTTGCCCGAGCGCGAGCTCGTCCCTTGCGCCAGATCGTCCTTCTCGCACAAGAGAACCGAGAGCCCCCGCCCGGCAGCGTCACGCGCAATGCCCGCGCCATTGACGCCGCCGCCGACGACGAACAGATCATATACTCCGGTCTCGGGATTCACGTCGTCACTCCTTCGAATTCACGTCGCACCTCAGGCCGCCTTCGTCTTCCTGCAGGCCATAGGTGGCAAAGCCCTCGATCACACCGGCGATTTCCGCGTCCGGCAGGACCACCGGGCCGCCGATCAAGAGCGTGTGGTAATATTGCTTGGCGATCGTCTCGAGCTCGACTGCCGCCCACATCGCCTTCTCCAGGCTTACGCCGGTCGCGATCATGCCGTGATTTGCCATCAGGCACGCCGTCCGGCCCGCAAGCGCCCGCAGCACGCTTTCGGAAAGCGCCTTGGTGCCGTAGCGCTCGTAGTCGGCAACGCGCACGTCGTTGCCGCCGAAGGCCGCGATCATGTAGTGGCAGGCCGGGATCGGCTTGCGGGCAATCGCCAGAATGGTCGAGTACATCGCATGCGTGTGAACAACCGCGCCGACCTCCGGCCGAGCGCGCAGGATATCCAGGTGGAACGGCCACTCGACAGAGGGTTTCTTCGGGCCCTCCCAGGCGCCGTATTCGCCGTTAACAGGCATGGCGACGATCATGTCCGCCGTCATCTCGCCATAGGGGATGCCCGAGGGCGTCACCAGCATGATCTCGCCGTGACGCACGCTGATATTGCCGGAGGTCCCCTGGTTGAGCCCGATGGCGTTCATGTGGCGGCAATGGTCGACGATCGACTGGCGCAGTTCGCGTTCGCTCATGACGAATTCCTCTGAGATTAGAGCGGGATGCGGGCGGAAAACCGCACACACTTTTCCTCATCCCGCTCTAGCAGGGATGAACCGGCGGCAGGCCGGCGATGTAGCGGCGGACTTCCTCGGCCGCCATCTCGGCGGCGAAGGTCACGGTGCGCACCGAGGCTCCGGCGATATGCGGCGTCAGCGTCACGTTCGGAAGCTTAAGCAGCGGCCAATCCGCCGGCACCGGCTCAACCGCGAAAGTCTCCAGCATCGCCGCAGAGAGGTGGCCGCTCACCAGGTTTTCGTAGAGCGCGTCATAGTCGCACAGCGGTCCGCGCGCTGTGTTCACGAAGATCGCGCCCGGCTTCATCTTCGCAAAGGTCTCGGCATTCATCATGTTGCGGGTCTCCTCGGTCACGCGCGGATGCAGCGTCACGAGGTCGGAGCGGGAGAGAAGATCGTCGAGCGTCACCTGCTCGACGCCGGCGTTGAGATCATCGGCGGAAAGCTGCACATAGGGATCGTGCACCAGCACCTTGGTGCCGAAGGCGCGAAGCAGGCGCACCACCTTGGTGCCGATATTGCCGTAGCCGATGACGCCGACGGTCATTTCCGAGAGCTCGCGGCCGGTGCGGTCGGCGCGGTAGAGATCGCCGCGCCATTCGCCCTTGCGCAGAGCCTCGTGGCCGGTGCGGATCAGCCGGGTCTCGGCGAGGATGGCGCCGAGCGTGAATTCGGCAACCGCGCTGGCATTGCGCCCGGGCGTGTTGACAACGCGAATGCCGGCATCGCGCGCCGCACCCATGTCGATGTTGACGGGGCCGCCGCGCGAGACAGCCACGAGCTTCAGGCCGGGCAGCGCCTGGAGCATTCCCCGAGAGAGCGGCGCAAGCTGCGTCACCAGGATTTCGGCGTCGCCGATGAATTCGACGATATCCTCGGGCTTGCCGAGATATTCCTTCAGCCCGTCCAGGCCTTCGACGGCATAACCGTGCTCCATCGGCACATCCGGCCAGGGCAGTTCGAGCGTGCGGATGTCATGGCCGTTGCCGGTCGCCTCGACGATCTTGTCGCGGAAGACGTCCGGCAGCATGAACCGGTCGCCGATAATGGCTATCTTCTTCATTTCGGTCTTTCCTGTTGGTCTCCGGCGTCAGCACCTTGGGAGAGTGCGTGCCAGACGGGTCTGAGCGCTGTTCGCGATTGCTGGTAGGCGGGGAAGAGTTCGTCAAAGCGGCGGGCAAGCGCCGGATCGGCGGCTTCCGCCGGTCGTTGATAGGGGGTGACCCAATCGCCGAGGCAATCGGCCATCGAGGGATAGATGCCGAGCGAGACGGCGGCGATCATCGCGGCACCGGCCGCGCCCGCCTCTTCCCGCTCGCTCGTCTGGACGCTGGCGCCGAGCGCCGCTCCGAGGATGCGGCGGAGCGCTGCGCTGCGGGCAGCCCCGCCCGTCAGCCGGATACGCGCCGGCAGCGGCCCCATTTCGGCGTAGCAATCGCGCGCCGCCATGGCGAGCCCGTCAAAGACCGCCTTTACCATGTCGCCGAAACCGTGGGTGATCGAGAGCCCGACGAAGGAAGCGCGTGCCGTCGCGTCGACGAAAGGCCCGCGTTCGCCGGCATCCGAGATATAGGGCTGGAAGATCAGCGGCGTGTCCTTGGCGTCGGCCAGCCAGCCATCGACATGGACGAGCAATTCGCTCTTCGATTTCTCCACCCCCATTCCCTTCAGCAGGCCGGATGCGACCGACAGGATCCAGTCGATATTGAGCGTCGCCGCCATGTTCGACTGCATCTGCGCATAGGTGCCCCGGATCGGCATGCACATGGTGTAGCCGGTGAGATCGCGATTGAGACGCACATCGTCGGCGCCATTGGCAAGCCGCATGTGCATGCCGGTCGAGCCGATGATCGAGCAGCCGGTATCGGTACCGGGATCGTAGAGCCCGGCGCCAAGCGCGGTGCAGACGACATCGACGTAGCCGAGCACGACAGGCGTACCCTCGGTGAGGCCCGTGATCCTTGCCGCTTCAGCCGAGAGCAGGTGATGGGTCGAGGCACCATCGACGATCTCGGGCAGCACATGCTTCAGCTTTTCGAGGCCGAGGAAGGCGATGACGTCGTCGTTGTAGGTGCGGGTGCGGAAATCGCCGAAGCTGAAATTCGCCTCGGACGGATCGGTCGCCCGTTTGCCGGTCAGCTTGAAATAGAGCCAGTCCTTGCAATGGAACGTCGTGGCGACGCCGTTCAACATCTCGGGCGCATGGTCGCTCATCCAGCGAAGCTGCGGCCCCTGCTGGCAGGCGGCAAGGCCCGCGCCGGTGCTCTCGAAGCGGGCGATATCGCCACTGTCGGCGCGAAGCCGCTCCACCGTCTCACCGGCGCGCGCATCGAGCCACAGCCAGCCCTTGCCGACAGGCGCACCCGCCTTGTCGATCATCCAGGTGCCGTCACCCTGACCGGTGACCGCGATGGCGGCAACGCGTCCGGGGAGGTTTTCGATCTTGTCGGAGAGCTGCTTCAGCGTCGTTGCCGCATCGGCCCAGGTGCGCTCGAGATCCTGGACGCTGCCGGCGCGGCCGACGGCCTCATAGGCGTTCGGCAGCGCCGCCATGGCGATCTGCCGGCCGCGAAGGTCGAAGGCCACCGACTTGATGACCGAGGTGCCCGCATCGATGCCGATGAGGATGTCCCGCATCAGGCAAGCTCCTGTCCATGGCTGATCGCCCGGCCGCTCTCGCCATCGAAGACATGCAGGCTCGAAGGATCGAGATGGATGCCGATCGGCTGGCCGACATCGAGTTCGGTGCGGTCGTGCTCGACCAGCACCATGGTACCGCCGGCGAAATCCGCCGCGATATGGGTCTGGTCGCCAAGCCACTGGTTGACGGCGACACGGCCCGTCACGCCGTCGGCGCTGCGGCGCACCGAATAGGGCCGGATGCCGAGCACCACCTTCTGCCGTTTGACCAGCGCATCGCGCACCGCATGCGAGAAGTCGGAGGCCGGGTATTCGAGCCGCACGCCGTCCTTGAGGCCGAAGGCGACCTTGCTTTCCGAGCCTGAAACGCTGGCCTCGAACACGTTCATCGGCGGCTCGCCGACGAAGGTACCGGTGAAGAGATTGGCCGGACGCTCCTTGATCTTCTGCGGCGTATCGAACTGCTGCAACACCCCGCCCTCCATGACGGCGATGCGGTCCGCGAGCGCATTGGCCTCGGTCTGGTCGTGGGTAACGAGGATCGCCGTCAGTCCACGCTCCCTAATGTAATGCTTGATGCGGCCGCGCAGCAGCGCCCGAAGCTGCGGCTCCAGTTGCCCCATCGGCTCGTCGAGCAGGTGCAAGTTGGCGTCGCGGATCAGCGCCCGGCCGAGCGAGGCGCGCTGCTGCTGGCCGCCGGAGATCGAGCTCGGATAGCGCCCGAGAATGTCCTCGATTTCCAAGAGCTTGGCGATACCAGCCACCTTCTCGTCGACGACGCTCTGCGAAAGTTTCGACGCCTTCAGCGCGAAGGCGATGTTCTCGCGCACGGTCAGCGGCGGATAGAGCGAATAGCCCTCGAAGGCCATGGCGACGTTGCGGCGAACCGGCGGCAGGGTCTGGACTTCACGGCCCGCAAGCGAGATCGTGCCGCGCGACACTGCCTCGAAGCCGGCGATCATCCGCAAGGTCGACGTCTTGCCGCAACCGGACGAGCCGAGCAGCGCGATGATCTCGCCCTTCCTGACATCCATGTTCAGCTTCTTCACGGCGTGCACGCCGTAGTCGACGGGGCCGTAGAACTTGTCGACGTCCTTGATCAAAAGAGCGGTATCGGTCATGCCGCTTCTCCATTGCGCTTGGCTGCGAGGTCGGCGCGCGGCAGCAGAACGCCGCTCGCCTTGTCGAAGAGAAAGGCCTGGCTACCATTGACGGCAATATGGGCCGGACCGGCGATGGGACCAGGCGTGCCGGCCGGGCGCGACACCAGGATTTCGCGGCCGCGGGCGGTCAGCGCCAAGGTCACGGTCTTTTCGTTGAGCGGCGTTTCCGCCTCCACCGTTACCGGGATGGCGCCTGGTGCCGCGGCATCGACGAAGCTGATCGTTTCCGGACGCAGGCCGAGAACGCACTGCCAGCCGACGACATCGCCACCGTAGTCGGCAAGCCGCACCCGGACATTGGAAAGCTCGACGAAGACGCCCTCGCCACCGCGTTGCGGCGTAACATCGAGCAGGTTGATGGTGGGGTCGCCGAAGAGCCGTGCGATTTCGATATCGGCGGGCGCATTGTAGATCTCCTGCGGCGTGCCGACCTGGCGGATGCGGCCGGCGGCCATGACCGCGATCCGGTCGCCGAGCGCCATCGCCTCCTTGTAGTCCTGGGTCACGTAGACGACCGTTGCCCCTTCGGCTGCCAAGAGCCGCGGCAATTCCAGCCGCATTTCGAAGCGGAGCTTGGCATCGACGTTGCGCAAGGGATCGTCCAGCAGAAGCAGCGGCGGCGAGCCGACCAGCGCGCGGGCAAGTGCGGTGCGCTGCTTCTGGCCGTTGGAAAGCGCCTTCGGGTGATGGCTCAGCACATGGTCGATCTTGAGCAGCTTGGCGACCTTCTGCACACCGGCTGCGATCTTCTCCTTCGGCGATTTCGTCGCCGTCAGCGGGCTTGCGATATTGTCGAAGGCGCTCATGTGCGGGAACAGCGCGAAGTTCTGGAAGGCCATGCCGACGCCGCGATGTTCGGCATCGACATCGATCATGTCCTCGCCGCCGATCAGCACCCGGCCTTCATCCGGCTCGATGACGCCGGCCACCAATCTCAGCAGCACGGTCTTGCCGGCGCCGGAGGGCCCGAAGAGCACCAGCCGCTCGCCATCGGCGACGTCGAGCGTCAGGTCGTCGAGAACCGTCTGGCTCTTGTAGCGCTTGACGATATTCTTCAGTTGCAGCGTGGTCATGATTTATCCCTTCACCGCGCCGAGCGACAGGCCTTCGACGAGGTAGCGCTGGGCGTAGAGTGCAAGTGCGAGCGTCGGCGTGACCGAGAGCACGATGGCCGCGGCGATCTGCCCGTATTGGATGCCCGAGGACGTGACGAAGGCGAGCGCGCCCACCGTCACCGGCTGCTTGTCGGCGGAGGCCAGCACCAGCGCGAAGACGAAATTGTTCCAGGCGAAGATGAAGGCGAGCAGGCCGGCAGCGGCAATGCCGGGTCCTGCCAGCGGCAGGGCGATCTTGCGGAAGGTCGCGAACCAGGAGTGACCGGCAATGCGATAGGCATATTCGACGTCGGCCGAGATATCCTCGAAATAGCCGCGCACGATCCAGAGGATGAGCGGCAGGCAGATGAGCTGGTAGACCCAGATCAGGCCGAAATAGGTGTTGGAGAGGCCGAGCCACTGGAAATACTGCGTCAGCGGCAGGAGGACCAGCAGCGGCGGCGCAAAGCGGAAGGAGAGCAGCGTGAAGGCAATGTCTTCCGAGCCTTTGAACTTGTGGCGGGCGAAGGCATAGGCCGCGGGCACGCCGAGCACCAGCGAGACCGCAACGGAGGCAACCGACAGGAAAATCGAGTTACCGAGATTGCTCATGAAGGCGATGTCGAGCGTACCGGCGGCCGTCTGCAGCTTGCCGGTGATCAGCGCCGCATAGTTTGAAAGCGTCGGCGCGAAGATGACCGAGGGCGGGATCGCGAGGATCGTCTCGTTCGTCTGGAACGACATCAGGAAGATCCAGAAAATCGGGAACATGAAGAAGACGACGACGAGCGTCAGGGCGAGACCGCGCAAGGCCCGTTCGAGCGGAGACATGGTTTCCATTGGAACCTCCTTACGCTTCGCCGCGAGCGCGTTCGCGCAGGCGCAGCCAGTTCTTGATGAAGACGTTGGACAGCGTGTAGGTGATCGCCCACAGGATGATCAGCAGCGCTGCCGAACGGCCGACATTGGTCGACTGGAAGAAGTTGAGATAGGCCTCGACCTGGAAGACGGTGAGCGTGTTGCCTGGCCCGCCTTGGGTCATCGCATAGATGATGTCGAACTGCTGGATACTGTCGAGCAGCCGGAAGAGCGTCGCCGTCAGAATGTAGGGCGTCAGCATCGGTAGCGTGATGCGGAAGAAGACGAAGCTGCGCGGCACGCCGTCGAGCGCCGCCGCCTCGAAGGGCTGGGTCGGCAGCGAGCGCAGGCCCGCAAGCAGCAGGATCATGATGAAGGGCGTATAGACCCAAATGTCGACGAGCACGACGGTCAAGAGCGCCGTGTCCGGCGAGGACGCCCAGCGGAAATCATTGAGGCCGATGAGGCTTGCAAGATAGCTGAGGATGCCGAAGCTCGGATTGGTCATCAGCTTCCACATCAGCGCGGCGAGCGCCGGCGCGATCATCAGCGGCAGGAGCAGCATGATCGAGATGAAGTTGTTGACCGCCGAGCGGCGCTGCAAGAGCAGCGCGATGCCGAGACCGAGCAGCAGCTCCAGCGTCACGGTGATGCCGGCATAGAGCAGCGACACCTTCAGCGTGTTCCAGAAGGCCGGATCGGTGAAGAAGTTGAGGTAGTTTTCGCCCCAGTTGAACTGGCGGCTCCAGGGCTGGCTCAGCCGGTAGCGCTGGAAGGAATAGACCACCGCCGTGAAGAACGGGATGAGGATGCCGATGCAGACGAGCAAGGCCGGCAGGCTCAGCACATAGGGAAGCATCTTCCTGCTGATCCTGAAGCCGGAGGCCGGTCTGCGGAGGGTTTCTGTTGAAGCCATGTCGAGCTCCGTTCCTGAAGTCTTGAAGAAAGCACGCGGCACGCGGAAGCTCGAGCCCGCGCCAGTCCTCGGCATCTCAGGTTGTCTTTGGAGCACGGCGCCTCGCGCCAGATCGGCTCCATCGCTTTGAATTCCGGTGCGATCCCCGTCACCACGGGATCGTCAGGCCAGCCATCGCTGGCGTCTCGGATGCCCGGCGCTCCGAAAAGCGCCGGGCGTGGCTTGGGAGGCCTATCAGCCGAGACCCGCTTCCTGGAGCTGGCGGTTGATGCTTTCGGCGAGCTGGTCGAGACCTTCGTCGACCGGCACCTGCTTGGCGACCATCTTCTGCAGCGTCGCCGCCCATTCGGTGGTGACGTCGAAGAACAGCGGCTGCGGCGTGAACTTGATGGAGGCGCCGGCGGCCGAAGCGTCGAACATTTCGACATAGCCCGGATAGCTCTTGTTCAGCTTCTCGCGGAAGATCTCGTCCTTCCAGATCGACTGGCGAACCGGATCGACGAAATCCATCTTGGTGGCGCCGAACAGCGCATGTTCCGGACCGGAAGCCCACTGCAGGAAGTACCAGGTGGCGTCCTTGTCCTTGGAGAAGTTGGACATGGCGAGCGACCAGATCCAGATGTTCGGGGTCGAGGCCGTGGCTTCCGGGTTGGCAGCAAAGGCGGCATAGCCGAGCTTGCCGGCCATCTTGTTGTCGCCGCCGTTCATGAAGTAGCCGAGGCAATCGGCGTCGAAGATCATGGCCGAGGCGCCGGCGCCGAGGTCGGTGCCGACCTGGTACCAGGTATAGGTCGACCAGTCCTTCGGGCCGCTTTCCTGGATCATCTGCACGAACTTGGCGTGGTAAGCCTTGGATTCGGCGGTATTCATCGCCGCCGACAGCTTGCCGTCGGCGCCGACATTCAGGTCCTTCTGGTTGAAGTTGGCATAGCCCGACAGGAAGCCCGGATGGATCGTCGCCCAGGAGCGCGAGCCACGCACGCCGATGCCGTAGATGCCGCCGATATCCTTCTGCAGCTTGGCCGCGACCGCGATCATGTCGTCGAGGTTCTTCGGCAGTTCGACGCCGGCCTTGTCGAACATCTCGCGGTTATAGGTAATGTTGTTCTGCTCAAACGCCCACGGGATGCACCATTGCTTGGCGTCTTCCGAACCCAGCGCCCCGCCCGGCTGGCCGTTCCAGGCGCAGGAGTTCTTCACGCCCACGAGGAAATCGTCCCAATTGTAGTTGGGATTGGTCTTGGTCGGATCCTTGATCCATTCGTTGAGGTCGGCGATCCAGCCGGCCGGACCATAGGTCCAGGTCATGTAGGCGCCGGTCATGAAGGCGTCGTATTCGGCCGAGCCCGAAGATAGCGCCGCCGTCACCTTGTCGAAATAGACATCTTCCGGAAACACGTCATAGGTGACCTCGATACCGGTCAGATCCTTGAAGGCCTGCAGGTTGGCGATCATCGCATCGGCGTAAGGGTGCTTGTTCAGAAGCAGCTTCAGCTTCTTGCCGGAATGGGCCTTCCAGTCGAAATCGGCGGCGAGCGCCCGGGTCGACATCATGTTGAACAACGTGCCGGCCGTGCCGGCCGTCAAGCCTGCCGCGCCCAATCCCTTGAGCATGCCACGGCGATCCACCTCCCCACGCAGGAACGCGCTGATGAGGTCTTTCTCCTTCTCGTACATTCGTCTTCTCCTCCGTTGCGGGTATGATTGCAGTGCCGGCTACCCCACCGGTATTCCTCCCTTTGAGACCTGGACGGCAGATCCTCCCTGCCCTCCTCATGGCCCCGAACGTCTCAGCGCCTCATGCGCTGTGGGCGGCCAGCGCCCGTGCGGTCCGCTCATCGGTGATGAGGCCACTCAGGTGTCCGCTTGCGAGCACGGCGCGAATGGCCGGCACCTTGATCTTGCCGCCGGCAACAGCAACCGCGCGGCGGTTCTTCAGGTCCTCGCGGCTGAGCGTGAAGGTGCGGTCGGAGAGCGCAGTTTCGACCGGCGCCCCATCCTCGTCGAAGAAGTGGCCGAGCAGTTCACCCATCGCCCCGCCCTTCTGGATCTCCTCGATCTCGCTCGTCTCGATCATCCCGGTCGAGACCAGCGACGCCTCGCGCTCGACGGTGCCGATGCCGACCATCAGCAGGTCGGCGGTCTTGGCGAGATCGAAGACCTCGCGCACGCCGCGCTGGCTGAAGAGCACGTCGCGATCCTCGACCGTGTTGGCAAAGAACGGCACCGGCATGACATAGGCCTCCGCGCCGGTGCGCTCGGCGAGCCGGTGGATCACGTCATGCGGATTGGCCGAAAACTTGCGGGTAAGACCGCCGAGCAGTGAGACGAAGCGGGTATTGCCGCTCGCCATGCGCGGCAGATATTCGACGCAGGCCGCGAGCGTACGGCCATGCCCGACGCCGACCAGCGCGGTCTCGCCGCGCTCGATCTCGCGCTTCAGGAACTGCGCGCCGGAAATGCCGAGTGCCTTCAGCGGCAGGTCGTCGGAATCGAAGTCCGGCACCACCTCGCAGTAGTCGAGGTCGTAGCGCGCCGAGAGCGTCTGTTCCAGTTCGACGCATTCGGAGACTTCGCCGTCGATATAGACCTTCACCAGCCCTTCCTGGTTGGCCTTCATGATCAGCCGGTGGGCTTTCAGCGAGGTGAGACCCAACCGCTTGGCAACCTCGGCCTGGGTCAGGCCGCCGGCATAGTGCAGCCAGGCCGCCCGCGTCGCCATGCTGGTCTCGTCATCTCGAATACCTGCCCCACCGATGATCGTCATTGTCTCCACCCGCGTCTCTTGTTGCGCTGCATGATATTTTTTGCATCGCGTGATATTTTTATCCGCTGATGAAAGAAATTTCATGGCGTGAAAAAAATGTCAATAGCGATCGGCAAGGCGACCGTTCACGTTTGTGGAGGAGAGTGGATGGAAGCGCGCTGCCGCACGACCGTGGGGCATCAAAGAGCCGGCCGGGAAAGAGGCTTTGTGGTCACGGGAATGCACGCGACCCACTGGCGGTCCGCGTCCCCTCACCGGGACGGCCGCCGGAGGCGCAAGAGCGCGCCCGTTACTGCCCGAGGTTTCTGAGATACAGCGACAGCAATTGCGTCTGCGAGGAGATGCCGAGCTTGCGGTAGACGTTACGGCGGTGGACCTTCACCGTGCCGGTGGAAATGCCGAGCCGGAGGCCGATCGATTCCGACGAATGGCCCTGCAGCACCAGCTCGATGATCGAAGATTCCCGTTCCGTCAGGTTCAGATGCTGCCAGACGCCATCGGCCGGCGGATGAGTCGCCTTGCGGCGGCTGCGGCCGGTTTTCGCCAGCGCCGCGTCGAATCGCCGGCCAAGACCCGCCCAGTGGTGGCGCACGAGCCCGGAGACCAAGGGCTCGACCTTCTTCAGCAGCGCAAACTCGGCCGCGCTGAACGGCCCCGTCGCCTCGCGCCGCATCAAGGAGAGCACAACGGTGATCTGCTCGTCGAGCGGAACGAAGAAGCCGACCTCCTCGGCAAGCCCCGTCTGCACGTAATAAGTGCGGTAGTATTCGCTGGAGAAGAACCGGTCGGGCGCGAGCTCGCGCATCCGCCAGACGCCGGGCTTGCCCTGCGACGCCGCGTGGTAGAACGGATCGAGCAGATACGGCCCCGCCTGGTAGAGGCTGACGAAGAGCACATGATCCTTGGCGTTGAAGGTGCTGTAGAGATCGATCGGCCGTTCCTTGCCGCGATAGGCGAAGACGACGACATAATCGAACGTCATCAACATCGACATCAACCGCCGATAGGTGGTGCCGACGGCCTCGTCCTCCAGCGGCGCGCCCGTCACCAGTGGCGCCATGACCTGAAAAAGTCCTTCGAGATCGACGCTCAAACCGCTCCCCCGGTCCATGCCTGCTGCTTCAGGGGTATACTCCTCACACAGAGCAATCCGTGTTGAAATACCTCTCTCGGGGTATATACCGGCAGGCCACGCGGTGACTAGGCTGCGTGTCAATGACGGTGGAGTGCCAGGACGGGAGATTCCTGGCGACATCCGATAACAACCGCAGGGAACAGACGTGACATCCGCTTCGACGAACGACATCGAATTCCGTTCGGTCGCCAAACGCTATGGCGCCGTGACGGCCGTATCGGACATCAATCTCGAGGTGCCGCGCGGTGCCTTCATGGCGTTGCTGGGCCCCTCCGGCTGCGGCAAGACCACGTGTCTGCGTATGATCGGCGGCTTCGAACAGCCGAGCGAGGGCACCGTCTTCATCAGCGGCGAGCCGATGAACGGCGTTGCCGCCTACCGCCGCCCGGTCAACATGGTGTTCCAGCACTATGCGCTGTTCCCGCATCTCGATGTCGAGCAGAACGTCGCCTACGGCCTGAGGCAGATGCGGCCGCGCATCGCCGCCGGCGAGATCACCCGGCGCGCCCAGGAAGCGCTGGAAATGGTGCGGCTCGGCGGCTTCGGCAAGCGGCGCATCCACGAAATGTCCGGCGGCCAGCAGCAGCGCGTGGCGCTTGCCCGCGCCATCGTCAACAAGCCGAAGGTGCTGCTGCTCGACGAGCCGCTCGCCGCCCTCGACAAGAAGCTGCGCACCGCCATGCAGATCGAACTGCAGACGCTGCAGCGCGATCTCGGCATTACCTTCGTGCTCGTCACCCACGACCAGGAGGAAGCGCTGTCGATGAGCGATTTCGTCTGCGTCATGAATGCCGGACGCATTGTCCAGGTCGGCCCGCCGCAGGAAATCTACGACCGCCCCGCAAGCCTCTTCGTCGCCGATTTCGTCGGCAAGACCAACCGCATCTCAGCCACCGTCGACGGCAATGCCTCGGTCCGGTTTGCCAACGGCGCCCGTTTTTCCGCCCCGGCGGTCAACGGCACCAGGGGCGCCGCCATGGTGGCCTTGCGGCCGGAGGCGATCCACCTGACGCGCAATGGCGCCGCCAGCGCAGACACGCTCGCCGGCACCGTCACCCACCGCATCTTCCTGGGCTCGGCGGTCGAATATTCGGTCGCGGTCGACGGGCTCGGCGACTTCCTTGTCACGGCCGACCGCCGCACGCTCGGCGACGGGGAGCTCGTCGAACCCGGTGAAAAGGTCGGCCTCGCCTTCGATCCGAATGCACTGCACGTCTTTCCAGTCTGAAATCCGGCTCCACCAAGCCGGTTCTGCCACCTCGCATGAACGTCAAACGATAAAGGGAACAGCGTCATGAGCAAATGGTACAGAGAAAATGCCCCTATCACCGCCGATCAGCTCTCGGATGAACTGATGCGCCTGAAGCGCGGCTCGGTCACGCGCCGCCACTTCCTCGGCGTCACCGGCCTCGGCCTTGCGACCGCCGTGCTGGCGCGCCAGCCGGGCCTCTTCAACTCCACCGCCTTTGCCGGCGATCTCGGCACGCAGATGTCGATCGCCACCTGGCCGAACTATCATGACCCCGCGACCTTCGAGGCCTTCCAGGCCGCAACCGGCGTCGCCGTCGAGGTCAACGTCTTCGGCTCCAACGAGGAGATGTTGGCGAAACTGCAGGCTGGCGGCACCGGCTGGGACCTTTTCGTGCCCACCAACTACACGATCTCCACCTATGTGAAGCTGGGTCTCATCGACGAACTCGATCTTTCCAAGGTGCCGAATTACGACGCCTCCACCGAGACGGCGCGTTTCACCAACGAGGGCGTCGTCGATGGCAAGACCTATGCCGTGCCGAAGAACTGGGGCACGACCGGCATCGCGCTCAATTCAGCCAAGATCAAGAAGCCGGTGACCAGTTGGAAGGACTTTTTCGAGATCGCCATGACCGAGGCCGACGGCCGCGCCATGGTCCACGACTATCAGCTCACCACCATCGGCAACGCGCTGGTGTCGCTCGGCTACTCCTTCAACTCGATCAAGCCGGAGGAACTCGCCAAGGCCGAGGAACTGCTGATCAAGGTGAAGCCGCACCTCTACGCCATCAACAGCGACTACCAGCCGTCGATGCGCGCGACCGATGCCTGGATGACCATGTGCTGGACCAATGACGGTGCCCAGCTCAACCGTGACATGCCGGAAATCCAGTTCGTGCTCGGCAAGGACGGCGGCGAGATCTGGTCGGATTTCTACGCGATCCCGAAGAGTGCGGCGAACAAGGCGGCCGGCTACGCGCTGCTCAACTACCTGATGACGCCGGAAAACGCCGTCAAGGAACACATCGCCAACGGCGCGCCGACCACCGACAGCCGCGTGATGAAGCTGCTTCCGGCCGAGGTCACCTCCAACAAGATCGTCTATCCGGACGAGGCATCACTGACGCCACTCGAATTCGGCGCCGCCGTCACGCTCACCGACCCCGGCCGCGCCGAGCTGATGGCGCGCTTCAAGTCGGCCTGATCGACGCTCCAAACGTGACTGCGCCTGATCCACGCGGATGAGGAAAATGCCCCTCATCCGCGCGGTAAAGGAAACGCCCCTCATCCGCCTGCCGGCACCTTCTCCCCGTTCTGACGGGGAGAAGGGACAAGCGGCGGGCTCCCCGCTCCTATCTCCCGCTTCGCACGCGTGGGAGCGAGCGGGCGCCACGAGTCCCCTTCGCCCCGCCTGCGGGGAGAAGGTGGCCGGCAGGCCGGATGAGGGGCAGAACTCGATGAAATTTGACGGATAGAACTTATGACCGCGGCAACGAACACGAAGAGAAACCTGGTGACGGCGGCGCTGGTGGCGCCGGCCGCCGCCTGGCTGATGATCTTCCTCGTGCTGCCCTTCATCGCCATGCTGGTCTTCGCCTTCGGCGAGCGCGCACCGGAAGGCGGCTATCAGGCGGCCTTTACCTTTGCCCAGTTCGCCAACCTGCCGACGCGTGCGGCGGCTTTCTGGAACACGCTGATTCTCGCGCCGATCGGCGCGCTTGCCTGCCTGCTGATCGCCTATCCGGTCGCCTATTACCTCGCGGTCAAGGCGAACCCGCGCTACCGGTTGATCCTCGTCTCGCTCGTCGTCGTGCCCTTCTGGACCAGCCTCTTGGTGCGCACCTATGCCTGGATGTACATCCTCGGCTCGCGCGGCATCCCCAACCTCTTATCGATGATCGGCATCGAGGACGTGAGGATGCTGAACACGCCGGGCGCAGTGCTGCTCGGCATCGTCTACGGCTACCTGCCGCTGATGATCATGCCTGTTTATGTCAGCCTCGAAAAACTCGATCGCCGATTGCTCGAAGCCTCTGCCGATCTCGGCGCGAAACCGGTCTCGACCTTCTTCGGCGTCACCCTGCCCTTGTCGCTGCCGGGCGTGATGACCGGCGTGGCGCTGGTGACGATCCTGCTGCTCGGCGAGTATCTGATCCCGCAGCTCTTGGGCGGCGGCAAGGTGTTCTTCATCGGCAACGCGCTGGTCGATCTCTTCCTGCAATCGCGCAACTGGCCCTTCGGCTCGGCGATTGCCGTGACACTCGTTGCCGTCGTCGTCGTGGTGCTGATGGTGGCGATGCGCATCGCCTTCCGTGTCGCCGGCACAAGACAGGTGGATCTCGTCTGATGCGCGCCTTCATCTCTTCCGTCTATCTCTTCCTCTACGCGCCGATTGCGCTCGTGGTGCTGTTCTCCTTCAATGCGGGGCGCAATGCGAGCGAGTTCACCGGGTTTTCGACCGCCTGGTACGGCAAGGCGCTGGGGAACACCTTCCTGGTCTCGGCGCTGCAGAACAGCCTGATGATCGCCTTCACCAGCGCCACCCTCGCCGCGATCTTCGGCACCATGGCGGCGCTTGGCATGGAGCGGCTGACGCCGCGCAACCGGGCGATCTTCGATGCGCTGTTCGCCGCGGCGATCGTCGTGCCTGGCGTCGTCATCGGCATCGCGACGCTGGTGGCATTGGTCGCGGTCTTCTCCTTCGTCAATCCGGCGCTGGCAGCGATCTGGCCGGGCGAGCAGCCGCCGCAGCTCGGCCTCGGCTACGGCTCGATCATCGCCGCCCATGGCCTGTTCTCGATGGCTCTGGTGACGATGATCGTGAAGGCCCGCATCGCCAGCCTCGGCCGCGATATCGTCGAGGCCTCGAGCGATCTCTACGCGACACCGCTCACTACCTTCCGGCTGATCGTGCTGCCACAGATTCTGCCGTCGATCCTCGCGGGCTTCCTCTTGGCCTTCACCTTCTCCTTCGACGATTTCATCATCGCCTTCTTCGTCGCGGGCTCGAAGACCACCCTGCCGATCTACGTCTTCGCCTCGATCCGCCGCGGCGTGACGCCCGAGATCAACGCGATCGCGACGCTGGTGCTCGTCGCCTCGCTGCTCTTGATCCTGACCGCCCGCATCCTGATGCGGGAAAAGAAAACGAAATCCGGGGAGTAAAACCATGATCCTGAAAGACCGGGTCGCGATCGTGACCGGAGCGGGCTCCGGGATCGGCCAGGCGGGTGCCTCAATCATGGCGCGCGAGGGCGCCCATGTCGTCGTCGTCGATCGCAGCCTTGCGGCCGCCAGCGCCGCTGTCGATGGCATTGCCGTGACGGGCGGCAGCGCCGAGGCGCTCGCCATCGACGTGACGGATGATACGGCGCTCGCCGATGGCATCGCCGATATCCTCTACCGCCACGGCCGCATCGACATCCTGCATAACCATGCCGGCGCTCAGGTTGCGGGCGATCTGGAACAGGTCGAGGTTGCGGGCTTCGACCGCTCCTGGAACCTCAACGTGCGCGCCCATTTCATGGCCGCACGCCTGGTTATGCCGTCGATGCGGGCCGCCGGTCGCGGCGTCATCGTCAACACCTCGTCCTCATCAGGCGTGCTCTACGACCGCGAGATGATCGCCTATACCACGACGAAACACGCCGTCATCGCCATGACCAAGCAGATGGCCGGCGACTACGCCCGCCATGGCATCCGCGTCAACGCGCTCTGCCCCGGCTGGGTCGACACGCCCTTCAACGAGCCCTTCATCGCCCAGATGGGCGGCCGCGGCGCGATCGAAGCCTATATCCGCGAAAAGGTGCCGCTCGGCCGCTGGGCGAGCGTCGACGAGATCGCCGAGTCGATCCTCTTCCTCGTCTCGGACCGCTCGTCCTACATGACCGGCCAGATCCTCGTGGTGGATGGCGGCGAAACGGTGGTGTGAAGATCAGGCGTTGAGGGATAGCCAACGCAGATCTACCAATCCGCGGTGCTCACGAGCCCAAAGATCCCAACCTCCCTCATTTCTGTGCTCGTCACAGAAATCCGGCCACGGCGCGTCCGCGCCGTGAAAGACTCCGCCTGGGCAGAGTCCCGAGAGCGGCGAATGAGGAACCCGTCACACCGTCGGAACGATACCCCGGCACGCCCAGGCCACCGACGCGAAGGACCGCGGGCCATCCGGTTGGCCGGCCTCATAGGCTGCCCTTACGGCTGCATCGACCTTCGCCCGCAGCCCCGGATCCAATGAGCCGACATATTTGCCGAGCGGTCCCTCGCCAGCGGCGATCGGCTGCCAGAAATCCTCGAATAACCGATAGTCCATCCGGATCAGGAGCGAGGTCTGCTCGACGTCCACGAGGCCATGCGCTTCAAAACTCTGCTTCATCTCGCCCGGCCGCATCATCGGCTGGAAACAATAGCGGCTGCGGACCTGAGCTGCGCCTTCATCCAGCATCGCGACCGTGTCGAGCACCATCCGCATGCCCGACATGCCGCCGAGATGATCCCATACCGCAGCGGCAACCACGCCGCCCGGCCGCACGACACGGCGCATTTCGGCAACGGCCTTTCCCGCTTCCGGCACGAAATGCAGAACCAGAAGTGCCAGCGCCCGATCAAAATAGCCCTCCGGAAATGGCAGATCGCAGGCGTCAGCCTGCCGGATGTGGATCCTGGGATCAGTGTTGCGCCGGATCGCCGCCTCGACGAAGACGGGCGAAAAATCGATTGCGGCAATCTCGCTGAGATTGGCCGCTTGCGGTAATGCAAAGGTCAGGCTGCCGGTACCGCAGCCGACATCCAGCACCCGTTCGCCGTCGGCAACGCCTGCGAAATCGATGAAGAGCGGCGCAAGCTGCCGGCTCCAGCGCCCCATCAGTTGCTCGTAACCATCAGCACTTTGCACATTGAAGCTCGATGTCATGATCGCCTCCAGGCGGCAAAGCGCGCATTGTAACGTGCGGCAGGCGGCGGACCAAGACGGCGCCGTGTGAGGTCGACGATCCTGCCTCGACGGTGAGTTCGCTTGCGGCTGCGAAACGTTTCCTTCCCTGCCTCGTTTCTGTGCTTGTCACAGAAATCCAGCCACGGCGCATCCGCGCCGTGCATGACTCCCGCCCGACGCCGGGACGAAAGAGTCTCTCGCACCGCCGATGCGGCGCTGCTGGATCTCTGTGACAAGCACAGAGATGAGGGCGAAGTCTAACGTCGCCACCAAAAAGAGAAGTCGGAAGCGCCGCCTCACACCTTCACATGCCCGATGCCTTTGGCGGCGATCTCCTCGAAACTCTCGTCATACCCCGCATCGGCATAGCGGATGACGCCGAGCGCGGTGTCGTTGGTGAGCGCATGGTCGAGCCGCTCGTCGGCGGCGGCCGTGCCGTCGGCAACCACAGTCACGCCGCAGCTCGTCATGTAGCCGGCATAGCCGCCGCCGCCCGAATGCACGACGACGAGGTCGGCCATCGACGAGCAGAGCAGCATGGCGTCGAGCAGCGGCCAATCGGCGATCGCGTCCGAGCCGTCCTTCATCCGCTCGGTCATGATGTTGGGATGCGCCATCGCGCCGGCGTCGAGATGGTCGCGGGAGAACGCAACCGGCCCCTTGAGTTCGCCGGATGCCACCAGCTCGTTGACGCGCCGTGCCAGCGCCGTGCGTTCGCCATGGCCGAGCCAGGCGATGCGCGCCGGCAGGCCCTCGAAGGGGATATGCAGCCGCGCGAGCTTGATCCAGTTGGTGATGATCCGGTTGTCGGGAAACATCTCCAGCAACAGATCGTCGATGCGGGCGATGTCGCTCTCCTCGCCGGATAGCGCCATCCAGCGGAACGGGCCGATGGCACGGGCAAAGAGCGGGCGCAGATAGGCCTCGGTGAAGATCGGGATGTCGAAGGCGTTGGCGACGCCGCCCTCGCGCGCCTGGGTGCGGATGAGGTTGCCGTTGTCGAAGACTTCCGCGCCCTTTTTCTGGAAGTCGAGCATCGCCGTCACGTGCTCTACGATCGAGGCGCGGCTTGCCGCCATCAACTGCCCCTGCCCATCGTCGCGCAACGATTTCACCTGATCGAGGCTCATGCCCTTCGGCACGTAGCCGTAGACGAGATCATGCGCCGAAGTCTGGTCGGTGACCACATCAGGCACGATGCCGCGCCGGGCGATCTCGGGATAGATCTCCGCCGCATTGCCGACGAGGCCGACGGAAAGCGCCCGCTTTTCCTTCACCGCCGCGTCGATCATCGCCAGCGCCGCATCGAGATCGGGCGCGATCTCCTGGAGATAACCGATCTCCCGCCGCTTCTTCGCCCGCTCTGCGTCGATGTCGACACAGAGGATCGCCGCGCCCGCCATGCGGCCAGCGAGCGGCTGCGCGCCCCCCATGCCGCCAAGCCCCGCCGTCAGCACGAAGCGGCCGGAGAGATCGCCGCCGAAGCGGCGCTCGGCGATGCGCATGAAGATCTCGTAGGTGCCCTGGATTACGCCCTGGCTGCCGATATATTGCCAGGCGCCGGCGGTTAGCCCGCCCCAGCAGATCAGCCCCTTGCGCTGCAACTCGTAGAAGACCTCGGCCTTCGCCCATTGGCCGACGATGTTGCAATTGGCCATGATGACGAGCGGCGCCTTGGCATGGGTCTTCAAGAGGCCCACGGGCTTGCCCGACTGGATGACCAGCGTCTGGTCCTCGTCCATCTCGGTCAGCGCCTTGACGATGGCGCGATGCGCCGGCCAGCTGCGCGCTGCCTTGCCGAGTGCGGCATAGACGACGAGATTGTCCGGATCCTCGCCGACCGAAAGCACGTTTTCGAGGAGCCGCAGCAGCGCCTCCTGCCGCCAGCCCTTGGCGCGCAGCTGCGGCCCGCCGGGGATCGGGAAATTCGGATGACGCGGATTGGCCTTGGGCATCGTCTCGTTCCTCATTGTTATGTCAGCGGGAGGCGCCGCTGGTGCATGGCCCCTCACCCTAGCCCTCTCCCCGCAAGCGGGGAGAGGGGATGCGTTGTGCGTGTCGCGAGCCTCGAATGCGATTGTCGCCGTTTCCTTCCCCACTCTGGAGATTGGAACAGTTCACCCTTTGCCACACGCGCGACATACGATGCGATCTCGTCCCCTCTCCCCGCAAGCGGGGAGAGGGTTAGGGTGAGGGGCAAACCCGCCTCCATCGTTCACTTCGGCGGCAGCGTCTCCACAAACGCAATCGCGCCATCGATCAGGCGTTTGCGCAAGCCATCGTTGCCATAGGCATCGGCCCCGGCGCGCACCCAGCCGTGCATCGCCCGACCGTTCATCACCATCAGTTCGATATCGGGAAGCGCGAGCGCCCAGCCGTCATTGCCCTTGCCGAGCCTGACCAGCAGCGAGCCCTCACGTGCGCCGAGCAGCAGATTGCCGTGAAGCAGATAGGCCCAGCCGCCGAACATCGCCTTCTCCGAAAGCCCGGATCGGTCGCCGAGTTCTTCGCGGATCAGCTCTTCCAATCCTGCATCGCGCGCCATGACATCGCTCCATCAATTTCCGGAAAGCGCGTAACGGGCAAGCTCGATGCCCATCGCCTTTTCGACCGATGGATAGACCGTCGGGTCGAGCACGCTGGAGGAAAGCGGGATCACCGTCTTCGGCACATGCAGCACGAAGATCTTCATGCCGACCTGCAACTGCCCGACACTCAAGGGCTCGCCTTCGGGCGACAGCGTCGTGATGACGTCGGGGAAGGTTGCCAGCCGCCGGCCTTCCGCAGAGTCAACCGCCATATATTCGTTCATCACGTGGAGTACCCTCGAGTCAGCGCCCTTCCCCAGCGTCACCGTGCCAATGTCGAAGGCTTCCTTGGTATAGACGACCGATTTGTCGGTGATCGTGCCTTCGGCGAGGATTGCGCCGTTGGTGGTCTTGACGATCGCATCGATCACCGCGCTGCCGCCCTTGGCCTCCGCCGCAATGATCGCCTCGCCCAGAGCCAGCGCCAACGAGATGCCGCCGAGCGCGGCGTTGTCCCTGACGTAAGATGCCCTGACCGGATTACGACAGGAGGCAATGAAACCGCCGGACATGTCGGAGGCCGTGCGCAGGATCGGCGAGACCTTGGCGGTGGCGCCGCGCACGACGAGCTCGATGTAGCGGTTCTCCTCGCGGTTTCCGCCGACGGCCGTCTGGATCATCGGCTCGGGCGAACCGGCAAGGCCGATCGAGCCCATGTCGCCGGTCGGATGCGCGCGGATGTCGCCGACCGCATCGACCACCTTGGTGCCGAGGATCGCCGAGGGCAGCCAGCCGTTCAGCGTCGAGGACTTGCCGTTCTGGCCGATGATCAGGCCCGAGAGCTTCTCGCCGAGCGCCTCCTGCAGCAGTTGCACGGCCTTGACGTAGTCGACGCCACGCATTTCCCAGGGCGTGGTCGAGGCGGGCGCGCCGATCGCGGCTGCCGTCGCCACCCAGTCGTTGGCGTCGAGCTCGTCGATCGAAACGAGCTCAGGCTTGCCGATCGACACCGCGGCATAGCCGAGCATGCGGCCATGGTCGGCCCAGCCGCCGCCGCCGGCCGCATAGACGGAACCGCCCTTGACCGCCGCCTCGACGTCCTTCTCCTTCAGTATCCGGCCCATCTCACACCTTTTCCTGCAGTTTCTTGTCGAGTCTCTTCACCGCATCGAAGAGCACGGCGGCGCCGAGCGCGATATCGTCGTTTTCGGCCCATTCCTCCGGCGCATGCGAGCGCCCGCCGAGGCACGGAATGAAGATCATCGCCGAGCGGGTGATGCGCCCCATCCAGGCGGTGTCGTGGCCGGCGCCGGACGCCATGCGCCGGTGTTTGGCACCGATCGCGTCGCAGCTTTCTTCTAGCGTCGAAAGCAACAGCGCATCGCCCGGCGTCGGGTGGTTGTCGGAAATCACATTGGCAGGCGCGATCGTAACGCCCGTTGCCTCGGCAACGCCCTCGCACAGCGGCCCGAGTGCGGCGAGGAACCGCTCCATCTGCGGGCGCAACTCGGCGCGCGCATCGATCAGCAACCGCGCGCGGGACGGCACCACATTGGCGGCATTCGGCTCGATCGAGAACTCGCCGACCGTGGCGGTGAAATGCCCCTCGCCCCTGGAAAATTCCGTCGCCAGCCTCTCGATCTCCAGCACCAGCCGGGAGGCGGCGACCAGCGCATCGCGGCGATGCCCCATCGGCGTCGTGCCGGCATGGTCCGCCTGTCCCTCGACGATGATCTCGATGCGGGTGATACCGGAGATGGCGGTGACGACGCCGACATCGAGCCGCCCGGTTTCCAGCACCGGGCCCTGCTCGATGTGCAGTTCCAGGAAAGTCTTGATGTCGGAGCGCTTCGAGCCCGAAAGGCGGGAGGGATCACCGCCCACTTCGACGATACCCTGCCGCAGGCTCAAGTCTCCCTGCGTGCGGCTCAGCCAGCCATCCGGCAACACGCCCGCCATGCCGCGGCTGCCGACGCAGGAGACGCCGAAGATCGACACCTCCTCGGCCAGGAAATCGACGATCTCCAGATCATGGTCGAGCTCGATGCCATTGTCGGTGAGCGCCCGCGCCACTTCAAGCGCTGCCGCCACGCCGGCGATGCCATCGAAACGGCCGCCATCCGGTACCGTATCGGAGTGGGAGCCGACGAGGATGGTGCCGAGCGCCGACTTGCGTCCCTTGCGCCGGCCGATCAGATTGCCGGCAGCGTCGATCCGGGTTTCGAGCCCAGCCGCACGAAAACGTCTATCGAGAAAGGCGCGGCCTTCGAGGAACAGCGGCGTGAAGGCCCGGCGCGTATAGGGCCGGTCCGGCTCGGTGATCCCGGCCAGACCGTTGACGATGCCGGCAATCCGGCTGGCATTGACAGGCAGGTTGGCGGGGACTTTGTCGCGGGCAGTCTTGCTCATCACACCTCCTGCAGGGTCAAGGTCGCAAGCGGCCGGACGAACTGGCCGGTGCCCGGCTCGGCCAGCACCGCGCGGCCATCAAAGGCAAGCTGCCCCCGGAGATAGGTCGCGGCCACCCGCCACGGCAGGCTCATGCCGTTATAGGGCGACCAGCCGACGACGTTATGACCGCTTGCGGCGGCGTCATAGATATAGGGCTCCGGCGTCATGACGATGATATCGGCGTCCTTGCCGGCCTCCAGCGCCCCCTTCTGGTGGTCGATACGGAAATGCCGCGCCGGCTTGAGCGCCATCAGTTCGGCCGCCCGCGTCAGCGGAATGCCGCGCTCCAGCGCCCCCATGACGAAGAGCGGGACCATGACTTCCAGCCCCGGCACGCCGGAGGCATTGGCCAGCATGTCCGGATTGGTCTTGCGGTCTTCCGACCAGCTCACATGATCGGTCGAAACCATCGTCACATTGCCGTCGGCCACATGCCGCCAGAGCTTCTCCACCTCGGCGTGCGGCCGGATCGGCGGGTTGATCTTGGCCTTGCCGCCGAGGCGGCGGACGTCGTTCTCCTCGTCGAGTGTCAGGTAATGGATGCAGCACTCGATCGTCGCGGCGTGACCCTGCGCGCGATAGGCGGCGGCGATCTCGTAGCCGCGGCCGAGCGAGCAATGCACCACATGCGCCGGGCACCCCGTGGCAGCACCGGTCTCATAGATCTGGTTGGTGGCGAGCAGTTCCGTCAGCGGCGGGCGCGACAGCCCATGGGCGCGATAGTCGGTAATCCCCGCCGCCTTGACCTTGTCGATCGCGGCCCGCACCGCCTCGTCGTCCTCGTTGTGCACGCCGGCGGCAAGCCCGGTCGGCGCGATCGCGCGGAAACAGTCTTCGAGCAGCGCCGCGGGAATGCGAGGAAAGCGCTTCGGATCGGTGCCGAAGGTGGAGAACTTGAAGGCGGCGACGCCGGCCTCCACCATCTCGCCGATCCGCGCCGCCCCCTCCTCCGGGTCGACGGTGCCATAAAGCGCGAAATCGACGCGCGCCTGCGGGCCTGCATGGTCGATCTTGCGGCGCACGGCCTCGGCCGAGCAGACGAGATTGCCCTCGTCATAGGGCATGTCGACGATCGTCGTGACGCCGCCGGCGGCAGCCGAGCGCGTCGACCAGACGAAATCCTCCTGGTTCGTCTGCGACAGCGAATGCACCTGCGCGTCGACGGCGCCGGGCAGGATCAAAGCCTTGCCGAGGTCATGCCGCTCGCGCGCGGCCGGTGCCGCGCCCTGCCCGACATGCACGACCTTGCCGTCGCGCACCGCCACATGGCCGCCCTCAACGATCCTGTGTGGAAGAACAACGGTGCCTTTCAGAACGAGATCGAAATCGGACATGCTGCTCTCCCAATTGGATCAGTCTTCGGTCACTTGCCGAGCGCGAAGAAGTCGTCGAACTCCGGCATCGGCGCGGTGGCGACGAAGGAGCGCAAGAGATCATGACAGGTGAAGGCTTCCTGCAGCGCCTCGATCTCCTTCGAAAGCGGCCGGTCCTTGAGATAGATCGCGCTGACCGACCGGGTCTGGTCATAGGCGCGCTTGACGATGCCCTGCGGCTGGTCGCCGACGAGATCGATCGCCTGCGCCGAGAGCATCGCCTCGATCGCGGCAAGCTGGCGGAGATCCCGCACCTGGGTCTCCATGCGCTCGACGATCAGCGGCAGGAAGGTCGCCTCCTCTTCGAGGCCGCCGGCCACCACGATCGACTGGGCCGAGAGTGGCACGGCCAGCGACTGCACGCGCATGTAGAGTTCGACCGCCAGCTTCATCAGCGGGCCAAGCCCGGTCGCCACCTCGCCAGGGGCCACCAGATTGACCGAGAGATTACGGCGGCCGCCATTCGACAAGAGGATGCAACGGTTCAGCACGTTGCGCGCCACGTGGGAAAAGGCGACCTGCGCCGCCTCGATGTAGAGCGTCGTCGTCAAAGGCAGCGATGCGCCGGAAGAATGGACCTGGCCACCGAGCACGACGGGATTGTCGTCGGAGAGATAAGTCTGCTCCACCAGCCGACCGGCGGCGACCAGCAGCGTATCGACGACGGCGCCGAAGACCTGGGCGGTCATGCGCAGGCTCAAGGGGTCGTGGATCGCCGTCGGCATCGGCCAGTCGGAGATGCCGGACTGGCCATAGAGCCAGGAGCCGACCAATGCCTCGCCGCGCGTCGACAGCGTCGCCGCCACCCGCCACGGATCGGCGGACGCGCCGAGCGCCAGCGACGACATGACGCCGGTGACGAGCAGCACCCGGATTGCCGCAGCCGCCTCGCGCAGCACGTCGGCCGCAGCCGCAAAGGCAATGGCATTGACGCTCAAGGCCGCCAGCGCGTCGCGCGGCTGCATGACGAGCGGCTTTAGGCCGGCCTCGGCGAGCGCTGTCTCGGCCGATACCAGGCGCCCCTGAAAGTAAGCCTCGCCGACGCCGGTCAGCACCGACGCGATCTGCCCCATCAGGCCGATATCGGCGCAGCCCATCGAGCCGTGCCGGCGCACGGCCGGAATGATGTCGTGCTCGATCAAGGCCAGAAACGCCCGGATCAGCTCCGGGCTGCAGCCGGTATGGCCGCGCATCGCGGTGTTGACGCGAATGGCGATCGCCATGCGCACGATTGCCGGCGCGAAGAATTCTCCCGTGCCGAAGTGGTGGGCCCTGACCAGCGAATTGTTGAACTCGTCGAGATCGCCGGCGGTCCACAGCCGATCCTTCATCGAGCCGACACCGGTGTTGGTGCCATAGACGGGAAGCCCCATCGCGATGCGGTCGGCAATCACCTTGTGGGCTGCGGCCACCCGCTCCATGCCACCGTCGTCCGCCACCGGCCGCACCCTTCCCGCCCCGATATCCTCGAGCGTCGCGAAGTCCAGCGGTTTCCCACAGAGAACGATGTTTTTGACCTGATGCAGCATGCCGACACGAACCTTTCCGCGCGGCCTGCCTCGACGTCGAGGCTGTATGCGCGGATGCCTGATTTTCACGCAACCGCGGCTCGCAAACGCCGGATTGCTGAATACATGCTATGCGCTTATCGCCCGCTCGTGCTATATCCCAATTCTCGAACGGGCAATGCCGAATTATGAACACAGCATCGGCGCATGCGGCTGCACGTGATCGATTCTAAAGGTAGAGCGGGATGCGGGCGGAAAACCGCGCACATATTTCCTCATCCCGCGCGAGAAGGACCGCCGAATGGACCTGGCAACGATCGTGATCGTCGACGCGGTGCTTAGCGAAGGCGGCATCCGCGCCGCTGCCGCCCGCTGCGGCCGGGCGCCGTCGAGCGTCAGCGCCGCGGTCAAGAGGTTCGAGCAGGCACTCTCCATGCCACTCTTTCGGCGGGAGGAGACTGTAATCGTGCTGACGCTGGAGGCGCGCGCCCGCGCGCCTGCTGTCCGTGAGGCGATGGCGAGGATCGCTGCGATCCTCGATGCGGCGGGAAGAGAGCCCGCCGAACCGGCGCCCCCGATCGGCCTCGTCGCACTCGACCGCTTCGTCCGGGTCGCCCGCTCCGGCAGCATCCGCGCCACGGCAAAGGCGCTCGGCCTCGGCCAACCGCAATTGACCCGGCAGATCGCCGATCTCGAACGCCACCTCGGCTGCCGCCTGTTCGAGCGCTCCCACAGCGGCATCCTCTGCACCGCAACCGCCGAGCGCATCATTCCGCTCGTCGAGGCGCTGCTCGACATATGGGCGCGGCTGACGCACGCCTCCGCCGATCGCTTCCGCCGCGATGTCGCCACCTGGCGGCTCGGCGCCGTCATGCCGCTCGGTCCCGAAAGCGAGATTGCCCGCATGCTTGCGAGCCTGACCGCCAACTGGCATCGCACCCGCCCGCGCCAGCCGTTGTTCATCTCCAGCACCACGGCCGACGACCTCCTTGCCGGCCTCCGCAGCCGGCGCTTCGACGCCGCCCTGCTCGATCTCGCCGAGATCCCCGCCGATTGCGACGGACGGCTGGTGTCGCAAACACCCTTGGTGCTGGCAGGTCCCGCCGCAGCGCTGTCCGATCTCGGCGGCGACCTGCCGCGACTGCTCGCCGCCTGCCCGATCGCCGTGCCCAGCGCAAGGAGCGGCCTGCGCCGCGAGACCGCCCGTTTCCTCGACGATACGCTCAGCGAGGCCGAACGGCGGCGCATCACCCTCGTCGAGGTCGACTCCATCCCGGTCATCATCAACCTCGTCGGCCAGCACGGCTATCTCTCGGTGCTGCCGGAATCCTCGCTTGCCCGCGTGCACCGCCCGCCCGCCATGATCCGGCTCGGCCCGGCCTACCGGCAGTCCCTGACACTCGTCTGGCCGCGAGGGACTTTTGCCGGCGAGATCGGCGAGCTGATGATTTCAATGATGCGAGCGCCGGCACAGGCCTCGGAACGGCCGTCCTCGACGGATTCACTTTCCGACCTTTCCTCGCCAAACGCCTGAAACGAATCGACAAATCACCCTTCTTGAATCACTTCATGAAGTGCGGCCTCAGGCCTTCAGCTTCAGGCGCCTGCGGGTTTCGCTCGGGCTTTCGCGATAATGCGCCCGGTAGCTGCGCGAGAAAGAGGACGACGAGTTGAAGCCGGAAATCGCCGCAATGTCGGCAAACTCCAGCCGCGTCTCGATCACCTTGCGCCGGGCGGCATTGAGACGGAGCGCCAGGTAGTGCTCATGCGGCGCGACCCCCATCGTGTCGCGAAAGAGATCCTGCAGGTGACGCGTGCTGACACCGATGCGGCGGGCGAGCCGCGCCAGCGTCAACGGCGCCTCCACCGTTTCCTCCATCAATTTCACGGCGGCGCCGACGCGCGGATCGAGGATGCGCATGTTGCCGATCGCCGGCATCTGCAGGAGGTCGCCACGGGTGCGCTCCTGCTCGTAGATGAAGAGCCGCGAGACCTCGAGTGCCAGCGAATATCCGTGCGCCCGGCGAATGAGCTCCAGCATCAGGTCGAGTGTCGGCAGCGAACCGCCTGTCGTGATGCGCTTGCCGTCGATGACGAAGCGTTCGCGCACCATCGTCACCTGCGGGTAAGCAGTGGTGAAATCCTCGAAATCCTCCCAGTGGGTCGTCGCCTTGAAATTGTCGAGCAGGCTGGTCTCGGCGAGCAGCCAGGAGCCCGATTCGATGCCTGCCATCAGCTCCCTGTGCCGGGCAGTCTGCGAAAGCAGCATCTTCAGCTGCGAGGTGGCGCTGCGCTGCCAGTTGTAGCTCGACAGGATGAAGAGCGGCGATGTTTCGCGCTGCGGCCGGAAGATGCCGGCGACCGGAATGGGTATGCCGCTCTTCGTTTCGATCGGTGCGCCATCGGGGCTGTAGATCGTCCAATCGTAGAGCGGCCTCCCGGCGATGCGGTTGGCGGCACGCATCGGTTCGATCACCGAGGCGACAAGGATCAGATTGGTCTCCGGCAGCACCAGGATATCGACGTGCTGCACCTGCGAAACGTTCTGATCCATGGCCAAACTTCTCCACCGTGCCGCCGATAATGTATAAGATGGAGCCGATAATGAAAAGCAGCGCGGTCTTTCTTGGCTCGTAATGGGCTCAATAAAAGGGAGACAGCAATGCCGCTCAGCATGAACCGCGAGGTATTCATCACCTGCGCCGTCACCGGCTCGGGAGACACCGTTTCAAAGTCCAGCCATGTTCCGATCACGCCGAAACAGATCGCCGAAGCGGCGGTCGAGGCGGCCAAGGCCGGGGCTGCCGTGGTCCACTGCCACGTCCGCGATCCGGAGACCGGAGCGCCTTCTCGCAGGCTCGATCTCTACAAGGAAGTGACCGACCGCATCCGCTCCGCCGATGTCGACATGGTGCTGAATCTCACCGCCGGCATGGGCGGCGACCTCGTCTTCGGCAATGTTGAAAGCCCCTTCCCGGTCAACGAGAAATTCACCGACATGGCCGGCGCCACCGAGCGCGTTGCCCATGTGGCTCAATGTCTGCCGGAAATCTGCACGCTCGACTGCGGCACCATGAACTTCTCGCTCGGCGATTACGTCATGACCAACACGCCGTCGATGCTGAGAGAAATGGCCCGCCAGATGACCGCGCTCGGCGTCCGCCCCGAGATCGAAGCCTTCGATACCGGCCACCTCTGGTTTGCCAAGCAACTCGTCGAGGAAGGCCTGATCGAGGATCCGGTGCTGATCCAGCTCTGCATGGGCATTCCGTGGGGCGCGCCCGACGACCTCAACACCTTCATGGCCATGGTCAACAACGTGCCTGCCAACTGGACTTTCTCAGCCTTCTCCATCGGCCGCAACGCGCTTGCCTATCCGGCAGCGGCGATCCTTGCCGGCGGCAACGTCCGCGTCGGCCTCGAAGACAACCTCTATATCGGCAAGGGCCAGCTCGCGACCAACGGCCAGCTCGTCGAAAAGGCGGTCGGCGTCATCGAAGGCATGGGCGCCAAGATTATCGGCCCCGATGAAGTCCGCAAGAAACTGAAGTTGACGAAGCGCTGAGCCCGAGCTGGTAGTCCCGGAGAGTGCCCCCCATCCGCGCGGTGAGGGGAAGCGCCCCCTCATCCGCCTGCCGGCACCTTCTCCCCGTAAGTCGGGGAGAAGGCCGCAAGCCTGGGGCATTCAGTCCCCTCTCCCCGCGGGCGGGGGAAAGCTGGTCCTCGGGTCTGACCCGAGGAGAGGGGCAGTTTGCAATTCAAGAAGTCGAGGTGAGGAATGACCGAAATCAAGAAAGCAGCCTGCGTCGGCGGTGGCGTTATCGGCGGCGCCTGGGTGGCGCGCTTCGCCCTCGCCGGCATCGATGTGAAGATCTTCGATCCGCATCCGGAAGCCGAGCGCATCATCGGCGAAGTCATGGCGAATGCCGAGCGCGCCTATGCGATGCTGACCATGGCGCCGCTGCCGCCGAAGGGAAAACTCACCTTCTGCAAGAGCATCGAGGAAGCGGTCCAAGATGCTGACTGGATTCAGGAAAGCGTGCCGGAGCGGCTCGAGCTGAAGCGCGGCGTAATCACCAAGATCGATGCGGCCGCACGCGCCGATGCGCTGATCGGCTCGTCCACCTCGGGCCTGCTGCCCTCCGACCTGCAATCGGAGATGCACCATCCCGAGCGCATGTTCGTGGCGCACCCCTATAACCCGGTCTACCTGCTGCCGCTCGTCGAGCTCGTCGGCGGCAAGAAGACGACGAAGGCGACGATCGAGCGCGCCATGCAGGGCGTCGAGCAGATCGGCATGAAGGGCGTCGTCATCGCCAAGGAGATTGAAGCTTTCGTCGGCGACCGTTTGCTCGAAGCGCTCTGGCGCGAGGCGCTGTGGCTGATTCAGGACGACATCTGTGATACCGAGACGCTCGACAACGTCATGCGTTATTCCTTCGGCATGCGCTGGGCGCAGATGGGCCTGTTCGAGACCTATCGCATCGCCGGCGGCGAAGCCGGCATGCGCCACTTCCTCGCCCAGTTCGGCCCCTGCCTCAAATGGCCGTGGACGAAGTTCACCGATGTCGTCGACCTCGACGACGCACTGGTCGAAAAGATCGGCGCCCAGTCGGACGCGCAGGCCGCCGGCCGCTCGATCCGCGAGCTCGAGCGCATCCGCGACGAAAACCTCGTCGGCATTATGCATGCGCTGAAAGCCGGCAATGGCGGCGAAGGCTGGGGCGCCGGCAAGCTGCTCGCCGATTTCGAGGCCAGGCTCTGGGCCAATGCCAGGAAGCCGGAAGCCGATCTCGGCGACGTCAAGCCGCTGCGCATCGTCGACACCAAGGTGAGCGCCGCCTGGGTCGACTACAACGGCCACATGACCGAGCATCGCTATCTTCAGGTCTTCGGCGACACGACCGACGGCCTGCTGCGCCTGATCGGCGTCGATCTCGATTATGTGCGCGACGGCCACAGCTACTACACCGTCGAGACCCATATCCGGAACCTCGGCGAGGCCAAGCTCGGCAACACGCTCTATTCGACCTGCCAGGTGCTCTCCTCCGACGAGAAACGCCTGCACATCTTCTCGACGATCTACAATGCGCAGACCAACGAAGCCGTCGCGACCGCCGAACAGATGGCGCTGCATGTCGACAGCAAGGCCGGCAAGTCGGTGCCTGCACCGGAACACGTGCTGAGCAAGCTCCGTGCGATCACCGAAGCGCATGCGAAGCTGCCGGCCCCGGAAGGCGCCGGACGCTTCGTCGGCCAAAAGCGCGCCTGACCGCAACAGCGGCAGGCCATCAACAGGCAGTTTCGCCGACCTGACGGCGCAATTGCAGGCCGCAGCCGAGGCCCGCTTGAGGAGGTGGACCAAGGCTCCGGCACGGACGTCAGCGGCGCGAAAGCGAGGGGAACGACACAATGAATTTCGCACTGACCGAAGAACAGCAGATGATCGTCGATACGGTCAGGAGCTTCGTCGAAACGGAAATCTATCCGCATGAGGACGAGGTCGAGCGCACCGGCGTGGTGCCGCGCGAGCTCGGCCAGGAAATCGCCCGCAAGTGCAAGGAGATCGGTTTCTTCGGCTGCAATTTTCCGGAAGAAGTTGGTGGCGCCGGCCTCGACCACACCTCCTTCACGCTGGTCGAGCGCGAGCTTGGCCGCGGCTCCATGGGCCTCACCGTCTTCTTCGGTCGCCCCTCGGGCATCCTGATGGGCTGCAATGCCGAACAGCGCGAGAAATATCTGATCCCGGCGGTCAAGGGCGAGAAATTCGATGCGCTTGCCATGACCGAGCCGGATGCGGGCTCCGACGTGCGCGGCATGAAATGCTTCGCCCGCAAGGACGGTGACGACTGGATCGTCAACGGCACCAAGCATTTCATCAGCCATGCCGATATCGCCGATTTCGTCATCGTCTTCATCGCGACAGGCGAGGAAGACACACCGCGAGGTCCGAAGAAGAAGATCACCTGCTTCCTCGTCGACCGCGGTACGCCCGGCTTCGAGATCCGCAAGGGCTATAATTCCGTTTCCCATCGCGGCTACAACAATTGCATCCTGACCTTCGACGATTGCCGCCTGCCCTCGTCCCAGATCCTCGGCGAAGTGCACAAGGGCTTCGACCTCGCAAACGACTGGCTCTACGCCACCCGCCTGACGGTGGCGGCGACCTCGGTCGGCCGGGCACGGCGCGCCTTCGACTATGCGCTGAACTACGCCGCCGAACGCAAGCAGTTCGGCAAGCCGATCGGCGCCAACCAGGGCGTCTCCTTCAAGCTCGCCGACATGATCACCGATATCGACGCCGCCGACCTGCTGACGCTTTCTGCCGCCTGGCGGCTCGACAGCGGCCTGCCGTCGAACCGCGAGATCGCATCCGCCAAGGTCTTCGCCACCGAGATGCTCGCCCGTGTCACCGACGAGGCGATCCAGATCTTCGGCGGCATGGGCCTGATGGACGACCTGCCGCTCGCCCGCTTCTGGCGCGACGCCCGCGTCGAGCGCATCTGGGACGGCACGTCTGAAATCCAGCGCCACATCATCAGCCGCGATCTGCTCAGGCCGTTGGGGGCGTGACGGGATGGGAGCGTTTATGGAAGTTACCCCCCTCTGCCCTGCCGGGCATCTCCCCCCCAAGGGGGGAGATCGGCTAGAGGCGTCCACCTCGGTTCCCCTTGATGCTTCCCAGACTGCTGATCGCGCCGCTGACTGTGTTGGCGCGATCCGTCATACCAATCCTGCGACTCAACACGGCTTGATCGTGCTCAACTCCTCAACGGTCAATGCGTGGCGACAACGGCGCCCCATCGCATCTCCCCCCTTGTGGGGGAGATGCCCGGCAGGGCAGAGGGGGGTATCCCCCGCACCCTCGACGCGCGCCATCGCGGGAGCCGCCGCATGACGCGCTCCCTCGACCGCCTGATCCGCCCGCGCACCATCGCCGTCTTCGGCGGCAAGGAAGCCCGGCGCGTCATCGAACAATGCGACAAGATGGGTTTTTCCGGCGAGATCTGGCCGGTGCACCCGCGCGAGACCGATATCCTCGGTCGCAAGTGCTACCGCTCCGTGGCGGAACTGCCCGCAGCGCCGGATGCCTCCTTCGTCGGCGTCAACCGGCAACTGACGATCGACATCATTCGCGATCTCGCCGCCCGCGGCGCCGGCGGCGCCGTCTGCTATGCCTCCGGGTTCCGCGAGGCGGCAAGCGAACTCGACGACGGCAACGACCTGCAGGAGGCGCTGGTCGCGGCTGCCGGCGACATGCCGATCGTCGGGCCCAATTGCTACGGCTTCATCAACATGCTCGATGGCGCCCTGCTCTGGCCGGACCAGCACGGCATGCTGCGCGTCGAAAAGGGCGTCGCCATCCTGACCCAATCCTCCAACATTGCCTGCAACATCTCGATGCAGACGCGCGGCCTGCCGCTCGCCTATGTGATGACTGCCGGCAACCAGGCGCAGACGGGCCTCTCCGACATCGCCTGCGCCGTACTCGAAGATCCCCGCGTCACCGCCGTCGGCCTGCATATCGAAGGCTTCGACAGCATCGCGGCGCTCGAGCGGCTGGCGACGCGGGCGCGCGAACTCGGCAAGCCGGTCGTGACACTCAAGGTCGGCAAATCCGAAGCCGCCCAGCTTGCGACGGTCTCGCACACCGCCTCGCTTGCCGGCAACGACCGCGTCTCCTCGGCTCTCCTTGCCCGCCTTGGCATCGGCCGCGTCGACACGCTGCCGGCGCTCTTGGAAACGCTGAAGCTGCTGCATGTGGCCGGCCCCCTTGAAAGCAACGACATCTCCTCGATGAGCTGCTCCGGCGGCGAGGCCTCGCTGATGGCAGACGCCGGCGAGCGCTACCGGGTGAACTACCGACCTCTGCGCGACGAGCAGCGCAAGCCGCTCAGGGACGCGCTCGGCGAGATGGTGACGATCGCCAACCCGCTCGACTACCACACCTTCGTCTGGGGCAACCGCGAGAAACAGGCGACTGCGTTTGCCGCCATGATGGAGGGCGGCTACGCGATCAACCTCGTCGTGCTCGATTTCCCGCGGCTCGACCGCTGCGACGCCGCCGACTGGGAAACCACCTGCCAAGCGGTGATCGAGGCGGCAAGAACGACCGGTGCGCGCGCCGGCATCGTCGCCAGCCTCGGCGAGAACATGCCCGAGGCGACGGCGCTTTTCCTGATGAAGGCGGGCATCGTGCCCTTCTTCGGTATCGAGGAGGCGCTGGATGCGATCGAGACGGCCGCCGACATCGGCGCCGCCTGGAAGAAACCCGCCTCGCCCCGCCTGCTCGATGGCAGCGGTGTCGCCGCCGGGGACGCGATCACGCTCAGTGAACACGAGGCCAAGGTGGAGCTTGCCGCTTCGGGTCTGAAGGTACCCGAGGGCAAGACGGCCGCGACCGCCGAGGAGGCCGCAGCGGCTGCCGAAACCCTTGGTTTCCCCGTCGTGCTCAAGGGCCTCGGCGTCGCCCACAAGACCGAAGCAGGAGCGGTGAAGCTCAACCTCGCAAGTCGCCAGGAGGTCCTTGCGGCGGCAAGCACCATGGCCGGTGTCGCATCGGGCTATCTCGTCGAGAAGATGGTGGGCAAGCCCGTCGCCGAACTCATCATCGGCGCCATGCGCGACCCCGTCGCCGGCCCCGTGCTGACGATCGGCGCCGGAGGCATCCT
>NZ_JBVQPO010000011.1:0-300991 GCF_055710065.1 Ensifer sp. VA4 | reverse complement strand
GACGCCTAAAAATTGCGCCGCGGCGGGGGGTGTAACTCCGGTCGGGCTACGCCCTCCCTTCGTCACACCCCCGCCGCCGAGTCTCATCCTGATTGACGCTGAGTCTCACCTTGATTGTCGCCGCGCAGTTCCTGGCGTTGACGGGCAGCATGCGTCGCAAGGCGGCTTCTCGCAATTTGGCTACGGCAAGGTTCAATCGTTGACGCGGATGAAGGCGGGCGACGGTTTTGTCGGCTACGCACCCAACGCGGCGTTCCACGGGCGCGGCCCCCACCCGTGCTTTACCGCCATTGGTGTGGTCAGGGAGCGCCTGCCCTATTTCTTCGGCATGAGCGGTTTTGCCCCGCACCACGACGACATCGACTGGGCCGACGGCATAGAAGCTCCGGTTCGCCCATGGCTGGACAGCCTGGAATTTGCCGAAGGCAACCGCAACTGGGACCAGAAGCTCCGTTTCGGTCATCTTGCCGTCAGTGAGCGCGATTTTCGCGTCATTGCCCAGGCAATGCACGCCGATCTCGGTTTGGTCTTTCCGAGAGTGCAGGCTTTTCCCCAACAACTGGCCGGGTAATCGCCAGCGTTTGGGACCCTTGCCGCATGCCGCGTGATGAAACCCAACGCAAGACGACCGTGCGCGTTGTCCGGAGAGTCGTGCGCGTAGCCATTCGAGTTGTCCCTGGCGATTTCCGCGGATACCGTGGGACACTCCTTTCTCTCGGGATGGCGTCCAAAACTTGCCTCGAAGTTTAGCGTCTACTGCCGGGTTTGGACCTCACCGCGCACGGCCCAGAACAAGGTGGCAAAGGAGCGTGGGCCGTCGGCCATTCCACAAAGATACGCGGCTTTGACATGGCGCTCTAATTCGCTGCGGTGCGCGTCTTCGAGGTTAGTGACATAGCTACCGGTCTTTCCCTGACCCGTGAGAAAGCCGGACCAATAGTCTCCGAACGACCGATACTCGAACATCGCGCCGAGTTGTTCTTCCACCACATTCGCGAAACCAACGGCACCGAACAGTCCTGCGAGCCCGCCATGCCAACCCAGTGGCTTGGATACCATTTCGTCGCGCATCGCCGCGCCATCAGGATCGAGCACCGCCGCCGCGTCCCAAACCAAGCTGAACGGCGTCCAGCCACAGCGGAAGTTGTTGACAACCACCGCTACGGTGCCAGCCGGCCGCGTGACCCGCCGGAGTTCGCGTAAGCCTCGGGCCGCGTCCGGAATCAAATCCAGAGCGAGCATAGACAAGGCGCGTTCAAAAACGCCATCCGTGTAGGGCAGATCCAAGGCATCACCAACGTCAAAGGTGACCGTCTTGTCGGCAGTCGCGCGTCGCGCGAAATCGACATAGGGCAGTGACAAATCGATGCCGGTTGCGCGTGCGTTCGCCGCCGCGATTGCACGCGTCAAATGTCCCGTGCCACAGCCGACGTCCAGAACGCGTTCGTTGGCTGAAACACCGGCAAAGCGCACGAAGGCAGGCGCGAGATGCTGACTGCCCCGCCCAACATACGCTTCATAGGCTTCGGGGTTTGTTGCCACGAACCCAGCCATGTCGCACACCTCACCAGGAACTGGCCGATCATTTCACTGCCGCCGGTAGGCGGTCAAGACGCAGCCGCACGAGAACGCCGAAAGCAGACTACGGTTCAGCGTGGTGCAACCTGTTCGAGCGCTTCAGCGATGCGATTGGCCGAAAGCATGCAAAGGCTCAGTCATCATGGTTCCTTGGCGATCTTCAGCTTGAGCGCGTATGTCTGGGGTGATTTTCTATACGCCTCCTCGCAGAGCGGTGAGCAGAACCAGAGGCCTTCACGAACTGCGCGCTTGTAAGCTGAATAGGGCGCATGCATTTTACAAACCGGATCGACCCATCCCGGGTCGGCCGACGGTGCAAGCTCGATCTCAAACAGTTCAACTTCGCTTGCCACGGAGCGCAATGCCTTAGGACCGAGGTTCTTGACCATGACGCCTCTTGCTTGAGCGGCCTCGGCGATCGGGCGCGTCGCGAGTAACTGGCCGGGGGAGGCGAGAGCGGCAACACGGGCTGCAACATTGACCGTCGAGCCGAAAATGTCGTCATCCCTGCGAATGACCGGTCCGTGATTTACGCCAGCCCGCGTCAGCGGCAACCGCGAATCCTTCCGGCATGCCTGCAACAACGTGCCAAGTGCCTGAATTGCCAGGTCTGGATCCGGAAAGGCGAGCATCGCCTCGTCGCCAATCCATTTGAGCGGCGGCTGGTAATCTCTAAGAGAAGTGCGAACCATGTTCTCGAAAAGTTCGAGTATGTAAATTGCAGAAGCATCGCCATAGACGTCGGCAATTGCGCTGAACCCGGCCAGGTCGACGAAAGCGACGGTTGTAGATGCGTTGGAGTATGTCCCATTCTGTCTCATGACGCTTCGCACCGCTTCATATGTGTTGTCGCAGTCTAGCTCACCCAGTGGGATAAACCCAACGTCCGATTTCGACGGGGATTATGCCGAGTTTGCAAGCCGCCGCAGCCATTTCGTCACCCTCTTCACGAATGTGGTCTGTATGATGCCGGCGGCATATCTGACCGCATGGCGCCTGGCATTGGGGCGAGCCGCTCTCGAAGCAGGCAGCAGCGTGAAAACGGCGGCGGCACGGGTGGGATTTGGCAGCGCCGCCGCGTTCTCGCGAGCTGCAAGCCGAGCAAGGACGTCAGTGCGCCATTGTCGTGCCGGGTCGTCATGCACAGCGACCAGGCAAAGATAAAGTGTCGGATGGGCAAGCCCAGCCAATAGGCCCGCATTGACTGTTGCCTGGTCAATCGCTCGCCGGACGGCCAGTACGACAATGATCTCACGGATGTGGTCCTGGACGGTCCTCCGCCACATCGGCTGTTCTCTACCTCGGCGACCAAGATGTCGGCCAATCCGCGCATCTGTGGTTGCTCTTCCAATGAGAAGACCAGCTCTTCAGGCAGCGCGCCAACGAGCGGATTGGCCGCTCCGCCAAAGTCGATCTTGGCGGCCGCAAGAATGGCAAGGCCGCTTCGCTGCAAGGGGCCGCCCAAGACCCGGAAAAGGATATGCGTGGGACCTTCGCCATCGCCATCGTATTCCATCACCTTCCCGGTCAGGACGCCAAGCAGTCGATCCTTCGCGACATCGCCACGCGGCTCAAGCGCGGAGCGCCATTGATCCTAGCGGGAAACCACTACGCATATGCCTCGCAACCTCTGGTGATGGCGGCTTGGGCGGAGCGCTGGCGCATGAACGGCGCGAGTGGAGACGAGATCAAGTCCAAGCTCGGGAAGATCCTGCAAGGTGCCGACCCACCGGAATCCGAGGACGCCGTGGCGGCCCTCTTGATCGCCGCGGGGTTCGAAAAGCCGCAGCGCTTCTTCTCGAGCCTGTTCTGGGGGCCTGGATCACTCGGCGCATCTGAATAGTCCCCTCCGTAGCAGCTTTTACCCGATGGGGAGCGTTTGCCGCAGGAGATCTCGCACGATCCATATCGAGGACGTCCTTGCCGCGTGAGCGACGCTGCTCGCGCTCAAAGCGCCGGGGCTGGCATTCGGCTCCCAGATGCGATTAGCACCGAAGTGGCTATGCCAGCCTCGCCCGGTCCGGCTGTTGGTTCGTGTCCACGGGCGGGGCCCCCACCGAGCCCGCCGGCACGCTTGCATACATGCCGGTCGTGCGGAATTCGGTCGGACTCAAGCCGAAGGAACGACGGAAGACCTTTGCGAAGTAATTGGGATCTTCGAATCCCGAGAGGATGGCCACTTCCTTGACCGGCAGGCTCGCCGTCTTGGTCAAGAGCTTCACGGCGCGCTGCAAGCGCTTCTGCAAGACATATTCGGCCGGCGCCATGCCTTCGCTGGCGGAGAAGACGCGTGAGAAATGCGCGCGGCTCAAGCCCGAGACACGCGCCAGCTCCTCGACCGGCAGGGGCTTTCCCAGATTGTTCATGATGTGATCGACGACCCGGTGCATCGTCCGATGCTCATGGCTGAACAATGGATGCGAGCCGAAGACGTCGTCATAGAGCGCCATCGCTGCCTCGTACGCAATCGCGGAAGCGCGCCCCGGCGTCTCGCCGCCGCGGATGAGCCGCAGGCTGCAATCGGCGAGATGCTCGATGGTTTCCGGCTGCAGCTTCAGGACCGGGCCGGTTACGGCGAGGATGGCGCGGTGAATGCGCAAGGCCTCGTCGCCGTTCATCGATATCCAGAAGAATTCCCATCGCCCGCCGTCTTCCAGCCAGTAGCGATGATTGTGCGGCACGAGCAAGAGCAGCGTCTCGCCCTCGCGCACCCGATAGCTGCGGTTCTCGTAGCGCAGGTTTCCGGCGCCGGCGATCGTGTGCTGCAGCACGGTGAAGGGTGTGTTGCCGCGCTTTCTTCCATCCCAGTCATAGGTGGCGTTGGTGCGGATTTCGTAGCCGGTGCTGGTCGGCATTGTGTGCAGGCTCTGACGTCCCCGCGGCAGCGAAACGGTCCGCATGACCGGGCCGTTATTGATCAAATCTTGCAGCATGAAATTACCCATGAAAGCACAATACCGCTCTGGCGGGGTCGGCAATTATAAACATAATGACGACCAATCGCGCAACGGCCGGCGCTTTCGGCCGAGCCAAAAGCTGGAACCGCGCGGAAGTTGCGCGTAGTAGCGGGGCAAATCCGTGAATTGATTTTACCCTTCTCAAGAAGTGGCCCAGTCCAGGAGGAGTGAAAAGAGCATGGCAAGTTTCAAGATCGCCATCATCGGCGCCGGCAGCATCGGCTTCACCAAGAAGCTCTTCACCGACATTCTCGCCGTGCCGGAGCTCACCGACATCGAAGTCGCGCTCACCGATCTCAGCGCCCGCAATCTGGAGATGATCAAGGCGATCCTCGACCGGATCGTCGAGGTCAACCGCCTGCCGACGAAGGTAACGGCGACGACCGATCGGCTGAAAGCGCTGGAAGGTGCGCGTTACATCATCAGCTGCGTTCGCGTCGGCGGCCTCGAAGCCTATGCCGACGATATCCGCATCCCGCTCAAATACGGTGTCGACCAGTGCGTCGGCGACACGATCTGCGCCGGCGGCATCCTCTATGGCCAACGCAACATCCCGGTCATTCTCGATTTCTGCAAGGACATTCGTGCCGTCGCCGAACCGGGTGCCAAGTTCCTGAACTATGCCAACCCGATGGCGATGAACACCTGGGCGGCGATCGAATACGGCAAGGTCGACACGGTCGGTCTTTGCCACGGCGTCCAGCATGGCGGCGAGCAGATCGCCGAAATCCTCGGCGCCGGCGAGGGCGAGCTCGATTACATCTGCTCCGGCATCAACCACCAGACCTGGTTCGTCGATGTCAGGCTCAAGGGCCGCAAGATCGGCAAGGACGAACTGGTCGCCGCCTTCGAGGCGCACCCGGTGTTCTCCAAACAGGAAAAGCTCCGGATCGACGTGTTGAAGCGCTTCGGTGTCTATTCGACCGAGAGCAACGGTCATCTCTCCGAATATCTTCCCTGGTATCGCAAGCGCCCGGAGGAAATCACCCGCTGGATCGACATGTCGGATTGGATTCACGGCGAAACCGGCGGCTACCTCCGGTATTCGACCGAAACGCGCAACTGGTTCGAGACCGAGTTTCCGCAGTTTCTGGAGGCAGCCGGTCTGCCGCTCGACCCGAAGAAGCGCTCGAACGAGCATGCGAGCCATATCCTGGAGGCGCTGGAAACGGGCCGGGTCTACCGCGGTCACTTCAACGTCAAGAACACTGGCGTCATCACCAATCTGCCCGCGGATGCGATCATCGAATCCCCCGGTTTCGTCGACCGCTTCGGCATCAACATGGTCTCCGGCATCACGCTGCCCGAAGCCTGTGCCGCCACCTGCCTATCCTCGATCAATGTCCAGCGCATGTCGGTGCATGCGGCCGTCACCGGCGACCTCGACCTCTTGAAGCTGGCAATGCTGCACGACCCCTTGGTCGGCGCCATCTGCACGCCGGAGGAGGTCTGGCAGATGGTCGACGAGATGATCGTCGCGCAGGCTGAGTGGCTGCCGCAATACGCCCATGCGATCGATGGCGCCAGGGAGCGCCTGAGCCGCGCCACGGTCAAGACGCGTGAGTGGAGCGGTGCCGCACGCCGCCAGGTCCGCTCACTCGACGAGTTGCGCGCCGAGCGGGCCCGCGCAGCGGGCTGATCGATTGCAGCACGTGTCCGCGTGAGGAGACGCGGGCCCGTGCTGCGCAACTGCAGACTTTCTAAGGAGGAGGCCGCGCTCCGGCGCGGCGAAAGAGGGAGAATCTGAGCCAATGACCAGCCACAGACTGACGAAGATGGCGAGCCTGCTGCTCGTCGGTATCTCGACCTTCGCGCTTCAGGCGGCGGCGTCCGAACCAACCGTCGTGCCCGAGCAGCCGCCATTTCCGGCCCAGGGCAAGATCACCTATGTGCCGCGCGACTCGATCGCCGAGTTCAAGGCGCTGCCGGAATACAAGGAGCCGGCCTGGGTCACCGAGAAATACGTCAAGACTGGCAAGCTGCCGCCGGTGGCCGAGCGTCTTCCGAAGGAGCCGATGGTCTTCAAGACCGGCAACATGCCCGACGGCGTCGGCGTCTATGGCGATACGCTGCGTCACGTCATCGGCGGACGGCCGGAAGGCTGGAACTACTCGGCCGGCCAGAGCCAGGGCTGGGGCGGCATCGACATCGGCATGTCCGAATGCCTGACCCGCACGGCGCCGCTCTTCCAGGTGGAAGCCAAGGACATCGAGCCGCTGCCGAACCTTGCCAAGAGCTGGGAATGGTCCGCCGATGGCCACAAACTGACGATGCATCTGGTCGAAGGCGCCAAGTGGTCCGACGGCGACCTCTTCGACGCCGACGACGTGATGTTCTATTGGGAGGACAACGTTCTCGATCCGAGCGTGACGCCACTGAACGGTGCGACGCCTGAGACCTTCGGCGTCGGCACGACCCTGAGGAAGGTCGATCAGTATACGGTCGAATGGACATTCAAGGAGGCCTTCCCGCGCCAGCACCTTTATGCCATGGCCTATGGTACCTTCTGCCCCGGCCCGTCGCATATCCTCAAGGCCAAGCATCCGAAATATGCGGGTACGACCTACGACCAGTACAAGAACGCCTTCCCGCCGGAATATATGAGCATTCCCGTCATGGGCGCCTGGGTGCCGGTCGCCTATCGTCCCGACGATATCATCGTGCTGCGCCGTAACCCGTACTACTGGAAGGTCGATGAAGCCGGCAACCAGCTCCCCTATATCAACGAGCTGCACTACAAGCTCTCGACCTGGGCCGACCGCGACGTTCAGGCGATCGCCGGCTCCGCCGATCTTTCCAACCTCGAGCAGCCGGAAAACTTCGTCGAGTCGCTGAAGCGTGCCGCCCAGGATACGGCACCCGCGCGGCTTGCCTTCGGCCCGCGGCTCATCGGCTACAATCTGCACATGAACTTCTCTGCCAATGGCTGGGGCGAGCCGGACGAACGCGCCCAGGCCGTGCGCGAGCTCAACCGCAACGAGGACTTCCGCAAGGCGGTGACCATGGCCGTCGACCGCAAGAAGCTCGGCGAGGCGTTGGTCAAGGGACCGTTTACGGCGATCTATCCGGGTGGTCTTTCCTCCGGCACGAGCTTCTACGACCGGCAGTCGACGGTCTATTATCCCTACGACCTTAACGGCGCGAAGGCACTGATCGAAAAGGCGGGGCTCAAGGACACCGACGGCAATGGCTTCGTCAATTTCCCGGCCGGTACCGCCGGCGGGCGCGATGTCGAGATCGTGCTTCTGATCGATAACAGCTACAACACCGACCGCAACCTCGCGGAAGGCCTGATCGGCCAGATGGAGAAGATCGGCCTTCGCGTCGTGCTGAACTCGCTTGACGGCAAGCAGCGCGATGCCGCCAACTATGCCGGCAAGTTCGACTGGATGGTTCATCGTAATGCGGCGGAATATGCCTCGGTCGTGCAGAACACGCCGCAGCTTGCGGCGGCCGGACCGCGCACAAGCTGGCACCACCGCGCACCGGAGGGCGGCCAGCTCGACCTGATGCCGTTTGAACAGGAACTCGTCGACATCATCAACAAGTTCATTGCCAGCAATGACAATGCCGAGCGCGCGGACCTGATGAAGCAGTATCAGAAGGTCGCGACGACGCATCTCGATACGGTGGGCCTTACCGAATATCCGGGCGCACTGATCATCAACAAGCGCTTCGCCAACGTACCGACCGGAGCGCCGATCTTCATGTTCAACTGGGCCGAGGACACGATCATGCGTGAACGCCTCTTCGTGCCCGCCGACAAGCAGGGTGACTTCGAGCTCTTTGCTGAACAACTTCCGGGCAAGCCCGGCGAGAAAGGCCTCAGCAACTAAAGCCAAGCCGCTCCTCCGGCTGCAGGCCGGAGGAGCGCTCCATCACCCCAACCGACAGAAGGAAACGGCATGTTCAGGTTTCTGCTTGTCCGCCTCGCCTCTGCCATTCCGGTGCTTTTGGTCCTGAGCGTGGCGACCTTCGCCATCATCCAGGCGCCGCCCGGTGACTACAGCGATTACATCCGCTCGCAGCTCATCAACCAGGGTGGCGCTTCCTACGAGGAAGCGGAAGCCCAAGCGCAGGCCTATCGCAAGGAACATGGCCTCGATAAGCCGCTGGCGGTGCAATACGTCAACTGGATGACCGGCATCCTGACGCGCGGCGATTTCGGACACAGCCTCTATTACAACAAGCCGGTTGCCGACGTCGTTGGCGAACGCCTGCCGCGCACGCTGGCCCTGGCGCTCGTCTGCCACATCCTCGCGTCCGTCATCGGCATTTCCTTCGGCATCATCGCCGCAACCCGGCAATATTCCTGGATCGACAGCCTGCTTTCGACCGTGTCCTTCCTCGGCATGACGGTGCCGCGCTTCCTGATGGCGCTGATCATCGTCTATGTCCTCGTCTTCCATTTCAATGTCAGCGAGATCAACAGCTTCCACTCGGCCCGCTACGGCGGCGCGCCCTGGTCCTTTGACAAGTTCGTCGACCTCGTCAAGCATGTCTGGCCGGTCGTTGCAATCGCCACTTTCGGCGGCCTCGCCTACAATATGCGGGTGATGCGCGGCAATCTGCTCGACACGCTGAACGCCCAATATGTCGAGACCGCTCGGGCGAAGGGCTTGAGCGAAGGTGCGGTGGTCATGCGCCATGCCGTGCCCAACGCGCTGCACCCGCTGATCATGTACCAGGGTGTGGTGCTGCCCTACATGCTGACGGGCGAGATCGAGACGGCGATCATCTTCGCGCTGCCGACCGTCGGCCCTGCTATCGTCGGCTCCATGTGGGTAGGCGACGTCTATGTCACCGCCACCTTCATGCTGGTGCTTTCGGCAACCCTCATCCTCGGCAACATCATCGCCGACATGCTGCTGGCCGCGCTCGATCCGCGCGTGCGTCTGGGGGGAGCCCACGCATGACCGTCGAGATTGAGACAGCCCTTCCGTTCACCGTCGAACCCAAGCAGGAGCATCACAACGAAAGCTACCAGGCGCTCGTCTGGCGCCGCCTGAAGCGTTCCTGGACCGGCATGCTCGGCCTGGTTCTCGTCGGCCTGCTGATCTTCATGGCGGTATTCGCCGACTTCCTGTCGCCGGTCGATCCGAAGGCCACGGGCGTCGCCTTTGCGCCGCCGCAGGCGATCAGCTTCACCGACAAGGACGGGAATTTCGTCCTGCCGCCGCGCAGCTACCCTTTGACCGAGGGTGCAGAGCTTGACCCGATCACGTTCCAGCCGATCATCGGCCCTGATTACGATAATCCGCAGATCCTCGGTTTCTTCGTCAAAGGGGCGCCCTACCGGCTCTTCGGCCTGATTCCGTCCGAACGGCATTTCTTCGGCGCGGTCGACGGTTCACCGATGCATCTGCTCGGCACCGACAAGTTCGGCCGGGACGTGCTGTCGCGCATTCTCGTCGGATCACGCATCTCGCTGATGATCGCCCTCGTCGTCGTCTCGATCGTCACCGTCGTCGGCACGACGGTCGGCATGGCGTCCGGCTATTTCGGCGGCCGCTTCGATGTCTGGACGCAGCGCTTCGTCGAGCTGGTGCTCGCCTTCCCGCAACTGCCGCTCTACCTGGCACTGACCTCGCTGATCCCGGTGACGGCGCCGACCAATGTCTTCCTCGCCTTCGTCATCATCGTCATGTCGGCGCTTGGCTGGGCCCAGATGTCACGCGAGGTGCGTGGCAAGACGCTGGCGCTCGCCCGCATCGACTATGTGCGGGCGGCGATTGCTGTCGGAGCCAGCGACCGGCGCATCATTTTCCAGCACATCCTGCCGAACGTGATGAGTCACGTGATCGTCGCGGTCACGCTCTCGATCCCGCAGGTGGTGCTGCTCGAATCCTTCCTTGGGTTCCTGGGCTTTGCGGTCAAGCCGCCGCTGATTTCCTGGGGGCTGATGCTGCAGGATACGTCCACCTATTCCGTCATCGGGTCCTATCCCTGGATCCTGTCGCCCGTCGCCTTCGTGCTTGTCACAGTCTTCGCCTTTAATGCCCTTGGCGACGGCCTGCGCGATGCCATCGACCCCTATTGAGGAGGATGCTCATGACAGAAACTATCGACATCCTCTCCGCTGCTCCCGCCGAGAGAAAGGACCTTTTGGAACGGAATGGCCGACCGATCATCGACGCGCGCAATGTCGCTGTCCGCTTCAAGGTCGAACATGGCACGGTGGAGGCGGTGAAGGACGTGTCCTTCCAGCTCTATCGCGGTGAGACCATCGCCATCGTCGGCGAGTCCGGCTCGGGCAAATCGGTGACGGCGCGCAGCGTCATGGGGCTTCTGTCGAAGCGCGCAACGATCGCCCGGCAATCGCGTATCGAATATGACGGCAAGGATGTGCTCAAGTTCTCGCCGCGCGAGCGGCGGGCTCTGCGCGGCGATCGGCTGGCGATGATCTTCCAGGAGCCGATGAGCTCGCTCAATCCCGTCTATACGGTCGGCGCGCAGATCGTCGAGGCGATCCGGGCCCACCGCAGGATCAGCCGCCGCGCAGCGACCGAACGCGCGCTCGAACTGCTGCGCCATGTGAAGATCCCCGATCCCGAGCTGCGGCTCAACCAGTATCCGCACCAGCTCTCCGGCGGCCAGCGGCAACGCGTGATGATCGCCATGGCGCTCGCCAACGACCCGGACGTGCTGATCGCCGACGAGCCGACGACGGCGCTCGACGTGACCGTCCAGGCGCAGATCCTCAATCTGATCCGCGACCTGCAGCGCGAGCTCGGCATGGCAGTGATCCTGATCACCCACGACCTGACGGTCGTGCGCCAGTTCTCGGACTATGTCTATGTCATGCAATATGGCGAGGTGAAGGAGCACAACACCACTGCGGCGCTCTTCGCCGACCCCTTGCATCCCTACACCAGGCGGCTCCTTTCGTCGGAGCCCTCGGGCGCCGCCAATCCGCTGCCGGACAATGCGCCGATCGTCCTTGACGGGCGGGATGTGAAGGTCTCCTTCATGCTGAAGAAGGGCGGCCTGTTCCGTTCGCAGTTTTCCGAGCTGGTCGCGGTCGACAAGCTCAGCCTCAATCTGCGCAAGCATGAGACGCTCGGGCTCGTCGGCGAATCCGGTTCGGGCAAGACGACCTTCGGCCAGGCCCTGATCCGACTGCTCAATGCCGATGGTGGCGAGGTCTTCTTCGATGGGATCCCGATCCACGACAAGGACCGCACCGCAATGCGGCCGCTGCGTTCGCGCATCCAGATCGTCTTCCAGGATCCCTTCGCCTCGCTCAATCCGCGCATGTCGATCGGCCAGATCATCGAGGAGGGGCTGGTCGTCAACGGCATTGGTGCCAATCGCAAGGAACGGCTCGACCGGGTGGTCGATGCGCTGACAGCGGCCGGAATGCCGGGCAACATCCTGTCACGCTTCCCGCATGAGTTCTCGGGCGGCCAGCGCCAGCGCATAGCGATCGCCCGTGCCATCGCGCTCGAGCCGGAATTCATCCTGCTCGACGAGCCCACTTCGGCGCTCGATCTCTCCGTTCAGGCCCAGATCATCGAACTGCTGCGCAAGTTGCAGGACGAGCGCGGCCTCAGCTATCTCTTCATCTCCCATGACCTCAAGGTCGTGCGCGCGCTCTGCCACCGGGTCGTGGTGATGCAGCACGGCAGGATAGTGGAGGAGGGGCCGGTGAGCGAAATCCTGTCCAATCCCAAGACCGCCTACACCGAACGGCTTGTGAAAGCCGCCTTCGATGTGGCCGCATGACCGTCAGAAAGCAGAGGCAATCCATGACCAGACAACCCAAGATCACCTTTATCGGCGCTGGCTCCACCGTCTTCATGAAGAACATCATCGGCGACGTGCTGCAGCGCCCGGCGCTGTCGGCCGCGACCATCGCGCTGATGGACGTCAACCCTGAGCGCCTCGGCGAAAGCGAGATCGTCGCCGGCAAGCTGGTGCGCACGCTCGGCGTCAAGGCTGATATCGAGACCCACTCCAACCAGAAGAAGGCGCTGGAGGGTGCCGATTTCGTCGTCGTCGCCTTCCAGATCGGCGGCTACGAGCCCTGCACCGTCACCGATTTCGAGGTGCCGAAGAAATATGGTCTGCGCCAGACGATCGCCGATACGCTCGGCGTCGGCGGCATCATGCGCGGGCTTCGCACCGTGCCGCATCTCTGGAAGATCTGCGAGGACATGCTCGAGGTCTGCCCCAACGCCATCCTCCTGCAATACGTCAACCCGATGGCGATCAACACCTGGGCGATCGCCGAGAAATATCCGATGATCCGTCAGGTGGGTCTCTGCCACTCAGTCCAGGGCACGGCCTACGAGCTTTCGCGCGATCTCGATATCCCGGTTTCGGAGATCCGCTACCGCGCCGCCGGCATCAACCATATGGCCTTCTTCCTCAAATTCGAACACAAGCAGTCAGACGGCAGCTACCGCGACCTCTATCCGGATCTCGTGCGCGGCTACCGCGAAGGCCGTTTCCCGAAACCCAGCCACTGGAATCCGCGCTGCCCGAACAAGGTCCGCTACGAAATGCTGACGAGACTCGGCTATTTCGTCACCGAAAGCTCGGAGCACTTCGCCGAGTACACCCCGTATTTCATCAAGGACGGCCGGCCCGACCTCATCGAGAAGTTCGGCATTCCACTCGACGAATATCCGAAACGCTGCGTCGAGCAGATCGAGCGCTGGAAGGGGCAGGCGGCCGCCTTCAAGGAGGCCGAGACGATCGAAGTGGCCGAAAGCCATGAATACGCCTCGTCGATCATGAACTCGGTCTGGACGGGCGAGCCCTCTGTCATCTACGGCAACCTCCGCAACAATGGCTGCATCACCTCGCTGCCGGAAAACTGCGCCGCGGAGGTTCCCTGCCTGGTCGACGCATCCGGCATCCAGCCGACTTTCATCGGCGATCTGCCGCCGCAGCTCACGGCGCTGATCCGCACCAACATCAACGTCCAGGAGCTGACGGTGCAGGCGCTGATGACCGAAAACCGCGAGCATCTCTACCATGCCGCGATGATGGATCCGCACACGGCGGCCGAGCTCGACCTCGACCAGATCTGGTCGCTCGTCGACGATCTGCTCACAGCCCATCGTGACTGGATCCCGGAATGGGCGCGGGTGTCGAAGAAGGTCCAGGCGGCCTGACATTTTCTCCCGGTCAGGTCGCGTCGAGCCCCGGAACCTCATGTCTTCTCCCTATGTCCTAGCCGATTCAAGGGCAAAACAGGCAGCAGGTTCCGGGGCTTGCTCTTTTCAAGCCGAAGTCGTCGCCTCCCGCGGCAGCACGATGCGCATGCAGGCGCCGCCGGACGGCGAGCGGGCGACGTCGACATAGCCGCCGTGCAACTGGACGATCTTCTGCACCAGGTTGAGGCCCAGGCCCGCCCCCTTGCCGTCCTTGCGAAGCCGCTGGAATGGCTCGAAGATCCGGTCCGTTTTGCTGCGCGGGATGCCGTCGCCGTCGTCGCACACATCGATCGCGCCTTGCGGGTCGACCTTGACCGTAATCGTGCCCCGTCGGCCGCCATGGTCGATGGCGTTCTGCACGAGATTGGTGAGCGCCCGCTCCAAAGATGCTTCGTCCCCTGTCACCACGACGGGGCGTGGATCCGCCTCGAAGGTCATCTCGTAGCCGGCGCCAAAGGCAAGCGGTGCGAGTGCAACGATCACCCGTTCGGCAAGGGCCGCGAGATCGACGGGCCTGAATTCGTCCTTCTGGGCATCGAGCCGTTCGAGGTCGAGAAGCTGACCTGCCAGGATCGAAAGGCGCGTCACGTCCTCGTTGAGGCGGGTCTTGTCCGGTCCCGGTGGCAGCGAGGCGATGCGGGCACCAAGGATGGCAACCGGTGTGCGCAGCTCATGGGCGGCTTGTGCCAGGAAACGCTTGTGCCTCGTATAGCCCTCGTCGAGGCGTTCGAGCGCATCGTTGACGGCCCTCACCAGCGGCAGGAATTCCGAGGGAACGCCTACGACCGGCATCTGGATGCCGCGCCGGTCGTATTCGATATGCGCCGCATGCGAGGCCGCATGGGAGAGGCCCGACAACATTCGCCGTACGACGACCGGCGTGACCACCACGGTCGCAAAGGCGAGCAGCAACAACATCGGCACGAAGATGGTGAGGAAGGCGCCGGTCGTGCTGAGCAGCAGGCGGCCGAAGGTCAGTTCCCCCTCGGTGCCGCTGAAGATCTGGACGCTACCCGCTGGCGACTCAAGCCATTTGACGACGGCTTCGGGGCGCGCGTTCTTGTCCGGCGAAAGCCTGAAACGGCCGTCGTTCATGTGCTCGAGGCCGGCGATCGCAAAGACGAAGGCTTCGGGCACCTTGCCCTCGGCGAGGCTGTGTCCTTGCTTGTCGCGTACGATGAACCAGATGTTTGCTACCCGCCGGCGCAGCCGGATCAGGTCAGGCGTTTCCTGAAGGACGAGCTTACCCTCGGCGTTGCGAGTGATCGCATCCTTCAACACGTCGACATTGCCGTTCTCGTAGCCGTCGATGAGGTAGCCGGTCACCCAGAGCAGGCCGACGGCAATGGCGATCACAACCAGCGTGGCGACCGTTTCGAACAGCACCAGCCAGCCCACGAGGCGCCATTTGAACGAATGCGGGGCTCTGCCGCTCATGAATCTTCTCTGAGGAGATAGCCCACGCCGCGAATGCCGTTGATGATCACTCCGGCATCCGCGTCTGCAAGCTTGCGGCGAACGCGCGAGATATGGGTGTCGAGCGCGTTCGACTGGATGTCGTCATCGAGGCCGAAGACGGCTTCCATCAGCGCTGCGCGCAGCACCATCCGGCCCATGCGCCGGGTCAGCGTCTCGAGCACCAGAAGTTCGCGCCGCGGCATCTTCAGCGGCGCCCCGGCGATACTTGCCTCGCAGTGCGCAAGGTCGAAGGAGAGACGCCCGACAGTGACAATATCGGACTGCACGGGCACGGGACGCCGCGCCAGCGCCCGCAGCCGCGCCAGCAGTTCCTCGAAGGCGAAGGGCTTGCCGATATAGTCGTCTGCGCCGCCATCGAGGCCGGCAACCCGATCCGCGAGATCGTCGAGCGCGGTCAGCACCAGCACCGGCACATTGTTGCCGCGCGACCGGATCACGGGAATGAGCGAGAGCCCGTCACCATCGGGCAGCTTGCGGTCCAGCACGACCACGTCGTAGACTGCATCGTTCAGGATCAAGGCGGCCTCAGTGAGGTCGCGCGCGTGGTCGGCGACCATCCGGTGATGGCTCAAGGCGGCCCTGAGCGCTCCCGCGAGTTCCTTCTCATCCTCGACCAGCAAGACCCGCATGAATGCGCTTTACCTCGTACAATGTGCTTACGCGCGCGACCCTAACGGCGCTTCATTGAGGGAACCTGTCATCCCGCCGCAAAGTAATCCCGATCGCTGCTGCCGTACAATCTTTCGTTGCGAATGCCGTCCATGACATGCTGTCTCAATGTAGATCCTTAGGCTGGGCGGCAATTGCTCGCGAACGTCAATTTTCGCGGGCAAAACCAACCTGGATCAGGACGCATGAAGGTCAGCAATCGAAAGCGACATTCAATCAAGGAGAAAGGAGAAGGGGCTGCTGGCCGCCACACCGTGCGGCAGGTTGTGGTTGCGCACACAAGGTGGCTTCTGCGGCATGGAACGCTGGTGCTTGCACTTGCTGCGGCGGGCTGCACCGGCCCGGATGTGACGCCGACCAACAGGCGGCTCGAACTGACGACCGGAGCAGTGCCCCGGCAGCAGCCAACCTCGGATGCCGGCGACACCGGTATCGTCCTTGCCTTTTCCGGAGGCGGTGCGCGCTCTGCCGCCTTCGGCTACGGCGTGTTGTCGGCGCTGGCGGAAGAGGCATCACCGGCCGCAAGGGGGCGTCGTCTTACGGATGATGTCGCTGTCGTCGCCGGTGTTTCCGGCGGCGCGGTGCTTGCCTCCTATTTCGCCCTCTACGGCCGTTCGGGCCTTGAAGATTTTCGCAAGCGTTTCCTCGGGCGCGATGTCGAGGCCTCGCTCAGGATGTCGTTTTCGCCGGCGAATATCCTGCGCGGCTATCGCGGCGGGGTGAACGATCTAACCGGCTTTCCTGCGTGGCTCGATGCGAACCTGTTCAAGGGAGCGACACTCGGCACCGTTGCACGACCGGGCCACCCGCGCCTGGTGATCCATGCGACCGACCTCTATAACCGCGCGCCGTTCATCTTCGATCGAGCGTCCTTCACCGCCATTTGCAGCAGTTACGACGACTATCCGCTCGCCTATGCCGTCGCGGCCTCGACCGCAGTCCCGGTGGTGTTTGCGCCTCTGACCTTAAGGAACTTCCGGACCGGTTGCGAGGCCTTGCCGGAAGTGCGCGCGCAGGCGGCGCAATCGCAGCCGCCAAGCTCGCTCGTCGCGCGCGAATACGCCGATTCACTCAGGCGCTACGAAACGGCGAAGGATCTCAACTATCTCAAGCTCTACGACGGTGGTCTGGTCGATGGCGTCGGAACGCAGAGCCTACTGCATCTGATGGGGCGGTCGGCGCCCGAACCCATTCCAGAGGAACGGGCCCTGCGCCTCAGGCACCTGATCGTCATCGTCGTCGATGCCTCGACCCGGGTCGGAGGGGATCTGTCGCAAACCGTGGACAGCCCCAAGGCGCCGGATGCGATCGTCGCGGCCATCGACGCGATGATCAACATCCCCAACCTCCAAAGCTTCGATGCCCTGCGCGACCACCTGCCCGCCTGGCGCAACAAATTTGTGAAATGGCGTTGCGGTATGGATGGCGCAAGGCGGGGCTGCGGCGATCTTGATGTCGATGTCATCCGGCTGGCCTTGACCGATATCGTCGACCCGCCGGTGGCGCGGCGGATCATGAAGCTCCACAACAGGCTGGCATTGGATGCGGAGGATGTCGATTTGCTGTCGAGCCTCGGCCGGCGGTTGCTCATCGAGCATCCCGGATACCAGCGGTTCCTGGACCGCATCAGGCGGGGAACGACGGATGGGCGTATCAGCGCCTTTTCGGAGGCGCTCGCGCAATCTCAATAACAGTAAATACTAATGCAACCTCTCTGAATAAGCCTTTTGATGTGATAAACTCATCGCGGGAGCAACAGCCGGCTAAGGAGATGCCGGCCTCCATTTCATCTTGCTGTTCAATCGTTTGTGGATGTCGAGGCAGCGTCTCCACCATGCCGGGCAAGGTCGGGTCCATTGCGAAGTGGCCTTTGACCAACAACTCGGATTGGGAGGTGTACAATGGTTCGCAAACTGTTTCTCGTTTTGGCTGCCGCGGCGTCTGCGCTTGCGATCAACGGGGTCGCCTGGGCCGATTTCACAATCCTCGTGCCGTCGAGCAGTGAAGGTGACGGCCTAAGGGCCGCTGCCGCCGACTACTCGAAAATGAAGGGTACGAAGGTGGAGATCGTGCAGGCGCCTTATGCCAATGTGTTTGAGCAGGGCGCCAATGCAGGAGCGACCAAATCCGGCGTGTTCGACATCATCCTGATGGATGACCCATGGATTCCGTTTTTCGCCGAGAACGGACATCTGGAGGACCTGACGCCGTTCTTCAAGCAGGCGGGCTTGGAGGGGCCGGACACCGATTTCCTTTCGAAGTCGCTGGCAATATGCCGCAACCCGTACAATACGGGTCCCTACGTCTGCCTGCCCTATGTGGGAAACGCGCAGATGTTCTTCTACGACGCCGCGAAATACAAGGAAGCCGGTGTTGACGCCCCCAAGACCTGGGACGACGTATTGAAGGCAAGCCAGGCCCTGACCAAGGAAGGCGGCGGTCGCTATTTCGGTTATGTTTTCCGTGGCGGACAGGGTAACCCGGTCGTCGCCGATTTCATGCCGATCTTCTGGTCCTACGGCGCCAATATGTTCAACGAGGATCGTACGAAGGTGACGATCGATACGCCGGAAGGCGCGGCCGCGATGAAGACATTCATGGCGCTCCGCGACGTTTCTCCAAAGGGGATCGAGAGCTACAACGCCAACGAGGTTGGCACTGCGCTTGCCGCCGGCACCGCAGCGTCGTCAATCAACTGGCCGAACTGGGTTGCGACCTTCGAGGATCCGAGCCAATCGAAAATGGTCGGCAAGATATCCTACAGTCCGATTCCGGCGGGCACGAAACCGGGCAGCTCCGAAATCGGCCATTGGACCATGGGCATCATGTCGGCCTCCAAGAACAAGCAGGAGGCTTTCGACTTTATGATCTGGGCGACCTCGCCCGAGCAGATCAAGATCTCCGCCGAGCGCGGCAATCCGCCGGTCCGCACCTCGGTCTTCACCGACCCGGAACTGACCAAGCAGGAGAAATTCCGCCATTACCCCGTGCTGATGGAGGCGATCCAGGCCTCGACGCCACGGCCGCGTCATCCGAAGTGGCCGGAGATCGAAAATGCCTTCGGGATCGAGCTTTCCAAGGCAGTCGCGGGCACGATCACGCCGGAGGAGGCGCTGAAGAACTCACAGATAGCGGTCGAAGAAATCACCGGCCTTAAATAGGCGGACGCCTATATCGGTGGGGCCACAGGCTCTACTCTCGCGGCCGCACCGGAACCGACCGGTGGGGTCGCATCCGACGTCAGTAGCGAAAGCGCTCAACGTCTTACCAGAGACGCAACGGTCGCCGTCGCATTTTGAATTGCTGCATGTTTGCATCCTTGAATCGGCTACGGACACATGCAGTCGCGCCTGCGGGAGGAGCCAATGTTGAGGCCCGACAAAGGCATGCCGGCGGCGTCGCCCAGACCCGGTGGCGCGCTTGAGCATTGGACCGAGCGTCACCTGCGCTACCTGATGCTCGCGCCGACGATGATTGTCCTTCTGGCACTGACGATATTCCCCAGCTTCTACATGTTTTATGCGGCGGTCCACAGGATCAGCCCCAATCCCGACCTGCCCTGGGAATTCGTCGGCTCAGGCAATTTCGCGCGGCTGTTGACCGACGCACAGTTTCACGTCGCGCTGCGCAACACTGCGGTGTTCACGATCGTGGCGGTGACGTTTGAATTCTTGCTCGGACTGGGCCTGGCGCTGCTGCTCGATAGGTTCATCCGCCGGCTGACCTTTCTGAAAACCGTCCTGATGATCCCGATGATGCTGCCGCCGATCGCCGTCGCGATCACCTGGAAGATCATCTATGAGCCACAGTTTGGCGTCCTGAACGAGATCATGTTCCGTCTCGGCCTTCCATTGCAGGCCTGGGCGGGCGACGTGAATTTGGCGATGTTTTCAATCATCGTCGCCGATGTCTGGCAGTGGACGCCATTCATATTCCTCTTAATGTTGGCGGGGCTGGCAAGCCTGCCGATCGAGCCCTACGAGGCGGCGGCGCTGGACGGCGCCTCGTCCTGGCGGCAGTTCTGGGATCTGACGCTGCCCTTCCTGAAACCGGTCATCGCGATTGCCGTGCTCCTGCGCGTCATGGATGCCCTGCGCCTTTTCGATCTGGTTTTCATCCTGACGGGGGGAGGTCCGGCGGATCGAACGAAGGTTCTGAGCCTATACATCTATCAGGTCGCCTACCGCTTCGCCGATCCCGGCTACGCGGCGGCGATCTCTCTCTTCGTGCTGTTCGTGACGATCGTGCTGAGCACCTGGTTCATGAAGCGCATGCGGCTGGCGGAGTGAGGCGACGATGGCGACGATAAGAACACGCAGCCGTGGCAGCGAAATGCTTCTCCGCCTGACCGCCTATCTGACGATCCTCGTCGCCCTGATCCTGACGTTGTTTCCCGTCTATTGGATCGCGGTGAATTCGTTCAAGTACGACATCGACATCTTCGCCGTGCCGCCCGAATGGCTGCCGCGCAACCCGACCTTGAAGCACTACGACGAGGCGTTCGTCCAGCGCCCGTTCCTGCGCTACGCGCTGAACAGCTTGCTCGTCGCGGTTGGAACCACGATCATTTCCGTCGGCTTCGGCACGATGGCTGGCTATGCCTTGGCGCGATTCAGCTATCCCTGGCAATGGCGCAAGCAGATCTCGTTCTGGATTCTTTCGACACGGATGATGCCGCCGATCGTCAGCATCATCCCGCTCTATCTGTTCTTCAACTCCTTCGACATGCTCAACACCAAGTCGGCGCTCATCATCGCCTACACCGCCTTCAACCTGCCGTTCGCCACCTGGATGATGAAGAGCTATTTCCAGGACCTGCCCGTCGAATTGGAAGAGGCGGCGATCGTCGACGGCGACACGCAATGGGGCGCCTTCCTGCATGTCGCCTTGCCGCTGGCGCGCCCAGGGCTTGCGGCCACCGCCATTTTCTGCCTGATCATCTCCTGGAACGAGTTTTTGCTTTCCCTGATCATCACGCTCACCGAGCAATCGCAGACGCTGCCGATCGGCATTGCCGGGCGGGTTACGCAGTATAAAACCTATTGGGGAGAAATCAGCGCCGCCGGGTTCATGGCCTGCGTGCCGATCGTCATCTTCGCGTTCATCGTTCAGAAGCATCTGGTCCGGGGGTTGTCTCTCGGGGCGGTCAAGGGGTGAGGCCATGGCGTCCGTGACGTTCAACAACGTCTCCAAGAAATTCGGCGAATTCGTCGCGGTGGCCGACTTCAACCTGGAGGTCCGGGACAAGGAGTTTCTCGTCCTGCTTGGCCCCTCCGGTTGCGGCAAAACCACGACGATGCGCATGGTCGCTGGCCTCGAGGAGGCGACCTCCGGCGATATCTACATCGATGCGGAACGCATTAATGGCGTCCTGCCGAAGTATCGCGACGTCGCGATGGTCTTCCAGTCCTATGCGCTCTACCCGCACCTGACGGTCGAGCAGAACATCGGCTACCCTCTCAAGATCCGCAAAGTGCCACCCGAGGAAAGCAAACGGCGCGTCGCCGAAGTCGCGCGTCGGGTGGAACTCGAGACCATGCTGTCGCGCCTGCCAAGGGAACTTTCGGGCGGTCAGCGCCAGCGCGTCGCGCTTGCCCGCGCGATCGTGCGCACGCCGCGCGTCTTTCTCATGGACGAGCCGCTCTCCAATCTCGACGCAAAGCTGCGCACCCAGATGCGCTCGGAGCTGAAACATCTCCAGCACGAGCTCCAGGTCACGACGATCTACGTCACGCACGACCAGATCGAGGCGATGACGCTGGCGCATCGGGTGGCGGTCATGAACAGGGGGGTGATCGAGCAGCTGGGTACGCCGCGGGAAATCTACAGCGATCCGCGCACGCTTTTCGTCGCCGGCTTCATCGGCTCGCCGCCGATGAACCTCATTCCAGGCGAGGCGCGGGACGGCATCTTCACGAGCGCTGGGCTGAGGGTGGGCGGGCTCGGCCAGGCGAGCGTTCCCCGCGCGGTTCTCGGCGTTCGCCCAGAAGATATCCATGCGACAGGAGTCGGGGGGAGCGATGCCAATCTGGTCGCCCCAATCTATTCGGTCGAGCTCACCGGCGAGAACACGCTCGTCAGCCTCAGGCTCGGCGCCCAGTTGCTGACCCTACGGGCAGACAAGAATTTCGCCGGCCAGATCGATCAGCCGATCGGAATCAAGGTCGCGGCCGACCAGGTGTTTCTGTTCGATGGCGAGTCTCAGCGTCGTGTCGACTTCTGATCTCCGGATGACGGCTGTGGCAATCGCGCTCACGTTTTTTGTGGCGGGGGCGGCCACCGCCGATGAGGGTCCGATCGCCGGCAATCCGCTCATCGACATTCCCGCCGGCACTTTCGTGTTCGGCCGTGATGACGGCCCGGATAACGAACGTCCGCGCCGCCTGGTGTTGGGCCACGCATTTGCCATCAACCGCACCGAAATCACCAACCGGCAATATCGAGCTTTCGCTGACGCGACGGGGCATCGTCCAGCTTTCTACGTCGGGCACCCGATTCTCGGCTTGGACGATCATCCGGTGGTCGGCGTAAGCTGGGGAGACGCCGATGCCTTTTGTCTTCATTATGGCCTCACTCTCCCTTCGGAACAGCAGTACGAGAGGGCGGCGCGCGGGACCGAGGGGCAGGCGTTTCCATGGGGTACTGCGCCCGCGGATGGTCGCCGCGCCAATGCCGGCGCCGCGCATTGCTGCGCTGGCGACGAGCGCGACGGCTATCCGATGACCGCCCCCGCCCTGTCCTTTGCCGATGGCGCAAGCGGCGAAGGGGTACTCAACCTCGTCGGCAATGTCTGGGAATGGACGAGCGATCTCTATGCCCCCTATGCCGCCACGGCCGCGAGCAGCGGCGCCAAATCGTATCGCGTGCTGCGCGGCGGGGCCTGGAACAGTGATCCCACACATCTTACCACAACCTACCGGTTGGCCTATGATCCCAACTTCCGGTTCTCGGGGAATGGCGGTTTCCGATGCGTCCGTTCCGGCAGATGACGATCCTCGTCGCCTTCTTGCTTCTCGCAGCAGGTACCGCTGCCGAGCCGGCGGTCGCGCCGGGCTACCGGCTTGAAAGCTTCAGCAAGGCCGGTGCTGCCTTCGGCGGCCTTTCCCGCGACGGCGAGGCTCTGCTCGTTACCGATCTTGCCAATGGCCGGCTCTATCGGCGGATGCCCGCGGGCGATTTCGAAGCGTTCGGTCCAGTCTTTCCCCATGGTCTCGACGTGATCGGCGATCCGACCGGTCCCTATCGGGTGCTTCGCGCCGGCGACAAGCTGGTCGTCGCTCAAGGATGGACGCCGGCCGATGTGGATGCCGGGCCCTATGACCATGCCCTCATTGCGATCGACAGTGCTGGTCGTCGCCGTGTCATCAACGCCGACTTCTGGAATCCTTTCGACCTCGTCGCCGCCGCGGATGCCTATTACGTCGTCGATTCGGCGCGCAACAGCGTCGAGCGTCTCGGAGCCGACGGTCGCAAGCAGACGCTCATGAGCTTTCGCCGCCTTCGTCAACAGGCGACCGCTCTGGAGACGCTTTCCCCGACGGAGTTCAACAAAGGGAGCTACGAGGTCGATGCCGTGCCGACCGGGATCACGCTTCGCCAGGGGCGTCTTTATGTTGCGCTTTTCGGCGGCTTTCCTTTCCTCGCCGGTGCCGGAAAGGTCGTTTCAATTCCCGAGAAAAGCAAGGGCGCGGAGCCGCGGCTGGAGGTCGATGGCCTGAATGCACCGGTCGCTCTTGCCTTCGACGAAAAGGGACGGATGCTCATCCTTGAACACGGCCTATACGACCAGCAGCAGGGGTTCCGAGCAAACAGCGGCCGGTTGCTGTTGTTCGATAATGCGACGGGCAGCCGGGAGACGGTGGTCGACGGGCTGACGCGACCGGTCTCCGTCCTCGTGTGGGACAACAGGCAGATCGTCATCTCCGAACTCGGCGGCACGCTGCTCTTTCTGGACCGCGAAGAGGGACGGTGAAGGAACAACGAGCGCCGTGCGTCCTATCAGACGCGCAAGGGTCACGTTGAATTGCCGCAAGTTTTAATTCTTGGACCGGCGACGATCTGAGGAAACATGCCGTAGCGGAGCTATTCGAAGCCCGTTGCTGCGCTCAGCTCGCCCGTGCCTCCAGCCAGTCTTGCCACTCGTCCTCGTTGCCATGGAAGACGTTGAGGTCGATCTTACCGTCGACGCCGTGCGAGAGGCCGGAGCCCGAGTATTGCCAGAACAGCCATTTGCGGTTCGGGTAGACCTTGGATGGATGCTGGGCCACCGCGCGCAGCCAGAAGGGATAGTTCTGGAACGCGCCCTGCAGGTTGTCCTTATAGAAATCCGGTGCCGTGTAAATGATCGGGCGCTGGCCGTAATACGCCTCGAGCTTGTCCATGAAGACCTGCATCTTCTCGCGCACGCGCTCTGGCGACAGGCGCCGCTTGCAGCTGGATTCGCCGTTGTATTCGACGTCGATCACGGGCGGCAGCGCGCCGGGCTCGCGCGGAACGTTGCGGATGAACCAGTCGGCCTGCTCGCCGGCGGTGCGACACCAGTAGAAGAAATGATAGGCGCCGCGCCGCAGGCCGGCCGCCTTGGCGGCGCGCCAGTTCTTCTTGAACATCGGGTCGAGATGGTCGCCGCCGTCCGTCGCTTTGATGAACGCGAAATTCGCGCCCTGGGTGCGCAGCTTCGGCCAGTCGATCTCACCCTGCCAGCGCGAAACGTCGACGCCGTGAACGGCCATCTTGCGCGGATTTTTGGCGCGGCCGAAATTGATCGGCTTGGCATCGCGGAAACGGTGGCCGTAGATGCGCGAGCGCCCCTGCGGCATCGCCTGTGTGACCGGATTGGCGGGGGCTACGAAGGCCACCGGCCGAGCGCCCGGAACGGGCATGTCCATTGTCGCCGTTGTCGTCGTATTGGCCGCCGGCGCAAAGGCTTTGGGCTCCGGAACCGGGCCGGCCCAGGCAAGCATCTCCTGCGGCGGTGCGGACTGAACGGTCTGCGGTGGCGTTACCTCGGCTGCTCTTGCGCCGACATTGGCGGCCGGTACCGGTGCGGCCGAAAGCACGACGGAACTGGTCGTTTCACGCGAGGGCCGCGGTGCGATGGTGTCCAGGCTCGAACTGGAAGAGCAGCCCGAAACAAGGCCGGCAAAAATGATTGCGGTCGCAGCTGAAAGACGCATGGGCACCCGTACGCAGGACAAGGTCGACGGCAATCGCCGGCCGACAGGTGTGAATAGCTAACCGAAGCTTACCCAAAAAGATTGAATCCAATCTTACCAACCCGACCCAACTTCGTGCACTGGAGGTTGCAGCGATGAGGGCACATTGACGCAGTCGCTGGAGTGTTTTCAGCCAGGGGCGTGTTCCATGCCGGTGCCGGCCCGCCGCCGCTGACCGGCGCGGAATTCGAGATTGCGGGCAATGGTCTCGTCAAGCGCGCCCGAGGCGTCGGTGACCATCGTCGGAGCAAAATGCGAGCGGAAGCCTTCGCCGAGCCGGAAGGCCGGCGTGTAGAGTGGTCCCAGCGGCTGCGTCGTCGTGACATAGGTGAGATTGTCGTCGCTCCCCGAGCGTATCGGGAGACCATGGCGATGCATGACCGAGGGAAGCGCCAGGCGCAGGCTGTTGGCAAGCAGGTGGATCATCTGCCGGCCCGAAAGCGAGCGGCGGTAATTGCGGTAGAAGCCGAGGCAATGGCGCAGGATTTGGGCGCGATTGCCGTCAAGGCGCGACAGCTTGCGGGCAAACAGGGCGACATCGTCAAGGTTGTCGAGGGGGCGCGTCATCAATGTGAACCCATCCATGTCGCGCAGCTTGGCAGAGGGGAGGAAGCGACCCTCTGCAGCGCATTCGTCAAAGAGCGGCGTGCCCAGCAGCGGGATCGTCAGGCTCAGGAAGGCCGGCAATGGCATTCTGCTCTCGCCGGTGATGAAGGCCAGTTCGTCCTGCATCGCCTGCATCGTCTGCGCTGCCGGATCGAACATCAGTCCGTATTGGAAGGCGACGCCGGCTTTGAGACAGGTCTGAATGGCTTCCAGTTGCGGCACCACCAGGTTCTGCTTCTTCTGATAGCGCTTCAACTGCGCTTCGTTCAGCGTCTCGACGCCACTGAAGAGCCCGAGACAGCCGGCCGCGCGCACCGCTTCGAGATTGTCGGGGTCTCGGAAGAAATCTCCGGTGACGAGCGCGAACCAACCCTGAAACAGACCCTCGCGCCAAAGCGACCGGATCAGCCCGAGCTTAGCATGGAAGGCGTCCTTGCTGTTGCCGTAGAAATTGTTGTCGATGAACAGCACGTATTTCTTGGGCGGGGCATTGCGAAGTTGTGCTTCGATGTAGCCGAGATCGTAGCCGTGGTAGCGGCGGCCTTCCGCGGTGAGCGCGCAGAAACTGCACTTGAAATTGCAGTAGCGACTCGTCTCGACGTAACTGACCGGACCGCCCCAATTGGCGAGGTCGAAGCGTGGCAGGATCGTTTCGGAGACCGCCCATTCCCCGAAGACCTCCTTAATCACGGCCTGCATCTCCTCGACGTCGCCTTCGCAGGCGTAGTCGAAGGTTTCGGCGCTCGAAACCGGCAGATTGCGGACGACCGGTCCACCGGCGACGATGACGCAGCCTGGCGATTTCGTGCGGGCATAGGCGGTCAGGTGGCGCATCCGGTCGAAGGCGGCGGTGACTCCCGTCAGCACCAGCATGTCCAGTTCCGCAAAAGCCGTTTCGTCGACGAGCGGCCCGTCGTGAAATTCGCTGTAGGCGCGAAGGTGCACGCGATTGCGGGCAAAGGCGCCGGCCAGAAACAGGTGGCCGGTCCCCTGCGGGATGAAATCGGGGCGACCTTGCGGATTTCTGGTCTCGTCGAAATGGGCAAGCACGATCAGGACGCGGGGCACTCGAAACTGGGTCACGCTTGGCCTCCCTCGAACGCAACGATCGGAAGATGGGTCTGGAACTCGGCATGATCGAGTTGGAGGACCTCGCTCCAGGTGTTTTGCCGGACGACAAACATTGTCTCCAATGCCTGCCAGGCCGCCGCATCCTTCGGTCCAGCCGGGTGGTGCAACGAAGCGAGCGCTACGGCCGGCATCTCCAGCCGGATCGCCTCCGCGAAGGCGTATCGCGCCACGCGCTCGGCGCGGCGCTGCCGGCCGCGATGAAGGTACAGGGTCGCCTCGCCGAGCGCTGCCGCCGGGCGACCGATAGGATAGACGCGCGCGAAGCGCTCGAGCTTTCTGAGGACAAGCTGCGCCGCAGCCGGGTCGCCACCGTCCGGATCGCTCGCCACGTCGAACAGGCGGGCAAGTGCCGGCAGAGTTCGCGTCTTCATTGCCGGATTGAGCGTCTGGCACCAGGAGAACGCGCGCTCGAACCAGGTCCTTGCTGCGCCCGTGTCGCCCTGCCGTCGGGCGGCTTCGGCCAGAAGAGACGCGCCCTCGATGCAATGTACGAGTTCCAGTCCGTCGGCCCTTGTGGTGATGATCTGCTTGAGCTCATCGAGATCGGCGTCGATGGCAGACCATCGGCCAAGGGCCGCGTGCCCCCTGAGACGGCCAAGCAGGCCGCAGCCAAGCACCTGGATGTCGCCGCGCCTGCGGCCCTCTTCGCAGATCCGCTGAACCAGGATCTCCCATGGGGCAATGCCTTCGAAAGCCGAGGTCAGCAGCCAGGGACCGGAAATCGTCTCGAGGCCAACGGCCACTTCGCACCACCGCCTCAAATCACCGATGGTCGCGGCATTGTTGAGGCCAGCCTCGAACGCCCGCTTGCCTTCGCGCCAATGGCCGATGCCAATCTGGTACATGCCCGACAGGAGGTCGACACGCACGCGCGTTCCCAACTGGTCGACGCGCTCCGAAAGGGCGGCGGCCAAGCGGCTGTAGTGCTCGGCCTGCTTGTGCAGCGGGATGACGCCGCATATGGCGCCGAGGCTTGCATAATTGGTCGCGGTCGTTGGCGAGACATATTTGTTTCTTTCGGCAAGGTTCGTCGCACGAAGCGTCGCATGGATCAGCCGCAGCTTCTCGCTGGTGAAGTAGTAGATCCGCGTCAGGTCCTCATGCGCCTTTGCTGCGAGATGGAAAGGATCAGATGGTGATCGCGAGATCTCCCGTTCCAGGATCCAGTCCTTGTCCCCATGGGTCACGCGGCGCCACACCTGTTCTGCAAGATCGAGAACCAGATGCAGTGCGAGGCCGACCGAAGTGCGCGGAAGCGGCAGGCCGGACAGCCGCAGACCCTCCTCATAGGCATGCCGCGCAGCTTCGGCGCGGCCGAGATTGAGATTGGCTTCGCCAAGCAGGAAACAGGCGGCCGCCCGCCGTGCCGGCGTGATCGAGATCGAGAGATCGCGCCCAGTCTTGAAAAAGCGCTCGACCAGGTCGACGACGGCGGCATTGTCGAACTGGCGCAAGCGCAGTTCGGCGACGCGGTCCAGATAGTTGAACGCAAGTGTGGCCTCGCCGGCGCGCTCCCAATGGCTCAAGATGCGCGGCAGGCTTTCCGCATTGTCGGGCTGTCTGCTTTCCTCCATCGCTTGCGCGATCGCGCGATGTGCCTCACGTCGCTGTTCCGAAAGCATGCTGTCGTAGATGGCCTGACGGATGACGGCGTGGCTGAATGTGAAACGTCCCGGGCGGTCATCCATGGGTTTGATCAGATGGGCCGCTTGCAGCCGTTCGATGCTTGCCTCGATGTCCAGGGCGGACTTCCTGATCGGCGCAAGCGCCTGGAGTTCCGCGGCGGAAAAGGTCGCGCCCATGGCGCTTGCGATCTTTAGGAGAGCCTGGAGCTCGGCCGGAAGCTGGTCGGTTCGGGCGATCACCGTGACCTTGGCCGTATTGAGCAAGGTTGCTTCGTTCGAATGGGTTTCGGGGAGTGACAGGGACGCCTGGGCCTCTGCGGCCTTCGGCAATCGCCGTTCGCCGATCATGCGGCAGATTTCGTGTATGAGCAGCGGGTTTCCGGCCGACTGCGCATACACCGCTTCGCAAAAGCCGTCTGCCGGGGAACTGCTGCCGATCGACGCGCGTACGAGTGAAATCGTGCCCTCGAGATCGAGCGGCAGGAGATCGAGTGTCTGCGCACCATTGTGGTGTTGTCCGGTCCATCGCGTCAGGTCTTGCTGTGTCCTGGCCGTACGGGTTGAAACGACGACCGGGATCGGTGCCGGTCCGGAAACCAGGCGTCCGAGCAACTGGCCGGATGCTTCGTCCAGCCAATGGACGTCTTCGAGCACGACGAGACCACGCCCCCAGGAGAGGCTGTCGGTCATGAGATCGCGCAGCAATTCACGCAGGCGGTGGGACCGCCCGTCGCCCGACATCGCCCGGGTCTCGGCCGTGTCGGTCAAAGTGAGGTTGATGGCATCGTTCAGCAGCGGCGCCAGATGAGCGAGTTCGGGTCGGTGGGCGAAGAACTGCATCACCTGATCCGAGGCATTGGCGCCGCGAAGGTCGCCGATGCCAAGCAGGTCGCGGATCACCCCACGCCAGGCGAAGTAAGGCACGTCACTCTCGATATCGTCGGCATGGCCGACCAGAACCTGGCTTCCATGGTCACGGCAGGTTTCGACGAAGGCGCGAAGCAGCGCCGATTTGCCGACGCCGGAATCGCCCTTGACGATCATCACCCCGGCCTGTCCTCGGCCCGCGCGCTCCACATAGGCGTTGAGTGCCGCGAGTTCGGCGGCCCGGTTGAAAAGAACGGGGGATTTGGTGTCGATCGTCGCGACGGTCTCGGCAATCGGCGCAAACGCGACCACGCCACCGCGCATGCCGGGCACGGCAAGTGTCCAGGGACCGGAAAAAGCAATCTGGCCGGCGGTTTCCTTCGCCGTTGCCTGGTCGACGAGAATGCGGCCTGCGGCGACGCTCGCCAGCCGGGAGGCCATGTTCACGGCAGTGCCGACCACGGTGTAGTCGGCGCGATGGATCGTGCCGAGTGCGCCGCAGAAGCTCTCGCCGGTCGAGATGCCCGCCGACAGGCCGAGATCCGGTTCATCGAGTTCGTTCGACAGGCGCAGGGCAGCGATGATCGCTCGGCGCGCATTGTCGGCGTGCTTCTTGCCGGGCAGGCCGAAGACGGCGAAGACCTCAAGCCCGCCTGAATGGAGCGCCGTGTGCAGGATCTCTCCGCCGGTGCGGCCGACGACTGCGATCGAGCGCGCCACGAGCTTGTTCAATCGGTCGAGATCCGTATCGAGGTCGCGGCCGACGATATGCACGAAAAGCGCGGTCACGGTCCTGAGGTCCGCGAGCCATTCCGAAAGCGGTGAGAGCAGGCGGCTGCGCAGCGACAGGGGGAGATAGGCCTCGAGCCGCTCGGATGCGGCGCCCGGCTGGGTACGGGGCGCTTCCTTCGTGGTCGAGCAGGGCTCGATGCTATCGAGGCGCGCTGTTCCTTCGCGGTTCAGCCCGCCCTTGGCCCGCTTGCCGATCAGCTGCCACACGGCATCGGAAACGAGAATCTCGCCGGCGTCGCTCAATTCGCCGCCATGATCGGCCTGGGCTAGGCAGTCGCCTCCGACGATCAGCCAACGCTGGTCTGCGCGTGGCAGCAGATGCAGCAGGGTGATGACGCCGGCGCCGACGGCGATGCGCAGCTGAAGGCCATCTTCGAGATTGCCCGGCCCGCCGATTTTCTCGCGGATCCGTTCGGCGCAATAACAGCTGCGCCAGGCCGTCTGTTCAAGCTCTTCGGCGGAGGAGGCCCGCCAGCCGGCAATCAGGCTGTCGCCGGCGAAACTCAAGACCGTGCCGCCATGCTCCTCGATATGGCTGATGAGCTCGCCCATGAAGGTGTTCAGAAGCAGGCTGACGCGTTCGGCGCCGGCGGCGCGGTCACTTTCGGACCATTTGGCAGTCAGGCGCGTAAAGCCGGAAATGTCGGCGAAAAGCAGCGAGCCGAGGAAGTCTTCGCGTGCCGGGGCAGCCGATTCCGTTGCTGCCGGGGAGGACCATTGGACCAGGGCTCCGGACAGGTAACGTTGGAACTCATATTTGCCGGCGCCACCAACCACGCAAAATTCTCCCCAAGATTTTAGAGTAACACGCCTCCTGTCTGACTGAAAGGCGACCCGCGCTGATCTTCGACTTTCCAGTAACGGCAAGTAAATACCTATTTCGCGAGGTGGCAGGACGGAGTAATGTTTGCCCGATTGTTCGAGGGGGTCTCGCAACAGGAGGGGACGATGGGGGTCGACTGGGCTGGTCCGGTTGCCGCCGTGACGCGCCGCGATTTCTTGCGGCTGGTTTCGGCGGGCGTGCTTGCAAATGTGCTTTCCGGATGCCGGCATCTGCCTTCGCCCGGCGCCTGCAGTCTCAGTCACCCGATCATCGACGTCCATTGCCATTTCTTCAATGCGGCCGATGTGCCGGTGGACGGTCTGGTTCGCTATGTGGCGCTGCGGGAGAAGATACCGGAGAAGCGGCTCTCTTCAAACGCGCAGGAGGCGAAGGGGCTGGAAAATGCCTTGGTGGTCTTTCTCGTTACCGCCCTTGGCGACGTCGCGCCCAAAGCCAGGCATGAACTTGCCGTTCTGAGAAAAAGGGAGCGGCGTCTTTCAGACACCGAACTCGCCCGGCGCAAGGATGAGCAATTGCGCGTCGCGATAAGAGATCTGGTCGCGCGTGCCAACGAGCAACGCTCGACGTTCTCGAGGCGCAGCTTTGGTGAATCCCCTGATTATGACGGTCTGTTGCGCCAGCTTGGCGGTACGTCCAATGTGCCGCAAACATTCCAGAGGCGTTTGGACCAGCGCCGTTCCGGCGGCGGCATGAGTGACGAGGAGGTCGATACCCTAGCCAACAACGCAAAGGCGCACGACCAGATCGGAACCTATCTTTCCTTCGTCCGGCTGATGCAGGACTACCGGGAAAATCTGGCGGAAGCCTATGTCAAGATCTTCGCGTCCAAATGCCGGCTTTCGCTGATCACGCCGAGCATTCTGGACTTCGACAAGTCGCTTCACGGGACATCATCGCCGCAGCGCGACCAGATCGACGTCATGGACGAGGTCCAGCAGATCGTCACCAGGAAGCACGGCATCCGAATGCATAGCTTCGTTGGCTTCGATCCGCACCGGGAAACGCAAAGGCCAGGCTCATCCCTGGCAAATGTCCAGTATGCGATCATGGAAAAAGGCTTCATCGGCGTGAAGATCTATCCACCGATGGGCTTCAAGGCATGGGGCAATGCAAACCCGGCGATCGATGCGGCGCTGAAGCGCCTTTATGTCTGGTGCCGCGACAACGACGTGCCGATCATGGCGCATGCGGAAAACAGCATCGGCGCCGGCTGTGGCTACGGCAATCTGGCAAGCCCCGCCTATTGGAAGAAACTGCTCGATACGAACCAATACGACAAGCTGCGGATCAACCTGGCGCATTTCGGTGCCTTTGACGAAATCCTGCGCCCCGGGGCACCGACGGGCGTCATGGTCTCTTGTCCCCAGGACAAGTTTTCCGGGCCGCCGAGCTGGGAGGAGATCATCGGCAGAACGATCGACCACGAACGCCGCCCGAACCTCTTTGCGGATTTAAGCTATCTCAGTGAGCTGGTCAGCAGCGACGACAAAACTCTTCACGCAGAGATCCGTCAGTTGCTGGACAAATGGCTGGCCGCCTACGATCCCGACGCCCGCCATCTGATGTTCGGGACCGACTGGTCGATGATGGCGCTCGAGAAGGATTACAATGCCTATGTTTCGCGGATCGCCGAGCAGCTGACGCTCGCCAGCGTCAGCGACGAGCATCAGCAGAACATCCTCTGGAGGAACGCTTCCCGCTTTCTCGGTCTCGATCGGCCAGGCAAAACGCGCGACCGGCTTATGGCCTATTGCCGCAAGCGCGGCCTCGATAGCACCTGGCTCGCAGATCTGGCGATCGCCTGAGATGAGGTCGTAGCACCTGCGATGTCAGGGAGGCTCAACGCCACCGCGCCGTACGTGCAATCCATTCGCGCGTCCGCCCTTCGGGATCGGCATTCAGCGTGATGTCGGTGACGACCGCGGCACTGTCGGCGCCATGCTCGAAGACGCCGGCAATCCGGTCGGTATTGAGCCCGCCGATCGCAATGAGTGGCAGCGGCGTGACGCGCTCCCGCCAGGCGGAGAGGCGCGGCAGCCCTTGCGGATCCCATTTCATCTGCTTGAGGATCGTCGGATAGATCGGCCCGAGCGCGACGTAGTCGGGCCTGGCGGCAAGGGCCGTCTCCAGTTCGGCCTCGTCATGGGTGCTGAGGCCGAGTTTCAGGCCAGCGGCGCGGATCGCGGCGAGATCAGCGTCGGCGAGATCTTCCTGGCCGAGATGGATGAAATCGCAGCCCTCTTCGATTGCGAGGCGCCAGTAGTCGTTGACGACGAGCTGGCAACCATGGCGGTCACAGATCGCCTTGGCCGCGCGGATCTCGTCGCGAAGCTCTGCATCCGGACGATCCTTGACGCGAAGCTGCACCAGCTTGACGCCGAGCGGTACCAGCCGCTCGATCCATGCCGCGCTGTCGACGATGAGGTAGAAGGGATCGAGCTTCACGCGAACACCGCCTTTCCGATGACGGGCGTGGAGGGTACGGCAAAATCGCGCGGTTCGAGCATGCCTGCCTCGAGGGCATCGCGTCCGGCATCGATCGCCCGGGCGAAGGCCGACGCCATGAGGGCCGGCTTCGCCGCTCCGGCGACGGCGGTATTGAGCAGCACCGCATCGAAGCCAAGCTCCATCACCGCCGTTGCGTGCGACGGGCGGCCAATGCCGGCATCGACGATCAGCGGCATATCCGGAAAATGGGCACGCATGGCTCTCAAGGCGGAGATGTTCTGTGGCCCCTTGGCGCTGCCGATCGGCGCGCACCAGGGCATCAGCACCCTGCATCCGGCTTCGACGAGGTGCTCGCCGACCACCAGGTCGTCGGTCGTATAGGGGAAGACCTCGAAACCTTCGGCTGAGAGGATGCGTGCCGCCTCGACCAACCCGAAGACATCGGGCTGCAGCGTATCCTGATGGCCGATGACTTCGAGCTTGATCCAGTTCGTGTCGAAGACCTCGCGCGCCATCTTCGCGGTCAGCACCGCCTCCGACACCGAGTGGCAACCGGCGGTGTTCGGCAGCACGCGCACGCCGAGCGCGCGGATCAGTTCGAAGAAGCCGCCGCCTTGTTTTCCGCCGGCGGTTTCGCGACGAAGCGAGACCGTGACGACCTCCGTTGCCGACGAACGAACCGCGTCTTCGAGGGAGGCAGGCGAGGGGTAGCGGGCGGTGCCCAGAAGCAGGCGGGAACGCAGTTCCTGTCCGTAAAGCGTCAGCATGCCTCAGCCTCCTTTCATCGGCGAGAGAATTTCGATCCGGTCGCGATCGTTGAGGGAATGGGCCGAACGGTCGGCCCGGTGCACCAGCTCGCCATTGACGGCGGTAGCAAGCCAATCCCCTTCGAAGTCGAGTGTCGCCAGAAGCTCGGCAAGGGTCGTGACTGCGAGGTCATGCTCCTCGCCGTTGACAATCAATTTCATGCGGCGTCTCCCTTCAGGTTCCAGGCAAGCGCAAGGTCCGCCGCTTCCTCGGCCAAGGCCGGCGAAAGCAGGAAGCCATGACGGTAAAGCCCGTTTAGCGCGATGGTGTTTCCGGCGCGATTGATGCGCGGCAGGTTGTCTGCAAAGGCCGGTCGGACGCCGGTGCCGGTTTCGAGAAGGCGCGCCTCGCCGAAGGCAGGGTGCAGCGCATAGGCGGCATTCAGCAACTCCATCAGGGAGCGGACAGTGATCGGACCGCCATCATCGGATTCGATCATGGTCGCCCCGCACATGAAGAGGCCGTTGCCGCGCGGCACGATGTAGAGTGGGATGCGCGGGTGGATGAGACGGACTGGCCGCGACAATTCCACTTCATCGCTTTGCAGGTAGAGCATCTCGCCACGTACCCCACGCAGTCCGGCGGTGCTGCTGATTCTTGCGGCGCCACGGCAATCGGCGATCAGATCGTAGCCGCCATCGCTATCCGTCTCGCCGATGAGGGCGACACCGCTTTCGACAAGCTTTTGCCTTAGCAAGGAAAGCGCTCGGCGCGGGTCGAGATGCGCCTCGCCCGGAAAAAACAACGCCTCCCGGAAGCGCCCGGCAAGCGCCGGCTCCAGCGCTGTGACCGCCTCGGCATCGAGCCACTCGAAGCCGGAGGTGCGTGAAGCGAAGCGTTTGAGTTCGCCGGCGTCGCGTGGCGGGGCGACGACGAGGGTGCCGTTGCGCGATACCTCTCCGGGAAGCGCCCGATCCCACCAATCGATGGCGGCTATGCCGCGTGTCAGCACCGGTTCCTCGGCGCTCTCGCGCTCGCACCAGGGCGCAAGCATACCGCCGGCAAACCAGGATGCGGCCCCGCCGAAGTCTGGCTGCCGCTCCGCAACCGTCACTTCGACGCCTCGGGCGGTCAATTCATGGGCGAAGGCCAGTCCGACGACGCCGGCGCCTTTGATGAGGGCGCGCATGGTCAATGCGCCCAGCCGCGGCCAGCGGGACGTGTGATGGGAAAAGTCGCGGTGAAGATACGCATTGCCGAGGCTCCATTATTGGAGACCCAGTTCGACCGGAAGGGAGGGAAGGACGCCTTGCCGAAGTCTGTACGCGCGAACGCGACGATTGCGGCAGCGATGTCTGCACCGTCCCTACGCCAGTATGAACTGGATCAGGTTCAACGGGTCACTGCGCTGCGCAAACCGCCTAGCAGAATCTCAGCCCCTTGCCGGGACACCCCTGGTGAATGCGTTAAACTGACCGGCAGTGTCGGTCCTTGTCAAGGCCTGCCGTCTTCTACACGATGGGTAGAATCCCGGCTGAAAAAATAATCTATAAAATTGCCGCCGAGAGATGACGCGTGCGCAGCGAGTTGTCACTTGCGGCTTGCCGGGCGAGCAATCGCCCGGTTCGGAAACGCTGCAAGCCGCAAAAGCGATCATTCAAATCGGATATCACTCGCTGATCGCTGCATTTCGTCGGGTGCCGCCATCGTTAAGCATTTGCAGTGCGTTCCGGCATCCTCCGCTATTTCTGCTGGCCCTAATCGAGTTGCATTCTGCGCCCACTGGTTGAATATTTCCGTCGGTTTTTCCGAGGGGTGGTTGCTTGCTCAAGAATGAGAAGAAATTATAGATAATATCAGAATCTATCTATATTGCTTCGCGAAGCCAGAGGGAGTGAGCAGCAGTGCTGGATGCAAACATATCGATCGAGCCGACTTCGAACACCGTCGAAACCACCGAAAACCGGTGGGATCTCGCCGAAGCGCAAGAAATCTATCAACTGCCGTTCAACGACCTGCTGTTTCGCGCCCATTCCATCCATCGCTCCCATTTCGATCCCAACGCCGTCCAGATGAGCCGACTGCTCTCGATCAAGACCGGGGGCTGTGCCGAAGATTGCGGTTATTGCAGCCAGTCGGCACATTACCCGACCGGGCTCAAGGCGTCGAAATTGATGGAGGTCGAGCGCGTTCTCGCTGAAGCGCGGAAGGCAAAAGACGGTGGCGCGACGCGCTATTGCATGGGCGCCGCCTGGCGCAGTCCGAAGGAGCGCGACATGGAGGCGATTGTCGCCATGATCAGCGGCGTCAGGGCACTCGGCATGGAGACCTGCATGACGCTCGGAATGCTGACACCCGCCCAGTCCGAGCGTCTCGCGGACGCCGGGCTCGACTACTACAACCACAATGTCGATACGTCGGAGCGGTTCTACAGCGAGATCATCACCACCCGCACCTTCGCCGATCGCCTGGAGACGCTCGCCAATGTCCGCGACGCCGGCATCAAGGTTTGTGCCGGCGGCATCCTCGGCATGGGCGAAACCGTTGACGACCGGGTCTCGATGCTGGTGACGCTCGCCAACCTGCCGGTGCCGCCTGAAAGCGTGCCGATCAACATGCTGATCCCCATCCCCGGCTCGAAACTTGGCGATGCAGCGCCGGTCGACCCGATCGATTTCGTCCGCACCATCGCGCTCGCGCGCATAATGATGCCTAAGTCCCATGTGCGCCTCTCGGCCGGCCGCACCGACATGAGCGACGAGATGCAGGCGCTCTGTTTCTTCGCCGGCGCCAATTCGATCTTCGTCGGCGAGACGCTGCTGACCGCCGACAACCCGGGCGAGGACCATGATGCGGGCCTCTTCCGCCGCCTCGGGTTGGAGCCGATGGCGCTTGCCGCAAAAGAGGGCGCTGCCGAATGACCGCGAGCCTCGTCACCTGCCACGCGAAGACGCTACACGGCCTCGAACGCAAGGGGCGCCGGCGTGAACTTGTCGCCGGGGGTGGCATCGACTTCACCTCCAACGACTATCTGGCGCTTGCCGGGTCGCCGCGGTTGAAGGCCGCGATCACCGCTGCGATCGAGCGCGGCGTGCCGGTCGGGTCTGGCGGCTCGCGGCTCCTGCGCGGCAACCATGCGGAACACGCGGCGCTGGAGGCAGAGGCAGCCGCCTTCTTTGGCGCGGAGAGGGCGCTCTTCTTCGCCAGCGGCTATGCGGCCAATGCCGCCTTGTTTTCGACGCTCCCACAGCGCGACGACATCATCGTCCACGACGCCTTGATCCACGCGAGTGCCCATGAGGGTATCGCCGCAAGCAGGGCCGGTGCGGTCGCGGTCAAGCACAACGACGTCGATGCCTTCGCCGATGCGATCGGTATCTGGCGCCAGCGCGGCGGCATGGGGCATCCCTGGATCGCCGTCGAAAGCCTCTATTCGATGGATGGCGACCGGGCGCCGCTTGCGGATCTTGCGGCACTTGCCGCGCGGTATGATGGATTTCTGGTCGTCGACGAAGCGCATGCGACCGGTGTTTTTGGACCGGACGGCCGCGGTTTGGCCGCGGAATTGGAAGGCCGACAAAATCTCGTCGTGCTCCACACCTGCGGCAAGGCGCTTGGCGTCTCCGGTGCGCTGATCAATGCAAATGCGGTGCTGTGCGACTACCTCGTCAATCGCGCCCGCAACTTCATCTATTCGACGGCGCCTTCGCCGCTCACTGCCGCCGCCGTCCGCGAGGCTCTGGTGACGCTCGTGGATGAGCCTCGGCGCCGGGCGGAGTTCGATGATCTCCGGACCTTCGCCAATCGAGCATTCACTGACACCCTCGGCATCGAGGGTAGTGGCTCGCAGATCCTTCCGGTCCCGGTCGGCGACAACGGTTGCGCCGTACGGATTGCCGCGCGCATGCGCAAAGAAGGCTTCGACATCAGGGCCATCCGTCCGCCGACCGTCCCAGAGGGGACCGCGCGGCTCCGGATCGCGATTACGCTGAACGTCGACCGTCCGACGATCGCGAATATGCTGGAGCGCTTGACGGCCGCAATGGCGCAGGAGCGGCCATGATGCCCCGTTTCGTCGTCACCGGCACGGACACCGGCATCGGCAAGACGATATTCTCTGCGGCGCTGACCGATGCGCTTTCCGGCAGCTACTGGAAGCCAGTACAGTCGGGGCTCGACGGGGAGACCGACAGCGAGGCCGTAGCACGGCTCGGCAGGGTTCCACCCGAACGGATTCTGCCCGAGGTCTATCGGCTCATGACTCCGGCCTCGCCACACCTGTCGGCACGGATCGATGGCGTGACGATCGTGCCTGACAGCCTCTCGCCGCCGGCAGTGAACCGACCGCTGGTGATCGAAGGGGCCGGTGGGCTCCTCGTGCCGCTCACCGAGCGGGTGGTCTTCGCCGACGTGTTTGCGCGCTGGCAGATCCCGGTGATCCTCTGTGCCCGCACCGGGCTCGGCACGATCAATCACACCTTGTTGTCGCTCGAGGCACTGCGTCGCCGTGCAATCCCGCTCCTGGGCGTCGCCTTCATCGGCGACGAACAGGCGGACAGCGAGGCGATCATTGCGGAACTGGGAAAGGTTCGGCGGCTCGGCCGGCTGCCGCGGCTCGATCCGTTGACCCCGGATCGCCTGCGACAGGCCTTTCGCGAAAACTTCGACATCGACTGCTTCCATGAGGTGACGGCATGAGACGATCTCCGGTCTGGCACCCCTTCACCCAGCATGCACTGGAGCCGGCGATGCGACGCGTCGTCCGGACCGAGGGCGCCTATCTCATCGATGAAGACGGGGCGGCGATCCTCGATGCGATCTCGTCCTGGTGGGTCATCACCCACGGCCACCGGCATCCCGCCATCATGGAAGCAATCCGCGCGGCCTCGCAAACCTACGATCAGCTCATCTTTGCTGAGTATACCCATGCGCCGGCAGAAGAACTGGCGAGCAGGCTGATCGAGATTGCGCCATCTGGGCTCGCCCATGTGTTCTATTCCGACAGCGGCTCGACCGCGGTCGAAGTCGCACTGAAGATGGCACTTGGTTTCTTCCACAATCTCGGCCGACCACGGAACCGTATCTGCGTTCTCGAAAACGGCTATCACGGCGACACGATCGGCACGATGTCGGCGGGAGAAAGGGGCGTCTTCAATGCGCCTTACGCACCGCTGCTCTTCGCCGTCGATCGGCTGCCGTTTCCGGAGCCGGGCAAAGAGCAGACGACGCTGGATGCCTTCGAGGCGGCCTGCGCCTCCGGCGAGGTCGCGGCCCTGTTGATCGAACCGCTGCTTCTCGGTGCGGGCGGCATGAGGACCTACCCGGCTTCGGTCCTTTCCGAGTTGAAAGGGATCGCCGAACGGCACGGCAGCCTGTTGATCGCCGACGAGGTGATGACGGGATGGGGAAGGACGGGCAGCCTGTTCGCTTGCGAGCAGGCTGGCATCACGCCCGACATCCTTTGCACCTCGAAGGGGCTGACCGGTGGCGCGTTGCCGCTGGCGGCGACGCTCTCAACGGCCGAGATCTTCGAGGCACATCTCTCGACGGATCGACGCAAGACCTTCTTCCATTCGAGTTCCTATACGGCCAATCCTATCGCCTGCGCTGCAGCCGTCGCCAATCTCGCCGTCTGGAAAGAGGAGCCTGTGCGGGAACGCATCGACGCGTTGACGGAGCAGCAGCGTCGGCATGTCGCGCGCTTTGCCGAAGATCCCCGCTTCAGCGGTACCCGCCAGCTTGGTACGATTGCCGCCCTTGATCTCAAGGTTCCAGCCGCCGGTTATCTCTCCGAGGCCGGCCCGCGGCTCAAGGCGTTCTTCCGCGAGCGCCGTCTGCTGATCCGCCCGCTGGGCAACGTCATCTATCTGATGCCGCCCTATTGCGTCACTTCCGAGGAGCTCGACCGGGCCTATGGAGCGATCGACGAGGCGGCTTCACTTCTCGCGGCTGGGCGGCTGTGAGGGTCGCGCGCTCATCCCGTCTTGTCGGTTTCGGCCATGCGGTGCCGGCGCGGCGTGTTGAAAACGCCGAGATCGAAACACAGCTCGGTCTCGATCCCGGTTGGATCGAGCGCCGTACTGGCATTCGCGAGCGGCGTTGGGTCGAGGACGGCGATACGCTGACGGGTCTGGCAGCGGCAGCCGGGGCCGCGGCGCTCAGTGACGCTGGTTTGCCCAAGGGCGACGTGGCCCTGACCCTGCTCGCGACCTCGACGCCCGATCATCTCCTGCCACCTTCGGCGCCGCTTCTTGCCCATCGGCTCGGGCTGGGCCGTTCGGGCGCGATCGATCTGGCCGGGGCATGCTCGGGCTTCCTCTACGCTTTGACACTCGCCGACGGCTTCGTCCGTTCGCAGGGAAAGCCTGTGCTGGTGGTGGCGGCCAACATTTTGAGCCGGCGCATCAATCCGGCGGAAAGGGCAAGCGCCGTTCTCTTTGCCGACGCGGCCGGTGCCGTCGTCGTTACGCCTTCCGATGATCCGCAGACCGGCTTGCTTGGTGTTGATCTTGCCGCCGACGGCAGCCGTTACGACCTGATCTCCATCGCCGCCGGCGGCAGCAGCCAACCGTTCTCGCCGGGTATGCCGCCCGAGGATTTCCTGATGACGATGCGTGACGGGCGGGAGATGTTCGCCCGGGCGGTGGAGATGATGGCGTCCTGTGCCAAGCGCGCCCTGGATGCCGCCGGCTGCAGTCCAGAGGAGATCAGCCGCTTCGTGCCGCACCAGGCCAATGCCCGGATCTTCGACGTCGTCTGCGATCGCCTTGCCATCGAACCGGCAAGAACGGTGCGCACCATTGCGGACTATGGCAACTCTTCCGCCGCCACGATCCCGCTCTCGCTGTCGCTGGCGCACGAGGTAAAGCCGTTCGCTCGCGGCGAGAAACTGCTGTTGACGGCGGCGGGCGCCGGGCTCACTGGAGGTGCGGTCGTGCTTGGTTTCTAGCGCAATTCCAGGAAGACCGTTTCACACTTTTCCTCATCCCGTCTCGCCTTGCCTCAGGGGACGGGTGGTGCCGCGCAGGATCCGCGCTCGATAAGCACGGGCCGCAGCTTGTATTCTTCTTGCAGCGCGTGGCTGCCGAGCACGCCCTCGAGTGCCAGCCGGGTGATCTCGGCGATCGGCTGGCGGATGGTCGTCAGGCGCGGCAGCACCAGCGAGGCGAGCGGAATATCATCGAAGCCGACGATCGAAAGGTCTGTCGGCACGCGCAGGCCCATGTCGCCGGCGGCACGTAGAAGGCCAATCGCCTGCTGGTCGCTGGCGGTGGCGATCGCCGTCGGGCGGGTTGCGTCTGCTTGCGTCAGCAGCTTCTTACCAAGCTCCTCGCCCGAGCGATAGTCGAAGTGACCTTCGACGACTTGCGGCGCGACATACTCACCGGGATTCGTCTCCCGAAACTCGTCGAGGCGTTGCAGAAAGCCTTCACGGCGTTCGGCCGAGACGTCGGTCGAGTTCGGCCCGCTGATATAGCCGATGCGCCGATGACCAAGGGCCAGTAGATGGTCGGCGGCGAGATAGCCGCCCTCCCGGTTGTCGACCGCGACAAGCGCGTGCCCGCTCAAGGGCCGGTCGATCGTGACCGTCCGCGTGCCCGAAATCAGGCCGTCAACGAGGCTGTTGCTGACGGGGACGAGGATCAGGCCGGCCGGCAGGCGCCCGAGCAGTGTCTCAATCTGCTGCTTCTCCGCTTCCGGGTCGTCATGGGTGTTGGCCAGCAGAACCGAATAGCCCTCAGCAGACGCGAGCATCTCGACGTGTTTGGCAAGTTCGGCGAAGAAGGGGTTGGTGATATCAGGGACGACGAGGCCGATGATGTCGGTCTTGTTGAGCCGGAGACTCCGCCCGAGGATGTTGGGCCGGTAGCCGATCGCCTCGATTGTCGCTTCCACCTTGGCTCGAATGTCCTCGCTGACAGTCTTGTTCTTGGCGAGCACGCGCGAAACGGTGCCGACGGAGACGCCGGCACGCTGGGCAACATCCTTTATCGTCGGGTTCAAACGATCGCTCCCGGTGTCGTGCGTTGGATCGGCTGCAGATAGAAAATTATGCAGCGGATCAAAGTCTTACAGCATTACTCGCGTCCTGGCCGACGGGCAGCTGATTTCCTCTTAAATCAGAGAATGCCGCGAACCGGTAGCGGCTTCCAGCACAAAATTCACAATGATGAAACGTTTCATATTGACAGTCACGATGTGTTTCGTTCTTCTAGCGACCGAAGCACCTCACGCTTGCCCGCGTGATGAAACGTTTCATCGATGGTTGGAGGACCATCTTTTCACCGGAGGAAGAACCCATGAAATTTTCACGATTCGCATCCATCGTCGCGCTCACCGTTGCCACTGCGCTGCCGACGATCGCCGTGGCCGCCGACAAGCCCGTTGTCGGCCTCGTCATGAAGTCGCTTGCCAACGACTTCTTCAAGAACATGCTCGAAGGCGCCGAAGCGCATGCGAAGAAGCGCGGCGACTATGAGCTCAAAGCGATCGGCATGCAGAACGAGACCGATTTCGAAAGCCAGCTGAACGGCGTCGAGAACTTCATCACCCAGGGTGTCGATGCGATCGTCATTGCGCCTGCCGACTCCCGCGCCATGGTTGCGCCACTGAAGAAGGCAATGGACGCCGGCATTGTCGTCGTCAATTTCGACGTCTCGCTCGACGAGCAGGCGAAGAAGGATGCGGGCGTCGATCTCGCCTTTGTCGGGCCCGACAATCGCGGCGGCGCCAAGATGGTCGGCGATGCGCTTGCCAAGGATCTCGGCGCCGGCGCAAAGGTCGTGATCCTCGAAGGCAACCCCGGCGCCGACAATGCGGCGCAGCGCAAGCTCGGTTTTGAAGACGCGATTGCCGCCGGCAAGCTCGATCTTCTCGACTCCAGAACGGCGCACTGGGAAACCGAGGAGGCGAACGCCGTCTTCTCCACCATGCTGACCGCCCATCCCGATATCCAGGGCGTTCTCGCCGCCAACGATTCCATGGCGATCGGTGTGGTCAAGGCGCTTGATGCGGCCGGCCGTAACGACATCAGGGTCGTCGGCTTCGACAACGTGCCGGCGGTTGCTCCCATGCTGAAGGACGGCAAGTTGCTGGCTACGGTTGACCAGTTCGGTTCGCAGATGGCCGCGAACGCGATCGATAAGGCGCTCGAAGTCGTTGCCGGCGGCCCCAAGCTCGAAGGCTGGGTCAAGACCGATATCGAGCTCGTGACCAAGGACAACGTGAAATAGCCCAACACCGCTTCGAACCGCGCCGGGCGATGCCCGGTGCGGCTACTGTATGTTCCTTAAATCTGATCCGATTTAAGGAACAACATGCAGCATTTCAAAGTGCTACAGCGACCTTGCCCGTCCAATGAGACGCGCGGCGCTGTAGGCAGAGGCAGCAGTCCACAGGGTAGCGAACGGCTTCCGGCTCGCACTGCTACGTTTCAAAGGGCTAGATCATGATCAACGCGGAAACCGTGCGCGCGCAGGCGGCCGGCGTTTCAACGCCGCCCGTTCTGGAGTTGCATGATGTCAAAAAGTCCTTCGGCGGCACCAGGGCGCTGAACGGCGTCAGCCTGTCCATTCAGCCGGGCGAAGTGCATGGCCTCATCGGCGAGAACGGCGCCGGCAAATCGACCCTGATCAAGGTTCTCTGCGGCATCGTTCGTCCGGACGAGGGCGCAATCAACCTTGCCGGCCGGCCTTATATGCCGACCACGCCGCGCGAGGCCAAGGTCAACGGCCTTCAGGTGGTGCACCAGGAGTTCAACCTGCTGCCCTATCTGTCGGTGGCGGAGAATATCTTCATCGAACATCTGCCGCGCAATGCGCTCGGCATCGTCAAGCGGCAGGAGATGCATGCCGGTGCACGGGCCGCGCTTGACGCCATCGGGCTCAGCGATATCGACGTGCACTGGCCGGTCGAGCGGCTTGGCATCGCTCATCGCCAGCTCGTCGAGGTGGCGCGCGCGCTGATGACGGAAAGCCGCATCCTCATCCTCGACGAGCCGACGGCAACGCTGACAGCGCGCGAGACCGAGCGGCTGTTCGCGATCATAAACGACCTTCGCAGCCGCGGCGTTTCGATCATCTTCGTGTCGCATCACCTCGACGAGGTCTTCCGTATCTGCGATCGGGTGACGGTGTTGCGCAATGGCGAGACGGTGTTTTCGCGGTCGATTGCCGCCACCAGCCAGGACGAGCTGGTGCGCGCCATGGTCGGCAGGAAGCTGCAACAGCAGATGGCAAGCGAGATTGTCTCGCTTGCCCGGCCGGAAGAAGCGCTGTCGCTCGTCAACTTCCGCCATCTGCAATCGCCCCATGCTCACGGCATCTCACTTCGGTTGCATAGGGGCGAAATCCTCGGGATCGCCGGCCTCGTCGGTTCGGGGCGCACCGAGCTGCTGCGTGCGATCGCGGCGGCGGAACTGCCACTCTCCGGCGAGCTTCGCCTCGAAGGTGCGCCCATTTCCTTCCGCTCGCCGCGCGAGGCGATCAATGCCGGCATCGGTTTCGTCACCGAGGACCGCAAGGAGGAGGGGTTGATCCTCAATATGCCGATTGCGGCCAATGTCACGCTCGCCTCCCTTGCGGACGTGTCGCGTGCGGGCATCCTCGACGCGAAGGCGGAGATCGCGGTGACGCAGAGGCTCGGCGCCGAGCTGAAGCTGAAATATGGCGGCCCTGGCAAGAATGCCGCGACGCTTTCGGGCGGCAACCAGCAAAAGGTGGTGCTCGCCAAATGGCTGGCGCGCAACCCGAAGGTGCTGCTGCTCGACGAGCCGACCCGGGGCGTCGACGTTGGCGCAAAGGCCGAGATCTATGCGCTGATCCGCCAGTTCGCCGAACGCGGTCTGGCGCTGCTGATCGTCTCGTCCGAGCTGCCGGAATTGATGACGCTGTCGGACCGCATTCTCGTGATGTCGCAGCACCGCGTCGTCGGCGAACTGTCGCGGCCGGAATTCTCCGAAGAACGGATTCTGCAATACGCCTACCAGGGCGAACAGCAACAGGGGAGGCACTGAGATGCAAGCACTCGAAAAGACCCAAGTGACCGAAACCGACGACACGCGCCGGCTGGCGGGCTGGTCGCCAAAAGTGCTTCTGCGCGACGCCGGCATCGGTCTGGCGCTGCTGCTGCTGATCGTCTTCTTCTCGGTCAGCACCGAGCACTTCCTGACGCCCAACAATATCTCCAACATCCTGACGCAGATCACCATCAACCTGATCCTCGCTGTCGGCATGACCTTCGTCATCCTGATCGGCGGCATCGATCTCTCCGTCGGCTCGATGCTCGCCTTCTGCGCCGTCGTCGGCGGCACGGTTCTGACGATCCCCGATCTCTCGGTGTTCCAGGCGGTGGCGCTCGCGACGCTTGCGGCCATCGGCACCGGTGTCGTCTGCGGTTTCCTCAATGGTTGGATCAGCGCCTTCTGGGGGCTGCCCTCGTTCATCGTCACGCTCGGCATGCTGAATATCGCGCGCGGCGCGGCGCTGCAGGTCACGGATGCGCGGACGATCTACTCCTTTCCGCCGAGCTTCAACGCCTTCGGCTCGCAGATGATCTTCGGCGTTCCCGTGGTCTTTCTGATCGCGCTCGTGCTTGTCGCGATCGCCTGGTTCGTGCTGTCGAAGACAGTGTTCGGCCGGCTGCTCTACGGCATCGGCAACAACGAGGAGGCCGTGCGTCTCGCCGGTCATTCGCTGATGTTCTACAAGGTGGCGGCCTTCACCATCGCCGGCGCCCTGGTGGGCATCGCCGCGATGGTCTACATGGCGCGCCTCAACATCGCGAGCCCGATCATCGGCATCGGCTTTGAGTTGAATGCGATCGCGGCCGTCATCATCGGCGGAACGAGCCTCAACGGCGGCCGCGGCACGGTGATCGGCACGTTGCTCGGCGCCTGCATCACCGGGGTCCTGGCCAACGGCCTGATCCTGTTCGGGCTCAGCGACTTCATGCGCCAGATGATCACCGGCGTTGTCATCATCCTCGCCGTCATCATCGACAAGTATCGCGAGCGGCTGACCGGCGTCTGAGACGCGGGCAAGGTGTCGGCGGCCTGCCGCCCGCTCCAACGACGACAAACGATCACGCGCGCGGTGGGCCGACGAGGCTCGCACGCGGCGCCGTCTCGCGCCCGGATCTCCGGGCGGAAACAAGCTGAAAACAAGCTGAGGAAAGGATACGCTGATGCTCAAGAACATCGACCCGGCGCTGAACGCGGACGTGCTGCACGCGCTGCGCTCGATGGGCCACGGAGACCGGATCGCGCTCGTCGATGCGAACTTTCCGGCCGACACGATTGCCCGCCACACCCGGCTCGGTTTGCCGCTGCACATTGCCAATGTCTCGGCGGCGCGCGCGGCGAGGGCCGTGCTTTCGGTCATGCCGCTCGATACCCCGCTGCAGCCCTCAGCAGCAAGGATGGCGGCTGAAATCAAGGCAGGCGAGTTGCCGGATGTCCAACGCGAGGTGCAGGCCGAAATCACGCGTGCAGACGGCGACGCACCGAAGATGTATGCGATCGAGCGCTTCGCCTTCTACGAGGAGGCAAAGCGGGCCTATTGCGTCATCGTGACCGGTGAAGCTCGCGCCTATGGCTGTTTCCTGTTCACCAAGGGCGTGGTGCCGCCCGCCAGCCATTGGGACGAAGCAATGTGACTGAAGCCGGCATCGCTGTTTCGTCGTCGCGCACCGCGATTGCACTCGGCCCGTGGCTCATGCAACCGGGAACTCCGCGGATATAGGCACCTTGACCCAGGCCGCTCCCGTCTGGCCGTGGTGGAAGCCGTTGGAAAATGGGATGCCCGGATAGACGGATTCGAGCCGTGCCAGGCTTTCACCGATGGTACGCCGGCCGGCAATCGCGTCGTCGTAGATTTCGGCGACGGCGACCATGTCGCAATCCTGTGGCGACAACCGGATCCGGGAGACGCCGGCGGCGGCCAGTTCGAGGAGTTCCTGCATCAGCGTCTGGCAGGTGTGCGACATGGTCTGCACACCATTGAGGGCCAGGAAAGGCTGGCGGTCGAGCGTCTCGACGGTCAGGCCATCCGTGTCTTGGCCACAGATGAACTGGCAATTATCCTTGATCAGGCCCTTGGAACGGGCATGGGCGCAGCGCGCCGAGATCGCCAAGGGTACGCGGCCGAAGGCGAAGACCTCGAAAGCGACGCCCGGATTGTCCTGAATGATGCCTCGCACCGATGCCATCGGCAGCTCCGGCGGCAAACAGATGCTCCTCGCCCCCCGCGATGCCAGCAGCCTTGCCGTGGCGCCGTTGTAGACGTTGACCAGCGGTCCGATCGAATGCGGCTTGCCGGCAAGCAGGTGCAGGGCGGATAGGTCGTTGGCCTCGATCGGATGGGCGCTGTCACGCACCAGTCCGCGCACAAGCTGGCTCTCTCGCTCCAGCGTCACGAGCGCCAGCGAGGCGAGGCTCACCTTTTTGCCGGCGCTTTCCAGCCGTTCGATGACATCGCCGAGATGCGGTTCGATGAAATGTAGTCGCTTCGAGCAGACGGCCTCGCCGATCGTTACCTGGGCGATCGGCGCCTCGTCGGCAATGCGGAAGTAGAAGTCGCGCCACTTGGGGCCGTCCCAGAGATAATAGATCGGGCCGAGGCTCAAGGCCGGTTTGGATGGGCTGACGGACGTGGTCATGGGCCGGTTACCTCCAGCGCTTCTCATAGGCGCCTGTTGTCGTCTTTTGGCCTTCGCTCAGAGCTTTCAGCCGCGATACAAGCGCGGGCCGTTCGGCGGCGCCGGCGGTCAGCGCCCGCCGCATGACCGAGACGACCTCGGCAACATAAGCCTTGCCGCGCTGCCGCCCTTCGATCTTCAGTGCGCTGACGCCGGCGCTGCGCAGCGCATCGATATGGTCCATGACGTCAAGCGAGACCGGATCCTCGAAGGCGTAGCCGCGTTCCTCGGCAATGTCGAAGCGCCCCTTGCAGAGCGTCGGATAGCCCGCGGCCTCGCCGGCCGGGAAGCGGTTGATCGTGTAGTCGCCGAGCTCGGAGACGAGTTCGCGCCCGTCCTGGCGGTAGCGCACGTGGCTGGCGGGCGAACAGACGCCGTGCATGTTGGGCGACTTGCCTGTGGCGTAGGACGAGAGCGAACAGCGCCCCTCGGCCATCACGCAGAGCCCGCCAAAGGCGAAAACCTCGATCTCGCAATCGATCTGATTGGCAAGGCGGGCGATGTCGGCGATCGTCAGTGTGCGCGGCAACACGACGCGTTTTGCCGCGAAAGCCTCGACGAGGAACCGCACGGCATCGGCATTGGAGGCGGAGGCCTGCACCGAGACATGCAGCCGCTGCTGCGGATGGCGCTCGACCGTGTAGGCCATCAGGCCGAAGTCGGCGAGGATGACGGCATCGGCACCGAGTGCCACGGCGTCGTCAACTGCCTGGTGCCAAAGTGTCTCCTGGCCGGCGCGCATGAAGGTATTGATCGCAATGAAGGTCATCACCTTGCGCTGCTTGGCATAGGCAATGGCCGTTCGGAGTTCCTCTCGCGAAAAGTTCAATCCGGGAAAATTGCGGGCGTTTGTCTCATCGCGAAAGCCGCAATAGACGGCGTCGGCGCCGGCATCGACGGCTTCGCGGAAGGCGGCCGGCGTGCCGGCTGGGCAGATCAGTTCCATTGGGAAGTCTCCTCCTTGAGAACGCGGCCAAGTGCGCGTTCACGGATCTCCTCCCCGGCGCGGCGTACGAGTGGCGCGAGCGGCCCGCTCATGCGCGCGAGATCGTTTGGAAGATCGATTTCGCAATCGTCGAGGGCGTTGCGTAGCGCCAGCATCGCCTCCATGTCGCCGCTGACCGTGAGATCACGGGAGAAGAAGACGGCGTCGCCATCGATGCGCCCTTCGAGCAACGCCAGCAGCAGGACGAATTCGCCTTCCATGCGGGCGTCTGACGCGGGCGCGCGCTCCTTGCGATGGACGGAGATACGCCGCACCGACGGCTCGACCAGAAAGCCGATCGGCAGATCGGACGGCAGGAAGGCGTAGCGCTTGGCGGCATGGTCGGCGAGGCGATCGAAGAGGCCGGGATGGGCCGCGATCACGCGGGCAAAGACCCGTTGCACCACGCTTTCGATGGCGACGAGGGGAACGAAGCTCAGGGGTGCGGTGATCGCGAGCGGAAGGGTCATTTACTACCTGTGGGGCGGCCTGCGGAGCGACGGAATCGGAAGGTGATGCGCATGTTAGACGCCCGCCGCCCGCGGTTGTTTGCGCCACATCAAAGACAAGGGCCATTCGCCGCCACAAACAGGCTCCATGAACAGGACCTTTCGCCCATCTCAGGGCTTCGCAACGCTTCGGGATTTTGTCGATACGCTTGAGCGTGAAGGCGACCTGAAGCGCATCTCGCGACCCGTTTCGCTGGTGCACGAGGTGACCGAGATCCACCGCCGCGTGCTCGCGGCCGACGGGCCCGCGCTTCTTTTCGAGCAACCGGTCGATGCCTCTGGTGCCGTGCAGCCGATCCCGCTTCTTGCTAATCTTTTTGGGTCGGAACGCCGGATCGAACGTGGTTTCGGCCTGATGCCGGGAGGACTCGATACGCTGGCCGGCGCCTTGGCGGAACTGCGCGATCCACGAGCGCCGCAATCGCTGCGCGATGCCTGGGACAGGCTGCCGCTGCTGAGATCGGCGATGTATATGCGGCCGCGAAAAGTGGCGCGTGCGCTTTGCCAGGAAATCGTGTGGCGCGGTCGGGAAATCGACCTCGGCCGCCTGCCGGTTCAATGGTGCTGGCCCGGCGAGCCGGCGCCGCTCATCACCTGGCCGCTGGTGATCACGCGTGCGCCGGATGACCCGCTGGATGTCAATGTCGGCATCTACCGCATGCAGGTGCTAGGCCCTGATCGCGTGATCATGCGCTGGCTCGCCCACCGCGGCGGCGCTCGCCACCATCGCCTGTGGCAACGCTTGGGTCAGGACATGCCGATCGCGGTCGTCATCGGCGCTGACCCGGCGACGATCCTTGCCGCCGTCATGCCGCTGCCGGACGGATTGAGCGAACTGAATTTCTCGGGATTGCTCAGGAGGGGCAGGACGCCGCTCGTCACGGCGAAGACCGTGCCTCTTTTGGTGCCAGCCAATGCCGAGATCGTGCTGGAGGGCACCGTTTCGGCAGTCGAAACGGCGCAGGAGGGCCCCTATGGCGACCACACCGGCTATTACAATTCAATCGAGCCATTCCCGGTCATGCGCCTGTCGGCAATCACCATGCGCCGCAACCCGCTCTATCTCTCGACCTATACCGGCCGGCCACCGGACGAGCCTTCGCGGCTCGGTGAAGCGATGAACAGGCTGTTCGTACCGCTGGTCCGCAAACAGTTTCCGGAGATATCCGATCTCTGGCTGCCGCCCGAAGCCTGCTCCTACCGGGCGATGGTCGTTTCGATCGACAAGCGCTATCCGGGGCAGGCCAGGCGCGTGATGATGGGGCTTTGGTCGATGCTGCCGCAATTCAGCTACACCAAGCTGATCATCGCCGTCGACCCGGATATCGACGTGCGCAACTGGTCCGACGTGATGTGGGCGCTTGCGACACGGTTCGATGCCAGCCGCGACGTGACGGTGATCGAGGGCACTCCGATCGACTATCTCGACTTCGCCTCGCCGCGCTCGGGTCTCGGCGGTAAACTCGGGCTCGACGCCACCAACAAGATCGGTAGCGAAACCGATCGTGAATGGGGGCGTGTTCTGGATATGTCGCCGCAGATCGTCAGTCAGGTCGATGCGATCTGGGCGGATCTCGGGCTTGGAGGCCTGACGCGATGAACAGGATGAAGATCGTACTCGGCGTGACCGGCGCCTCCGGCGCTGCGATCGCCGTGCGTATCGCCGAGCGGCTCAGCGAAATCGAAGATGCCGAACTGCATCTCATCCTGTCGCCCGCGGCGCACCGCACGCTCGCGCACGAGGTCGGCGCGGAAGCGCTTCCATCCTTGTTACGTAAGGCCGCGCGAACCTATGACCACGCAGACATCGGCGCGGCGATTGCAAGCGGGTCGTTTTCGACGGCAGGCATGATCGTCGCGCCATGCTCCATGCGCACGCTTGCGGCGATCGCCAGTGGCATGGCCGACAATCTCGTGGTTCGTGCGGCCGACGTGCATTTGAAGGAGCGGCGCAGGCTGATACTGATGGCGCGCGAGACGCCGCTGCATCTCGGCCATATGCGCAACATGTGCGCCATCACCGAAATGGGGGCGATCGTCATGCCGCCGGTGCCGGCCTTCTACCATCGCCCCGAAACCGTTGAAGCCATCGTCGACCATCTGGCGGCTCGCGCGATCGATCTCCTGGCGTTGCCGATCACGCCATTGGCAAAGGCCTGGCAAGGAGAAGACCAAGGCTAGTCGAAGGCGAATGCCTGGAGCAGGGGGTCGGCTCCGAAGAGGACATCGTGCCCGCCGAGCAGTAGCCAGACGGCAATCGCGACGGTCGCAAAGGCGGCGATGATCATGACGGGGTCGGCGCGCAAACGGGTTTTGCCCCGGATGATCGCTGCAAAGGGCCAGACCGATGTTCCCTTCGAGGCAGCTCGCCAGCCGGCACCGAGGCGCCGGCGGGCGCGCCTTTCGAGCATGAAGAAACCGCCGACGGAAAAGAGCGCGAAGCCGCCGAAGAGCACGAGCGAGCGCAGGTCGCCATTCGGTACGATATGGCCGGCGGCCCAGAGCAGGAAGCCCCACAGCACCGGATGGCGGGTGATCGTCAGGATGGCACCGGGCCGTTCGTTTCCCTGGTAGATCGAAATCGACAGCGCGTTCTCGCTGAAGAGGCCGGCCAGCACGAGAAAGATCCCCAGCGGCGCCAGAACGAAGGTCACCCAGGCCTGCCAGGCGGTCGGTTCCCAGAGTGGGATGAAATCGAGCTGCAGCGCCGCGTGAAAGACGAAGCCGAGGGCGAGCACGGAGAGCAGCGAATAGACCGCGAAATAGGTCGAGCGGCCGAGCCGGTCGATCAGGCCCTGGCGAAGCGCCGGCCAGGCCGGCACGAGATGGAGCAGGAGGAAGACGGCGAAGGCGAGGAGAAAATAGGTCATGTCGATCGACTCACGCGTGGCGCCATAGAAGCAGGCGCTCCGTTGCTACATGGCGGCGAACGGTTTCGAAAAACCCCCGTAACATATAGCCGATCGCGTCCCAATTGACCGATGCCCTGTTGTCGAGAACTGCTCTCAGCACGCGCACCAGTTCGATGGCGGCCCGATCGTCCTGGTCATGCTCGGCGCGCAGCCGCGCGATCAAGGCGTCGCGATCTTCGCCAGCCCGCTGGTCTTCGACTGCGGGAAACAGGATCATTTCCTCCAGCGCATGGACCCGCCTGAGCTTTTCCGGCAGTTCCGTCATGATCATGCGGCAACTCGCGGCGTCGATACGATGCGGGATCGAATCGGCGAGCGATTCGAGCCGGTCGCATAGGTCGAGAAGTCCGCGGTAAGCCTGTCCCAGCTCCTGTTGTCCCGAAAATCGCTGCTGCATAGAACCTGCTCCATTAGGTATTGATGCCTCAACTACACCCACTGAAGGCGGCCATCTTTGACATTTCTCAAAGTCTGCGGCGCGACCCTTCGCCGCTCGGGACTACAGCGCTCCGCGCCCTGCAAGACGCGCAAAGGTCGCCGTAGAGTTTTGAAATTGCTGCATGTCCCGGCCTCCATTGATCGGCTGCGATCAATGGACCCCCGCGGTCGGTCGTGAGCGCATGACGATTGCCGGATTTATCGCATCACGAACGCGGGCCCATGCGCTCGAGCCATGCGGTGAGCCTCGATCGCTCGCGGACCAAACCATCCTGATTGAAGTGGTGGACACAAAAATGCGCCCACGAATTTTCGTAGGCCATCTCCATATCCCCGGTGACCGAGGTCGTACCCAGCCCGATTTCTGCGTAGGTAAATTCGAAACTGCCGCTCGGACGCGCCATCGCAATGTGGAACGGCTGGCCGGTAAACTCGTTGATCTTCGGCCTGCCGCGGCTCACCATGACGCCGGGTATCTCTACCCTGGCGGTTCTGAGCTCCAAGTCCGCCTCAAGCTGAATCGGCAGGAACAATGTCTTGCAAAATTCGGAGCATGTGGACGCGAATACGGAGAAGAGATTGCTCAAGGGTTCGCCGGCGTCGCCGGAGATGATCGCTTCAAGCGCGATCCGTTGAGCTTGGTTTGCGCGCTCGTCGATAACGATCTGGCGCCGGCCATTTCCGTCCTTGATTTCTCCGGGCCACTTGTAGATTGCCGCCCAGTTCAGGCCCGCGATCGGCGTATCACCGTAGTAGCCCTCTACCAGGTTGCCGACGAAGGCCGACTGACAGTAGCCGTGTGTGCTCGGCAGGTTGAACTGGCAGCCGCAATTCATAGCGCAATTGCAGTTGTCGTAGGTCTCGCTTTTGAATAGCCATTGGTCGATCATCCCTCCAATCCTCCCCTTGAACGGTCGCATTTGTAAGAGGGTATTTCTTCCGCTCAGCGCCTCGAAGCGGTGATCGTCCTCTCGAGGAGGCAAGCCCTGACCGACTTTGTCTGCGGCGCGAATGGTAGTATCGCCCCGCGCCTGCTTCGCTCACGGGACCCGCTCCTGTTTGGATGCGGAAGAAGCGAATTTTAGCAGTGTCGAAAGGTCGCTTCAATCGGCACCGCCCGCCACGAAGGGAGGTTGCTCCACCGGTCTCCGACATCCGTTGGCGTGGGCGACGCTGCCGCTCAGCGGTCGAGAAAGAGAACGATGGCGATCGCGACGGAGGAGAGGATCGCCGACAGCGTCGCGCCGCGCTGCAGCACGCCCATGCGATAGAGCACGAGGGCGAAGACGATGATGATGGGGGTGGCGACGGAAAGGCCGATCTGTGCGTCTGTCATCGGAGGGCTCCTTTGTCACCGCCAATAGCCCCGCACCCTGCCGCCTTCTTTGCTCAATCGCAAAGACAGGGTGTGCGCCCGCGCCTAGCTCAAGCCTCGAGTTTTTGAGGCGGGATGAAAAACGTGTGCTGTTTTCCGGCCGCTTCCCGCTCCAACCCATTGAGACCTGACGGAGGCGCTGACATGGATGCCCGCAGTTATCCGATTGCCGCAGCGGCGGAAGAGGACACCACGGACACCCTGCTGCTCTGGGTGCTCGTCTGGAGCGAACTTGCTGCCTTCGGCATCCTGCTCGTCGGCTTTCTGGTTGTCGGCCTCATCCAGCCGGACGCATTTGCGGTCGCTCGTTCGCATCTCGATCCGCTGCTTGCCGGTATCAACACGCTCGTTCTCCTGACCAGCGGCTGGCAGGCGGCCCTGGCGACAAGGCCTCGGGCCTCGCTCGGGCAGCGTCGGCGGGCGCTGGTGAATGCCGCGCTCTTCGGCTTTGCCTTCGTCGCGATCAAGCTCTTCGAATACAGCGCGGAAGCCGGTGTCGCCGGAGATCCCGCATTCGGCTCCTTCTTCGAACTCTATTTCCTCGTTACCGGCTTTCACCTGCTGCACGTGGTCTTCGGCGCCCTCGTGCTGCTCATCGTCGCCTGGCGGCCGGCTCCCGGCAATGTCGCGCTCATCACTACGCTCTGGCACGTGATCGATCTCGTCTGGATCGTGATGTTTCCGCTCGTCTATCTCGTGTAAGTTCCATGACCGACCGCAATCCAAAACAATTGTTCAACACCTGGCTCGTGCTCGCCGCGATCGTGATCTCGAGCATGGCGCTGATGGCGGTTGCCGGGCCGACGGTGATCGTCATCGCCGTCCTGCTCGGGCTCGCCATCGTCAAGAGCCGGTTCGTCGCGCTCGATTTCATGGGGCTCAGCCATGCGCCGTCTGCTCTCCGTCTCGGTCTTCTGATCTGGCCCGCAGCACTGGTCCTGCTCGCTGCGGCGAAGCTGGTGCTGAGCGCCGTTCTCCTCACCTGAGGTCACCCGCCGACTTGTTTGCCGAAACGCAAAGAAGCCGCTGCCGATTTCCCTAGACATGGGGTCGCCCCGATTGTTGCCGACGCCACACGGGGAGGGGATCAGATCAGCCGGCCGCGCGCTTTGCGGCCATCTGAAATCGAAAGGACCACGTGATGGCAGAACGCCTCACCAAAACCGGGGCCCGTAACGTCTTTTACGGCGGGTCCTTCTTTTTCTTCGCAATCTTCGTCGGGCTGACTGCCCACAGCCACTACTACATGCGGACGACCTCGACGGACGAAACGACGCTGACCGACTCGGTCGCGCGCGGCAAACACGTCTGGGAAAAGAACTCCTGTATCAACTGCCACACATTGCTGGGCGAGGGCGCCTATTTCGCACCCGAGCTGGGCAATGTCTGGAAGCGCTTCGGCGGCGAGGCCGATCCGGACGGCGCCCGCGAAACGCTGAAGGCGTGGATGGCCGCCCAGCCGACCGGCATCGAAGGGCGGCGGCAGATGCCGCAGTTCAACCTCAGCGAACAGGAACTCAACGACCTCGCCGACTTCCTGGAATGGACGAGCCGCATCAAGACCCAGAGTTGGCCGCCTAACGAGGCCGGCTAAATAGAGCAATTGGAGTGTGACGCCATGAAATACCAAACCCAGAAGGTCGCGATGCTCTATTTCTATGGAGCGCTCGGCCTCTTCCTCGCCCAGGTGCTGTTCGGCGTGCTTGCCGGCACCATCTACGTCCTGCCCAACACGCTCTCCGAGCTCCTGCCCTTCAACATCGTGCGCATGGTCCATACCAACGCACTGATCGTCTGGCTGCTCATGGGCTTCATGGGTGCTACCTATTACCTGCTGCCCGAAGAAGCGGAAACCGAACTCTACAGCACGAAGATCGCCATCGCGCAGTTCTGGATCTTCCTGATCGCCGCGGCCGTCGCCGTCGTCGGCTATCTCATGCATATCCACGAGGGTCGCGAATTCCTCGAACAGCCCTTCGCGATCAAGGTCGGCATCGTCATCGTCGCGCTGATGTTCCTCTACAACATCACGCTGACGGTGCTGAAAGGCCGCAAGACCACGGTTACCAACATCCTGATCTTCGGGCTTTGGGGTGTCGCGATCTTCTTCCTCTTCGCCTTCTACAACCCGATCAACCTCGCGCTCGATAAGATGTACTGGTGGTACGTCGTCCACCTCTGGGTCGAAGGCGTCTGGGAACTGATCATGGCATCGGTGCTCGCCTTCCTGATGATCAAGCTCAACGGAATCGACCGCGAAGTCGTCGAAAAGTGGCTCTATTTCATCGTCGGCCTGGCGCTCTTCTCCGGCATTCTCGGCACGGGCCACCATTACTACTGGATCGGTGCGCCGGGTTACTGGCAGTGGATCGGTTCGTTGTTCTCGACGCTGGAAGTCGCACCCTTCTTCACCATGGTGATCTTCACCTTCGTGATGACCTGGAAGGCCGGCCGCAAGCATCCGAACCGTGCCGCCCTCCTCTGGTCGATCGGCTGCTCGGTCATGGCCTTCTTCGGTGCCGGCGTCTGGGGTTTCCTGCACACGCTGTCTTCGGTCAACTACTACACCCACGGTACCCAGGTGACCGCGGCCCACGGACACCTCGCCTTCTTCGGCGCCTATGTGATGCTGAACCTCGCAGTCATGGCCTATGCCATCCCGGAGATCCGCGGCCGCGCCCCCTATAACCAGTGGCTGTCGATCACAAGCTTCTGGATCATGTGCACCGCCATGTCGGTCATGACCTTCGCGCTCACCTTCGCCGGCGTTCTCCAGGCGCACCTGCAGCGCGTGCTCGGCGAAAGCTACATGGACGTTCAGGATCAGCTTGCGCTGTTCTACTGGATCCGCCTCGGCTCCGGTGCCGTCGTCCTGATCTCGGCGCTGATGTTCATCTGGGCGGTTCTCGTGCCCGGCCGGGAGCGCAGCGAGAAACTCAGCGGCGTCGTCCAGCCCGCCGAATGACCCATCAGCCGGCGCGGTTCCCCGCGCCGGCACCCCCCAAGAATTTTCAGCATGGAGACCTGCCATGAGCCCTGTCCAAACCGCCATCAGTCGCGCGGCGCTCGATATCCCCGCCTATAGTCCCGCCGGCAATGAATGCGCGCTGTTCGAAAGCGCCTGGGTGCGGCAGTTGCCGCTGCTCCTCAAGGGACCGACCGGTTGCGGCAAGACTCGCTTCGTCAGCCACATGGCAGCGAAGCTCGGCCTGCCGCTTTCGACCGTGTCCTGCCATGACGATCTTGCCGCCGCTGACCTCACTGGTCGCTATCTGCTGAAGGGTGGCGACACCGTCTGGGTCGACGGCCCCCTGACCCGCGCCGTGCGCGACGGCGGCGTTTGCTATCTCGACGAGATCGTCGAGGCTCGCAAGGATGTCGCCGTCGTCCTGCATCCGCTGACCGACGATCGCCGCATGTTGCCGCTCGAACGCACCGGCGAACTGCTCGAAGCCCCCTCGAGCTTCATGCTGATCGTCTCCTACAATCCCGGCTACCAGAACCTGCTGAAGAGCCTTAAGCCCAGCACCAGGCAGCGCTTCGTGGCGATCGAATTCGATTTCCTGCCGAAGAACCAGGAGATCGCGGTCGTTTCCCAGGAAAGTGGATTGCTGGAAAGCCAGGTGGCGCCGCTCGTCAATCTCGCGCATCGGCTGCGCGCCCTCAAGGGGCATGACCTGGAAGAAGGCGTGTCGACCCGGCTGCTGGTCTACTGCGCCTCGCTGATCGATGCCGGCATGCCGGTCAAGGACGCGGTGCGGGCCGCGATGATCGAGCCGCTCACCGATGAGCCGGATGTGCGCGCAGCACTTCTCGAAGTAGCCGGCTCCCTGATCGCCTGAGGTGAGCCATGCTTGATTTCCTCGAGCTCGAAGAAACCGTCGGGCGGGCATGGCACCGTTTCGTAGGCAACACCAGAACGTGGCGGCGCTATCCGGAAGAAGCGATGAAGCTCACCGACATGATGCCGGTGCTCGGCGTGTCCTTTCGCGGACATGGCGGCGAGGCGGCGGTGCAGATTGTGCCGGCCCGTGGTCGAACCTCTACCCATCGATTGCGGTGGCGGCAGCGCATGGGGCTCGGCGAAGAGAAGCTCGTGCAGCCGGCGCGCGACCACGCGTCGCTGATGCTGCCTGGCGAGATCGATATCTTTCCGACGAAGGACCTCAACCGGGATCTCTATCACTGGCTGGTTGCCTTCATGGCAACGATGCCGGTCGACCCCGTCAGTGAAACCGATCCGCTCCGCCGCGACCTGGCGCTCGTGTCGCGCGCCCAGGAGACTGTCGAGGAGGTGTTCCAGCGGTTTCCGGGACTTCGGCGGCGCTATCGGCGCCTGGCGGAAGCGACGCTTGCCGAGCGGCAGCGGGGCGCGTTGCCGGCGACCGAACAACATCTCGAAAACCATATCCTGCGCCTCCTGCGCAAGGCTGCGGGTCAGGCGGATGCGACGCTGCCGGTGATTTTCCCGCATCGCGCGCCGCCCGGCTATTTGCCGATGCTGCCGATGCCGCTCTGGCCGGACACGCTGGGTCGGGCGGAAACCACGACCACGCGCGACGAGGATGTCGCCGCGACGCCGGGTACTCAGGCCGCGGTTACCGAAGTCGAACGCCATGTCGCCGTTCGCGAAAACCCGGAAAACCGCAAGGGCGAGCGTAGCCCCTTCATTCTTAACCGCTTCGAGAAGATCCTGGCCATGGCCGAGATGGTCAATGTCGACCGCCCCGGCGATGACAGCGACGACCACGACAGCAAGGCTGCCCAGGAACTCGACGACATGACGCTCGGCGAGCGCAAGGGGCGGCCCTCGGCGCGCTTCCGCTTCGATCTCGACCTGCCGCCGGAAGCGGTCGATCCGACGCCGCTGACGGCCGAGCTCACCTATCCCGAATGGAACTACCGGACAGGCCAATATCTCAAAGACCATTGCCGCGTGCTGGCGATGGCGGCCTCCGGCCACGAAGAGCGCCCTGAACTCACGGAGGAAAGCAAGAGCCTGATCCGCCGCGTGCGACGCCAGTTCGAAGTGCTGCGCCCGCGCCATGAGATGCTGCGCGCCCAACTGGACGGCGCCGATCTCGATCTCGACGCGGTCGTGCGTGCCCGCACCGACCTCGCCGCCGGCGGCCAGGGTAGCGATCGCATCCACTTGATGAGTCGGCCGCAGATGCACGATCTGGCGGTGACGATCCTCGTCGACGTGTCGCTGTCGACTGACTCCTGGTCCGACAACCGGCGGGTGCTCGACGTGGAGAAAGACGCCCTGCTCATCCTGGCGCACGGGCTTTCCGCTTGCGGTGACAACCACTCGATCCTGACCTTCACGTCGCGACGGCGCGACTGGGTGCGGGTCGAAACGGTCAAAGCCTTCAACGAGGCGATGGGACCGCTGGTCGAGGCGCGCATTGCCGCGCTGAAGCCCGGCTATTACACCCGCATCGGTGCGGCCATCCGCCATGCCTCGGCCGAGCTGCGGCGGCAACCGAACCGCAAGAAGCTTCTCCTGGTACTGACCGACGGCAAGCCCAACGACATCGACCATTATGAGGGACGCTTCGCGCTTGAAGACAGCCGCCGGGCGGTCACGGAGGCGCGGCGGAGCGGCATCAACACCTTTGCCGTCACGGTCGACCGCGAGGCGAAGTCCTATGTGCCCGCGATGTTCGGCCAGAACGGCTATGCGGTCGTGGGCAACATCTCGCGGCTACCCGCGGCGCTGCCGGCGATCTACCGCAACCTGGTGGGGTGAGGCGGTTATCCAGTCAGGAAACAAGGGCCCCGCAATCGTCGGGCCTTTTGAATTCAAGCTCAGGTATGCGGGCGCCCGATCTTCGTCGCAAAGGTTTGAACGAAGGACACGCGCCTAGCGTTCGCGGCGTACTCCTTGCAGAAGGCGGCTGCATCGTAAGGTCGGGCCTCGACCATGAAGGAGAGAAGCGGCACCTGGCAAACTTATGCTGCCACGGCCCAAAACGTCGTTGCAGGCCAAGGACCGCAACCCGCCGCAAGCGACCGGCCTTTAACGAGAGGTCCCCCCGAACACCGTCATCCTCGCCCGTGAGGCCCTTGAGGCGAGGATCCAAGGCGTGGTGTCTATTCGCATTTCTCGAAGCATGAGGAGATAAAGAGATGCTCGGGTCGAGCCCGAGCATGGCGGAGGGGGGCGGCGCTTTGGCTGTATTGTGGCGCGGGCGTGCCCCGATGGCGGGCACGCCCCTGTGACAGAAGACTCGGCAATGGCCGAACCTTCCTGGCGAAAGAGCCCTCAAGCAGCCTTGCTGTGCACTCGCTGAGACTCATCGATATAGGCATCGAAGGCCGCCGCCACCGCGCGGATGACGAAGCGGTGCTCGGGCCTGACCGTAATGACGCCATCAGCGATATCGATCACACCGTCCTGTTGCAGTTCAGTCAATTTGCCGTTGCCTTCGATGAGCGACTGCCAGTCCCGGCCGTGCGCCGCGGCGATTGCGGAAATATCCGCGCTGAAATCGCACATCAACCGTTCAATGATTACGGCACGCAGCCTGTCCTCGTCGGTCAGCCGGTAACCCTTCGTGGTCGCGAGCCGGCCCGAGGCGATGCGGCTTGCGTAAACACCCGGCGGTACCTCGTTCTGGACATAACCGTCGCGCGAGCGGCCGATCGCCGAGGCGCCGAAACCGATCAGCGTCTCGCAATTGTCGGTCGTATAGCCCTGGAAGTTGCGGCGAAGCCGTCCGGCTGCCTGGGCGGTGACAAGATCGTCATCAGGCAAGGCAAAATGATCGAGGCCGATCTGCCGGTAGCCGGCCTTGACGAGCGCCTCGCTGATCGCCATCGCCTGTTCGGCGCGGGCGCCACTGTCCGGCAGTGCCTTCTCGTCGATCATGCGCTGGTGCTTCTTGAAGCTTGGCACATGAGCGTAGCCGAAGACGGCGAACCGTTCCGGACGCATCGCCACGGCCGCTTCGACCGTCTCGACGCAGGAGCGAACCGTCTGATGCGGCAGCCCGTAGATCAGGTCGAAATTGATGCCGCCAATGCCGGCCCCGCGCAGATGGCCCACGGCCTCGGCCGTCTGCTTCTCACTCTGAATGCGATTGATCGCCTTCTGCACGACGGGATCGAAGCTCTGCACGCCGAGGCTTGCGCGCCGCACGCCACCTTCGCCGAGCGCCTCGGCCATGGCGAGCGTCAATCGGCGCGGATCGATCTCGACGGCGACGTTGGTCGATGGAGTGAGAGCGAAGCGTTCGCGCATCAACGTCATCAGCGCCAGGAATTCGCGCGGCTCGATGATTGTCGGCGTGCCGCCGCCGAAATGCACTTCCGCCACCGGCAAGGGGCGTCCGACCGTATCGGCGACCATGCGGATCTCGTCTCGGAGCACGTCGAGATAATCGAGGATCGGATCGTCCTTCTTGGTGATCGTCGTGTGGCAGCCGCAATACCAGCACATCGATCGACAGAACGGGATGTGCAGATAGAGCGACACGTCCTGCCCGCCGGGGATCGCTTTCAGCCAGTCGCCATAGGTCTGCTCGTCGACCGCTGCGGCAAAGCGTGGCGCGGTCGGGTAACTCGTGTAGCGCGGCAGGCGCATTTCACCGTATTTCAGGAGCGCGGAAGCTAACATTTCGTCCTCATCTGGGTGGCGATGGATCATCTTTCTAGGCTGCGCAAGCCGGCAACTCTTTGCGAAAAGTCAAGGACGGGGGTGGTCTCGGTCAAACCGGGATTTGTTTGCGCTTCGACAAAATGTCGCGGTCCGGCCGTCGTTAGGTTGCGGAAATCCGGGGCGTGTGCGCCGGCGTTTCCCGGATCATCAAGCAACGACGGCGACTAGAGCGGATGACCATGAGCATTGCAGAGACCGACAAGCCCTTCATCGACGTGCGGACGATCCCGCCGGTGGAGCGCCATCCCAAAATCTTCGGCATGTTGAACGCGCTTGCCGAGGGCGGCGCCTTCATCATCATCAACGATCATGATCCGCGTCCGCTGCACTACCAGTTGGAGACGCGTTATCCGGGCGAGTTCACCTGGGAATATCTCGAGCAAGGACCTGATGTCTGGCGTGTCGAAATCGGCCGGCAACAATCCTCCGGCTGCGATTGCTGCTGCGGCGGGCACTGAGTCTCTCGGTGCGCCTTGAGAGCGGGATGAAGAAAAGTCTGTGCGGACTTCCGCGCACATCCCGCTCTAACTTACGAGAATCGATCACGTTTATTGGTTTTTGATCGGCTCGGCCAAAGCCCATCGTGATCTAGGGGATGAACCGCCATGTTCGCAGCCACGCTGTCCCGCTGGACCATGTCCTATTTCGCGGCCGCGCTGATCTTTCTCGTCCTCGGCGAGATCATGATGGTTCTCGGCTACGGCCACCCGGTCTCCGCCCTTGAGGCGCCGGAAACGCTGGCGCTCGTCCATATCGTCGTCCTGGGCTGGTTGAGCCTGCTGATGACCGGTGCGTTGCTACAATTCGTGCCGGTTCTCGTCGGCCGGCCGTTGTCCTTTCCGAGCGTTGCCCTGCCGGCACTCCTGTTGCTCATTGTCGGCATCGCCAGCCTGACGCTCGGCTTCGTCAGCCTTTCGGGCACGATCGATCTTCCGGTGACGCTGCTTCCTCTCGGAGGCGCCTTCTCGATCGTCGGGTTCTCAGTGCCTGGCTTCGCCTTCGCGGCGACACTCTGGCATGCGCGCCCGCTGCCGCTTCCCGCCCGCTTTGTCGCGGTCGGTCTCGCTGCGCTCCTCGCCACGATGCTGCTCGGCGGCGTCTATGCCGGCGTGCTCTCGGGATTGATCGATGCGGAAGGCGCGATCGACCTGACGATCGACGGGCTTTCGCTTCATGCCTCCCTGGGCCTTTGTGGCTGGTTGAGCTTCACCACCATGGGCGTCAGCTACCGGCTTTTGACCATGTTCATGCTTTCGCCGGACAAGGAACGCGCAAGCAGCCGGCTCGTCTTCGTGCTCGGTACGCTTTGTCTCGGCCTTCTGGCCGCAGCGGTCCCTGTCGTTCTCGTGGGCGCATTCGGCCGTGTGCCGCTTCTCATCCTTGCCGTCGCTTCCGGCGCTGCAGTCGTGGCGATCTATGTCGGCGATATCCTGCGCATCTATCGGGAGCGCCGGCGTAAGGCGATCGAGCTCAACAGTCGCGCCAGCATCGGTGCCTTCGCATCCCTGATCGCCGCGACCGTGCTGTTCGTCGCCCTGTTGGCGGCCGGCCGGCTCGACACCGGTTCGGGCGCCGTCATCTATCTCGTCACCTTCGGCTGGCTGACCGGCATGGGTCTCGCCCAGCTTTACAAGATCGTACCGTTCATGACCTGGCTCGAATGCTATGGGCCGGCACTTGGGCGTATGCCGACGCCGCGGGTCCAGGACCTCGTCGTCGAGGCCGCGGCACTTCGCTGGTTTCGGCTCTATTATCTGACGGTTGCGGTCGGGACGCTGGCCCTGCTGATCGGTAGCGCGATCCTGTTTCGCTTTGCGAGCTTCGGCCAATTGATTGCCATCAATGCGCTCATCTTCGAGTTCGTGCGAACACGGCGGCTGATCAACGTTCCGGCCGAACTTCGATTGCCTGGCGGACTTGTTCGACCGGGCCTGTTTCTGCCATCCATTCCTCACGGAGGTTCCCATGAGCCAAGATCCCTATGAACTCGACGTCCGGCCGCTGTTGCGCGGCGGCAGCGATCCGTTTCAGGCCATCATGAATGCTGTCGACAGCCTGGCGCCAGGCCAGGCGCTGAAGCTGATTGCCACCTTCAGGCCCGTTCCGCTCTTCAGCGTCATGGCCGGTCGCGGTTTCACGCATCAGGATCGCCCGCTCGACAATGGCGACTGGGAGGTTTTGTTCACGCCCGAAGGAGAGGTCGACGAGATCCGGCTTTCGGCCGGCAAAACGGATCTCGATACCTGGCCGGATCCGAGCCGCCAGCTCGACCTGACCGATCTCGATCCGCCCGAGCCGATGGTGCGCATTCTGGCGACGGCCGAGAAGATGACGGAGGGCGAAGTGCTCTTCGCCTTGCTCGCGCGCGAACCGCTGTTCCTCTATCCGGAGCTCGCCAAGCGCGGGCACAAATGGGCCGGCAATTTCGACGCGACCGGCGAGACCTACCGGATCCTCATTCGCATCGGCGGAGGGCGTACCCATGTCGGCGCCTGAAACCCTAGATCTCGAAGCGAAGATTCGCGATGCGCTGCGCATCATCATCGATCCCGAAATGGGCAAGAATGTCGTCGATCTCGGCCTGATCTATGACATCGACGTTCAGGAAGGCGGGATCGCCCGCGTCACCATGACGACGACGATCAAGGGCTGCCCGGCGACGGCCTTCCTCAAGGAGGCGGTTCAGAACTGCGTCTGGTATGTGCCGGGTGTCGAGTACGCCGAAGTGCGCCTGACCTACGAGCCTCCATGGACGCCTGAGATGATGGCTGACGGCGCGGTCGAATTCACGAAGGGCAGCATCTTCTGAAAGTGGTCTTGCAAAAAAAAGCGCCGCTGATCCGGCGCCTTTTGCTTTGGGTTCGAAACGCGCCGTCAGGATGAGGCGCGCGGCGAGCGGCGTTCGCGCACCAGCATCGGCCCGTATTCGAGCGTGAACAGAGCGAAAGCGGCGATCCACAACGCACCCGAAAGCGCGACCAGGTGTTGGTAGTGCGCGGGCAGCACCTCCGCCAGCGGCCGGATCAGCGCTGCGGTCATGATCGCGACATAGGAGGCGTTGGTGAGCGCCGAGCCGACCAGCTGCCTGCCGGTGTGGCCGCGGCTGGCGCGGGTCATGACGGCGAGCATCATCGACGCGACGACGCCGACGGTCAGCACATGCATGACCGGGTATTCGCTCAGGAGTTCGATCGCACCGGCTGATATCGCGAGGAAGCCGAGCGGCACGAAGGCATAGGCCGCGTGCAGCACGAAGAGCAGCTTTTCTGGCCAGGTCGCCAGTCCGCGCCAGCGGAACAGCCGCACCGTATGGAAGGCGCAGGCGACGAGCGCGATCGCCCCGGTGACGATGTGAACAGGTGCGAAGGTCCAGGCGGCAAGCGCCGCGATGCCGATCAGGATCGCCGCCGTGTCGAAGCGGTTATAGGGCACCGGGAAATCGGTGCGCCCGACCTTGTTCAGCCAGTTGCGCGTGAAGCTCGGCACGATGCGCCCGCCGACGATCATGATCAGCATAGTGTAGGCGCCGATCGCCAGCCGCGCTGCGGCATCGACGTCGAGGTCGCTGAGAACCGAAAGATGGAACCAGATGTTGGCGGTGGACAGGAGCACCAGCCCGCCGATGACCTTCAGGTCCTTCCACTTCCGGCCGACGATCACCTCGCGCGCGCAGATCAGCAGGAGGACCGGCAGGAACAGCGCTTCGATACCTGCGGCGACGGGCAGACCGATGACACCGCTCGAAAGCAGCGCGGCCCGACCGACGATCCAGAGCCCGAAGAGGGCGGCGAGCGGGCGCCCGGAAACCGGAAGCCTGCCGGTCCAGTTCGGGATCGCCGTCAGCAGGAAGCCGCCGAGCACGGCGGAGGAGAAACCGAACAGCATTTCGTGAGCGTGCCAATGCGCGGCGCCGTAGTTGCCGGCAAGGTCGACCCCGAGAATCAATGCGGAGATCCAGAGTGCCATGGCGCCGATCGCCCAAAGGGTGGCGCCCAGAAAGAACGGCCGGAAACCGTAGGAGAAGAGTACCGGGCCGGTGGTCGAGAGCCCGCGCGGAATGCCGCCGCTCGGTTTCGGTCTTATGAGTCTGTCCAACATGATCATCGTCCTTGTCGTGCGTGCTTGCGGATGAGGCTTGATCTATCAATGGCTTCGGAGCCGCTCTTTGCGAAAACGCAAGTATTGTTACCCGGCTCCGCCATGTGCGTTCATGCGGCGGCAAAGAAAAGCGATCTCCGCGAAAGGATTTGTTCCAAGACAAAGACGCGATTCGTCTCCGGTTCTACTTTTCTTGTGACTGCTGGGGGACCGGTGGTCGAGACCGGAGGTGAGGCTGCCCAAGTCGGCGTCGCCCACCCTAACTCGTTGAATACAGGCGCGTTTCGCAGAAGGCCAATTCCGGCCGCTGGAGTGCGTCGAAGGAGAGCAAGATGACTGAACAACTTCAGATGACCCGCCGGACTATGCTTGCCGGTGCTGCCCTGGCGGGCGCGGTTGCGCCGCTTCTCCATACCGCGCAGGCTAAGGCGGCCGGTGCCGCCACGGCAGCGGGTGCTGCCCCCGTCGACATCTCGACCCTGCCGCGCGTGAAGGTCGATCTCGTCAAGCCGCCTTTCGTGCATGCCCACGAGCAGGTCGCCAAGACCGGACCCCGCGTCGTCGAATTCACCATGACGATCGAGGAAAAGAAGCTGGTGATCGACCGTGAGGGCACCGAGATCCACGCGATGACCTTCAATGGCTCGGTGCCGGGCCCGCTGATGGTCGTGCATGAAAACGACTATGTCGAACTGCGGCTGATCAACCCGGCGACCAACACGTTGCTGCACAACATCGACTTCCACGCCGCGACCGGCGCTCTGGGCGGTGGCGCGCTGACCCAGGTCAACCCGGGCGAGGAGACGACGCTTCGCTTCAAGGCCACCAAGCCCGGCGTCTTCGTCTACCATTGCGCGCCTGAAGGCATGGTGCCCTGGCACGTCACATCGGGCATGAACGGCGCCATCATGGTGCTACCGCGTGAAGGCCTGAAGGACGAGAAGGGCCAGCCGCTGACCTATGACAAGGTCTACTATGTCGGCGAACAGGACTTCTACGTGCCGAAGGACGAGGCGGGGAACTACAAGAAATACGAGACCCCCGGCGAAGCCTATGAAGATGCGGTGAAGGCGATGCGCACGCTGACCCCGACCCACATCGTCTTCAACGGCGCGGTCGGCGCGCTGACCGGCGACAATGCCCTGACCGCGGCCGTGGGCGAGCGCGTGCTCGTCGTCCATTCGCAGGCCAACCGCGATACGCGGCCGCACTTGATCGGCGGACATGGTGACTATGTCTGGGCAACCGGCAAGTTCCGCAATCCGCCGGACCTCGACCAGGAAACCTGGCTCATTCCGGGCGGAACCGCGGGCGCTGCCTTCTACACCTTCCGCCAGCCGGGTGTGTACGCCTATGTCAACCACAACCTGATCGAAGCGTTCGAACTGGGTGCTGCTGGCCACTTCAAGGTCACCGGCGAATGGAACGACGACCTCATGACTTCGGTCGTCAAGCCGGCGTCGATGTAGCCTGAAGCAAGGTAACCGTGGGGCCGCGGTCTCAGCGACCCCACACGCCAAGGGCACGCGCCTGCCAGCGCGTGCCGTTTCCCCGGAGACCTCCCATGCCCAGCAAAAAGAAATCTGCGGTTTCGCTCCTGTCGCTCGCAGCGCCGGCCGTTCTTCTGGTCGCCATCGGCGGCGGGCTTTCGGCGAAGGTGGGGCTGTTCGACGATCTCAAGGACGGCGTCGACCTGTCGGTCAAGGCACCGGTGACCGTGACGATCGCGCCGCGTGAAATGAGCTATCGGGCAGAGGGACACTTCCTGAAGAACGGTTTTGCCGTCGATGCGCCCATCGTCGTCGCAGCGCTTAAGGAGCCGCTCGAGATCATGAAATACCAGGTGACGCGTCAGGACTATGAACGCTGCGTTGCCGACGGCGCCTGCCAGCAGCCGGAAGGCGGGCATGGCGCGGGCCTGCCGGGTGTGCCGATGACCGGGGTCAACTATACCGATGCGACTGAATATGCGGCGTGGTTGACGAAGAAGACCGGTGTGGTCTGGCGCCTTCCGACCGACCAGCAGTGGGCCTTTGCCGCCGGTTCCAAGTTTCCAGACGATGCGCTCGGGATCGACGGCACCAAGGACAATCCGGCGCTGCGCTGGCTGGCGGACTACGAGCGCGAAGCGAGCCGGCAGCGCGCAGAGAACCCGATGCCGCAGCCATCGGGCGCTTTCGGCGAAAACGAGTATGGGGTTGCAGACCTGGACGGCAATGTCTGGGAATGGACCGAGACCTGCCACCGCCGCGTCACCATCGGCGAAGACGGCGAGGTGCTGAAGGAGTCTCCTGCCTGTGGCATCTTCGTCGTCAACGGCAAGCACCGGGCGTCGATGAGCTTCTTTATCCGTGACCCGAAAAGCGGCGGCTGCGCCGTCGGCGTACCGCCGGATAATCTCGGCTTTCGGCTGGTGCGCGACGGTCGCTGGTATTCGGCCTTGCTCTATGCCTTCGAACGCCGGCTCCAGGGCGCTGGGTGACACGGCGCGGCCGGTAGAGCCGCCAAGTCCTCGCGCCTCAGCCGGCATGGATCCAATACATGCTTTTGCCCCTGGATCGCCGCCGGTCCAGGGGCAAGAACATGTGGTATTCGAGGTGCTGCCGCGACCTTTGTGCGTCTGACCGGTCGTGCGGCGCTCTGGTCCTTTTGCAGGGTCCTGGGCTGTGCTACATCAGGGCAACTCAAACGGCAGGATATAGGGCCAAAGTGGCTGCACTTGATCGCACACTCGTCAAATCGCTCCCTCTGTTCCAGAAGATGAGCGATCCGGAACTGGATTCGCTGCTGACGCGCGCCACGGTGCGGCGCGTTCCGCAGAACGAAGCGGTGTTCGAACAAGGTGCGACAGCCGATTTCTTCTTCCTGCTGCTGCACGGTCGGCTGAAGGTGACCCAGGTCACCAAGGATGGGCAGCAGATCATCGTCCGGGTCGTCAATCCCGGCGATCTTTTCGGCTTTGCCCGTGCGCTCCAGCGCAGCGACTACCCGGGAACCGCGACGGCAGCAATCGAGAGCCTCGTTCTCGCCTGGCCGACGGAGCTCTGGAACGTTTTCGTCGAGAAGAACCCCCACCTTGCCGTCAACGCCATGCATACGATCGGCCAGCGTCTCGACGAGGCGCATACCCGCATCCGCGAAATGTCGACGGAAGAGGTCGAGCGCCGCGTCGCCCACACGGTGCTGCGGCTGGCCGAGCAGGCCGGCAAGCCCGATGGTGGCGGTATCCGCATCGATTTCCCGATCTCGCGCCAGGATATCGCCGAGATGACGGGAACGACGCTGCATACGGTCTCGCGCATCCTCAGCGCCTGGGAAGGCCAGGGCCTCGTCCAGGGCGGCCGGCAGAAGCTGACGCTCAAGGACATTCCAGGCCTGCGGCGTCTCGCCGAACGCGTCGGCGGCTAGATCTCGGATGCCCCTACGGACTGACGGAACAACTACGGTTTTGCGGCGCGAATGGCGTAGCGGTGCTGTGACTGCCGCGCCAGACCTTTGAAGACATTCCAGTTCCTCGCCTGGGTGCGATGGATCTCGCCAAGATCGGTATCGACCTCGATATCGACAAATCCGGCCCTCTGCAGAAGAACGACGACGGCCTCGGCGCGCGCACCTTCAGAGAAGTGAACGCGCGAGAGGATGCTGCGATGCGTCGCCATCATCTGTGATGAGCCGCTCGGCGTTTCCGACTTGAACACGCCGAGTTGTTGTCCCCAGGCACTGAGCTTCGAGAACAACCGCTCGAGCCCGCTGGTATTCACAAAGTCGCCATCGACGATCAGCAGGGTTCCGCCCGGTTTGAGAACGCGAAGCCACTCCGTGAAGGCTGCGGCCGGATCGACGAGCGTCCAGACGAGATGCCGGTTTACGACGACATCGTAGTGGTCATCGGGTTCCATGGTGTTTTCGGCGTCACCCAGACCAAAACGGATGGAACGACCCCGCTTGCGGGCCTTTTCACGGGCGCGTTCGAGCATCGGCTCGGCCCAGTCCAGGCCCTGCACCTTGAAGCCGAGATCATCGAGCAGGTGCGAAATGACGCCGGTGCCGCTTGCAAGATCCAACGCGCTGCGGCCGGACCCCGGTCCGAGATGGCGTAGAAACAGCCTGTGCCAAGCCGCGCGCTCGTCCTCCGAGAAGACCTCATGTCCTGGCGACAGATCGAAGGTCGCGGCGCGTTCCGACCAGTAGGCCTTGATTTCATCCCGCAGGTTGTAGTTCTGCCGATCCGTTACATCGCTCATATCGATACCGCTCGCCCTTGTTTGGAGGCGTTCTAAAAGATAAATGTTGACTAATAAAGTCATGAAACATTAGATCGCGTCGATTTTCCCAGCGGAGCAGAAAACAATGCAGTTTTTCAACAGGGTGGCCGCGGCCGCCACGGGCTTTTGCGTGCTTTTTTCAACGGCAGCCTTCGCTGATGTCGTGACGTTGAGAGATGTCACCGGTCGCGACGTCGAGGTCAATGTACCGGTCGAGCACGTCATCCTCGGTGAAGGGCGCCAGATCTATTTCCTCGGCGCCCTCGACCGCGATGAGCCGCTCAAGCGCGTCGTCGGCTGGCGCGACGACCTGGCGAAGGCGGATCCTGAAAGCTACGCCGCCTATCTCGCGAAATACCCTGACATCGCCAAGCTGCCGACCTTCGGCGGCATGAAGGACGGGACCTTCGACATCGAGCAGGCGGTGGCGCTGAAGCCCGATGTCGTCCTGATGAATGTCGATGCCAAGACGGCGACGGAAGAGGCCGGCTACATCGAAAAGCTCGCCAAGGTCGGCATCCCGCTCGTCTATGTCGACTTCCGCGAAAAGCCCATGGAAAACACCGAGCCGAGCATGCGTGTGATGGGCAAGCTTCTCGGCAAGGAGGAAAAGGCCGAAGAGTTCATCACGTTCCGCGCCGAGAACATCGCCAAGGTGACCGACGTGCTGGCGAAGGCCAATCCGAAGAAGCCGCTCGTCTTCGTCGAGCGCGCCGGCGGTTACTCCGAGGATTGCTGCATGTCCTTCGGCAACGAGAATTTCGGCAAGATGGTCGAATTCGCCGGCGGCGTGAACATGGCGAAGAACATCATTCCCGGCACATTCGGCACGGTAAATCCGGAGCAGATCATCGCCGCAAATCCGGAGCAGATCATCATCACCGGCGGCAACTGGCAGGGTTATGTGCCGGGGGGGGGCCTGGGTCGGCGTCGGCTACGGTGCCGATGAAAAGGAAGCCGTCCGCAAGCTCGAAAACCTCACCAAGCGCCCGGCCTTTACCGGCGTGCAGGCGGTCAAGGACGGCCAGGTCCATGCCATCTGGCACCAGTTCTACAACAACCCCTACCAGTTCGTCGCGATCCAGCAGATCGCCAAGTGGCTGCATCCCGACCTCTTTGCCGATCTCGACCCGGAGGCGACGTTCAGGGAGTTGCACGAGCGTTTCCTGCCGCTTCCTTACAAGGGTGGCTACTTCGTTTCGCTGACGACCAGCAAGTAACTGCATCGGCGGCTAGCGGAACGGGAGGCCGCCGGCGCCGCGATCGAAAGGTATGAGAATGTCGATCTTCAGGAAAATCGCGTCCGCGATGATTGCGGCGGTCGTGTTGGCGGCTCTGCCGGCCGGCGCTGCGGAAATCGTCGACGTCACCGGCCGTCGGGTCGAAATGGCGCTGCCCGCCAAACGGATACTGCTTGGCGAGGCGCGACAGATTCACATCGCCGCGGCGCTGAAGGGGGTGCAGGTCTTCGATACGATCGTTGGTTGGCGCGACGATCTCATCAAGAAGGATCCGGATTCCTACGCCGCCTATGTCGAGCGGTTCCCCGAGATCGAGAAGCTGCCGCGCTTCGGCTATATCCCGACGGGGGATTTCAGCCTCGAAGCGGCTATTGCGCTCAAGCCTGACGTGTTGACGCTGAACCTCGAAGCGCGAGATGCAGTCGAAGAATCTGGCTTCATCGAAAAGGCCGCGGCTGCCGGCATTGCCGTCGTCTATGTTGATTTCCGCGTCGATCCGGCGGCCAACAGCGAGAAATCCGTCGAAATCCTCGGCCAGCTCTTTGGCGCCGAAGCAAGGGCGCGCGAATTCATCGAATACCGCAACGCCCAGATCGCGCTGGTGACCGACCGGCTGGCCAAGGCCGGGGCGGTTGCGCGTCCGAAAGTGTTCATCGAACGCTCGCCCGGCATCACCGGCGAATTCGCCTGCTGCCGAACCTTCGGTCCGGCCAATTTCGGCGAGATGGTGGAAAAGGCCGGCGGCCACAATATCGGTTCGGACGTCATCAAGGGCACCTTCGGGGACCTCAATCCCGAGCAACTCATCGTCAGCGATCCGGACCATGTCATCATCACCGGCAGCAACTGGTCGGCCGAATCCGATCTCAACCAGTTCGTCAGCGTCGGCCGCGGTGCCGATGCAGCAGCGGCTGAGACGCGGCTGCGCGGCCTGATGCAGCGCCCGGGCTTTCCCGGCTTGAAGGCGGTGAAGGAGGGCAACGTGCATGCGGTCTGGCACCAGTTCTATGGTGCGCCCTACGAGTTCGTGCCGATCCAGCAATTCGCCAAGTGGTTCCACCCGGAACTTTTCGCCGACATCGATCCGGATCGGACCTTCCGCGAGTTTCATGAGAAGTTCCTGCCGGTGATCTATCGCCCGGGTTACTTCATCTCGCTTGCGACAGGGGGTGAATGATGGTTGCCATGACCGACCATATTTCCGGCATTGAGGGACGAGGGCGCTACCGCGCCCTCGTTCTGCGCCGTCTGGTGCTGATCTTCTGTCTCATCGGCGCGCTCTTTGCATCGGTCGCAGTCGACATGGCCCTCGGACCTGCAAACTATCCGCTCGCCGACGTGCTGACGGCGCTGTTTCGGCCTGACACGGTGAGCGACCAGCTTCGCGTGGTCATCTGGGACATCCGCATGCCGATCGCGCTGATGGCGGTGACGGTGGGCGCCTCGCTGTCGGTCGCGGGCGCGCAGATGCAGACGATCCTCGCCAATCCGCTCGCAAGTCCGTTCACGCTCGGCATTTCCGCCGCTGCCGGGTTTGGCGCGGCCCTCGGCCTCGTTGCCGGCGTCGCGGTCTTTCCGGTCGCGGTTCAATACATGGTGCCGATCAACGCCTTCCTGATGGCGATGCTGGCAGCACTCTTCATCCATTTCGCCTCCACCATGCGCGGCGTCACGGTGGAAACGATCGTGCTGCTCGGCATCGCGCTCGTCTTCACCTTCAATGCCGCGTTGTCGCTGCTCGAATATCTCGCCTCCGAACAGGCGCTGGCCGCTGTCGTGTTCTGGACGATGGGCAGCCTCACCAAGGCAACCTGGCCGAAGGTCTGGATCACCGGTGCCGTGCTGCTTTTCGCTCTGCCGCTCTTCGCACGGCACGCCTGGGCGCTGACGGCGCTTCGGCTCGGCGACGACAAGGCGGCGAGTTTCGGCATCAATGTTCGCCGGCTAAGGCTCGAAGCGATGATGACGGTGAGCCTGCTTGCGGCGATTCCGGTTTCCTTCGTCGGCACGATCGGCTTCGTCGGCCTCGTCGCGCCGCACATCGCCCGGATGCTGGTCGGAGAAGATCAGCGCTTCTTCCTTCCCGCCTCGGTTTTGTGCGGGGCACTCTTGCTCTCGGTCACCTCCGTCGTCAGCAAGATGCTGATCCCGGGTGCCGTGCTGCCGATCGGCGTCATCACCGCACTCGTCGGGGTGCCCTTCTTCTTCGTGCTGATTTTCACCAATAGGAGGCGCGCATGGTAAGCCTGACGCTGGAAAAAGTCGGCGCGACCTATGGCCGGCGAACCGTGCTGTCCGACGTCAATACCGGCGTGCTCAGAGGCGGCGGCCTGACGGCGGTGATCGGTCCGAATGCGGCCGGCAAGTCGACGCTGTTCAAGCGCATAGCAAGCCTGACGTCCGGGCCCGGAACCGTCCATCTGTCCGACACCGCCAAGGGGACCGAGGGCATCTGCTACATGCCGCAGGATACCGGCGCCAATGCCGTGCTCACAGTCTATGAATCGGTGCTCTTGTCGGCCAAGCAGGGCTCCGGCTGGAAGGTGAAGGACAGCGAGCTCTCGGAGATCGATCGGGTGCTTTCAGAACTGCGGATCGCCGATCTCGCTTTTCGCGGCCTCGGCGAGCTCTCCGGCGGCCAGCGCCAGCTCGTCTCCATTGCCCAGGCCCTGGTGCGTAAGCCCGAAGTGCTGTTGATGGACGAGCCGACCTCGGCGCTCGATCTCTTCCGCCAGATCGAGGTGCTCGGCTTCATGAAACGCCTGTCGGCGCAATCGGGAATGGCGGTGCTGATCGCGCTGCACGATCTGAACCATGCGCTGCGCTATTGCGACGACACGATCGTCATCGGCGGCGGTTCGGTGCTCGCGAGCGGTCCGACCCATGAGGTCATCACCGCGGACATGCTGCGCTCCGTCTACCGCGTCGAGGCGCGTGTCGAGGCTTGCTCGATGGGGCGTCCTGTCGTCATCGTCGACGAGTCGCTGTAGGCGCTGTTCCGGCATGAGGCACTTCGCCGCCGCGGCGGCGAAGTGCGGATTTTCGTAATCAGGTCGGCCTGTGCCCCTTCAAGCCGTAGAAGGCGATATAGGCATAGCAGGCGACGGGCATCAGGAAGGCGAGATGGATGCCGAGCGTGTCGGCAAGTCCGCCCTGGATCAGCGGCAGGAGCGCGCCGCCGACGATCGCCAGGCACAGGATGCCCGAGCCCTGGCTCGTGTATTTCCCGAGACCGTAGAGCGCCAGGCTGAAGATCGCCGGGAACATGATCGAGTTGAAGAACCCGATCGCCAGGACCGACCACATGGCAACGCGGCCGCCGGCAAAGACGGTGAGGAGCAGCAACATGATCGCTGCGACCGCGTTGAAGGCGAGCGCCTTGCCGTCGTCGACGAAGCGCATCGCAACCGCGCCGATGAACCGGCCGATCATCGCTCCGCCCCAGAAATACATCACATAGTGGGCGGCGTCGGCTTCGGAGAGGCCGGCAATGTCGGGCTGATTCAGGAAGTTGACGAGGAAGCTGCCGATGCTGACTTCCGCGCCGACATAGACGAAGATGCCGATCGCACCGAGAACCAGGTGCCGATAGTGCCAGGCCGACTTGGCGTCGGTGATCGGCTCGATCTCGTCATGCACTTCGACGGTCGGCAGCTTCAGGGCGGCGAAAAGCGCCGCAAGCAGCAGGAAGGCGGCGGCAAGGAGCAGATAGGGCAGCTTGACCGCGCTCGCTTCCGCGAGCCTTAGAGCATCAAGTTGCTCTGGCGTCGGATCGGCAGTCGCGACGACCGCAGCCGACAGGATCAGCGTCGCGCCGAACATCGGGGCGAGCGTGGTGCCGAGGGAGTTGAAGGCCTGGGTCAGCGTCAGGCGGCTTGCGGCCGTGTCCGGCGGACCAAGCACGGTCACATAGGGGTTGGCCGAGACCTGCAGCAGCGTGATGCCGCTCGCCAGCACGAAGAGAGCGCCGAGGAACAGCGCATAGATGCGATAACTTGCCGCCGGTACGAAGAGCGCGCAGCCGACCGCGGCGATGACGAGACCGAGCACGATCCCCCATTTGTAGCTGATGCGCTTGACCAGCGCGCCGGCAGGAAGCGAGACGATGAAATAGGCGCCAAAAAAGCAGAACTGGATCAGCATCGACTGCGTGTAGTTGAGCGAGAAGACGTTCTTCAGATGCGGGATCAGAATGTCGTTCAGGCACGTGATGAAGCCCCACATGAAGAACAGTGAGGTGAGTGCGAAGAGGGCAAATCGATAGCCCGTGGCGTCCGATGACGCGGATGAGACCGCGCGCGCGGGCTCAGAGCCCTTGGTGATGATACCTGCCAATGGTTTAACCTCATGATGTCGTTGACGCCGGAGCTTGGGCCTTGGGAGGGCGTCCAATTGGACGCGCCGGCGACAGCCGGTGATCTTTGTTTGGGAGCACGAAGATGCCCGGGCTGCGCGGCGCTTATACCGCGCGAGCGGGGTTTTGACAGTGCGAAAGGCAGGATTTCCCCGATCGCCGGGCAGGTGGAACTGCCGCGGGCACTGACTGCAGGTCAGAGGGTAGCAAGCTCGCGATTGGAAAGGGTGCCGCCGTTGGCCCGCTTGATGTCGAGCTTCTGTTCAAGCGCCGCCACGATATCCTCACTGAAATCGATCGAGGTAAGCTCGGCGATCTCGGGCAGGGCCCCGGGGGTAAAGACATTCACCTCGACGAGCTTGTCGCCGACCACGTCGAGCCCGACAAGGAACATGCCGTCGCGCACCAGCTTGGGACGCATCTGTTCGGCGACGGCGAGCATTTCGGGCGTTATCACCGCGGCGATCGGCCTGCCGTTGACATGCATGTTGGACCGCAGCTCGCCGTCCGCCGGGACGCGCCGAACCGCGGCATAGGTATCGCCGCGTTTGAGCGGCCGGCCGTTCATCAGGAACAGCCTGACGTCTCCTTCGGTCGCTGCCGGCAGATATTCCTGCGCGATCACATAGCCCATCTCGGAGACCGCCTCGAAGATCTGATTGAGGTTCGTCTCGTGGCTGGAACTGACCTTGAAGACGTTCTTGCCGCCGGAGCCTTGCAACGGCTTGAGGATGACGCCCCCGGGGTGCTCGTCGACAAAAGCCTTTATCTCCTCGATGTGCTTTGAGATCAGTGTGGTCGGCCGAACGATTTCGGGGAAGCCCTGAAGATAGAGCTTGTTCTGCGCTCGTGCCAGGCCGTCGGGGTCGTTGACGACAATTGTCCCGCGTTCGGCTGCAAGCCGTCCGAAGATCACGCCGGAGTGGGCGGCCCAGGAGCGAGGGCCGGTGTCTTCCGACGGATCGCTTCTGAGAAACAGAACCTGGATTTCGGCAATGTCCAGGATATCGTGCTGTGTGGCGCCGCTTCGCAATGCGGCGATGAAGGCCTCGGCCTTGGGCGGCTTCGCCGAACCGAGTTTCAGGGCGTGGATCGTCAGCCGGCCATCGGGCCTCAGGGTGAAATCGCCGGGCGTGATGTAGGCAATCTCGTGGCCGCGGGCGAGCGCTGCAAGCGCCAGCGACGTCGTCGCGTAAAACGTCTCTTCACCCTCGATCGAGTTGACGAAAAAGGCGATGCGCATCCGGTTTCCTAGTGGTCCGACTCCGACATATGCTGCGATCTCAGTGCGTTCATCGGAACGCACGGCGCTCTAGTCTGCGACCATGTCGAGCGGGGTCATTCCCCTCTCGGCTCTTTGAAGCCGGTCGCGCGCTTTGACGTCATCGAGAAAAATAGGGCGAATGGCCGCGGCACCAAGGAGGCCGCGCAAATTGAGTTCCTGGATTGCACCGAAATGCGACGCGGCGATCTTGCCCATCCAGAAGGGTTCGAGACTGCCGCCGTCGGCGAGGTGGTCGAGAAGCTGCAGCAGGCCGCGCATGTAGATCGCGTCCTTGACCAGTCCGCCGCCGCGATAGATGCGAAGCGTAATGTTGAAGGCCTCGGCGGTCCCGAAACCGTGGTCATCGACGAGCATCCGGTAGGTTTCCGGAAACTCGGCGCCGTCGAGCAGGGCAGCGCAGCCGACAACTCTCGCCGCAAGCACCCGCAGCCGATCTGCGGTCATGCCGGCGCTCAAGTATTCGGCGAAAACGGCGAGCCCTTCCTGCATGCCCTCGTAACCTGCAAGGCCCGAGCGCAGAATCCTGAGACCCTGTGCCGAGCCGTTGAAGTAGGTCAGCAGGTGCACGCCCACCTCATGATTGAGCAGCGCCTCGACGCGGTCGGCGTCGAGTGCCGAGCTTCGGGCGATCAGCAATTGGCCACGCGAAACGAGCAGGCCGGCGGGCAGATCGTCGCGAATTTCGACGGACGCGGTGAAATCGGGCGATTGGCGCCGATAGGCTGATATCATCGCCTGCCCACGCTCCCTTATGTAGTCGCAGCCGCGCTTGTTGTCGGATGTCGGCGACGTGTTGCCATCGGTGGCGGTTTCCGCAAGGACGTCGGAAGCGGCGTCGAGAAGCTCGTCTTCGACCGGGCCGTAGAGGGCGCGACCGAGTTCAACGAATTTGCGGGTCTCGCGGGCGGAAATCATCGAGAGTTGGAGATCGACTTCCTGCTGCTTTTCGCGATAGAGGGCGTAGAGCAGCGGATCTTCGAGATGCTCGAAATTGAGGGTGAAGAGTTTGCGCTTGGCCGTTTCGATCTGCAGCGTCAGCGGGCGATAGTAGAGGCGGGGACTTCGCGAAAAGCCGCTCGACGCGAAGTCAGCCCAGGCGGCCTCGGCGTTGATCGGCGTTACCGCGAGCAGGAAATCGAAGCTGGAGGCGATGTCGTCCATGCCGCGATCGGCGCGCACGACCGCATCGACGAAGGCCTTCCGGCCAAGGGCACGGTGCGTCGGTATCCGGAAGTCGTCAGACCTGGCGCGGGCGAAGGCTGTGATGGCCCGAAGGCCGGCATCGAAGACGCTTGCGACCAGCCGCTCGCGCAATTGCGGATAGATGCGGCGGGTGCCGGGCTCGCAATAGATCGGCGCGAAGCGTACGGTGAGATGAGGATAGTCGATCGCCAGGGATTTCCGCCGCGCGGTCGCATCCGGGTTTCGCTCGACGAGCGTCACATGTGGCGTTCGGAACTTTCCTTCGATCGTTGCAGCTGTCTCGATCAGTGCTTTCGCGGCAATCTGCTCGGCGCCGGTCGTCCCGGCGACAACCTCGATCAGGAACGGCGGCAGGAAAGGCGCGTCCTTGGCGGGCGGATCGTCGCTTTCGAGTTCCGCAAATTCGAGAACGATGAACATGCCCAGTCGTTCTTCGATCACGCGGCCGACCCGTTCGATGACGGCGGCGGCGATATCGACGCTCGGCGCCAGCAGATAGGCGGCATTCGCCTGGGCGATGTCGCGCGCGACCGGCTGCTGGTGCTCGGCGGTGATATGAACGCAGAGGAAGGGAAGCAGGCGGTCGATGTGCAGCCGTCCACCCTCGCCGAAGTCCCGTCGCACGGCACGGCCACTCTTCAGTCGGACAATGGCTTCATCAAGCCACTCCGATCCAGGACCGGCGAGCATGGGTGTCCGGTCCGTCATCGCTGCCTCGCGAGCGCCTCGGTCAGGACCGGAGCGAGCGATCCGACCAGTGTGCGCAGCGACCGCAGCGCTTCGAGATCCGGCTTGCCAGTCCACTCGTCCATGAAGGTTTTCTTGAACTCGATCGCGATCGCGCAACCGGTATCGGGAAAGTGCTCGTGGATGAAGCGCGTCTGTTCCCCGCGCCCCTGGAAGGCGATGTTCTCGCGCACATCCACCGGCCGGCCCGCGACCGTGGTGGCGCTGACGGTTGATATCAGCGTGTCGATGACGCCGGCCCATTTGACCCGGTCCATGGACGAGGTTCCGATATTGACCTCGGGTGTTTCGGCGATATCGGCCGGTTCGGCCTCCGGCCCCTGGCGTCGATGGTTGTAACTGTGCACGTCAAGAACGATGAATCGCTGATGGCGGCGCTCGATTGCCGTCAGCATCGACCGCAGCATGGCATAGTATTCGTCATGGAGGGCAAGGGAGGCCTCGATCAGCTCCGCCGACGGCGGCTCCCGCCAGACGGAAAGGCCCCAAGCCTGAGCCGGCTGGAGATAGACCGCGCCGGGACGGGCACGGTTGATGTCGACCTCAAAGCGGGATCGATGGACGACAATGCGGTTGGCGAGATCCCGGATGATAAACTCGGTGAATGGGTCCTCTTCGCGCAGCCTTTGCTCGTCCGTCAGGGCCACCAGCGCCCGGGCGTCGCTGCGCATGGCATGCCCATTGTGGATCGCGGTGCCGACGATCGGTCCATCGCCGCGATGGACAGTCCACCAGGCGTTCTCAGTGGCTGAACGGAACTGTTCCGTCGGCGCGCGTTGCATGATCGCTCCCGTGACCCTCGTTATGGGCGCTTCGGGAATGCAACTCCCGGGCATGCCCGAGAGTTCCGGAACGAGGCAAAAATGTTGGGCTCACGCTGCGAGCTCGCCCAGGATCCATTGACGGAAGGCGCTGATCTTCGACGAATTGCGCCGCGTTTCCGGGTAGACCAGCCAGTAGGCCTGGTCGTCGTTACAGAGGAGATCGAAGGGCTGGACGAGGCGCCCATCGGCTAATTCCGCGGCAAAGAAGGCGGGCGTCAGGATTGCGACGCCCTGGCCGGCCGTCGCGGCGTTGCCCTCATAGACCTGTGCGCCCATGCTTGCGCCCGGACGGCTCGAGAGGCCCTCGGCCGGCACATTTGCGGCCATGAACCACTTGGCCCACCAGGGGTCGCCCGGATCGAGCAGCGGCAGACGCAGGAGATCGGCCGGCTCTTTCACCCCGCCGATGCTTGCGGCGAGGCTCGGGCTGAGCATGGGGGTGAAATCGGCGTTGATGAGCCGGTGTGCCGCAAGCCCCGGCCAGTCGCCGCCGCCTGAGCGAATACCGATATCGACCTCTTCGCGGCTGAAGTCGACCAGGTGGGGCTCGGTTTGAAGGCGGACGGCAAGCGAGGGGTGGGCGATCTGGAAGGAGCCAAGGCGCCGTGCCAGCCAGTTGGAGGCGAAGGTGGCGATCGTGCTGATCACCAGCGTTCCCTGGGCACCGCCGCGCGCCGTCACGTAGGCTTCGCTGAGCTGCTCGAAGGCTTGCGTCACGGCGGGTGCGAGCCGTTGCCCCACTTCGGTCAGGGCGATCTGGCGCGGCCGGCGCAAAAACAGAGGCGCGCCGACACGATCCTCGAGAACCTTGATCTGATAGCTCACCGCCGCCTGGGTCATGCCGAGCTCGGTTGCGGCCTTGGTGAAGCTTCCATGCCGGGCAACCGCCTCGAAGACGCGTATCGCCGTCAATGGCGGGAGCGGAAGTGTCTTATGCATCAAATGGCCTTATGTATGGTGAGCGAAATTCGATTGGAAGGTGATGTGGTTCATAACCATTTTCAAGGTCCGTCCATTAGACGGATTGATGAAGAGGATGATGGCTATGACAACCATTCAAGTACGTAGTTTTTCGTCGACAAACGATTTTTCCGCGGGCTCCTGGCTGGCGTTTCTGTTCGCCCGGAAGCGCCCGGTGCTTGATGTCGTCGACGTCAGGGACCTGTCGGATCATCTGAAGCGGGACATGGGCTTCCTCGATGGCAACCGCCCCGACGCGAAGGACCTGCCCACCGCTTGACGTCTCCCGACCTGGGCGAGCCTCCCATCGCCCAGGTCCCACCCATGCCGCAGGGTGCGACAGCGTTGCCGGCAAACCCATCCATCTCCCCGCCGCTTGCGCCTGCGGCATGAACCAAAGGCGGTGCAGTTTTTTCACGTCTCGCCCGCTCTTTGGGTCAGATTTCCTTTAATCTACCATTTGTGTGGATAATCTCGGAGAAGCTCGGTCAGGAATTGGGCCGGGCAGAAACGCTCTCCGGTCGGCGCGAGTTGCGGCGACTGCTGAAACGAGGTCTGAGATGAGTATGCTGCGGCAATATGAGCGCTTGAGCGCAATCCGCGAGGTCTTGCAGGGCCGGCTGGAACTGCACGAGGCGCGGGACTGTTTCGGTTTCGACGATATCGAGGACGGAACGGCCAATGAGCTCAGGAACCGTATCGCCGAACTCTCCGATGAGATCTCGACCTTGAGGAGTCGTTGCGATCGATACGAAAGCTTCGGCCGCCAATGACCAACCCGAACGGCGGCAGCGCGTCGCCGATGAATGGACCATCCCCATGACATTGCATGTGAATTCACGTGTCGCGGACCACGCGATCAATCCGCTGTTCCTCGAACGCTGGTCGCCGCGGGCCTATTCGGGCGAAGAGATTTCCGAGGCCGCGCTGTTCGAAATCCTGGAGGCCGCCCGCTGGGCGCCATCCGCCTACAATGCCCAGCCCTGGCATTTCGTCTATGCTCGCCGCGGCGGACGGGACTGGGAGAAGCTGCTCGGCCTTCTGAACGAGTTCAACCGCAGTTGGGCAAAGGAAGCCTCGGCCCTCATTTTCGTGCTGTCGAAGACGTCGCTGTTGCCGCCGGGCGCCAGCGAAGAGGTGCCCTCCTACACCCATTCCTTCGATGCGGGCGCGGCCTGGGGTGCGCTCGCCCTGCAGGCGGCCCATTCCGGCTGGCAGGCGCACGGTATGGCCGGCATCGACTATGATCGCGCGCGGGCCGAACTCGAAGTGCCCGAAAACTTCCGGATCGAGGCCGCCGCCGCGATCGGCCGTCAGGGCGACAAGGCACTGTTGCCGGAGGCCCTGAAGCAGCGCGAACAGCCGAGCCCGCGCAAGGCCCTCTCCGAGATCGTGTCCGAGGGGCGCTTCGTGGCCGGCTGAGCCGCGGCAGGCTTGCAGCGGGAGAGCGGGCACGCTGGCATCCGCTCTCCTCAGCGATCGTCCGATTCATTCCTGCTGGTTGCATTCAACGCCTGCACGCTGATGGCCGCGACGAGGCCCGTCAGGACGATGCCGGAAAAACCGATCACCAGAGCCAGCACCCGTGCGGTCAGGTATTTCGGCGTGATGTCGCCGTAGCCGATCGTCAGCCCGGTGACGAAGGTGAAATAGAGAGCCTCATCGAGCCGCCAGTCCTCGATCTGGCCGATGATGACACCGGATCCGGTCATCACGATCAGGATCGCGGAGAAGATCGGCCACAGCACCTGAAGCTGCTGGTAAAGATTCGAGAAGAACAGGCGCCGCATTCTTTTCGAATGGCTCCTGCGATGAGATGCCGCCACGCAATCCTCCCTTTCGCGGGACTGGAAGCCCGCCATGCCAACGATCCCGTTTCGCGTCTGTCGCCGGGATTCCCGCTCGGCTCCGCATCCGCCACCGTCAAGATAGCCGCAAGTCGAGCAGCCTGCCAGCGGCTGCGTTGAGAGACGGGAACCGACGTCCGATCTCCGGCCGCGGCGCTCCTTGCAACGGTTTTTACCCAGTGCTATCGCTTTAGAATTACTTCATGAAAGCTTCTGTCAGAGGGCGGTCCGGATGGCATCGAACGAGCATTCGCCTGTCGGCGACGGTCGCGGTTTCACCACGGGTTTACGGCTCGATGTGATTGCAGGTCTCACGGCCGCTGCCGTGGTTCTGCCGAAGGCGATGGCCTATGCCACGGTCGCCGGTCTGCCTGTCAGTGTCGGTCTCTACACCGCCTTCGTGCCGATGATCGTCTACGCGCTTCTCGGCACCTCCCGGGTCCTGAGCGTCTCGTCGACGACCACCCTTGCGATCCTCGCCGGAACGCAGCTCGGGCTTGCCGTCCCCGATGGCGATCCCGGCAGGCTGATAACGGCAACCGCGACGCTGACGGCGATGACCGGCGGGATTCTTATCCTCGCTTCCGTTCTCCGCTTCGGCTTCGTCGCCAATTTCATCTCCTCGCCGGTCCTGATCGGCTTCAAGGCCGGCATCGGCCTCGTTATAGTGCTCGACCAGGTGCCGAAGCTGCTTGGCCTTCACATCACCAAGGAAGGCTTCTTCCGGGATATCGTCAGCATCGTCGGCCACTTGCCGGAAACCTCGACGCTCACCTTGGCGATTGCGGCTGCCGCCCTGGTGGCGCTGCTGGCGATGGAGCGGCTCTGGCCGCATTCGCCGGCGCCGCTTCTGGCCGTGGCGGCGGGTATTGCGCTTTCCTGGCTTGCCGGTCTCGAGGCACTCGGCGTCTCCATCGTCGGCTTCATTCCGCAGTCGCTGCCGTCGATCACCCTGCCTAGCCTCGGTCTCGCCCGAGAGCTTCTGCCCGGTGCTCTGGGGATTGCGCTGATGAGCTTCACCGAGACCATCGCCGCCGGGCGTGCATTTGCCGCTCCCTCCGACCCGCCGATCAGGGCGAACCGCGAGCTGCTGGCGACGGGCGCCGCAAACCTCGCCGGTGCCTTGTTCGGCGCTATGAGCGCCGGTGGCGGCACATCGCAAACCGCCGTCGTGCGCGCCGTCGGCGGGCATTCGCAAGTGGCGTCGCTGGTCACTGCTGCGGCCGCGGCGGCGACCATGCTCGTCCTGGCGCCTTTGCTCGGCCTGTTGCCGCAGGCCGTCCTCGCGGCGATCGTCATCGTTTACTCGGTCGGCCTCATCAAGCCGGCGGATTTCTGGTCGGTGCGCAAGGTCAGGCGGATGGAGTTTCGATGGGCGCTTGCGGCCTTCCTCGGCGTGCTGTTCTTCGGCACGCTCCAAGGCATCATCATCGCGATCATCCTGTCGTTCATCGGGCTGGCCCGCCAGGCTTCGGCACCGAAGGTGCATGTCGTTGGCCGCAAGCGTGGCACCGATCGGCTCCGGCCGCTGTCACCGGATCATCCAGACGACGAGACCTTTGAAGGCTTGCTGATTATTCGGCCGGAGGGACGCCTGTTCTTTGCCAATGCCCAGCAGGTGGCAGACCAGGCGCAGATGCTGGTCGCCAAGCACAAGCCCAGGATTCTCGTGCTCGACATGAGCCGCGTCTTCGATATCGAGTATTCCGCGCTGCAGATGATGATGGAAGGCGAGCGCCGCATCAGCGAACACGGGGTTACCGTCTGGCTGGCCGAGCTGAACCCGGACGTGCTCGCCTATGTGCGGGCTTCCGGTTTTGCCGATCAGCTCGGCCCCGATCGCCTGTTCGTCAACACCCGCACCGCCCTGCAGCACTACCTGCAGAACGCCGCTCCGGCCGCGGCCTGACTCATTCCCCGATCAATTCCCCGGTGCCGCCGAAAGCTGGTGGGAAATCGCGATATTTGGGCAAGCCGTCCTTCATTGGCAGCACGGTCTCCTGATAGTTGACGTGGAGCGCGGGCTTGAACGGCAATGCCGGGATGACGGCAGCAGAGACGTCCGTCACGCCCCACAGCGGATGCTCGGTCATGAGATGACCGCCGCAGACTTTGCACCATTTGCGCACGCTCGTCGCGGTCTTCTGATAGCCGACGAAATTATCGGCGCCCTTGACGATCCGGACTTTCTCCGGCGGCCAGAGCGTGAAGGCGTTCACCGGCCCCGCCGACCACGTCCGGCACGAACTGCAGTGACAAAAGCCCATGGCGGTCGGGTCGCCGCTCACTTCGATCTCGACTGCGCCACAGAAGCACGTTCCGTTGTAGCTACCGTTCCCTGCCATGACTCGTCTCCTCTCGGCTCGCGCCACCCGGAGTATGGTCCTCGCGGATGACCGAAGTGACCCACGCCTGAGCGTGTCACGCCTGGTCGTGAGGTCAACGCCTTCTTTCGAGCTAGTTTGAGTTGCCGGGAGTCCTGGCGGCGTCGCGAAGGGTGAAACGGTTTTCCGCGGGAATTGCGGAACGGCAGACAGTTGTGCAAAGCCGCACGTCCGGCTCTGGCGCAAGCTCACCGCACGAGGCTCGGCGGCAGCACGATGCGCGCTGACAGGCCGCCGCTTTGGCAATTGCGGAGTTCGAGTTCCGCGCCGGTGCGATCCAGCGCCTGTTCGACGATGCTCAAGCCGAGGCCGCTGCCGACCGCCGTCTTGAAGCGGCCACGGAAGAAGCGCTCGGTAACATGCGGCATCTCCTCGTCGGGAATGCCGGGTCCCATGTCTTCGATCGCGAAGACGAGGCGGTCCACCTCCATCTTGCAACTGCAGGAGACCGTTGCGCCCGGCGGCGAATGGTTGAGGGCGTTTTCCAGGAGGTTGCGTGCCACCAGCCGGAAGAGGTTCGGATCCATGCCGATCCTGAGACCGAACAGCTGCGCGTCGATGGCGACATCGACCCTGTGAGCCTGGCCGACGAGTTCAGTCCGAAGGGCCGTCAGCATTTCACCGACATCGCAGTCGGCTGCCGGTTCGGCGCTCTCTGAGGCCCCAACCGAAGCGATGTCCAGCAATTGTCGCACCAGCTTTCCGGTGCGGTCGACCCCGGCGACGATCTGGCCGAGCGCCTTTTCGCGGATTTCGCCATCGTCGCTCGCGAGCGCGACCTGGGCTTGCGTCTTCAGGCCGGCCAGGGGCGTGCGTAACTCGTGCGCGGCAAAGGCGATGAAGTTCTGTTCGCGCTCGCGGGCGCCGGCGACACGGGCGAAGAGACCATTCAGGGATTTCAGAACCGGGCTGATTTCGCGCGTCGTGCCGAGGTCTTCGATCGCGTGCAGATCGGAGGCCTCGCGCGCTGCGAGATCGCCGGCGAGTTTCCTGAGCGGTGCCAAACCGCGCCCGACGCTGAGCCAGATCAAGACGGCGAGCAACGGGATGATCAGCAGGGCCGGCAGCAGCAATCCCTTGACCATATCGTTGACCAACCGGTCGCGGATACGCAGGTTGTCGCCGACGAGGACGCGCACTCCGAGGCTGGCGTTCTCAACCGCGAAGACCCGCCAGGTCTCACCGTTGATGACGGTTTCCGAGAAGCCCGTCGCGTGTGGCGCAAGGGTCGTGTCGGGAGCGCTGTCGGACTTGCCGATCAGTGTGCCGTCCAGCGACCAGATTTGACAGGAGAGTTGGCGATCGTAGTGCGGATGCTCGAGCAGCGGGATCTTGGTCGCGCTTTGTATCAGGCGGTTGGCGTCAGCGTCGCCTTCTTCCTTCAACATGTCGGGGCTGACAATCAGCGAATTCACCATGCGCGCGGCCTCCATCAGCCGTGCGTCGAGCACCCGCTCGACTTCGGCGCGGGTGCTGAGAAAGATCCAGACCGTGGCCGAAAGCCAGAGAAGGCCCGTCGTGACCAGCAGGATGGCGAAGAGGCGCGTGCGCAGTGACCGCATCAGCCGGCCCCGCCCAAGCGATAGCCGATGCCCCTGACGGTTTCGATCAGGCCGGGCCCGAGCTTGCTACGCAAATGATGGATATGGACCTCGACGGCGTTGCTTTCGATTTCCTCCTGCCAGCCGTAGAGCCTGTCTTCCAGCTTGGTCTTCGAGAAGATGAGGCCGGGATGTGCCATCAGCGTATGTAGGATGGAGTATTCGCGCCGGGATAGCTGCACCGGCCTGCCCGCCTGTTCGACCGACCGTCGAGCGGGATCGAGCCGCAAGCTCGCCCATTCGAGCGCAGCCGTTGCGCGGCCCGTAGACCGCCGGGACAACGCCCGCAGCCGAGCTGCCACCTCGTCGAGGTCGAACGGTTTTCCCAGGTAGTCATCGGCCCCGGTGTCGAGGCCGGCTACCCGATCGCGAACCGTGTCACGGGCGGTCAGCAGCAGCACTGGAGTGTCATTCTGACCGGAGCGCAAGTCCTTGAGGATATCCATGCCTGAGCCGTCTGGCAGCATCAGGTCGAGCACGATCGCGTCGAAGCCGTTGGCGGCGAGCGCGGTTGCTGCCGCGTCGCAGGTGCCGACGGCATCGGTGGTGAAGCCGGCCAGCGCCAGGCCCACCTTCAAGCCGTCTCTGAGGATATCGTCGTCTTCGACGATCAGGACTCGCATTGCTATTCCTCACATTCTTGAGAGCCGAACTTTTAAGGCGCTCCCTTAAGGCAGCCTTAAGGTAGGCCTTCCCTGTGAAGCGGCATTGCAACAATCGAATCGTTGAATGCCCGATATGACCGAATCAAACGAGCCCTCTTCATCCATGGCCGATCACAAGACCGGCATCACGCTCACCCGCCGCAGCCTTTTCGTCGGCACAGCCTCCCTGTTTGTCACCGGCTGTGCGACCGCAGGCCCGACGCCTGTACTGATCCCGGCGGCGGCAACGGTACCGGCAACGACGGGATCGGTCGTGCCGCCGATGTACTATGCGATGCCGGACGAAGAGTTCCCGATTCCCGAAGTCAAGGTCGCCGAGGTCGATCCGAAGTTCTGGCGGCAGGAGGTGGATTATCCGACCGATGAGCGGCCCGGCACGCTGATCGTCGATACGCCGGCGAAGTATCTCTATCACGTGCTGCCCGGCCGACGGGCAATGCGCTACGGCATCGGCGTCGGCCGCGAGGGGTTCGCCTGGTCGGGGCGCGCGGTCGTTGCCTACAAGCGCCAATGGCCGCGCTGGACACCGCCCGACGAGATGGTGGCGCGCCAGCCGAAGCTCGCTCCCTACAGCATCGCCAATGGCGGCATGCCCCCGGGCCTGAAGAACCCGCTCGGTGCGCGTGCCCTCTACATCCACAAGGACGGCAAGGATACGCTCTACCGCATCCACGGCAGTCCCGAGGCGCATTCAATCGGCAAGGCGGTTTCGTCCGGCTGCATTCGTCTGCTCAATCAGGACGTCGTCTATCTCTACGACCAGGTGCGGGACGGCAGCACCATCGTCGTCATTCCAGATCCGACAAAGCGTCATCTGGCGATCGGATAGAACGGGCAACCGTGGCGGCGCGGGAATTCTGCAACACTCCGAATGCGAGTGCCTTCGGCGGTGGCGATCCACGCCAAAGAATGATTTTCACCACATTTCGGTCACGGTTCGGCCCAAGAGCCTGGGCCTCTCCTCGGAAAAATTTCCAATTGAAATCCCAACCTGGAATAGAAAAAAGTGTCGATGAATTTGTCCCGCCGGTCGCTGCTCGCGGTGATCGCCAGTTCCGTCTTGAGCGCCTGCACGCAGATCCCGAAACCCGAACCGAAGCCGAAGCTGATCGAACCGATCGCCGGAAACGGCAATCCGCCGGGGGAGGCATCGGGTTCAGCGGTCGGACCGACGAAGACCTTTGATTATGCAAAGGCCTACGCACCGGTGAAGGACGAGGGCTACGACGTTCCCGGCATCCAGTACGGTGAGATCAAACCGGAATTCCTGCGCCAGGAGGTGGCTTACGTGACCAGCGAGCCGCCCTATTCCATCGTCGTCGATACCCAGAGGATGTTCCTGTACTGGGTGCTGCCGGGCGGTCGTGCGATCCGCTACGGCGTCGGTCTCGGCGCGGCGGGCCGCGCCTGGAAGGGGCGCGCCGTGGTCCAATGGAAGCGGAAATGGCCGCGCTGGACCGTGCCTGACGACATGATCGCGCGCCAACCGCACCTCAAGAAATACGGCATCGAAGCCGGCGGCATGGATCCGGGCCTCGACAATCCGCTCGGCGCCCGCGCCATGTACATCTTCCAGAACGGTCAGGACACACTTTACCGCATTCATGGCTCGCCGCAGTGGCGCTCGATCGGCAAGAACGCGTCCGCCGGCTGCGTACGCATGCTGCAGCAGGACGCGATCGATCTCTACGATCGGGTGAGGGGCAAGACGCCGCTTCTCGTTCTGTAGCGCGCTACCGCCTTGAACCGGACGCGCCGCCTTACAGGGGCTGCGGAGGCGGCAGTCCGTCCGGGCCCATCTGCATATAGTCCGACGGCTCAGGCAACGGCTGCTGGTCCGGAAGTGGCTGTGACTCCGGCATCGGCTGCGATTGTACCATGCCGCCGCCGGTCAGGTCGGTGACGACGATCGGCGTGCCGTTCGGCACACGATTGTAAAGGTCAACCACGTCCTGGTTGATCATGCGCACGCAGCCCGACGACACGGATTTGCCGATGGTCCACCATTCCGGCGAGCCATGGATGCGATAGAGCGTGTCCTCGCCGTTCTGGAAGATGTACATGGCGCGGGCACCGAGCGGGTTCTTCAGGCCGGGATCCATGCCGCCCGCCTCGATGCTGAACTGCTGCAACTCGGGCTGGCGGGCCACCATTTCGTTCGGCGGCTTCCAGCGTGGCCATTCGCGCTTGTACTGGATGACGCCGCGGCCGGCCCAGGCGAAGCCGGCGCGCCCGAGGCCGACGCCGTAGCGCATCGCCTGGCCGTTCTCGTAGACCCGGTAGAGAAAGTGGCTGCCGACGTCGACCACCAGCGTGCCCGGCTTTTCGCCGGTCGGATCGGCGACCATCTGGCGGTAAAAGCGAGGATCGATCTTCTCGTAGGGAATGGCCGGCAGCGGATAAAGTTCGTTCGGCTTCTCGCCGTACATGTCCGCAAGGAACGCGTTCGCTTCCGGGACCGGCTCCGGAGCATAGGTGCGCGTCACCGTCGGCCGGGTCGAAGCGCAACCCGCTAGACCGGCAGCCGCGATCCCCGCGGAGAGTTGCAGGAAGGTGCGGCGGCGGATCTCTCTTTCAGGCATGGAACCCTCGATGGTCCTGTATTCGCTTCTGGCGATGCAACCGACCTTTTAAGTCATTTGTGCGTCGCCAGCCGACGAACGATTACAGGCCGGCGTAGGGATCCGCCAGCGCCGCTTCGGGTCGGCTGATAGGATACTTAGTTGCCGAGATCTTCGCGGCCAGCTTTTCAGCACCGTTTTTCTCGAGAAGCGCCCGGAAGCTCGGATGCATGCCACCGTCGACATAGGCGTTGAGCGGGGCCGGCGTCTCGCTTGCCATCAGGCTCGCGAGCTTCACGTCTTCCGATTGCAGCTTCGCAACGAGCCCGGCGTCAGGTGTCGATACCGCGGGCGGGCAGGCGGCGAGCGGATCGGAAGGCTCGCCGTCCGCGAACTCGGTGTTGAAGACATAGCGGCGACCGCAGGCGGAAACCTTCGGCTGGCGCTTCGTCGTTTCGAAGATGTCGTAGCCCTGCTTGATGTTCTTCCAGAAATCGAAATTCGGATCGCCGCGGTGCTTGGCCATGTTTTCAGCCGTCATGCGGAAGGGATAGGCCTGCACCTGGAAGGTGCCCTGGCCACCGGCAAGGGCACGCTGGACCACGGAGTAGATCTCGCCGACGCCCTGATCTGTTAGGGCGTAGCAGCCCGACGACGAACAGGCGCCGTGCACCATCAGCGCTTCGCCGGTATAGCCGAGCGCCGACTCCAGCCGGTTCGGGTAGCCGAGATTGAAGGACAGGAAATATTGCGACTTCGGATTCAGCATGCCGGCGGAAACATGGTAAAAGCCTTCCGGCGCCTGGCGGTCGCCGACCTTCGTCTTCGGCCCGAGTTTTCCCGACCAGCGGCACATGGGGTAGGTCTTCAGAAGCGTATATTGCCCCTGCTTGTTCTGTTTCCAGACCTCCAGCTCGCTTTCCTGCTTGAAGATGCGAACCAGAACCGGGCTTTCCGGCTTGCTGCCGTTCTTGGCCATGGCGGCAATGAGCTTGGCGGGGATCGGCGGCGGTTCGCGCACGTCGTCGACATCGAGCGCCGTACAGCCTGACAGAACAACCGCCATCGCTCCGATCGCCAGCGCATGCCGCATGCGGTGCATCTGCGCGAAAAACTTGGCCATCTGGGGTGTTTCGGAAGAAAGGCTCTTTGTTGTCTCGCGCCGCATGCGGGCTCCTGGAAATACTCTCGCCGCAAGCGTCTTTCCGGCGGTACGGGTGCCGGTCATTCGCAAAACAACGCGTGTCGGCTCGGCTTCAACTTCAGCGATTAAGCGGTGGCAGCTCTGGCCGCAAGCCTTTGCCGCAGGGGTCCGCGATCAACAAAACTTGAACGCGCGCCGCCTTAGCTGCCCGCTGATTGGGTCGATGTTGAGACAAGATGGTGAATTTTTTCTCAACGCCGGCGGCCGGATTGCGATGGCGCGTCAGTCCCGCGGTTCGCTGCCGGGGGCGTAGACGGTCTTCTGTTTGAAGGCGAAGACGTTGCCGCAGCGACAACGGACCATGTGCTTGGCGGGATCGGGAGAGGTGCGTTCGGTCGAAAAGCCTTTCGGCATGACGTCGATGAGAAAGCCACGATTGCCGCTCTTGGCACTGTCGTTCTCAGACGCTTCAGCGAAGCCGGAGGCTCCGCATTTTGCGCATTCCAGCTTTCTCGAATAACGATCCCGCGATGCCATCTTCAGTAACACTCGATAGCGCCGCCTTCGCATGAGGAGCGGCGGCGCGCTGGGTTTGCCTGGAACTCCGACTATAGGAGGCGGCGCGCCGTTTCAAGTTTGCTGGACGGCCATCGTGATCGATCGCGTTTCTTTCGCGAGCGGCACCTCGTTCGCTCAGCGATATCCGGTGGCATCGGCTGGCCTGTTGGCCTCCATCACTTCGCGCATGTAGCGCCAGCAATCGGGCCGCGAGCCATCGAGATCGGTGAAGCCGTAAACCTGAGCCAGCCCGCCGCTCGAAAGCGACTGGCCGTTCCAGCGGGCCTTCTCCGGATCTGCCGCGAGTGCAGCGACGGCGCGGCCGACGAAGCGTGGCGTCTCCGAGATCACGAAATGCGGCTGGCTCTTCGTGGCATCACGCCAGTTGTTCTCGCTGACCCCGTAGTGCTCGAGCATCATCTCCGAGCGCATCCAGCCCGGGGTAATTGAAACCGAAGTCGCGCCATGCGGGGCAAGATCCTTGGCGTGGGCCCAGGCCATGCGGTTGGCCGAAACCTTGGCAAGATCGTAGAAGGGCGACAATCGATAGTTCTCGGCATTGTACTCGGCGGTGCCGTCGGTCACCTCGACCAGCAGGCCGCCCGGCCTTTCGATCATCAGCGGCAGCGCGTAGTGGGCGGTGATGAGGTGGGTGTCGACGCCGAGGCGCAGCAGCTTCAGGCCATTTTCCAGATTGTGCTCCCAGACCGGCTTGTTCCATTCGAACAGCAATTCACCGCCCCAGACATCGTTGACCAGGATGTCCAGCCGTCCCTGTTCGTCGCGGATGCGATCAACGAGTGCCTTTACCTGTGCCGGCTGCAAATGATCGACCTGAACGGAAATCCCCTGGCCGCCCAGACTGGTCACGATCTCAGCCGTCTCTTCAATCGTCTCGGGCCGCCCGTAGTCGGATTGTTGCTGCCGCGTGGTTCGCCCTGTCACGTACACGGTGGCACCGGCGGCGCCGAGTTCGGCGGCGATGCCCCGCCCGCCGCCTCGTGTCGCGCCGGCGACGAGCGCGATTTTTCCTGCGAGAGACATGTTTTCCTCCTTTAGGCCGGTTGCCGTCTGGCGTTCTCTTTCGGCTATGTTATATATAAATGATTGTTCGGTTATAAATGAGAGTCAAGATGCCCCGCCCGAAAACGATGCCCGACGAGGAGGTGCTGGCCGCTGCATTCGCGTTGATGCGGGCCGAAGGTCCGGATGGACTGACCTTTGCGGCGCTCGCTGCCAGGACAGGGCTTTCCGGTGCCACGCTGGTGCAGCGTTTCGAAAACAAGGCGCGACTGATCCAGAGTGCGCTGACGCAGGCCTGGGACGGTCTCGACCGGCAGACGGCGGAACTGGTGGCGACGGTCCCTCGCACACCGGAGGGCGCCATTACGTTGCTCGTCGGCCTTTCCGGCGACTATGGCGCCATCGAATCCTATGCCGACGATCTCCGGATTCTTCGCGAAGACCTACGCGATCCGAAGCTCCGCGCGCGGGGCGCCAAATGGCGCGACGTGCTTTCGGGTGTGCTTGACGAGTGTCTTTCGGGATTGCCCGCAGCGGCTCCAGGATTAGGGCTGCTGATGGCGTCGCAATGGCAGGGGTCGCTGCTCTGGTGGAGTTTCGACCCGCAAGCACCGGTCACGGAATTCGTCGAACAAAGTTTGCGGCGCTTCGTGGAGGCCTTTGCAAGGCAGCCGGCGGACTGAAGTCGGCGGCCCGGCGGTCACCCGGATTTCAAATCACCGTGAAATGGCGTCGCGGCGGATGACGCGGGCGCGGGGCGGTCTTAGATGCTGATCCATGATCAGATTTGCCGCCGCCGTCTTCGCCCGGGCACTCTTGGCCCCGACGCTCGTCTTCTGGGCGCTCTTCACCCTGCCGGCTGCTGCCGAGGTGCAGGCGCCGGTTTCGGCTCTCCTCAAAGAATTGGCATCGCGCACAGAACTCGAACCACTGAAGACCGTGATCGTCGCCCGCGACGGCGAGATCCTGGCGGAACGCGGCTATCGCGGCAACCGGGTGACGGATGCCACGAACATAAAGTCGGCGTCGAAATCGATCATCTCGGCGCTTGTCGGCATCGCCATCGACAAGGGGCTGCTGGAAGGTCCGGACCAGAAGATCGCGCCGATCCTGAAGGCGGAACTTCCCGCTTCGCCGGACCCACGCATCAATGACATCACTATCGGCAACCTCCTATCAATGCAGGCCGGGCTTGGCCGTCTTTCGGGGCCGAGCTACGGCCGTTGGGTCGCCAGCCGCAACTGGGTGCGCACGGCGCTCGCGCAGCCGTTCGATGACGATCCGGGCGGGGAGATGCTCTATTCGACCGCCTCGACCCATCTTCTTTCCGCGATCTTGACGAAAGTGAGCGGCAAGTCGACCCTCACGTTGGCGCGCGACTGGTTTGGGCCGCTCGAAGGTTTCCGCATCGGGGCCTGGGATCGCGACCCGCAGGGGATCTATCTCGGCGGCAACCAGATGGCGATGAGTGCCCGCTCGCTTCTTGCCTTCGGCGAACTCTACCGCAACGGCGGCCGCACGGCTTCGGGCGCGCAGGTCGTGTCTCCGGCATGGATCGAAACGTCCTGGCAGCATCGCACCAGTTCGCGTTTTTCCGGAGACTCCTACGGCTATGGTTGGTTTGAGCGCCGAATTGCCGGTGAAGACGTGCATTTCGCCTGGGGTTATGGCGGCCAGATGCTCTACATCGTGCCGAGCCTCGATCTGACCGTCGTCATGACATCGGCCGAGAGCGGGCCTTCGGCCCGTAATGGCTACCGCGATGCGCTGCATCTGGTGCTCGGCGAAATCATCACGGCGGTGAAGGGCGATCCGGAAACGGATGGCTGAGAACCTGGGGCAGGCTGTATCGATATATCGCTTTAAGAAATATCGCCTGAATCGCAGTTTTGCTGTCTCCTGGGATGGTGATATTGCTGCGCCAATGGTCGCAATGCCGCGATCCGCCGTTGGCGAGCCGCCATGATCATTGAGCGACCAAGCGGCGTGATGCCGAGATTTGAAAGGTAGGACCGTGTTTGCCTCGAAGACAATCGAAACCGGCGACAAGCCCGAATTCTATCGTGAACTCGCCGGCCAGCTCGGTGGCCTGCTGCACGACGAGCGCGACTTCATCGCCAATGCCGCCAACCTCTCGGCGCTTGTTTTCGATCTGGTGCCGAATCTGAACTGGGCTGGCTTCTATTTTCTGCGCTCGAACGACGAGCTCGTGCTCGGGCCGTTCCAGGGGAAGGTCGCCTGCGTGCGGATACCCGTTGGTAGAGGCGTCTGCGGCGCCGCCGCCGCGCAACGGCGGACGATGCTGGTCCCGGACGTCCATGCCTTTGCCGGGCATATTGCTTGCGATGCGGCGTCACGCTCGGAGCTCGTCGTGCCGCTGGTCAAGGACGGGAAGTTGCTGGGCGTGCTCGACCTCGACAGCCCGAGCCCTGGCCGGTTTGATGCCGAAGATCAGGTCGGTTTCGAGGCGCTCGCCGCAATCTATGTCGCGGCGAGCGATTTCGCTTAATCAGGCCGGCAGCGCCGTTCGGCGGTGACGACCACAGCCTCTCGGGCATCAGTCGCCAAAGCCTTCGATGACGATCTTGCCCTTGGCAGCCCCTGTCTCGATGCGCCGATGCGCTTCGCGCAGGTTCGCGGCATTGATTGGGGACAGCACTTCGGCAAGCGTCGTCTTCAGCCGGCCTGCATCGATCTCGTCGGCGACGAAGGACAACAGCCGGTGCTGCTCGATCATGTCGGGCGTCTGGTGCATCGGCCGGGCGAACATGAACTCCCAGTGGAGGCTGGCCGCCTTGGTCTTCATGCCGGCCATCGTCATCGGCACATCGGTGTTGTCGATCGAGACGATGCCGCCTTGAGGGCGGATCAGTTCGACGGCGGCGTCCCAGTGGCGCATGTCGTTGAAAATGGCGATGTGGTCGACATGGTTGAAACCGAGCGCGCGGACCTGTTCGACCAGCGGCTCGCGATGGCTGACGACATGGTCGGCGCCGAGCTCTTTCACCCAGGCGATGGTTTCCTGTCGCGAGGCCGTGGCGATAACGGTGAGACCGGCGCGCTTGGCAAGCTGGATGCCGATCGAGCCGACGCCGCCGGCACCGCCGACGATCAGGATCGACTGGCCGCGGTCGGCGCCGTCCCGGTCGATCCCCAGGCGATCAAAGAAGGCTTCGTAAGCGGTGATCGTCGTCAGCGGCAGGGCCGCCGCTTCGGCAAATGAAAGGCTCTTCGGCTTGGGTCCGACGATGCGCTCGTCGACGAGGTGGTATTGCTGGTTGGTCCCAGGCCGCGTCAGGTCGCCGGCGTAGTAGACCTCGTCGCCGGGCCGGAACAGCGTCACGCCGGGACCGACCGCCTCGACCACGCCGCTCGCATCCCAGCCGAGGACGCGTGGCGTCTCCTCGATCTTGTCCTTCGGCGCCCGCATCTTGACATCCACCGGATTGACGGCGACGGCGTTGACGGCGACCAGTATATCGCGCCCCGCGGGCACCGGCTTCGGCAAGGTGACGTCGAGGAAGCTCTCCGGGTCGGAAACCGGAAGATAACGGGTGAGGGCGACGGCTTTCATGGTTTGCTCCTTATAGTGGGTAAACGGTCTGCTTTTGCGAATTCTCTCGGCCGTCACGGCTGGCGACGATGATCCGACTAGAATAGGCGTCGTGCATGCGGCGAGCAAAGCCTTCGGGCGTTCTCAGTCAACTGACGAGGGCGCCGCCTTCGATATCGATCACTGATCCGGTGACGAAGGGATTATCGATGGCGAAGAGATAGCCGCTGGCGATATCTTCGGGCTGCCCGAAGCGGCCGGCGGGCAAGGTTGCGGCGGCGCGGTCAAACATTGCGTCGCGCGCCTCGCCGGCCATGCCGGCATAGGCCTCCGTCTGCGTCAGCCCGGGGCTGACGACGTTGACGCGCAGCGGTGCCAGTTCCTTGGCCAGCACCTTCGCCGTGGCTTCGAGGGCGGCATTTATCGCCGTCTTGACGAAGGTGCCGGGCACTGTCCGGCGGGCGAGGAACCCGGAGGTGAAGGTAATGGTGCCGCCGGCACGCATGTAGCGGGCCGCTTCGCGGGCGAGCACGACCGAACCCCAGAACTTGACGTCGAAGGCCGCCTTGGCGGCGTTCAGGTCGATATCGCTGATCTTGCCACCCGGAGCGGCGGAACCGGCGGTGACGATCAGGTGGTCGATCGGACCGAGCTTGTGGAAGTACGCGGCGACCGCTGTGCTGTCGGCAATGTCGAGGCCGGTGGCGCGGCTGGCGATCTCGACCCGGCCGGGACGCTGCATCAGCGCGCTGGCGACGGCGGCGCCGATGCCGCTGGTGCCACCGATGACGACGGAGACGGTGTTGTCATTGAATGTCACGGTCATTCTCCATGGGAACGGGTGCGCAAAAGACGGCTTCGAGCAGCGGACCGCCGGGCGCGCGCATGAACAGTCGGCGTTCGCCGATCTCGGCGAGATCCATCGTCGAATAGGGAAACGCAAGCCGGTGGGCGCGAAAGGCGGCGTAGTTGTCGAGCCGGAAGCCGACATGGTCGATCGCCTCGGCCGCACGGTCATAACCGTTGCCGTAGCTGCCGATGATATGAACGAGCGGCCTACCCTCGGCGTAGAGCCAGAAGCCGGGGATGCGCCGGATGGCCGACGGACGCTCGCCGATGGTGAGATCGAAGACCGTTTCGAAGAACGCGCGCGTTGCGTCGATGTCGCCTGTGCGGATTGTGACGTGGTCGAGCTGCATGTCGCGCCTCCTTTTCGATAGGGAATTTAGCTATTGCGGTGCATCCGGATAATTGGCTTAGTTCCAAAATCATATTTCGGAGAAAGCGAAAGATGCTGCTCGACAACCTCGCCCTGTTTCTCCTGATTGTCGAAAAGGGTGGGCTTTCCGCCGCCGGGCGCGAGAAGGGGTTGTCGCCCGCCTCCGTTTCCGAGCGGTTGGCCGCACTCGAAGCGCACTATGGCGCAGCCCTGCTGAAGCGGACGACGCGGGCGATCAGCCTGACGGAAGAGGGGCGCATTCTGGTGGACGGCGCCCGTCGCCTGCTGGCGGAGGCCGGAGAACTGGAGGCCGGCATCCGATCGGGAACCCGGACCATTTCCGGACCGATCCGCCTGAGTGCGCCCGAGGATATGGGCCGGCGCTACATCGTGCCGATCCTCGATCGCTTTCTTGCCGAACACCCTGATGTGACGGTGGATCTCAACCTCACCGATGGCTACGTCGATCTCGTCGGACAGGGCATGGACTTCGCCATTCGCCATGGTGTTCTGGCCGATAGCGCGCTTCGGTCGCGCACGCTCGGCGAGAACCGCCGCGCCGTATGCGCGGCGCCTGCCTATCTTGAAGTGATGGGCAGGCCGCAACATCCGGACGATCTCTCCCGTCACGACTGCATCGTCATGCGTTTCGGTGCCAATCTCGATCGTGAATGGGCCTTTCAGGTCGATGGCAAGCCACACAAGGTCATGGTGCGCGGCAGACGCGTTGCCAATGACGGCGGATTGGTGGCCGAATGGTGCCGTGCCGGCCACGGCATCGCGCTGAAATCCGTCTGGGATATTGCGGAGGACCTTGCCTCTGGCGCACTCGTCGAGTTGCTTGCGGACTTCGCGTCCGGAGAAACAGGACTGCAGATCGTCTATCCGCCGGCAAGCGTACAGCCGCGACGCGTGCGGCTGTTGATCGATCGCATTGCCTCGGAACTGACTTCCCTGGGGAACGTGCCGGCGAGCACGCGACGCACCTGACATCGGCGGTCGCGCTTACGCCATCGTCGGCTGCCGTGGCCTCCGTGCAACAGTTCTTTTCCAATATGGGGCTTCACCGGCCCCGTTGCGGTTTCGGTTCTTCGTGCCGCAGGTCCGCACATTGCAGCGCGTCTCCGCTTCGCTTATAAAACATGAGTAACGTATTCAAGATAAACGATAGCGCCGGACCTTGCGCGCTTGTGGTGCCAACGCCGTGCGCTGGAGAGACAGATTGATGACCGATGCGATGGTGCAGGGGCTCCACGAGCGAGAAGAGAGCCGGATTCGTCGCTTTTTCAGCCGGCGCCTCGGGAATCGCGAAGACGCCGTCGATGCCACGCAGGAAACCTTCATGCGCATGCTGGAGGCGTCACGCTCCACCCTGATCGAGAATCCCCAAGCCTATCTGTTTCAGGTTGCCCGTTCCGTCGCGCGCGTGGCGTCCGAGCGAGCCGCGCGCGAACGAGCGATGTTCGTGGAAGACAGCGAAGGACTGGAATGCGCCGCCGAAGACCGGCCGATCCAGGACAGGATCGTCAATGCGCGCCAGTGCCTCCTGATCATGGCCCGCATTATCGAGGGGCTTCCCAACCGCTGCCAGCAGGTCTTCATCCTCAGTCGCCTGCACGGGTTGAGCAACGGCGCGATCGCCAGCGAGCTTGGCATCTCCAGGAACATGGTGGAAAAACACATCATCCGCGCGCTTCTCGAATGCCGGAAAATGCGCGCCGAGATTATTTTCTGAGCGGACGTCAGGAAGAACCGCCCTTTCAACTCTAAGATGATGGGAGCGATTCCAGGAGCGGATCGCCAAGCGGCATTTCAGTTCGACCGGAAGGCATGAATGAGCGGCAATCGCCAGACAATCGATGACGGCATCCTGGAAGCGGCAGCGACATGGGTCGCGAAGCTGCAGTCCGAGGATGCGACGGTTGCCGACCGCGAAGCCTTCGACCGCTGGGTGGCTGAGCACCCCGATCATCGGGTTGCTTACGACGAATTGCGTGCCTTGTGGAGCGACTTGGGAGATGTGCCCATTCCCGCAGGGAGGCTGGGCGAATTGCGCGCGCAGCGCCGGCGACGGGTCGGCGGTTTCGTCGGGCTCTGTCTGGCGGCCGGCGTCGCGATCCTGTCGCTGACGACGCCCTACGGCGACCGTTGGCGCGCCGACTACTATACGGGTGTCGGCGAAGTCAGGCGCATTACTCTGGAAGACGGGACCGAAGTCGATCTGAACACCGACACGGCCCTTGTGGTCCGCTACGAGCAGAACCGCAGAACGGTGCGGCTCCTTAGAGGGGAGGCCTTCTTCGCCGTCGCGAAGAATCCGTTCAAGCCGTTCGTGGTCGAAGACGGCTCCATCAGCGCGACGGCGCTCGGAACCCGCTATTCCGTCGGCACCGTGAGCGCCGATCAGGCGGCCGACGTGCAGGTGGAGGAAGGCCGCGTCGAGGTCGAGGCATCCGGCAACAAAGCGGTTCTCGGCGCCGGCGAGACGGCAACGATCGACAGGCAGGGGCGGCTTTCCCTGTCAAAGGCAGACGTTGCTGCCGGAACCGCCTGGCGGGATGGCAAGCTCGTCTTCTCGCGCCGGCCGCTGCGTGACGTGCTGGCCACGCTCGAGCGCTACCGTCGCGGCCGCATCCTGCTACTCGACGAGACGGCGGGCGCGTTGGAGGTTTCCGGCATCTTCGATTTGCATGACACCGATGACGCGCTGCGGGTGCTGGAGACGAGCCTGCCGCTGCGTGTGATGAGGCTGTCCGGGCTCATGGTCGTCGTGCAGTCGCGTTAGGCAGAAAATCTTCCAAACGACGTCAGGAGATCGAGCTCCCGACGCTCTTAGTCAACAGTGGCAGTGCCGCCCCAAAAGGAACAGTCGGTGCTCCAGGAGTTGAGTAGGGGATTTTGGATGAGCATTCTTGAAGGCCGTGGTTCACGGCGCCGTACTTTCGCACGCTTGGCACTTGCCGGCGTCTCTTTGATTGCTTGCACGGGCGCAGTGCAGGCACAGGCGCCGGTGACGAAAACGGCCCAAAGAGCGTTTTCCGTCCCCGCCGGATCCCTCGAAGCGGGCATTCTGAAACTTGGCCAGCAAGCGGACCTGCGCCTGCTCTATCCGAGTACGCTCACCAACGGCAAGCAAACCAGGGGCGTCAGCGGCACGATCGCGACCGAAGCAGCGGTTGCATCGCTTCTGGATGGGACAGGGCTTCGCTATCGCATCGTCGGCGAGAAGACCGTGCAGATCTTCGATCCGTCGGACGCGTCCATCACCACTGGTGCCGTCGTCAAGGACGGCACCACGCAGCTCGAAAAGATCACCGCCACCGGCGAGCGCACCGGTGCCGAGGGCATCGTCGAGACCGACGGCTATGTCGCGAAATCGGCGCGTATCGCCACCAAGACCGATACGTCGGTGATGCAGACGCCGCAGTCGATGTCGGTGATCAGCCAGAAGCAGTTGCAGGATCTCAAACCACAGAACCTGAAAGAAGCGCTGAACTACACGCCTGGCGCCCGCGTCGGCCAATACGGCGCCGAACCGCGCTTCGACGCCTTCAAGGTGCGTGGCATCGACCTGACGCTCACCGGCATCTTCCGCGATGGCCTCAGGCAGATCGCTAGCCCCAACGGCCTCTTCCGGCTGGAGCCCTATGGCGTCGAGGCGATCGCCACATTGCGCGGTCCGGCGGCGTCGATCTATGGCGCGAGCAGCTCCGGCGGTATCGTCGATATCGTTTCCAAGCGCCCGACCAGCGACCCATTGCGCGAGGTCGAGGTGCAGTACGGTTCCTATGGACGGGTCCAGGGTGCCTTCGACGTTTCCGGGCCGCTCGACGACGAAGGCACGATGCTTTACCGCATGACGGGACTTGCACGCGACGGGCGCACCGAGATCGAGGCGGTCAAGGACGATCGCCTGTTTATCGCGCCCGCCTTCACCTGGCAGCCGGACGAGGGCACCAAGTTCACCCTGCTCGGCGAATATATGGATTCGACCACCGGAGGTACCTGGGGTTACCTCAATCGCTATGGGCCTGACGGCAAGTCGATCGGCGCGATTCCGACCTATGGCGGCGACGCCCGTTTCAACGATTTTACCCAGAAGCAGGGCCGCATCGGCTACGAGCTGGAGCACGAACTCAGCGACGGCGTCACGCTCTATCACAAGCTGCGCTATTCCGACATTTCGACGCGGCAGGAATGGGTGTTCGCCAAGTATCCGGGCCTGACCGTCGAGGACAATACCGGCGTTGCCAGCGACACCTATCTGAAGTTCGACTTCGACACCGGTGCCGCCGCGCACCAGCTCATTGCCGGCATCGACTACAGCTACATGAAATATACGTCGAAGCAGGGCAGCGGGCCGGATCTCTTCACCGACGATTTCACCTATGTGCCGAAGCTGACCTCCACCCAGAAACAGTCGCAGAGCGGCATCGGCATCTATCTCCAGGACCAGATCGAATATGACGCCTGGCGCCTGACCGCAGGCCTGCGCCACGACTGGGTGGACAACAAGTATTCGGTCGACGGAAGCCGCTTCAACCGCGACGACAGCGAAACGACGGCGCGTGCGGCGCTTGGCTATGTCCTGCCGAATGGCATGATGCCCTATGTCAGCTACGGCACGGCCTTCGTTTCCAATCCGGGTGTGATCATCAATCTCGGCGGCACCAACACGGCGGCCATGCCGACGCTCGGCAAGCAGTGGGAGGCGGGCGTCAAGTATGAGATCCCCGGCCAGAACGCGACGATCACTGCCGCCGTCTTCAACATCGACCAGGAAAACGCCACCGTCTACGAGACCTCTTCCGGCCTGAATCTTCTGCGCCAGCTCGACCTCCGGTCGCGCGGCTTCGAACTCGAAGCCACGGCGTCACTCGACAATGGCTGGAACTTCATCGCCTCCTATTCCTACAACGACGTCGAGATCACCAAACTGACCGCCGAAACGCTCGGCAATCAGTTGAACTCCTCGCCCTACCACATGTTCTCGCTCTGGGCCGACTACGAGGTGCAGTCAGGCCCCCTCGAAGGGCTCGGCGTCGGCGCCGGTGTTCGTTATGTCGGATCGAGCTTCGGCGACAACGTGCACACGCCTGTCCTCAACAACGAGGCACGCACCTTCGTCGACGCGTCGGCGCGTTACGACCTCGGTGCCGCAAATCCGAACTTCGAGGGCGTGCGGCTGCAGCTCAATGCGACCAATCTCTTCAACGAGGTCGAACAGCTTTGCACCACCGGCTTCTGCTACTTCGACGAGGGCCGCAAGGTCGTCGCCAGCGTGCGCTATCGCTTCTGATGGTGCTTGAGGCCAAGCCGTCAACAAGGCCGTCGCCGGCTGCGATCTTCTTCGCGGTCGGCGGGCTCTATGTGGCGCAGAGCGTGATCGGCGGGCTGACGATGCTCGGCCTGCCGGCAGTCTTGAGGACGCAAGGCGTGCCGCTCGGCGAGATCGGCCTCGTCTATCTGACTGTGCTGCCTTGGGCGTTGAAGTTTCTGTGGTCGCCGCTGGTGGAGCGTTTTCGCCTGCCGGCGGCCGGCCGCAACCGCTCGGCCGTCATCGTCCTCACCGGCGGCACGCTCTGCGCTGTCATGCTGGCGCTCGTCGGCCTGCTGGGGCCGGAGCGGCTCGGGCCGGTGCTCGTCTGCTTGGTGTTCATTGCGCTTTTCACGTCCACGGTTGACATCGCCTGCGATGGTTATGCGGTCGAGACGCTCGCGGAAGAACATCACGGCTGGGGCAATGCCGCCCAGGTCGGTGGTTCCTATGTCGGCTCGGCGATCAGCGCGGGATTGTTTCTCGTCCTCGTCGACCGGCTCGGCTGGGCGCCCGCTGTCTGGACGATGGCGGCCGTCGTGCTGATGCTCGGCCTTCCCTTCCTGCTCGGTCCGGGTTCGCGGCTGACGAGCGCAACGCGCAGCCATGTGCCGTCGCTGAAAGCGGCGCTGCGCCGGCCAGAGGTGCGCAAAGGTCTGCTGCTTGCGGCGATTTATGTCTCCGCGCAGAAATGGGGACTCGCGATGCTCGGCCCCTTCCTCATCGACTACGGCTTCGACCTCGCCTCCGTCGGCATGCTCAACGGCGTCGGCAACATGCTCGTCGGCTTCGGCGGAGCACTCTTCGGCGGTCTGCTCGTCCGGCTCCGCGGTGCGGGCGCAGTGCTCGTCGGTGCGCTGCTCATGCAGGTGGCGATGCTCATCGCCTTTGCCCATGTCGGCGCGTCCGGCGACGGCTCGTGGTCGCTCGTGATGACGCTTGCCGTCGCCAGTTCCTCCGGCGTGATGGCGATTGGCTTCGTGGCGCTCTACGCGCAGTTCATGGGTTGGGCCGACCCGCGCCAGGCGGGCGTCGATTTCACGCTTTTTCAGTGCATGGACAGCCTGATCAGCATGGCCGGCGGCCTTGGTGCGGGCTGGATCGCCGAGCGTTTCGGTTACTCGGCGTTCTTCATCTGCGCGGCAGGAGTTTCCATCGCCGCCGTGCCCATTCTGGCATTGCTCCTTCGCGGGCCGTCGACTACGAACGCCGGCCTGTTTAGCTGACTGAAGGAACGATGCCAGCTTTCGGCAATGATAAACTTCTCGGCGATGACCGTCTCCCGCGCATAGGCCCGCAGCCGTGGCGCCGGGAAATCCAGCATGGAAGGATAGTCCAGCATGTCAGCCCCGGGCTCAAGCGCATCACCAAAGCCGATGTCGATCCTCAGGTTGATCCGGGCGCCGCTGATCGAAGCGACCGCCCGTAGCCGGAGCCCACCATATTCAAGCTCCTCACGGATGCGATCCACGCGCAGGGTGTCGGCATCGAACATGACGCCATCGTCAACCTTTTGCGCAAGGATTTCCCGAAATGTCTCCAGCATCAGGTCCGGTTCGGGACTGCCAAAGCCCAGAAGGTCGAGGTCGCGCGTGCCGCGGTGCGGATCCTCGAACCAGCTCATCATCAGCATGGCGCCCTTCAGCACAAAGCGATCCGCATGGGGTGACTGGCTGAGCCGGAACAGCAACCGCTCGAGGGCAAAACGCGTCAGAACCAGGTCAAAGCTTTGCCCGCTTGCGTTGGAGAGTTGCAGGAGGCGGGCCCGCACCGAGGCGCCAACATTTCTGATCTCCTTAGCCATTGGCGGTCAGTGCCTCGAGATAGGGACGGATCACGGTGCCGACACCACCACGTTCGGCCTGGTTGGCAATGTCGCCGGGCGTGGCCTTGCGCTGCCGCAGCGCTTCCTGAAGCCCCTCGATCGCCACAGAAAGGCCGATCTTGCTGCGATAGCGGAAGCAATCGGCAATTGTTTTAGCAATCCCGAAGACCTTCACAGGAACGCCTTCAATGACATGGGTTTCGACGCTTTCGTTGAGTAGGCTTCCCGTGAAACGCACGATGCGAATTGGTGTGCCAGCTGGTTTCGGCGCCCAGTCTTTGCGGCCTATGGCAAGCCACACGTGTCTCGGCAGCTGATCGGTCAGGCCGTGGAATGCGAGAGCTGAAACAAGGCACACAACGGCTTTCGGAACGCGCTTGGCGATCTCTGCCAGACTATGGTTGGCATCGAGCTCGGCGTCGGGAAGTTGATAGAGACCGCGAGCAAGCCGCAGCACCTCGCCATCCCGTTCCATCCGGCTCATGGTTGCCGCTGTCACACCAGCGTTCCGAAGCTCCGCCAAGCGTGCTATTCCGCGCTCGGTGAGCACGGTCCGGGCGATTTGACGTTGAGTGGAGCGAGACATTGATACGAAAACTCGGCGCACAGAAACTATTATCCGAGGATTTGTATCGCCTTTCTCAGGCTTGAGAAAGCCCTCAGTTTGCGCGGGTGACCATGAAGCAAAATTAAGCACTTCTCGACGATGGACTAAGGCGCTTCGTCATTGATGAGACGATGGTGTTTTGCGAGCAACATGAGATAGAGTCCTTTGCGCGTCCACCATGAGCATGGCTATCTGGACACCGCGGCGGCGATATTGTCCCGCTTCGGCTCCGTCCCTCCGAGACGTCGAAACCCAGGCGGAAAACCGAATCCGGTTGTTGCTGGATCGGCCTACGCCGAACGGCGCAGCATGATCTCGGCGCTCAAGAGAATGCGCTCGTCCTCGGGGAAGGCGCCGCCGCCGTCGGAGGATTCCCCGAGCTTGAACAGAAAAATGCGCGAAGAAAAAATAAAATTGATAACGAGGGAGTTTATCGCGCCTTTCTGCGGTTCAGCCTGCCGGGCCGTCGTCGGAAGAGCTCCCTCCAGGTTCGTTGCGCGGATGGCTTGCCTTTCCCCCACCTCGCGCCAGATAGCGTGGGAGACGATGACGGAGACGCGATCATGAATGAGACCAACAAGACGGCGTTGGTCCGAATCCTCGGGCGGGTGCAAGGCGTTAGCTTCAGGGTTTGGGCGCGCGACGAGGCGCAGAAGCTCGGTCTCGTCGGGTGGGTCCGTAACGAAGCCGACGGCTCGGTCGCCGCCTTGATCAGCGGCTCGGAGGAGGCGGTTACCCGCATGCTCGAGCGTCTGCATGAAGGACCGCCGGCAGCATGGGTCTCGAAGGTCGTTACCGAATTCGTCGAGGCGCCGGAGGGCGTCAGCGGTTTTCGCATCACCAGATAGGATCAGCGTGGCAACCGTCGGTCCTTATGTGCCGGGAATGGGTCAAGGATGTGCTCGGCGTCGGACCATCAGTCGACAACATCGATCAGATCAGAGGCGAGCTTGTGTAGCACGGGTGCTGGAGCAGCCGGCACAGCAGGAAGAGACCGTTGCCTGAGCTGGCGACTGCCGAAGAGTGCGACCTGGCCCGGCGATGATCGACCGCTCGCCAATCAATGTTGAGCTTCGAGACTGCCCGTTTTCTGCTCGCGGCCATAGGCGCGCAGGAAGGTCCGCACCGCCTTGCGGGCGCTATCTTCAAGTTCTGCGTCACTTGGGGCCTCGCCGAAAAGCCCGCCCATCTGCAGGTCTGCCTTTATCAGCGCGATGAATTGCCGCGCCGCGAGGTCGAAGTCATCGATTTCGAGCGGCGCCAGGTGGGCGAGCCGCGCAAAGAGTGCCGCAAGCGCCCGATCCGTCTTGCCCGGGCCCTGTTCCCGCCAGAACTGGAAGAGATGCGGATAGCGGTGGCCTTCCGTCGCGATCAGCTTCTGGATGAACTTGGCGTCCTGGTTGCAGATGCAGCTCTTGTTGAGCCGCACCGCGAAAGCGGCAAGGTCTTCTTCGAGATTGTCGGCCCGTTCCGGAAAGGTCGCCAGGATCGAAAAGAGGACGCCATTGGTGCGATCCATGATGTCCTGGATCACTGCCATGAACAGCGTCTCTTTTTCGCGATAGTGGTTGTAGACCGTCTGGCGCGACACGCCGGCTTCGGCGGCGATCTCGTCGATGCTGGCACCGGAAAAGCCCTCGCGGCAGAATACGTCGGCAGCCGCCTCCAGGATCGAGACGCGTTTCGCGAGCTGTCCCTTTTGCACGTGGGCGTCCGTCGAGGCGAGGTCATGTTTTTTCATCGATTGAAGATAGAGCCCATTGACGATTTAGACAACGGTGTCTAATTTTACACGCGTGTCCAAAATATTGGACTTATCAGTCAGCGGCGGATACGTCTCCAAACGTCTGATCCTGGCACGACCGTCATTTTTCGCGTTTCAATCCCGACGGCAGCGATGCCGGCCTCGCGCCAGGAGCGTTGTCACGATTTCTGAAAGATCATTGCCATGACAGCGTCCTTCCTTCGCACGGCCATCGTCCTCGGTTTGATTTCGGCGATCGGACCCTTCGCAATCGACATGTATCTGCCTGCCTTGCCGTCGATCGGCAAAGACCTGGCAGCAGAGAACGGGGTCGTGCAGCTCAGCCTGCTCTCGTTTTTCATTTCCTTTGCCATCTCGCAGCTCATCTATGGGCCTCTTTCCGATATCTGGGGCCGCAAGGCGCCGCTCTATCTCGGCATTGGCCTCTTCACCGTCGCCAGCATCGGCTGCGCGCTTGCAAGCGATATCGAAACGCTGATCGCCTTCCGCTTCCTGCAAGGGATTGGTGGCGCCGCCGGCATGGTCATTCCGCGTGCGGTCGTCCGTGACATGCACACCGGCGTGCAAGCCGCGCGGCTGATGTCGTTGCTGATGCTGGTCTTCAGCATCTCGCCGATCCTGGCCCCGCTCGCCGGCAGCGCCGTGATCCAGTTTTACGGCTGGCGCGGTGTCTTTTATGCCGTGATGATCGCCGCCTTCATCGGCCTGATCCTCCTGTCGACGCAATTGCAGGAGACTCGCCCGAAAAAGGACCGAGCCGACAGCAGCGTGACAAGTGCGCTTGCCGCCTACCGCTTGCTGCTTTCCGACCGCAACTTCCTGACGCTCACCTTCATCGGCGGCCTCGGTATTTCCGGGTTTCTGGTCTATCTCGCCAACTCGCCCTTCGTGCTGATCGACCACTATGGGTTGACACCGACGCAATACAGCATCGCCTTCTCGATGAACGCTGTGTCGTTCTTCGCGGTGTCGCAGGCGACCGGCTGGTTCGGCGAGCGCTTTGGCCTGGTGCGGGTGATGCACCTCGCCGTCGGCGCCTTTGCGCTCACCATGGTTACGATGTTCGTCGTCATGAGCCTCGGCTTCGACCAGTTGCCTGTGATGGCCGCCTTCCTGTTCGTCGGCTATGGCGTGCTCGGCTTGGTGATCCCGACCTCCGCGGTGCTGGCGCTTGAAGACCATGGCGAAATCGCCGGCACGGCCTCGGCGCTGATGGGCACGCTGCACTTCGTCACCGCCGCCGTCGCCATGGTGGTCGCCAGCTTCTTCTTCGACGGAACGGCCCTGCCAATGGCCGGCGCCATCGCTGCCTGCGCACTCGCCGCCTTCCTGCTGACGCAGGCAACGATCGGCCGTAGCCGGGTGGTCGCGGCAGAATAACCGCACTTCGGTGACATGCAGAGCCACCAGAAGACAGCATGTCCTCGGGTGGCTCTCCATGTGTCGGCCGGTGCTCCGGGATTCGCGCTCAGAAATCCCAGTCCTCGTCTTCGGTCGCCACCGCCTTGCCGATGACGTAAGAGGAGCCGGAGCCGGAGAAAAAGTCGTGGTTCTCGTCGGCGTTCGGCGAAAGGGCCGAGAGAATGGCGGGGTTCACCTTGCAGGCCTCGGCCGGAAACAGTGCCTCGTAGCCAAGGTTCATCAGCGCCTTGTTGGCATTGTAGTGCAGGAACTTCTTCACATCCTCGGTGAGGCCGACGCCGTCATAAAGCGCTTCGGTGTACCTTGCCTCGTTGTCGTAGAGTTCGAGAAGCAGGTCGAAGGCGAAGTCCTTGATCTCCTGCCGGAGTTCGTCGCTCAGCCGCTCCAGAGCGCGCTGGAACTTGTAGCCGATATAGTAGCCGTGCACGGCTTCGTCGCGGATGATCAGCCGGATCATGTCGGCGGTATTGGTAAGCTTGGCCCGGCTCGACCAGTACATCGGGAGATAGAAGCCGGAATAGAACAGGAAGCTTTCGAGGAAGACGCTTGCGACCTTCTTCTTCAGGGGATCGCCGGAGGCGTACTCTCCCATGATCAGCGCCGATTTCTTCTGCAGGAACTCGTTTTCCTCCGACCAGCGATAGGCATCGTCGACATCGGGGGTCAGGCAGAGCGTGGAAAAGATCGAGGAGTAGGAGCGGGCGTGCACCGCCTCCATGAAGGAGATGTTGGAAAGCACTGCTTCTTCGTGTGGGGTGACGGCATCCTCCATCAACCGGACTGCGCCAACGCCGTTTTGGATCGTATCGAGCAGCGTGAGGCCGGTGAAGACGCGGATGGTGAGCTTCTGCTCCTCCGGCTTCAGCGTCGCCCAGGAGGGGATGTCATTGGAGAGCGGCACCTTCTCCGGCAGCCAGAAATTGCCGGTGAGACGGGTCCAGACTTCCAGGTCCTTGTCGTCCTCGATGCGGTTCCAGTTGATCGCGCGGATGCGGCTTGCGGGTTTGGTGTGCATGGTCATTGCTTGAGCCTTTCGGTGATATCAGCCCCTCATCCGCCTGCCGGCACCTTTCCCCGCACGCGGGGAGAAGTGACTACCGCGCGGGTCTGAGCCAACGGCGAGGCACGTTTCCGCAAACGGGGCGAGGGCTGGGGTGAGGGCAGTCTGGGCAGCTGTCGGGGATACGGCGTTAGAGCGTGCAGGAGACGCAGCCCTGGACCTGTGTGCCTTCGAGTGCCATCTGCCGAAGGCGGACGTAGTAGATGGTCTTGATGCCTTTCTTCCAGGCGTGGATCTGGGCGCGGTTGATGTCGCGCGTCGTTGCTGTGTCACGGAAGAAAAGGGTCAGCGACAGCCCCTGGTCGACGTGCTGGGTCGCCGCTGCATAGGTGTCGATGATCTTCTCGGGTCCGATCTCGTAGGCGTCCTGGTAGTATTTCAGGTTGTCGTTGGTCATGAAGGCGGCCGGATAATAGACGCGGCCGATCTTGCCTTCCTTGCGGATCTCGATCTTCGAGACGATCGGATGGATCGAGGAGGTCGAGTGATTGATGTAGGAGATCGAGCCGGTCGGCGGCACCGCCTGAAGGTTCTGGTTGTAGAGACCGCCGTCCATCACCGCCCGTTTCAGCTCGAACCAATCTTCCTGCGTCGGGATGGGGATGCCGGCTCTGTCGAAGAGGCCTTTCACCTTTTCTGTTGCCGGCAGCCATTCAGCCTCGGTGTATTTGTCGAAATATTCGCCCGACGCATATTTCGAGTTCTCGAACCCTTTGAAGCTCTGGCCTTTCTCGATCGCCAATCGGTTCGAGGCTTTGATGGCGTGATAGGTGACCGTGTAGAAATAGATATTGGTGAAATCGATGCCTTCCTCGGAGCCGTAGAAGATGTGCTCGCGGGCGAGATAGCCGTGCAGGTTCATCTGGCCGAGGCCGATCGCGTGGCTGTCGTCGTTGCCCTTCTCGATCGAGGGCACTGAGGAGATGTGGCTCATTTCGGAGACGGCGGTCAAGGCGCGGATCGAGGTTTCGATCGTGTGGCCGAAATTTGGTGAGTCCATCGCCGCGGCGATGTTCAGCGAGCCGAGGTTGCAGGAAATGTCCTTGCCCATGCGGGCGTAGGAGAGGTCCTCGTTGAATTCGCTGGATTCGCTCACCTGCAGGATTTCCGAGCAGAGATTACTCATGGTGATGCGCCCGGCGACCGGGTTTGCCCGGTTCACCGTGTCCTCGAACATGATGTAGGGATAACCACTCTCGAACTGGATCTCGGCGACGATCTGGAAGAACTCGCGCGCCTTGATCTTCTTCTTGCGGATGCGCGCATCCTCGACCATCTCGCGATACTTCTCCGTCACCGAAATCTCGGTCAGCGGCATGCCGTAGACGCGCTCAACGTCATAAGGCGAGAAGAGGTACATGTCCTCGTTGTTGCGGGCGAGCTCAAAGGTGATGTCCGGGATCACGACGCCGAGGGACAGCGTCTTGATGCGGATCTTTTCGTCGGCGTTTTCGCGCTTGGTGTCGAGGAAGCGCATGATGTCGGGGTGGTGGGCATGCAGATAGACGGCGCCTGCGCCTTGGCGGGCGCCAAGCTGGTTGGCGTAGGAGAACGAGTCTTCGAGCAGCTTCATGATCGGGATGATGCCCGACGACTGGTTCTCGATCTGCTTGATCGGTGCGCCCATCTCTCTGATATTGGTAAGCGACAGCGCCACGCCGCCGCCTCGCTTGGAAAGCTGCAGCGCCGAATTGATCGCACGGCCGATGCTTTCCATATTGTCCTCGATCCGCAGCAGGAAGCAGGAAACCCGCTCTCCACGTTGCTTCTTGCCGGCATTGAGGAAAGTCGGCGTCGCCGGCTGGAACCGGCCGGAAATGATCTCGTCGACCAGATCGCGGGCAAGCTGCTCGTTGCCGCGCGCAAGCGTCATCGCCACCATGCAGATGCGGTCCTCGTAGCGCTCCAGGTAGCGCTTTCCGTCGAAGGTTTTCAGCGTATAGGATGTGTAATATTTGAACGCGCCGAGGAAGGTTGGAAAACGGAACTTCTTGGCTAGGCGTGGTCATAGAGGTCGCGCACGAAGTTGAAGGAGTACTGGTCCAGGACCTCCTGTTCGTAATAGCCCTCGGTCACCAGATAATCGAGCTTTTCCCTGAGATTATGGAAGAAGAACGTGTTCTGGTTGACGTGCTGGAGGAAGTACTGTTTCGCCGCCAGCCGGTCCTTGTCGAGCTGGATCCGGCCCTCTTCGTCATAAAGGTTCAGCATCGCGTTCAGCGCATGATAGTCCAGCGCCGCTTCCGTCGCCTTCAGGGGGTGTTCGCGTGTTGTGACGTCCAAAATCGTTCCATCCCGTTTTTGACATTGGCGACGTCTTCGTCCGTTCCGATTAGCTCGAAACGATAGAGATAAGGCACGCTGCACTTGGCCGAGATGACGTCGCCGGCGACCCCGTAGGTCGCGCCGAAATTGCTGTTGCCCGCGGCAATCACGCCGCGGAGGTGAGAGCGGTTGACCGCGTCGTTCAAGAAGCGGACTACCTGTTTCGGCACGGCGCCCCGGCCGTCGTCGCCGCAATAGGTGGGCACGACCAGCACATAGGGTTCGGTGACTGTAAGTGTATCCTTACTTTCCGCGAGCGGTATACGCTTTGCGCGAAGCCCGAGTTTTTCGACGAAGCGATGGGTGTTTTCCGAGCGGCTGGAAAAATAGACGATAAGCCCCACCGCTTCTCTCCTCTAAGATAGCGCGCTGATCTTGTCGGGGCGGAAACCCGCCCAGTGTTCGGGGCCGGCGACGACGACGGGGAGCTGCATGTAGCCGAGGCCCTTGACCGTCTCGAGCGCGTCCTGGTCGGCCGAGATATCAATGACCTCGTAGCTGACGCCCTGGCGATCGAGCGCCCGGTAGGTCGCGGTGCATTGGACGCAGGCGGGCTTGCTGTAGACGGTGACGTTCATATCTTCCTCGTTTGGTCGGCTGGATAGGGGCAAGAGAAGGCGCGCGGACACGCGACCGCGATCCGGCGAAATGCAGGGCTGTCATGGCTGTGGCTTGCTCGGGTATGGAGCCCGGGCACGCCTCTTCTTCAGCTGCGCGGGAATCCGCGCCTCTTGATTGGCGAGTGATGGAAATTCGATGACGCAGGCATGACTTCACCCCGAAGCTTTCGACAGGCTGCCGGGGAGATGTCGAGACGACCAGGCAGGCTCATCCTGCCGCACTCAACCCCTCCGGACACCCCGCCCGTGGACGTTTGTTGCTCGAGGCAGGTCTCCTGGCTCACGGGTCGACGCTTCCATCCCGACCTTCCCGAGGCCTCATGCCTCAGTGGTCCAATTCCGGACAGTCGCTCGCCGTCTACAGTTGCGGGGGCAGCTACGGCATAGCCGGGCGGAAAGCCGCCGGCGCACCGTATTCCCGTCTTAGCTCCCAATCCTTGCGAATCGGAAGAACCTCAAACACTAGATATAGTATCTCATCGCCAATCTGCGTCAATAGGTGCGCGACGTCGGAGATCCGGTGCGGAGGGTCATTTCTCCCCGATATGGATAACGGGACGTAAACGGCGGACTGCAGCGGAACCCACCGGGGAGGCTTGTCGGCTACAAACTGGCGTGCTCCGCCAATGTCTGGCGGGGCACCGCCGCGGCCATTGCGAGGTTTCAGGCCGAAGGTCTCTGTGGTGCGATCCGCTCGCTCACGGGGTGCTGCACCAGAAGATCCGGGTACGTTTTGTCCCGGCAATCTGTCAGTCGCAAAGCGAGATGCTGACGTCCCTGTTTTCGCCGGGCTGCGCGCGCGGCGAGATCGTCACGGAGGGCCGCGTGTTGGTGCGGTCGCTTTTTGGCGAGGGCTTCGGCGCGGATGACGGGTCTTCCTTCGACCAGTGCCATGGATCGGCAACATCGCCGACGCGCGCCCGGATGGTCTCGTGGTCCCGCGTCAGGCCGATATCCTTCAACTGCAATTCGCTGAACGTATCGATGGCGATGGTCGGATTGAGGGTGCTTCCGGCCCGCTTCAGGACATGACGGATCGCTGATCGCACTGCGCTAAGCATTGCTATCCTCTTTGTTTTTGCTGTTGTGTTCGCGAGAAAAGTGAGGAATTTTGCCGCTTCGCGCAAAGCGATTTCTCGCATGCTGGCATAAAGAATGCTTATCTCAGCGCCATGAGCAAGATTCCTCCCATGAGTGCGGTGCGCGCCTTCGAAGCCGCCGCCAGGCACCTGAGTTTCACCCGTGCGGCCGAGGAACTCGGGATGACTCAGGCTGCCGTCAGCTACCAGATCCGGCTGCTGGAGGAGCGCATCGGCACGCCGCTCTTCGTACGGCTTCCGCGCGAGGTGCGGTTGACGGCCTCCGGGCGGCAGTTGGCGCCTAAGGTGACGGAGGCGATCGACCTGCTGGGCTCGGCCTTCTCCGAGATTGCCGACAAGACCGAACATCACCTGCACATTTCCGTGCTTCCGACCGTCGTTTCGAGCTGGCTCGGCCCCAGGCTCGCCTCGTTCCAGACCGCCCAGCCGAACATCAGTATAAGGGTGCACATGTCGACCGATCTGGTCGATTTCAAGCGCGACGCCATCGATCTTTCAGTGCGCAGCGGCAACGGCGACTGGCCCGGCAACGACGTATTTCCACTGTTCCCGATCGATTACATGCCGGTCTGCACGCCGGCCTTCATGAAAAAGCACCAGCTCAGGCAGCCCTGCGACGTGCTGCGCGTCCGGCGTTTCGGCAATGCCAACTGGTGGCGCCGATGGATGATCGAGACCGGCGTAGAGCCGCCGGAAAGCAACGGCACCGAGCTGATCTTCGACGTCCAGGCGATGGATGTCGCGACCACCCTGGCGGAACACGGCATCGCCATTGCCGTATCGACCTTCCTGATGGAGGAACTGAAGAGCGGCAGGCTCATTCGGCCATTCGAACATCTGGTCAGGGACGGTCGCGCCTATTGGCTGGTCTATCCGCAAAGCAGCCGACGGCAGAAGAAGATTCAGGCTTTTCGCGACTGGATCCTTGCCGAGGCGGACGCGTCGAATGCGCTGCTCGCGATCGCGATGGATGATTCGAGGTCGGCATCCCCTCAGGCCGTGGTCGGCGCAAGTGCGCTCATGAAGCCTGAATAGGTCTTGCTGAGTGGTGATGCGTAGGAACCGCGCTTGCTGGTCATAAGTCCTTGCGACACCAACGCCTCCGCCTGCTTGACGGCGGCGGAGACGCCATCGATCACCGGAACGCCGTAATCGGCTTGCAGGTCCCGGGCAAGGTCTGCCATGCCGGCGCAGCCGAGCACGATCGCCTCGGCGCCGTCTTGAGTAAGCGCCAGTTCGATCTCGCGTCGCAGTTTGGCAAGCGCGTTCGAGGCCTTGTCTTCCAGTTCGAGCACCGGAATATCGGCGGCGCGCACCTTGGCCCGGCTGCCCATGCCGTAGTGCCGGACGAGATTCTCGATCAGGACGCGGGAACGTTCGAGCGTCGTGACCACGGTGAAGCGTTGCGCCAACATGGCAGCGGTCGCGACGGCGGACTCGCAGAGCCCGACCACTGGAATACGGGCAAGCGCGCGGGCGGCTTCAAGGCCCGTGTCGTCGAAGCAGGCAATGACCGCAGCATCGGCGCCGGCCCCTTCCCCGTCGCGAATTTCTGTAAGCAGGCCCGGAAGTGCGACCGCGCCGTCATAATGCCCCTCGATCGAGGCCGGTCCGGACTTCGATGTGCGGGCGAGAATTTCCGTGGCGGGGCCGGCGACGGCCCGCGCCGCCGCGGCGGCCTTGGCCGTCATCGACGAGGTGGTATTGGGATTGACGATCAGGATGCGCATCTGGCCTAGCTCAGCTCTGCCTGGCGGCGCCGCAAGGCCACAATGACCGCAAGCGCAACGAGGATGATGGTGAAGGAGAAAAGCGTGGTGACCGTGCCGAGTGCATAGAGCACCGGCGTCGTCACATTTGTGGTCATGCCATAGATCTCGAGCGGCAGCGTATTGTAGCTGCCGGAGGTCATCAGCGTGCGAGCGAACTCGTCATAGGAAAGCGTGAAGCCGAAGAGGCCGACGCCGATGAGGCTCGGGGCGATCATCGGCAGGAGCACGTGGCGAAAGGTCTGCCACGAGGTCGCTCCGAGATCGCGCGCCGCCTCCTCATAGGACGGTGAGAACCGGTTGAAGACGGCAAACATGATGAGCACGCCGAAAGGCAGGGTCCAGGTGAGGTGGGCGCCGAAGCCGGAGGAATACCAGGCGGGCTTCAGGCCGAACTGCTGGAAGACGACACCGATACCGAGCGAGATGATGATCGACGGCACGACGAGGCTTGCGACGGTCAGATAGAAGAGCACGGTGGCGCCGCGGAAGCGCCGGCGGAAGGCAAGGCCGGCGAGTAGCGCGACCACGACATTGACCGCCATCACCATCAGGCCGAGCGTGAAGGAACGGCGGAACGAGGCGCCGAAATCGCCGACCGCCTGTTTTTCGAAGAGATTGTAGAACCAGTGCAGTGAAACGCCGTTCAACGGAAAGGTCAGACCGCCGTCAGGTCCCTGGAATGACAGGATCAGCACTGCCGAAAGCGGTCCGTAGAGGAACAGCACGAACAGGGTAAAGAAGGCTGCGAGCAGGTAGAATTCCTTGCCGCGTCTTTCGTTGCTCATGTCAGAGCTCCTTACGAATGTCGACGACGCGCAGGATCGCGGCGACCATCGATAGCACGACGATCAACAGCACCACCGCATTGGCGGCGGCTGCCGGATATTGCAGCAGCGACATCTGGTTCTTCATCATCAGTGCCACGGAGGCGCTCTGGCCGCCGGACATGACCTGCACGGTCGAGAAATCCGCCATGACGAGCGTGACGACGAAGATCGAACCGATGGCCATCCCCGGCTTGGCGAGCGGCAGGATGACGTTCCAGAGAATCTGGCCGCCGGAGGCGCCGCAGTCGCGGGCCGCCTCGATCAGCGAACGGTCGATGCGCATCAGCGTGTTGAAGATTGGCGTCACCATGAACAGCGTATTGAGGTGCACCATGGCGAGCACGACGGCGAAATCGGAATAGAGCAGCCATTCGATCGGCTGCGGGATAAGGCCGAGCTCGATCAATGTCGAATTGACGAGGCCGTTTCGGCCGAGAACCGGGATCCAGGAGATCATGCGGATGATGTTGGAGGTCAGGAACGGCACGGTGCAGACGAGGAACAGCACCATTTGCATGGTGGTGGTGCGGACATGGAAGGCGAGGAAATAGGCCACCCAGAAGCCGATTGAGAGTGTCAGCGCCCAGACGAGGACGGTGAACTTCAGGGTGTTGAGATAGGTCTTCCAGGTGACCCAGGAGCCGAGCGTATCGGCGTAGTTCATCGTCAGGAAATCCGGATAGAGCCCCGCGAAGTCATAATCCCAGAAGCTGACGACGACGATGGTGAGAATCGGCAGCACGAAGAAGAAGCCGAGGATCAAGAGGAGCGGCGTGGCCTGAAGGTGGGAGGCAAGGCCGTGCGGGATGACAAGGCGGCGGGGTGCCGTCTCTGTTTCGATCTGCCCTGACTGTGACGTCGTGATCGTAGCCATCTTCGTTCCTTTCATGTCTCAAGTGGCGCTGCCCCTCATCCGCCTGCCGGCACCTTCTCCCCGGTTGCGGGGAGAAGGGATATGTGGCGCAGTCCCGCGCACTCTTGACCGTTTACTTGAGGCTCAGCCGTCCCTTTTGGCACGTCCAGGACTAGGGTGAGGGGCAAGCTGCCGACGGGGCGGTGGCACCAGCGTTAGGGACTACGCAGCGATGAACTCGTTCCAGCGCTTGATCATGTAGCGATCCTCGTCCATCACCGAGTTCCAGCAAGCGACCTTGCCCATGCGCTCCTCGAAGGAGCCGCCGTCGCGCACGGCACCGGCCTTCTCCATCACCTTGCCTTCCGGCGACAGGATGTCGCCCTTGGCGGGCTTGCCTTCGACCCAGAAGCCCCACTCGTCCTCGGACATGAAGCCCTTAGCGGTCTCCATGGCGGCGGAATAGTAGCCCTGGCGGTTGAGATAGGCACCGACCCAGCCGGACAGGTACCAGTTGATGTATTCATAGGCCGCGTCGAGCTGGGCGCCCTGAAGATGGGCGGCAAGGCCGAGTCCGCCACCCCAGGCGCGGTAGCCTTCCTTCAGCGGCTGGTATTTGCAGGCGATGCCCTTGGAGCGGACGGCGGCGACCGCCGGCGACCACATGGACTGGATGACGACTTCGCCCGAAGCCATCAGGTTGACGCTTTCGTCGAAGGACTTCCAGAAAGCGCGGAACTGGCCGTCCTGCTTGGCCTTGATCAGGAAGTCGATCGTCTTGTCGATCTCGTCCGTGGTCATGTTGCCCTTGTCGGCATATTTGATGTTGCCCATGGCCTCCATGATCATCGCTGCATCCATGATGCCGATAGAGGGGATGTTGAGGATCGCTGTCTTGCCCTTGAAGGCGGGGTCCATGATGTCGGCCCAGGTCGTGATCTCCCGGCCGACGAGATCAGGGCGAATGCCGAGCGTGTCGGCATTGTAGATCGTCGGGATCAGCGTCATCCAGTCGGTCGGCGACTTGGCAAAGGTCTTGGAATCCTGCGCGTCGACGAAGCCGACGGTATGCGGCGCCGTGCCTTGCGCGACCACGCTTTCGGGCTTCAGCTTGCCGTCGATGAACAGTGGAACGATCTTGTCGAAGTACTTGATCTTCTTGACGTCCATTGGCTGCATTACGCCGGCCGGGAAGACCTTCTTGGCGATCCAGTATTCGATGTCGGCGATGTCGTAGGAGTCTGGCTGGGTCACCGCCCGCTGGGCAGCGGCGTCGGAATCTGTCGCCGTCATCTCCAGCGTGATGCCGAGGTCTTGCTTGCACTTCTCGGCAATGGCGTTGATGTTGGAAACGCCGGTGCCGAACTGGCGCAGCGTGATCGGATTCTGGGCCCAGATCGTCGGGAAGCCGGTGATGGCGCCCGACCCGGCGATCGCGCCGATGGCGGCAGCGCCGGTCTTTAACAGTGACCGGCGTGTCAGGCCGGCACCAGGCTTTTCGGTCTTGTTTTCAGTCGTCATGTGCAGTTCCCCTTTTGTGATCGTTGGTAGCTCATGCGGAAAGGCGGCCGAGGGGGACGACGTCCTCCAGGGTCCAGCTCAGGGACACCGCATCGCCGACCGACACGGGTTTCCTGAAATAGTCGCTGTCGCTGACGATCAGCGTGAAGTCGTCGCTGCCGGCGCCGATGGCAGTCAGCTTCACCGACGCGCCGCGATATTCGATGTTGGAAACCACGGCCTGGAAGCCGAGGCCCTTATCACTCGGCGGATCGAGCCGCACGCGATCGGTGCGGATGCCGATGTCTATCGGCCGGCCGATCTCCTGGGCGATGTCGCGCACCGCAAAGACCTGACCCTCCGCCGTCTCCATTTCGACGATGCTGTCGGTGATCGCCCGGACCTTTCCCGAGAGTACGTTGTGGTCGCCCATGAAGCGCGCAACGAAGGCGGTTGCCGGCCGCTCGAACACCATGCGCGGTGCGGCCGCCTGCTCGATCCGGCCGTTGTTCATCACCACGATCAGATCGGCGAGCGCCATCGCCTCTTCCTGGCTGTGGGTGACGTGCACGAAGGTGATGCCGAGCGTCTTCTGCAGTTTTTTCAGCTCTGCCCGCATGCGGATCTTCAGGAACGGGTCGAGCGCCGACAGCGGCTCGTCGAGAAGCAGCGCCTCCGGCTCGGTGATGAGCGCACGGGCAAGCGCCACGCGCTGCTGCTGGCCACCGGAAAGCTGGGCTGGACGCCTGGAACCATAGGCCTCCATCTGCATCAGCTTCAACATGTCGAGCGCCTTGGCGCGGCGGGCGTCACGGTCGACCCCCTTCATCTTGAGGCTGAAGGCGACGTTGTCGACGAGGTCGAGATGGGGGAACAGAGCGTAGGACTGGAACATCATCGCCGTGTTGCGCTTGGCCGGCGGAAAATCGGTGACGACGACATTGCCGAGCCTGAGGTCGCCGGACGAGATGCTTTCATGGCCGGCGATCATGCGCAGCGTCGAGGTCTTGCCGCAGCCCGATGGGCCAAGAAAGCAGCAATAGCTGCCGGCGGGGATTTTCAGGCTGATGGAATGTACGGCTGTCGTCGAGCCGTAAATCTTGGAAACGGACACGATATCGATCTCTGCGGCTTTCGACATGACGCTTTCTCCTTGCAACAGAGGAGAAGCATCAATCGTGCCAGTTTCGATCGACGCGTCTAAGGCTATATTTTCATGGGGTATTTGCCCTTTCCGGCCATCGCCGGTGAAGATCCTTGTTTCGGAGCGACTGCTCATGAATTGAGCTTTTCGTCGCCAATATGCGCAAATTATCGTATACAATAATATGAATTTTTGGGCGCAGGCGCCGCAAGCCTCCGAGGGAAGAGCTCCCGGCGGATTTCGCGACCGCCTGTTTCTCCCGAAGGTGAAACTTTCATGGAAAAACTGAAAATCAACTGAGAACGGCTGTTACCAAACTGACATGGCAGCTCCCTAAAGACTGCGGCCAACCGCAGCCGGAGGGGAGATAAAAGCTCTCCGACGCGCACGCCCTGAAGCCATCGTCGGAGGCCGTTTCCATGAAGATCGTCCAGATCAGCGATACCCATCTCAGCCCGGTGAAGAGCCATTTCAACGACAACTGGGAGCCGCTTCGCGCCTGGATCGAGGCGACGGCGCCCGATCTCGTCATCCATACCGGCGACGTGACGATCGACGGCGCCGACCACGAGGACGACATCACCTTTTCGCTCGAGCTGATCGGCCAGCTCTCGATGCCGGTATTGATCGTGCCCGGCAATCATGACGTCGGTCACCTGCCGGGTTCGCATCAGCCGGTGGATGCACAGCGGCTTGCCCGCTGGCGCGGGCTCGCAGGGCCGGATTATTGGGTCTCCGATCACGAAGGCTGGCGGCTGATCGGGCTCAACAGCCTGCTGCTCGGCTTCGAGGACGAGGAAGAGGAAAAGCAGTTCACCTGGCTCGAGGAGCAGTTGCAAAGCCGCGACCGGCGCAAGGTGGCGATCTTCGCCCACAAGCCGCTTTTCGTCGACGCGCCGCAGGAAGGCGACACCGGCTATTGGAGCGTTCGTCCCCGCCAGCGCCAGCGTCTTTATGACCTGATCGCAGGTTCCGACGTGGCGCTGCATGCGAGCGGTCATCTGCACTGGGCGTGGACGGGTGAACATGCCGGAGCGGCGCTCGTCTGGGCGCCGCCGACCTCCTTCATCATCGACACTTTGGAACGGCCGATGCCGGGCGAGCGGCTGGTCGGCGCCGTCGTCCACACGTTCACCGATGCGAGCGTTTCCAGCGAAATCGTTGCCGTTCCGGGGCTGACGAGCCACGTGCTCGATCCGATCGTTGAGGAGGTCTATCCGCAAGCGGCGAAGACGAAGCCTCACGTGGAGGCAGCGCAATGAGCGTGCTTTCGCTTCGCGGCATCACCAAGTCCTATGGCGGCAATGTCATATTGAAGGGCGTCGGCCTGGAGGCGGAAGCGGGCGAGTTCATCGCCCTCGTCGGCCCGTCCGGTTGCGGCAAGAGTACGCTTTTGCGCATCGTCGCCGGCCTCGACCATGGCGACACCGGCGAGATCGTCATCGGCGGCCGTGACGTTGCCCGCATGGCGGCGGCCGATCGCAACGTTGCTATGGTCTTTCAGTCCTACGCCCTCTATCCGCATCTGACCGCCGGCCAGAACATCGCCGTGCCGCTCGCCATGCGACGCCTGACGGCAATGCAGCGCCTGCCTGGGATCGGCAATTTCCTGCCGGGGCAAAGGCAAATCCGCACCGACATCCAGCGCCAGGTAAAGGAAATGGCCTTGGCGCTGAAGATCGATCATCTGCTCGATCGCAAGCCCGGCCAGATGTCCGGCGGCCAGCGCCAGCGCGTGGCACTCGCCCGCGCCATGGTGCGCCGTCCGGCCGTCTTCCTCATGGACGAACCACTTTCCAATCTCGATGCCAACCTGCGTGTGCATGCTCGCGGCGAGATTGTCGACCTGCATCGGCGCGCCGGCGTGCCGACGCTCTATGTCACCCACGACCAGTCGGAAGCCCTGTCGATGGCCGACCGGGTCGCGGTGATGATCGGCGGCAACTTGCTGCAACTGGCGACCCCCAAGGAGATCTACGACAATCCCTCGCATATCGAGGTCGCCCGTTTCCTCGGTCAGCCGAAGATCAACGTGCTGGAAACCCGCACCGATGTCGCTGGCCTCGTGCGCTTCGGCGACCTAGTGCTGCTGGCGAACCGGGGACAGGTGTCGGATGCATCGGTGAAGCTCGCTATCCGTCCGGAATTCGTTCGCTTCAATCCGGCAAGTGCCCGCCGGTTGAGCGCACGGGTCGAGCGCATGGAGTTTCTCGGCTCGGAAGTCATCGTCCACGCCCGCCTCGATGCGATCGGCGAGGTGATGACATCGAAGGCGACGCCTGCCGAAGCCGCAGCTTGGACCATCGGCCAACCGGTTGACGTCGAGATCATGCCCGAGCGGACGATGCTCTTCGACCAGCAAGGTGTCCGGCTGCTGGCCGAACCGGTCGCTGCCGCTGCCGCGCTGGAGAAGATTGATGGTTAGCGTTTTGACATTGGAGACGGCGACCGCGGCGCCCGAGATACGCGAAGCCCGCATCGCCTGGCTGCTCGCATTGCCTGCGATCGTGCTGCTCTTCCTCTTCATTTTGCTGCCGACGGCGGCGGTGATCGTGCTCGGCTTCACCGATTTCGAACTTGGCTACAGCAACTGGCGCTTCGTCGGCTTCGAGAACTATGCCGAACTCTTCACGGATCGCACCTTCCGACGCTCGCTCTGGAACACCGCAGTCTACACAGCGATCGTCACGCCGGTTTCGATCGTGCTGGCACTGGCAATCGCCATGCTGATCGAGGCAGAGACCAAGGGCAAGGCCTTGTTCCGCACGGTCTATTTCCTACCGGTCGCCTCGCTACTGGTCGCCATGGCGACCGTCTGGCAGTTCCTCTTCCATCCGACGATCGGCCCGATCAACACCTTCCTTGCGCTCTTCGGTATCGCCGGTCCCAACTGGCTCGGCGCCTCCGGCACGGTGCTCTACGGCCTGTCGATCATCGGCACCTGGCAGTCGGTCGGCTTCAACATGGTGCTGTTTCTCGCCGGCCTCACCGCAATCCCGCGCGAGCTCTATGCCGCCGCAGAAGTGGACGGCGCCAAGACCTGGTTCGATCGCTTCCGGCTGGTGACCTGGCCGATGCTCGGGCCGACGACGCTGTTCGTGACCACCATCAGCATCATCAATGCAGTGAAGGTGTTCGAAACGGTGAAGACGCTAACCGAAGGTGGTCCGAACAAGGCGTCGGAAGTGCTGCTCTTCACCATCTACCAGGAAGGCTTCGTCTATCTGCGCGTCGGTTATGCCTCGGCGATGACCGTCGTCTTTCTCGCAATCCTCGTCGTCCTGATGTTCCTGCAGTACCGCGTGCTCGACCGGAAGGTGCATTACGCATGACCAGCAACGCTTTCTCCGTCGCCCGCATCGCCCGCCTGACGGTCCTGTCGCTTGGCGCTTTGCTCTTCCTTGCACCCTACATCTTCATGGTCTCGACCGCCGGCAAGCCACAGAGCGAGATCTTCTCCTCGTCGCTCTCGCTCATCCCTCAGCAATGGTCCTATGTCGAGAACTTCACGAAGGCGCTGTCGCGCGTCTCGATGACAACCCTGCTTTTCAACGGCGTCATCGTCTGCGCGCTGATCTTCGTCATCCAGATCGTCGTCGCCATCCCCTGCGCCTATGCCATGGCGAAGCTGAAGTTCCGCGCTGCACGGACCATGATGGTGCTGGTCATGCTCGGCCTGCTCGTGCCGATCCATGCGACCGCGCTGCCGATCTATGTCGCCTTCGACAAGCTCTCGGTGCTGAACACCTACACCGCGCTGGTGGCTCCCTTTTCGATCTCGGTCTTCGCGATCTTCCTGTTCCTGCAGTTCTTCCGCGCCATGCCCGACGACCTGATCCATGCAGCTCGGCTCGATGGCATGTCGGAAGCGGGCATCGTAGCGCGGGTCATCGTGCCGAATGCCTGGCCCGCGATCACCGCCTTCGCGATCTTCTCGGTGGTCGCGCACTGGAACGATCTCTTTTGGCCACTGATCGTCGTCACCAACCAGGATTACGCTACCCCGCCGCTCGGCCTGCTCTATTTCCGCGCTGCCGAATCCGGCGACGACTACGGCGCGCTGATGGCCGCCACCCTCATCATCACCCTTCCCCTCGTGACCGCTTTCCTGCTGGCGCAGAAACGCTTCGTCGAGGGCATCACCATGACCGGACTCAAAGGCTGAACGGTCCAACCAGGAGCGCATCCATGAAACATCTGAGACAGCTTCTCACCGCGGCTGCCGCATCGCTGATGCTCGCCGCACCGGCCCATGCCGAGACTGTGCTGACGGTCCATTATCCGATGCCGGGCTTCTTCAAGGACGTGATGGACACGATCTCGAAGAAGTTCATGGAAGAAAACCCAGACATCAAGATCACCTTCGCCAATCCTTCGGCGACCTATGAGGAAGGCATCCAGACGATCATGCGGCAGGCCGGTACGGCCGAGATGCCCGATCTCACCTTCATCGGTCTCAACCGTCTGCGCATGGTCAACGAGCGCGACATTCCCGTCGATCTCGGCCCGTTCATCGCCAAGGACCGCAACATGGCCGAACAGGGCTTTTCCGAAAACATCCTGAAACTCGCCCAGGTCGGCGGCAAGCAGGTGGGCCTCGCCTTCGCCACGTCCAACCCGATCATGTATTACAACGCCGATCTGGTGCGCAAAGCTGGCGGCGACCCGGAAAATCCGCCGAAGACCTGGGACGAGGTCATCGCGCTCGGCGGCAAGATCAAGGCGCTTGGCGACGGCAACGAGGGTATCGACTTCCGTTGGCAGGGCGACGACTGGATGTTCTCGGCACTGCTGTTTGGCGCCGGCGGCGAGATGCTGAGCGCAGACGAAAGCAAGGTTGCCTTCAACGGTCCGGAGGGTGAGAAGGCCGTCGAAGTGCTCGATCGCATGGTGAAGGAAGGCGGCCTGCCGGTTCTGACCAAGCAGGCCGGCGAGCAGGCCTTCGTTGCCGGCAAGGTCGGCTTTGCCTTCCAGACCACCGGGGCGCTGCGCAACACGATCAAGAATGTCGGCGGCAAGTTCGATCTGCGCACCGCCCACATTCCGCTCATCGATCCGGCAAAGGGCAAGCTGCCGACCGGCGGCAATGCCGTCGTCATCCTGACGCGAGATGCCGAGAAGCAGGAAGCCGCCTGGAAGTTCGCGAAGTTCGCCGCCGGCCCCTATGGCGCCTCGGTTGTCGTTCCGGGCACCGGCTACGTGCCGAACAACGAGCTTGCCGCCAAGTCGCCCGAGTATCTCGCCAACTTCTACAAGGAAAACCCGCTGTTCCGCGCCGGCCTCGAGCAGATGCCGCGGATGCGTCCCTGGTATGCCTTCCCCGGCAGCAACGGCGTAAAGGTCACCCAGACGATCGTCGAGAACCTGTCGCGCATCGTCGAGCAGTCGGCGACGCCGAAAGAAGCACTGGACGAGGCTGCGGCCGAAGTCGAAAGCCTGCTGCCGCGCAGCTGATCTCGATTGACACGATGATTGTCGCCGCCCCGGAGGAAACTCTGCGGGCGGCGTTCTCATGTCGATCAGCCGAGGCGTTGAACCGTCCCGCCGGCATAGAGCCGGCACTCGAGGTTGAGATGACGGCAGTCGGAGGCATTTTCAGCCATGTCGAGCAGTAACGCCGCAGCGGCCAGTCCCATGTCGCCGTCGGGCATGGCGATCGTGGTGAGCGTCGGGCTCATCAGTCGTCCAAGCGCAATGCCGTCGAAGCCAGCGACAGAGACGTCATCGGGAACGGAAAGGCGCTCGCGCCGGAGCGCCGCAATCACGCCGAGTGCCAGGAGATCGTTGGAGGCGATGATCGCGGTCGGGCGGTGGTGCGTCAGGACCGTCCCGAGGTCGAGGTTCTCGTAGCCATCGACGAAGGGGATCTCGACCGCCTCGATTGGTGGAACGCCTGCCTCCTGCATGGCGGCCACATAGCCATCGTAGCGCAGGCGTGCCCGATCGGACGAGCGGAAGTGGCCCGAGACGACGAGGATGCGCCGATGGCCATGGTCCAGAATGTGGCGGGTGAGCTCGAAACCGGCCCGGTAATTGTCGACGGTGACGGCGGCGGCAAAGCGGGTGACCGGCAGGTTGTTGAGAAGTACCGTCGGGGGTAGCGCCGCCGAAAGCGCCTCGCTGGTGCGGGCATCGCAAAGCGTCAGGATCAGGCCGGTCGGGCGCTGCTCGAGCAGCGAGCGCACTGCGCGTGCCTCGAGCGCCGGGTCGTAGTTGGATTGCGCGATCAGCACCCCGTGGTTCGCCGCCTGCATACGATGCTGGATGCCGCCAAGCGAGGCGGCAAACACAGGATTGGTGACGCTCGGCACCAGGACACCGACGACAGGCTGGTTTCGCACCGTGGTGCGTCCCGCCTGCATCGGCCGATAGCCGAGTTCAGCCGCCGCGCGGCGCACTCGCCGCACCATTTCGTCGCTGACCGGGCCTTCGCCGTTCAGCACGCGCGAGACGGTGGCCAGCGAGCAGCCGGCTTGGAAAGCGATCTGTTGCAGGGTTGCCATCGGCGTTGTGTAGCTGCGCTCCATGACAGCAGATTGAAGTCTTGCGAAAGCGACCCGAGGCATTGTGCAAGAATTATTATTCATACTGTGAATTATATTGACAGTTGCTGAATCCACGGCTTTAATCGCCATCGTCGGAAGTCGAGGAGGAGTTCCGACGAAACTCATCATTCAGTGGCCGCAACCAGGCGGCCCATCGGTTTTTTGGGAGGGGCTTCGGCCTCGAGGAGGACGCGTGCGCAAATTTTTCAGCACGACCGCTCTGGCGGTCATTGCAACGTCATATTGGGCCGCTCCGGCGAGCGCCGAAACGGCCAATCCGTTTCGCTGCCAGCCCGGCGAAAAATACGTCATGAACGTCATGGTATCGGGCGTCGAATACTGGTTCCCGGTCTATGAGATGTTCAAGCAGGCCGGGCAGCAGTTCGGCTGCGAGACCGAATATACCGGCACGCCGGAATACGACGTCAACAAGCAGATCGCCACCTTCGACCAGGCGCTTGCCCAGAACCCGGCCGGCATCCTGGTGCATCCGATGAACTCGGATCCGTTCATCGAGCCGATCAACCGGGCGATCGATCAGGGCACGGCGGTCGTTACCTTCGCTGCGGATTCGCCGCTGTCGAAGCGTGTCTCCTTCATCACCTCGGACAATACCCGCGAAGGCATCTATGCGGCCGATGCGATCGCCGAGAAGATGGGCGGCAAGGGTGAATTTGCCGTGCTCGAAAACCCCGGCCAGGACAACCACGACAAGCGCATCGCCGCCTTCATCGGCCGCATGGCCGAGAAATGGCCCGACATGAAGCTCGTAGGTCGCGCCGCCTCGAACCAGGATCCGAACAAGGCCTATCAGGGTCTGATGAGCATCATCCAGGCCAATCCGAACCTCGGCGCCGTGTTCATGCCGGAAGCCAACTCCGCCATCGGTGCCGCCCAGGCCAGCAAGGAAGGCGGCGGCAAGGTGCTCGTCATGTGCGCCGACGTCAACGCCAACATCCTCGACATGATCAAGGCCGGCGAAGTCTTCGGTTCGATCAACCCGAACCAGGGCATGCAGGGATATATGGGTTTCATGCTGCTCTGGCTCGCCAAGCATCCGGATCTGATCGACCCGATGAACGACGCCAAGCGCTCGGGCTTCAATCCGATGAGCATCCCCTTCGTCGACAATGGCCTTTCCATCGTCACCGCTGACAATGCCGACGACTTCTACTGGGACAAGTATCTGAAGCGTCGTGGCACCAAGGGCATCGACGAGTAAGGATATGAATTGGCTGCCCGGCCCGCTCCGGGCAGCCAAGAATGCGGGGTGGAGGACGGCATGGCAGCACAACCGGTTCTGGAGGTCCGGCGCGTCACCAAGCATTTCGGTGCGGTGAAGGCGTTGACGGAGGTGGATTTCCTGTTGGAGCGAGGAGAGATCCACGCGCTCTGCGGCGAAAACGGTGCCGGCAAATCGACGTTGATGAACATCATCGCCGGCGTGCTGCAGCCGAACGACGGCGAGGTGCTCGTTGATGGAGCACCTGTGAAGATCACCTCACCGGCGACCGCCCAGGCGTTCGGCATCGGCCTCGTCCACCAGGAAATTGCCCTTTGCCCCGATGCGACGGTGGCGGAAAACATGTTCATGGCCGCCACCAACCGCCGACGCTCGCCGCTGATGAATTATGGTGCGCTGGAGCGCGAGGCTCAGGTCGTGATGAACCGGCTCGCGCCGATCGACGTCCGGCGCAAGGTCGCCGTTCTTACCATTTCCAGCCAGCAGTTGGTCGAGATCGCCAAGGCGCTGACGCTCGATTGCCGTGTGCTGATCCTCGACGAGCCGACCGCGGCGCTGACGGAGGCGGAAGCGCAGGCGCTCTTCGGCATCATCCGCGACCTCAAGGCCGCGGGTATTTCCATTATCTATATCAGCCACCGCATGGCAGAGATTTTTTCGCTCTGCGATCGGGTCACCGTGTTCCGCGACGGCCGGCATGTCGTTACCGAGAAGATTGCGGACGTGACGCCTGACGATATCGTGCGCCGCATGGTCGGCCGCGAGATCAGCCAGCTCTATCCGCCGAAACAGTCGCCGGAAACACGCTCGGACGAGACCATCCTTTCGGTTCGGGAACTCAGCGATGGTGACCGCATCGACACCGTGTCCTTCGATCTTCGTCGCGGCGAAATCCTTGGGCTTGGCGGCCTGATCGGTTCCGGCCGCACGGAGATCGCCGAGGCGATCTGCGGTCTCAGGGCGAAGTCGAAGGGCGAGATCGCATTGCGCGGAACGCCGCAGCACATCGCCAATTACCGCGATGCCGTCGATGCCGGCATCGTCTACCTCTCGGAGGATCGCAAGGGTTCCGGCGTCTTCGTCGATCTGTCGATCGCGCAGAACATTTCCGTTCTGGATCTGAAGACGCTGACCGGGCGGCTCGGATTGCTGAATGCCAGGGCGGAGGCCGACCTTGCCCGCGACTTCGTCCGGCGTCTCGGCGTTCGCATGGGTGGCATCGACATGCCGGTGTCGTCGCTGTCAGGCGGCAATCAGCAGAAGGTGGCGATCGCCAAGCAGCTTGCGGTGCGGCCTCAGGTCATCCTGATGGACGAGCCGACGCGCGGCATCGATGTCGGCGCGAAATCCGAAATCCACCGGCTGCTGCGCGAGCTCGCCGAAGCCGGCATCGGCATCATCGTGATCTCGTCCGAACTGCCGGAACTGCTCGGACTCTGCGACCGGGTGCTGGTCGTGCGCGAAGGCGCGATCGCCGGTGAGCTCGATGATACGGAAATGAGCGAGGAGGCGGTGATCCGCCTGGCGTCCGGAGTGACGCCGACGGATCGCACCGCGATAGGCAGGACGGAAAATGTCGCCTGAAAGAAGGGAAAGAGCCGGGGAGGCGGAAATGGCTGTTGATACGATGATTGTAAGCGAGAGGCAGGCGCCTGCCTGGAAACGCATAGGCGCGATGCGCGAAGCCGGGCTGATCGCCATCATCCTGGCGCTCGGCATCGTCATGAGCTTCGCCTCGCCGCATTTTCTCACCTTCGGCAACCTGCGCGCCATGCTGATGAGCTTTTCGGTCGAAGGCATCGTCGTCGTCGGCATGACGATTCTTCTGATCGTCGGCGGCATCGATCTTGCCGTCGGCTCGGTCGTCTGCTTCGCCATGGTGCTGGCAGGCTCGCTGTTTCTTACCGGCGTCGATCCCTGGACGGCCTCGTTGGTCGGCATCCTCGCCAGCAGCCTGATCGGCATGATCATGGGCTTCTTCGTCACCGTCGTCGGGCTTAACCACTTCATCACGTCGCTCGCCGGCATGGTGATCGTGCGCGGTCTCTGCCTCGTCATCACCAAGGGCACGCCGCTGTCGCTCTTCACGCTGCCTGCGTCCTTCAAGGCGGTGGGGCAGGGCACCTTCCACGGCGTCCCCTATGTCATCCTGATCTTCGTCGCCGTCGTCATGCTCTTCGACTTCCTGCTGCGCCGGGCGACCGCCTTCCGCAAGGTGTTCTATACCGGCAGCAACGAGAAGGCGGCATTGTACTCGGGCATCAAGACGAAGCAGGTGAAGTTCTGGGTGACGGTTCTGTGCTCGACGCTGGCGGGTGTCGCCGGTGTCATCTACATGTCGCGCTTCGGTGCCGCGACGCCGACCTTCGGCGTCGGCATGGAACTCAACATCATCGCCGCCGCGGTCATCGGCGGCGCCTCGCTCAACGGTGGCTCGGGCACCATCCTTGGCGCCATTCTCGGCATTGCGCTGCTTTCGGTCGTCACCAGCTCGCTGATCCTGCTCGACGTCTCCGTCTATTGGCAAGACATGATCAAAGGCTGCATCCTGCTCGCCGCCGTTTCCATCGACCACTTGCTTCATAAGCGGAAGGCCGCCTGACATGCCGATTGCCAAACCCACTTTGACCCCGGTTTCAAACGCACGCGAGGAACTTGTCGTCGCAAGGCAGATGCATCAGGCGCTCGTCCTGCATTTCCTGGAGGGGCTGACCCAGTCGCAGATCGCCGACCGCCTCGGCATCTCGCAGCCAACCGTCAATCGGTTGATCAAGCGCGGCCGGCAGCTCGGCCTGGTCGAGATCAGGATCAAGTCGCCGATCGAACCGCTGGTCGACATGGAGGAGCAATTGCTGGCGATCGGCGGCATCCGTCGGGCGATCGTCGTGCCGACCGTTTCCGACAACCCGCAGACCGCGCTCCAGGCGGTCGGCGAGGCCGCGGCGCGATTGCTGCTCGAAGAGATCGGCGACGGCGATACCATCTGCATCACCGGCGGCAAGGGCGTCAGCGCCGTCGTTGCCGGGCTACAGGCGCCACGCCGCTTCGATGTGGAGGTCATCCCCGCGACCGGCTGCGTCCAGGGCAAGCACTATACCGACGTCAACCACGTCTCGACGTTGATGGCCGACCGGCTCGGCGGGCGGTCCTACCAGATCCATGCACCGCTCTTTGCCGACAGCGCAGCGGAACGGGCGATGCTGATCAACATGCGCTCAGTGGCAGACGTCTTTAAAAGAGCGCGCGAAGCGAAGGTCGCGGTCGTCGGTATCGGTTCGATCCTCTCCGACGATTCGAGCTACTACGACCTCCATCCGTCTTCCAGCACCGACCGGGCGGCGATCGAACGTTCAGGCGCAAGCTGTGAGCTGCTCGCTCACCTGCTCGATGATAAGGGCCGGGTCTGCGATTACAGCCTCAACCGGTCGCTGGTGTCGCTGACGCTCGAGGAGTTTGCCTCGATCCCGACGAAGATCGGCGTGGCGAGCGGACCGAACAAGGCGGGGCCGATCCTCAGTGTCATGCGAGGGCACCACCTCGACACGCTGGTGACGGACGAGGCGACCGGCGAGCGCGTGCTCGCCATGGCAAGCGAAAAGGGGCTTCTGGCATGAGCGGGGACCAATTGATGCGCGAGATCGGCCGATCGGGCGTGAAGGCGTCGGCCGTCGGGCTCGGCACCTGGGCGATCGGTGGCTGGATGTGGGGCGGCACCGACGAACGGGAATCGATTGCCGCGATCCAGGCCTCGCTCGATGCCGGCGTGACGCTGATCGACACGGCGCCGGCTTATGGCCTCGGGCGCTCGGAAGAGATTGTCGGCAAGGCATTGGCCGGCCGCCGTGACAAGGCGGTGATCGCCACCAAATGCGGGCTCGTCTGGCACACGAACAAAGGTCGGCACTTCTTCGACCAGGACGGCAGGCCGGTGCATCGCTACCTCGGCCGCGACGCAATCCTCCATGAGGTGGAACAGAGTCTGAAACGGCTCGGCACCGACTATATCGACCTCTACATCACCCATTGGCAGGACCCGACGACGCCGATCGAGGAAACGTTTGCCGCGCTTGAAGAGCTGCGCCAGGCCGGCAAGATCAAGGCGATCGGTGCCAGCAATGTCGGCCGCGGCGAATTGGAGCAATACATCGCCGGCAGCGGGCTCGATGCGATCCAGGAGCGCTTCAGCATGATCGATCGCGAGATCGAGACGGAGCTGCTGCCGCTGACCAGGCGCAGCGGTGTCGCGACGCTCAGCTATTCCTCCCTGGCGCTCGGGCTTCTCTCCGGCAGCATCGGGCCGGAGCGTGTCTTCTCGGGCGACGACCAGCGGCGGGACAATCCACGGTTCTCGGTCGGCAATCGTGAGAAGGTGGCGGCCTTTGCCAAGTCGGTCCGGCCGATCGCCGAGAAGCATGGCGCGACGGTCGCCCAGCTCGTCATTGCCTGGACGCTGGCGCAGCCGGGCGTGACCTTCGCGCTTTGCGGCGCGCGCAATCCGGCCCAGGCGCTCGACAACGCCCGGGCCGGAACGATCCGGTTCGATCCTGACGACCTTGCAGGGATCGACGCGGCCATAGCGGCGACGCTCGTAAACATGGACAGCTAACGGACTGCCATCATGAACCGTGAAGAGATTTTCAACGGGCTCGCCAAGAGCCCGAAGGTGGACGTGTGCGTCCTCGGCGGCGGCATCAACGGCCTCAGCGTTTTTCGCGAGCTGGCGTTGCAGGGGGTGAACGTGCTGCTCGTCGAGAAGCACGACTACTGCTCGGGCGCAAGCGCGGCTCTGTCGCGCATGGTGCATGGCGGGCTTCGCTATCTCGAAAACGGCGAGTTCAGCCTGGTGCGCGAATCGCTCGTCGAGCGTGACCGGTTGCTCAAGAATGCGCCTCACTATGTGGCGCCGTTGCCGACGACGGTGCCAATCTTCGATATCTTTTCAGGGCTTGCGAATGGCGCCGTGCGGTTCCTCGGGCTGACGCGCCGCCCGAGCCGTCGCGGCGCGATCGCAGTCAAACTTGGTCTCGGCATCTATGATTTCCTGACGCGCAGGCGGGCGCTCCTGCCGCGGCATGCCTTTCGCGGGCGGCGCGCGACGCTCGCCCGTTGGCCGGCGCTCAATCCACAGATCAAGAGCTCCGCCACCTATTACGACGCCTGGGTCAGCCAGCCGGAACGTCTCGGTATCGAGCTGCTGAAGGACGGGCTCGCCGCCGGTACCCATGCCCGCACGGTCAACTATGCGGAGCTGACCCTTTCAGCACCCGGGCGCTACGAACTAAAGGACGGCGTTACCGGTGCCGTTGCTCCGATCGAGCCCAGCCTCATCATCAACGCCACCGGCGGTTGGATCGATATCGCCAACGGCGCTCTGTTTCCCGCGACGTCAAAGCCGGCGCCATTGATGGGCGGTACCAAGGGATCACACCTCATCATCGACAACCCCAAGCTCTTGGACGCGCTCGACGGTCACATGATTTATTACGAGAACGAGGACGGCCGCATCTGCATCCTCTTTCCCTATCTAGGCAAGGTGCTGGTGGGCTCGACGGACATCCGTGTCGATGATCCCTCGACGGTGCGCTGCGAGCGCGACGAGCGCGACTACATCCTGCAATCGCTCGCCTTTGTGCTTCCATCGATCAGGATCGAGCCGGAAGAGGTGGTGTTCCAGTTCGCCGGAGTACGCCCGCTGCCGGCGAGTCAGGACAGTTTCACCGGCCGCATCCCGCGTGACCATTTCTGTACGTTCGTGGGTGGCGCTGAGGATGGTGCGCCAGTGCTCTGTATGATCGGCGGCAAGTGGACGACGTTCCGCTCCTTCGGCGAGTTGGCGGCCGACCTCGCGCTGGAGCGCCTGGGGCGCCAGCGCCGCGTGTCGACCGGCGAGCGCGCGATCGGCGGTGGCAGGCATTTCCCATCGGATCGAGACGCATGGATTCACGATGTCGCCTTGGCGACCGGCCTTTGCCAGGCGCGGATCGACGTCCTGCTGACGCGCTACGGAACCGACTCGACGCTGGTCGCCGATTTCATCGCCGGCGGTGCCGATCACGCCCTGCCGCATCCTGACTATTCAATACGCGAGATGCAGTTCCTGATCCACAACGAGGCGGTTGAGCATCTCGACGACCTGCTGCTGCGCCGCACGACGCTGGCGATATCAGGACAGCTTTCGCTCGATATGACCGACGCCGTTCTCGCCTTGCTCGCGACCGAAAAACACTGGCCGCCGGTGCAGGTTGCCGCGGAGCGTAAGCGATTTCTTACTCTTCTCGCCGAGCGCCATGGCGTCGACGAGGAAGCCCTTTCCGCACGGAACGAACAAAGGAGTGCATTATGCGAAACAACCGCAAGGTCCGGATGAACCGTCTCTTTGGTGGGGGGCGCTGTCTCGATGTGGCGATCGATCATGGCGTCTGCAACGAACCGTCCTTCCTCAACGGCCTCGAGGATATGTCCGCCGTGGTGAAGGCGCTGGTCGCCGCCGCGCCGGACGCGATCCAGATGAATTACGGCCAGGCGGACCTGCTGCAGGATGTGCCCGGCAAGGACAAGCCGGCGCTCGTCATGCGTCTCGACATGGGCAATCCCTATAACCGCATCCGCCACCGGCACATGTGGGCGGTGTTGCAGAACGAGGCTGAGCCGCTGATCGGCGCGCTGGCGATGGACGCGGCCTGCGTCGTCGTCAATCTCTTCATGCTGCCGGATGAGCCGGATCTCTTCCGGCAATGTGTCGCCAACATCTCGCGGGTCAGGGCCGATTGCGAGAAATACGGCATGCCGCTGATGATCGAGCCTCTGGTGATGCAGCCTGTCACCGAACATGGCGGTTACATGGTCGATGGCGATGCCGAGAAGATCGTGACGCTGACCCGGCTCGCGCGCGAAATGGGTGCGGATATCGTGAAGGCGGACCCGACCACCAATCCGGAAGATTTCCACCGGGTCGTCGAGGCAGCCCGCTGCCCGGTTCTGGTGCGTGGCGGCGGCAAGGAGGATCTGCGCAGCGTCTTCGACAAGTCTTCGGCCTTGATGCGCCAAGGCGCAATGGGCATGGTCTATGGCCGAAACATCTACCAGCACGCCAATCCGAGCGCCGTGGTGCGCGGCCTGATGGCGATTGTGCATGAGGACGCAAGCGGCGAGGAGGCCTACGCGCTCTACCAGCGCGGTTGAAATCGGCGATCGGGCTCGCGCTTCAGAAGCGGCGATGCCTACTAGAGCAAGCGCATTCGGTTGAACGTATAAGGATGCTTTGGCGCGAAAGGAACGCTGCCGCTGTGAGAACACCGGCAGCGTTCCAGCAACTGGATTGAGAACCTTGGGAGGGGTTCGCCTATGGGAGAGTATCTGCTCGGGATCGATGCCGGAAACACCGTGATCAAGGCTGTGATCTTCGATCGTCGCGGCAACGAGATCGCGATGGCCGCGGAGGAGGGACATAGCCATGTGCCGAAACCCGGTCACGTGGAGCGAGGGCTTGGCGAGCTCTGGAGCCATGCAAAGGTGGTGATCCGCGCCTGCATCGAGCGCGCCGGTATCCCGGCGAGCGAGATCGTGGCCATCGGCTGCGCCGGTCATGGCAACGGCCTCTATGCCCTCGATCGCGACGGCGAACCGTTGCTTGGCATCCAGTCGCTCGACACCCGCGCCGCCGGCCTCGTCGAGGAATGGCAGGCCGAAGGCGTCGGCGAACGCACCTACCCGGTTGCCGGGCAGAGGCCCTGGCCATCACAGACGCCGACGCTGCTTGCCTGGCTGAAGCGCCATCGGCCGGAGCTCTTTGCGAGGATCGGCACGGTGTTTCTCTGCAAGGATTTCGTCGTCAATCGTTTGACCGGCGCCCGCGTCAGCGACGTCTCCGATATGAGTGGTGCGGGGCTTATCGACGTTGCCGCCCGGCGCTACGACGACGCGCTGATGAGGGCCTACGGGCTTGGCGACTGCATGGACCTCTTGCCCAACCTCGCCGAGAGCGCCGATATCGTCGGCAGGGTGACCGAGGATGCAGCGGCGCAAACCGGGCTCGCCGAGGGTATGCCGGTTGTCGGCGGTCTCTTCGACGTCGTCGCCTCGGCGATCGGCTCCGGCGTTACCCGCACTGGCGCGGCCTCCATCATCGCGGGCACCTGGAGCATCAACCAGGTGATCATCGATCAGCCCGATCTATCGAGCCCGCTTTTCATGTCGTCGACCTTCGATCACAAGCGTTATATGGCGATCGAGGCAAGCGCGACTTCGGCTGCCAATCTCGAATGGCTGGTGCGCGAACTCTTTCCGCACGATGCCAGCGACGGCCGATCGCCCTTCGACCTCTGCTGCCAACTGGCGGCGGATGTCGAGCCGGCGGCAAACGATCCGCTCTACCATCCATTTCTCTATGGCGCTCAGCAGGACGGCAATGCGCGTGCCGGCTTCTACGGTATTGCCGGCTGGCACACGAAGGGCAATCTGGTCCGCGCCGTGCTCGAAGGCGTCGCCTTCGGCCACCGCCAGCATATCGCGACGCTGCGTGCAGCCGGCGCGCGCTTCGATGAGGCGGTGCTCTCGGGTGGCGGATCGCGTAGCCTCATCTGGCCGCAGATCTTTGCCGACGTGCTTGGCGTGCCGGTCACAGTTGCCCGCTCGCGGGAGACCGGCGCGTTGGGCGCCGCGATTGCGGCCGGTGCCGGGATCGGCCTCTTCGCAGACATCTCCGCCGGTGCTGCGGCAATGGTCCAAACCGAGCGCCACTACCGGCCGAATGCCGCGCTCAGCGCACACTATGACCGGCGTTTCGCGCTCTACGGCGAGATCGCCGCCGCCATGGCGCCGATTTGGCGCCGGCTGGCTACACCCGCGCCATCGGTGAGGGAAGCGGCGGAGTGAACCGGCTTTCGGGGTGGCGCTTTGCCGTTTGCCGGCACTTCAGAGGCAGATCTGCTTTCGGGAGAGAGCGTCGGCTTAGCGGGGGCACCACCGCGCACCAACAGCCTCGTCAGAACCGCATGTTGATGCCGGCCTTGATGACGTGGCTGTTGAGGTCCTTTTCGCTGGAACCCGAAACGGTGCTGGTGCGGACATCCGGCGTGGCGATGTAGTTGTATTCGATCTTCGCCGAAAGACCGCCGGCAAATGCCTGTTCGATGCCGGCGCCGAGCAGATAGCCGCCCTTGAAGCCGACATCGTTACGAACGTCGCCGCCCTTCTTGTAATTGGTCATCGCATAGCCGGCGGTACCGTAGACGAGTGTCTGGTCGAAGGTGAGACCGGCCTTCGCCTTGATCGCGCCGCGCCATTTTTCCTTGAGCTTGCCGCCATTGACCTTGTGCTCGGTGTCGCCGAGATAGGAGCCCTCGATTTCGGCGCCGACGATGCCAGGACCGGCCTGCAAGTTGTAACCGGCCTGGACGCCGAGCGCGACGCCGTTGCGATCGGCGAAGGGGTTAGGGCTGCCGCTAAAGCCGAGGCCGCCATGCGCACCGACATATGCGCCGCTCCAGCTAAAGGCTGGCGGATCCTGATAATCGGTCGCGGGGAAGTCGGCCGCCTGGGCCTGCTGGACGCCGAGGACGGCTAGCAGGGTAAGACTGGACCAGATCGAAAACTTGCTGGAATGCCGCATGATATTGCTCCGTGGATTGGATAGGGCGCCCTTCGCGGCGCTTTCCGTCTTCCGTTTCGCGTCTCGTGCCGGGTAGCGCGGTCGCGAAGCTTGGAAGATGCACGTCCTTTGTCGGCTTCACGGATTGCGCCAACATTGCGCAAATCAATTAAGATGCTGATTTTACTATTAATTATGTATTAACTACGTTTCCGCGCCGACCCTGGGTTACACGGCAGGCAGGTTGATGCGGAAGCAGGCGCCGCCGGAGGGCTCGTCGACGACGGAAATATGACCCTTGTGGCGACCAATGATCTCGCTCACCAGATGCAGGCCGAGACCAGCGCCGTGATCACGCGGCTGCAGGCGATGAAACGGCTCGAAGATTCGCTCGCGCTCGCGTTCGGGAATGCCGGGGCCCTCGTCGGTGACTTCGATCACGCCGCCGCTTTCGACGCGAATGGTTATGAGGCCGCCGGCATGTTCGATGGCATTGCGCACGAGGTTGGTGACGGCGCGCCCGATGGCTCCGGCGTCGCCGCGCACGAGGACCTGGTCGACGCCAGGCGCGAAGGAAAGGTCGCAACCGGCCGAAAGCGCCAGCGGAGCGAGATCCGCGGCGACGTCGCGGCAGAGCGATACCAGGTCAAGCGAGATGAAGTCCGCGTCATCGCGATCGATCCGTTCGAGATCGAGAAGCTGTTCGGCAAGCCCGGCGATGCGATTGGAATCGATCAGCAGCCGGTTTCTGAGCGGCCCGGCATCCATGCTTTCCAGCCGCGTCTGCAGGATCGCCACCGGGGTCCGGAGTTCATGCGCCGCATCCAGGATGAAACGCTGTCGCCTCTCGTATCCCTCATCGAGCCGCTGCAGTGCGCCGTTGAAAGCCTCGACCAGCGGTCGCACCTCGGCCGGAACGTGGTGATCCGACAGGCGGGCGCCGCGGCGATCGACATCGATCTTCCTGGCCTGGTCGACCATGTCGGAGAGACCGGCAAAGGCGCGCCTGACGATGATCGGGATGGCGAAGACCGGGATCAGCACGACGATCAGCACAATCGGCAGCAGCAGCAGATTTGCCAGCAGGAACACGGCGAAGGACGCGCTCCACAGGCGACCGCCGCCCGCAAGCACCGTGTAGGTGCCGCTTTCGGTGCTGACCGAGCGCACGATCGACGAGAGGGTGTAGGGTTCGACGCTGTCCCGTATATCGCCAAAGGCGATCCGATCCAGGTGCTCGCCGATGCTGCGGTAAGCATCAGGCACGGGCCCGCTGCGGATTATGTCGCCGCGTTCGTTTCTCGCGATGAACCAGAAATCGGGGGACTCGGCTCGCATGGCGAGCAACTGCGCTGTCTCGACCAGCGTCAGTCCACCGCCCGGTTCCGGCCGGATCGCCCCGGCTGCGACCGAAGCTGCATCGGCATCGAGGAATTTTCCGCCAAGATCGGCACGGGTCAACAACGCCATGAAGCCGGCCATGACCGCCATCAACAAGAGCACCTGAAAGGTGAGAATCTGCCAGATCAGGCGCTTCTTCAACGAGTTGACGGATGACGTGCTCATGGCGAGGGTCTCAGCAAATAGCCGACGCCGCGGATGCTGTGGATCTCCACGCCGGCACCGCAATCAGCAAGCTTGCGGCGCAGCCGTGAGACATGCGCGTCGAGTGAGTTGGATTGGATCTCGTCATCGTAGCCGTAGACGGACTCCTCCAACGTCGAGCGCTGCACGGTGCGGCCCTGCCGCCGCGCCAGCGTTTCCAGCACCAGCAGCTCTCGGCGGGGCAGGTCGAGCAACTGGCCGTTCACCTGCGCCTGCCTGCCGTCGAAATCGAAGACGAGTTTGCCGATGCGCGCCGTCATGGGGGCGATATCCGGCGAACGCCGCATCAGGGCGCGAATGCGCGCCAACAGTTCTTCGACGGCAAAGGGCTTGGCGAGATAATCGTCGGCGCCCATGTCGAGGCCACGGACACGTTCATCGACCGCGCCGCGCGCGGTCAGAACGATCACGGGAATTCCGGATTTCAGCGCACGGACGCGTGGGATGAGCGAGAGCCCGTCGCCATCGGGCAATTGCCGGTCAAGTATGATGCCGTCATGCACCCGACTGGCCAGGGCAGCCAATGCATGGTCGAGCGTTGGCGCATGATCCAGGATCATGTCGTAGCGACCGAGCGCGGCGCCGAGCGCGGTCGCCATTTCCAGCTCGTCCTCGACAAGGAGCAGGCGCATTGAATTCTCCGAACACGATAAATGTTGCCTCACGTCTGGTCGACAAGGATTGCAGCAACGTTGCGGCGCATGCGTGCATAGCGTGTGCCGGTTCTACAGCGCCGCGCGTCTAATCAGACGCGCAAAGGTCGCTGTAGCACTTTGATTTGCTGCATGTCTTTGTCCTTAAATCGAAGTCGATTTAAGGAGACATGCAGTAGCGGCACATACAATGGCACGGCAAGGCAGCCGCCTCCGGCTTTACCGTATCCGGTCGCGAAGGTGTCGGATTGCTAAGGTCGCCAGCGGCGGCTTGCCGCTGGCAGCGACTATTCAAGGGCCGGGCTTTGGCGCGGCGGCGTTGGATACCGTCGCTCCGTGGGTTTAGGCGACAGCCATTATCCGCTGGAACGCCTCGTAGGCCGCGAGAACCGTTTCCTTCTGGGCGTCGTGGCCGGCGATGAAGGCATCACCGTAGATGGTTTCATCCGGATATTCGGTGATCAGCGTCAGCGGCGCAGTATGGCGGTCGTCGACGGAGATCATGCAGGGGAAGCCATTGATGATGCGGAAGCCGGTTTCGCCGGCATGGGTCTCGTAAAGCGCGATCTGGGCGTCGTTATAGGCGAGCAGACCCGGGACGGCGGCGAGCCTCACGGTGACTTCCGCGATCAACTGCTCCGCACGTGCCGCCCATTCGGCATGATGCCGCATGATCAGGAAGAAGCCCTTGGGCAGGGTCCACATGGCAAAGCCGCGGGGCACGTAACCCGACAGCGGACGGGTCCACTCGTGCGATGGATAGCCGTGCAGATTGACGTGGAGCTGCGCACCGGTCAGGCGCTCGGCCTCTTTACGGATTTCGCGCTCGTTGAGCGCGGTGCCGGTGCGATATTCGAGGTCGTCGCCGAGCGCCGTGTAGCGGGCCGCATGGTGCATGTGCAGCGGGTTGTCCGCGCGCAGCCGCTGGTGCACGGCGTAGCCGTCGGGGTTTTCGAGCGGCGAGATGGTGAAATGCGTGCCCGGTCGGGCAGCGAGCACCTGAGCGGCGCGAAGCGCGCCGACGATGCCGGTCGTCTCGTTTGGATGCTGACCGCCGCTGATCATCACAGCAGCATCACTTCCCTTGTGATAGCGGGCCTTGACGGACCGGCCGGCACGCGATTGCGCTTCGAACGGCTGCCCGGCGATCGCGGCGAGCTCGGCATGGATCTGGGCGACCGTGAGCGGCGCTTCAGCGGTTTCGATCGGCTGGGTTTCGCCCTCGCCATCACCTGCCTGCAGGGGCCGTACTTCGACGACGACGGTGGGCCTGCCGACACCGAAGACGATCTCCGGCACGATCTGCCCAGGTTTCAGCCCGCGGTCGCCGAGCGGCCGGCCGGACTTCTTCTGGAAGACTTCGAGCAGAGAGAAGTAGAAATCCTCGTGCATTGCCTCGCGAAGGCTTACCACCTCTTCGCCGACGGGCAGGCGGAAGTCGGTGATTGGCAGGGTCACGCGGATGTTGAGCTCTTCGAAATAGGGCTCGCTTTCGCCCCAGGCATGATCGGCGATCGCCCGCATGGTTCCGGAAAAGAGACGCTCATAGTCGGTCTCGAGATGGCATTCGCGGCATTTGTCGCAGCCCTCATCGAGACGGACCCAGCCTGTCGGTGACAATAGCGTTTCGCCGACGAAATCGGAGTGAATGCGGTTGGGGGCAAAGACTGTATGGTTTTCCTGACGCCCGTCGTGGAAGGTCAGCGCGACGTCATAGGTAAAGGCGGCCTTGCTGCCGGCCTCGAAGCGGATCTTCGCGTCGCCAACGAGTGCTGCGAGCGGATAAGCTTCCAGCAGGAAGCGGTTCTGCGGCGCGCCTTCATGCTGGGGATAGCTGACGACGACACGGGCGAGCGTCGTGCGATCGACTTCCTCGAGGAAAAAATGCAGCAACGGCTTGTAGGCGCTGCGGAGCTTGGCCTTCACGCCGAAGCTCGCGAGCTTCTGTTCGGCGGCCTTGCGGCTGGCGGCATCGTCGAAAAGCCAGGCTTCGAGCTTGGTGCCGCGGGCCGCCTCCTTGCCATAGGTGCTAAGAAGGGTGTCGAGCGTGCGCTCGAAAGCGCCTTCGAAAATCGTCGTCATCGTGAAGTTCTGCCGGTTGGGTCGAGACTGTCGCGCAGCCAGTCGCCGAGAAGATTGAGGCCGAGAACGGTGAGCAGGATCGCAAGGCCCGGGAAGACGCTGACCCACCAGGCGTTCTGCAGATAGGTGCGGCCGTCGGCAAGCATGCCGCCCCAACTCGGGATCAGCGGGTCGACGCCGAGGCCGAGGAAAGTGAGGCTGCTTTCGAGCAGGATGTTGTTGGCGACGTTGAGCGTCATCAACACGATGACCGGCCCGATCAGATTGGGCAACAGATGCTGGAAGAGGATCTTGTAGTCGCGCACGCCGATGGCACGGGCCGACTGGATGAACTCGCGCTCGCGCAGCGACAGCACCGATCCGCGAACGAGCCGGGCATATTGCACCCATTGCGACACGATCAGGAGGATGATGGTGTTGGCAAGCCCGCCGCCGACGATGGCGATGAAGGTGATCGCAAGCAGGATGAACGGCAGCGCGAGCTGCACGTCGGCGAAACGCATGACGAGCATGTCCCAGAAGCCACGATAGTAGCCGGAGACGAGCCCCATGATCACGCCGACGACGACGGCGCCGGCAACCGAGGTCAGACCGACGAGCAGCGAGATCTTGCCGCCGGCGACCACGCGGGCGAGCACGTCACGCCCCAGCGGGTCGGTGCCGAGCGGATGCGCCCAGTTGACGAAGGGCGGGGTGAGGCGCGCCATCAGGTCGATCTTGTCGACACCTCCCGGAAAGAGCACGCCGGAGAAGATGACGGCGAGGCAGATGCTGCCGGTCAGAAACGCGCCGAGGATGAATTCGAGGTTGCGGAAACGGGCGAAGCGGGCGTTGGCGGCCTTGGTGGTCATCGGCTCACTCCGTCCGGATGCGTGGATCGACGAGCCCGTAGGCGATGTCGACCAAGAGGTTGACGAACACGATCATCAGCGAAAGCACGGTAATGACGGCTTGAAGCACGGGGTAGTCGCGCGAAGCGACCGCATCGAAGGCGAGCGTGCCCATGCCCGGCCAGTTGAAGACGAGCTCGACGACGACGATGCCGCCAAGCAGGCCGCCGAATTGCAGGCCGAAATAGGTGATCAGCGGGATCGCGCAGTTACGCAATGCGTGCTTGTAGAGCACCTTGCTCTCACTGAGGCCCTTGGCGCGGGCGACCATGATGTATTGCGACTGCAGCGTTTCCAGCATGGCGGTGCGCACCAGTCGCACGTTCGTCGCCGTCAGGATGATGCCCATGGTCAGCGCCGGCATGATGAAGCTTGCGAAGCCGTCCATGCCGCTCGGCGGCAGCCATTTGAGCACGATCGAGAAGAGCAGCACCAGCATGATCGCCAGCCAGAAGTTCGGGAAGGAAAGCCCGATCAGCGACAGGATACGGATCGTCTGATCGGCCCATTTGCCGCGGGCGACGGCGGCACGGATGCCGAGCGGAATGGAGATGGCGATCGAGACGATCAGCGAGGCGAAGGCAAGCAGCATGGTCGCTGGCAAGGCCGAGGCGATCAGCTGCGAAACGGGCGTGCCGCCGAGGAACGAGCGGCCGAAATCGAGCGTGAACAGGCCTTTGATGAAGTCAAAATACTGCGCCAGGAACGGCTGGTTGAGGCCGAGCCCTTCGCGGATGCGCACGAGGTCTTCCTCGGTGACGCTGCCGGCGCCCTGCGCCAGCATCAGTGCGGGGTCACCGGTGAACCGAATGGCATAGGAGACGGTCAGGGTCACGACGAACACGACGAAGACCGCCTGCAGAAAACGTTTGATCAGAAATCCGGCCAAGTGACCCGCCCTTTTAAAAAGTGGTCCGCCGCCTCACAGGTAAAGCGGCGGACCGGATTGTTTACTCGACCGTCACGTCCGTCAGCCGCAGGCGGCTGTCCGGTACCGGCGCGAAGTTCTTGACCCGCTTGCTCACGCCGAAGATGGCGTTGAGGTTATAGAGCGGCATTTCGAGCGCGCGGTCGGCGGCGTAATTGGCGATCTGCTTGAGGATCTCCTCGCGCTTGGCACGATCGGTGATCGAACGCTGGGATTCGAGCAGCTTGTCGAGTTCCGCGTCCTTGTCGTAGGGGTTCCACTTTTCGCCGGAGTGGTACATCGAATAGGCGGTGTTGTCGTAGTCGAGCGTCCAGCCGCCCCAGGACTGCTGGAACATCGCGCCGGTCTTGCCGGCCGGGATGATGTCGTTCAGGAGAACGTTGGTTTCGTAAGGCTTGATCGTCGCGTTGATGCCGATGAGCTGCAGGTAGCTCGCGATTGCCTGCACCACTTCGTTGAAGGTCGCGTCGTTACCGCGAACGTCGATCTGCACCGAGGCACCGGGTGCCACGCCGGCTTCCTTCAGCAGCGCCTTGGCCTGTTCCGGATCATAAGGCAGCGGCTTCATCGCCGGGTCGAAGCCGAAGGAGAGCTTACCCTGGAAGCTGGCGATCGGGTCTGCCTGGCCGCCGAGAATCGACTGGATGATCGTATCGCGGTCGACGCCGAGGATCAGCGCCTTTCGGACCTTCGGATCCTTGGTGATGCCGTCGCGCGTGTTGAAGCGCAGCGCGTAGACAGTCGGGCCCGGGCTGGTGACGATTTCGAGGTTGCCGTCGTCCTGGATGGTCGGGATCATACCGATCGGAATGGTCGGCGGGATGACGAGATCGACGCGGCCGGCCTGCAGTTCGGCAACGGCGGTCGCCGGCTCCGAGATGAAGCGGTAGTTGAGATTCGAAAGCTTGGGCGCGCCGCCCCAGTGGTCGGCAAAGGCTTCGAGCTTGATCCCGACCTTCGGCTCATAGGAGACGAACTTGAAGGGGCCGGTTCCGACCGGATGGGCGTTGAAATAGTCCTCGCCCTTCTCCTTTATGTAGTTCGGCGGCACGATCATCGCGCCATAGCCGGCAAGCTTGGTGAGCAGCACCGGGTCTGGAGCCTTGAGAACAAGATCCACGGTCTTCTCGTCGACGATCTCGACCTTCTCGATCACGGCATAGTTGGACTTCTGCGGGCCTTTCGAGCCTTCCTCGCCGAGCAGGCGGTCAAAGGTGAACTTCACCGCTTCGGCGTTGAAGGGCTCGCCATTGTGGAACTTGACGCCCTCGCGCAGCGTGAAGCGCAGGCGCTTGCCGCCGTCGAGCTCTTCCCACGACGTGGCAAGGCCGGGCGCGAGCTTGAGATCCGGGCCGCGATAGGTGAGGCCATCGTAGATGTTGGTGGCGACGGATGCCCAGTTGACGAGGAAGGTGTCGACCGGGTCCCAGCTTCCCGGATCCTGCGGCGACGATACCGTCAGCGTGCCGGCGGCAGAGGCTGGGGCTGCGGTCATGAAACTGCCGGCCATCGCGAGCGCGATGAAAGCGGCGTGGATCCCCCTTTTTGTTGATCATTTACTCACTCCTGTTTCGACAGCCTTCTCTAGGAAAGAAGGCGGCTTACGCGTCCATGGCCACGAAATGGCCAGGAGCGATTTCTTTGCGCGGCAGAACCGCGGGTTCGTTGCCAACACGGCGGATGGGGCTCGGGATTTCGCCCTCCAGCATCGCGCGCTCGCGGCCCTTGCCGGGCTCGGCGACGGGGACGGCCGAAAGCAGCCGGCGCGTATAGGGATGAGATGGCGTTTCAAACACTTGGGCACGGCTGCCGAACTCCATCACCTGGCCGAGATAGAGCACGGCGACGCGGTGGCTCATGCGTTCGACCACCGCCATGTCATGGCTGATGAAGAGATAGGCGAGGCCTTCCTGTTCCTGCAGTTCCATGAACAGGTTGATGATCTGCGCCTGGATGGAGACATCGAGGGCGGAAAGCGCCTCGTCGGCGATGATCAGCTTGGGGCGCGAGGCGAGCGCGCGGGCGATGCAGACGCGCTGACGCTGGCCGCCGGAGAATTCGTGCGGATAGCGCTTGGCGTGTGCCGCCGTCAGGCCGACGCGCTCCAAGAGTTCGTGAACGCGCTTTTCGATGTCCTTCTCGCCAAGGATCAGGCCATGGGTACGGATCGGCTCGGCGATCGAGAAGCCTACGGTCTTGCGCGGATCGAGCGAGGCGAAGGGATCCTGGAAGATGTACTGGATTTCCTGCTTCAATCGCTGCCGCTCCGCATAGCTCATCGCCGAAACGGGGAGGCCGCCGAAGAGGATCTCGCCGGATGTCGCGGCCTGGAGCTGCTGGATCGTGCGGCCGATCGTCGATTTGCCCGAGCCGGATTCACCGACGAGCGCCAGGGTCTCGCCCGGGAAGATATCGAAGCTGACGTTTTCGATGGCATGCACGCGGTGCGTCGCCTTGCCGAAGAGGTTCTTGCGCACATCAAAGCGGGTCACGAGATCGCGCACCGAGAGGATCGGCGCGGTTTCGTAGCGGGCGGTGCGCTGGATATGGACGTCGCCGACGCGCTTCGGCTCGCCGTCCACCATGACGGTCAGCGGCAGGCGCTTCGGGAATTCCTCGCCCGCCATGCTGCCGAGCTTCGGCACGGCGGAAAGCAGCGTCTGGGTATAGGGGTGCTTGGGCGCGGTGAAGATCTCGCCGACCGGACCTTCCTCGACCTTGCGGCCCTTCCACATGACAACGACGTCGTCGGCCATCTCGGCGACCACGCCCATGTCGTGGGTGATGAAGATCACCGCCATGCCGAGCTCCTTTTGCAGGTCTCGGATGATCGTCAGGATCTGCGCCTGGATGGTGACGTCGAGTGCCGTGGTCGGCTCGTCGGCGATCAGCAGCTTCGGCCGGCAGGCGAGCGCCATGGCGATCATGACGCGCTGGCGCATGCCACCGGAGAGCTGGTGCGGATAGCGGCCGATCAGTTCGGCGGAATCGGGAAGCCGCACCATGTCGAGCAGGCGGCGCGTCTCGGCGAGTGCTTCCGCCTTCGTCATCTTCTCGTGCAGCATCAGCACTTCGGCGACCTGGTCGCCGATGGTGAAGACCGGGTTCAGCGACGTCATAGGCTCCTGGAAGATCATTGCGATCTCCTTGCCGCGGATGGCGCGCATGGTTTTCTGCGGTGCGGCGGTCAGGTCGATCTCGCCGTCCTTGCCGAAAAACAGGATGCGTCCCGTCGGGAATTGGCCGCCCATCATGTCGGCAAGCCGCATGATGGAGAGCGACGTTACCGACTTGCCGGAGCCGGACTCGCCGACGATCGCGAGCGTGCGTCCCGGTGTCACCGTGAAGCTCAGGTCTTCCACGACCGGATTGCCGTTGAAGGCGACGGAAAGCTTCTCAACGGCAAGCAGTGGTGCAGGCGTATCGACGGTCACGCGGTCTTCCTCGTTACAATGTGGTCGCGGCGCGCGCGGACTGTTCATAGGCGCCCGACATGAAACGCAGGACGGCGGCGATCTCGGAAAGCGTCTCCTCAGAAGGACGCGCTTTGGCGGTGGAGGAAACCAGCAGGCGCTCGCGGATCTGGGCGTAGCGCGTGCAGGCCTCTGCCCCCTTGTCGGTGATGCGGATGGTCTTTTCCTTGCCTTCCTTGCCCGTCGTCACCAGGCCGGCGGCTTCGAGCTTGCGGATGGCATAGGTCGCGACATGGGTGTCTTCGATATCGAGCACCAGGCAGATGTCGGCGAGCTTCTTGCCGCGATCGCGATGGCGGATCGTGTGCAGGATCAGGATTTCGATCGCGGAAAGACCGGGTACGCCGGCGGCCGCCATGCAGCGTATCATCCAGCGGTGAAAGGCATGCGATGCGAGGATCAGCCCGTATTCCACTTCGGAGAGCCCGGGGGAGCCGCCTTCGGCAAGGTGTGCGGAAGAGACGATTGGGCCGATGGCCGCGACCGGTTTTAGATGTTCGGGCAGGGCATTTTCGGCCCATTCCCGACCTTCGAAGCTCTCCTCCGACTTCTTCGTCATTCAGCTCTTCCTCATCTTGACGATTTTATGTCATCATTTTATCGACATTTTGTCAACGAACTGCTTTGATGAATTTCCGGGCTTGCGCAATGATAAAATGCGGCTCGCGAACGAGAGGGATGGACAATGAGCGCACGCGAAACCGGCAGTTGGGACTTCTGGATCGACCGCGGCGGCACCTTCACCGATGTCATCGGTCGCGATCCTGAAGGGGTGCTGCATGCGCGCAAGGTGCTTTCGGAGAATCCGGAAGCCTATCGCGACGCCGCCGTTCAGGGCATTCGCCTGCATCTCGGCCTTGCGACAGGCGCTGCGATCCCGACCGGCCTCATCGGCGAAGTGCGCATGGGAACGACGGTCGCCACCAACGCGCTGCTCGAGCGCAAGGGCGAACCGCTGGCGCTGGTGACCACCAAGGGTTTCCGCGATGCGCTGAAGATCGGTTATCAGGAGCGCAAGAAGATCTTCGCGACCGAAATCATCAAGCCGGAAGCGCTCTATCAGGACATCGTCGAGCTCGACGAACGCGTGCTGGCCGACGGCGTTGTCGAGCAGCCTCTCGATGAAGCAAAGGCGCGCGCGGCACTCGAAGACCTCAAGGGCAAGGGCTACAAAGCCGTCGCCATCGTCTTCATGCATGCCTACAAATATCCCGAGCATGAGGCGATCGTCGCCCGGCTTGCGCGCGAGCTTGGCTTCGAACAGGTCTCCGTCAGCCACGAAGTCTCGCCGCTGATCAAATATGTCGGGCGCGGCGACACCACTGTGATCGACGCCTATCTCTCTCCGGTTCTTCGCCGGTACGTCGCCCAGGTTTCGAGCGAACTCGACGTCGCGCGCACCGGCGCGCGCGTCATGTTCATGATGTCGTCCGGCGGCCTGACCGCGGCCGATATGTTCCAGGGCAAGGATGCGATCCTCTCCGGCCCGGCGGGCGGCGTGGTCGGCCTTGCCAAGACCGGTGAAGCCGCAGGCTTCGATCGTGTCATCGGCTTCGATATGGGCGGGACCTCGACCGACGTCGCCCATTTCGACGGTGAATATGAGCGCGCGTTTGAGACCGAAGTGGCCGGTGTGCGGGTGCGTGCGCCGATGATGCTGATCCACACGGTGGCGGCCGGCGGCGGCTCGATCCTGCATTTCGACGGCGAGCGTTTCCGCGTCGGTCCCGATTCAGCCGGTGCCAATCCCGGTCCTGCCTGCTACCGCAACGGCGGCCCGCTCGCGGTCACCGATGCAAATGTCATGCTCGGCAAGCTGCTGCCGGAGTTTTTCCCGGCGCTTTTCGGCCCGAACCAGGACGAACGCCTTGACGTCGAGACCGTGCGCGACCGTTTCGCGGCGATGGCGGTCGAGATCGGCGATGGTCGCAGCCCGGAGGATGTAGCCGATGGTTTCATCCGCATCGCGGTTGCCAATATGGTCGAGGCGATCAAGAAGATTTCCGTACAGCGCGGCTATGACGTGACGCGCTATGCGCTGAGCTGCTTCGGTGGCGCCGGCGGGCAGCATGCCTGCCTTGTCGCCGATCAGCTCGGCATGAAGAGCATTCTCGTACACCCGATGTCCGGCCTGCTTTCGGCCTATGGCATGGGGCTTGCGGATATCCGCGCCACGCGCCAGAAGGCGCTCGGCGTCCCGCTCGATGACGAGGCGCCGGCGGCGCTTGGCGCCCTTGGTGTCGAACTGGAAGTCGAATGCCTCGGCGAACTCGAAGCGCAAGGTATTCCCCGCGACGCGATCCGTACACACTTGCGCGCCCATATCCGCTACGCTGGCACCGATACGGTGCTCGCCGTCGAGGCGACATTCCCTGATCATGACGACATCGTCCGTCTACGCGCCGAGTTCGAGATCCTGCACAAGCGCCGCTTCGGCTTCGTCGCTGGGAACAAGGCGCTGGTCATCGATGCCGTCGAAGTCGAGACGGTTGGCGGCGGCGCCGCCCAGATGGAGCGCGAAGGCGGCACGGTCACCGAGGGAACGCCGGCTATCGCGCGGCGCACGCGCTTCTATTCGCAGGGCCAGTTCCACGATGCGCCGATCCTCCTGCGCGCGGAGATCGCGCCCGGCCAGCGGCTCGATGGTCCGGCGATCATCATCGAGCCGAACCAGACCATCGTCGTGGAGGATGGCTGGCAGGCGGAACTGACGGCCAAGGACCATATCGTGCTCACCCGCGTGAAGGCTCTCAAGCAGCAGAGTGCGATCGGCACGCATGCCGATCCGGTCATGCTGGAGATCTTCAACAACCTCTTCATGTCGATCGCCGAGCAGATGGGCGTGACGTTGCAGAACACCGCCTATTCCGTGAACATCAAGGAGCGGCTCGATTTCTCCTGCGCCGTCTTCGACAACCGGGGCAACCTCGTCGCCAACGCGCCGCATATGCCGGTGCATCTCGGCTCCATGGATGCGTCGGTCGCGACCGCGATCCGCGAGAACCCGGTGATCCGGCCAGGCGACGTGTTCCTCATCAACGCACCCTATAACGGTGGCACGCATCTGCCTGACCTCACCGTCTGCACGCCCGTCTTCGACGACGCCGGCAAGGAGATCCGTTTCTGGGTCGCAAGCCGCGGCCATCATGCCGACATCGGCGGCATCTCACCGGGCTCGATGTCGCCGCTTGCCACCAACATCGAGGAGGAGGGCGTCTATATCGACAACTTCAAGCTCATCGATGCCGGTCGCTTCTGTGAGGCGGAGCTCGAAGCGCTTCTCAGTGGCGCGCGCTACCCGGTGCGCAACATCGTGCAGAACGTCAACGATCTGAAGGCGCAGGTGGCGGCCAATGAGAAAGGCGTCGCCGAACTCAAGAAGATGATCGCCCAGTTCGGTGAAGACGTGGTCGAGGCCTACATGGGCCACGTCCAGGACAATGCCGCCGAGAGCGTGCGCCGTGTGCTCGACCAGTTGCCGGATGGCGAATTCTCCTACGAGATGGACCAGGGCTGCAGCATCGTGGTCAGGATCACCGTCGACCGCGACAAGCGCGAGGCAACGGTCGATTTCACCGGCACGTCCGAGCAGCGCGGTGACAATTTCAACGCGCCGGCGCCGGTAACCCGCGCGGCGGTGCTCTATGTCTTCCGCGTGCTCGTCGAGGCCGATATCCCGATGAATGCAGGCTGCCTGCGTCCGATCCACATAGTCATCCCCGAGGGCACGATGCTGACGCCGCGCTATCCGGCCGCCGTCGTCGCCGGTAACGTCGAGGTCAGCCAGGCGGTCACCAACTGCCTGTTCGGTGCGGTCCAGAGCCAGGCGGCCGCCCAGGGCACGATGAACAACCTCACCTTCGGCAACCAGAACTACCAGTATTACGAGACCATCTGCTCGGGCGCGCCGGCCGGTCCCGGCTATAACGGCGCCGACGCGGTCCATACCCACATGACCAACTCGCGCCTCACCGATCCGGAAATCCTCGAATCCCGCTTCCCGGTCGTGCTCGAAGACTTCCACATTCGCGTCGGTTCGGGCGGCCGGGGCCAATGGAATGCCGGCAATGGCACGAAGCGCACGATCCGCGCCCGCGAGACGCTGGATTTCGCCATCCTCTCCGGCCATCGCCGCATAGCGCCCTTCGGCATCAAGGGCGGCGGCCCGGGCGAGCTTGGCCGCAACCTCGTGCGCCGCAATGACGGCCGGACGGAGGAATTGCCCGGTTGCGCCCACACGATTCTCGAGGCCGGCGAAGCCTTCACCGTGGTGACGCCGACCGGCGGTGGCTACGGCCGGCCGTAAGTATCGAGAATAACGATCTCCCAAGACTGCTGCGGCGGTCTGCGGGCGGAGGAGAAATCGTCCGCCCGCTTTTGTTTGGTTCCGGCCCACTGCCAGTTTTGCTGCGCCTGCGAAAAGCCACGGTCGCTTCCTTAACCCTAATTTAAATTCGAAATTACTAAGTACTTATTGGTCAGTGCGCGCCCCCAGTTCCTCCCTTTCGGGCGCAGCAAACAGCCGGTCCTCCTCCCGCCGGTATGGCTGACCATGTCCTCCCAACAACGCGATCGCGACATCACAGGAGTCACGGCAGTGACCTTCAAGAACCTCTCGATATTGACCAAGGTCGGCCTTGTGGTCGTGGTCATGGGCATATCTTCCATTCTGATCGCGCTTGCCGGTGCGCGCGGTCTTTCCTCCCTCGGCGCGACGATCATCGATGTCGGCGCGCGCGAAGAGGCGGCGCGCGAGGCGATGGACCTGCGCGTCGACATCATCGCCATTAGCCGCATGACCTACCAGCTCGCCGCAACCCCCGAAAAAGCTGCCGATTTCGGCCAGGAAACCGAGAAGCGCGCCGAGGAAATGCTCGGTCGTCTGACGAAGATCGAGGCGGTCGCGGACGACGCCGAAGACAAGCTGCTCAACGATGTCCGCATGACCCTCAACGGCTATTTCGACGAGATCCGGGCGATGGTCGCCGTTGCCGCCGAGAAGGGCACAGACGAGGCGGCCGTCAAGGCTGCACTCGACAAGGCGCTCGAAGCGCAGAAGACAGTGACGGCGACAGTCAAGTCCTACAGCACCTACTCCGGTGATGAACTGGCCGCTGCCCGCGCCGAGGCGCTCAACTCATCGTCCGTCGCGATGAGCATTCTTGCTGCCGCCGCTGCGGCCTGCGTTCTCTTCGGCGTCGGCGTCAGCCTCGTCGTTGCCCGCCGCGGCATCGTCATGCCGGTGCGCGAACTTACCGCGACCATGAGCGAACTTGCCGACGGCAAGCTCGACGGCAACAGCACGGATGTCTCGCGCCAGGACGAGATCGGCGAAATGGCCCGCGCCGTCGAAGTCTTCCGCAAGAACGGTATCGCCATGCGCGCAATGAAGGCGCAGGAAGCCGCACTCCATGCCCGCAGCAGCGACCTGCAATCGAACATCAGCGTCGTCGTCGCCTCGGCCGTTGCCGGCGATTTCACCGGCCGCATCAACAAGGATTATGAAAACGACGACCTCAACCGCTTTGCGGCGAGCGTCAACGAGCTGGTCTCAAGCGTCGACCAGACGGTCAATGAAGTCCGTCGCGTCATCGCCGCACTCGCTGACGCCGACCTGACGCAGAACATGCGCGGCGAGTTTCACGGCGCGTTTGCCGAACTGCAGAAGAACGTCAACCAGACGATGGTGACCTTGCGCTCGACCATGCAGAACGTGCGCACGGCCGCAAGCACCATCAACGATAACTCAGCCGAGCTAAGCACCGCCGCCAATGATCTGTCGAAGCGCACGGAGCAGCAGGCGGCAGCACTCGAAGAGACCGCCGCGGCGCTCGACGAGATCACCTCGACCGTGCGTACCGCGTCCGAGCGGGCGAACGAGGCGCACGAGATGGTGCGTGCTACCAAGGAAAGTGCGGGCCGGTCCGGAGCGATCGTGCGCAGCGCAGTCGATGCCATGGGCCGGATCGAGGATTCCTCCAACCGCATCAACCAGATCATCTCGGTGATCGACGAGATCGCCTTCCAGACCAACCTTCTGGCGCTGAACGCCGGCGTCGAGGCGGCGCGCGCCGGCGAGGCCGGTCGTGGCTTTGCGGTCGTCGCCCAAGAGGTCCGGGAACTGGCCCAGCGCTCGGCCAACGCCGCCAAGGAGATCAAGACGCTGATCCACAGCTCGGCGTCGGAGGTCGAAAACGGCGTCACGCTGGTGCGTTCCACCGGTGAGGCGCTGCTCGAAATCGAGACGCTGGTCAACAATGTCAGCGGCCACGTCAACACGATCGCGACCGCCGCCCGCGAACAGGCGACCGCGCTGCAGGAGATCAACACCTCGGTCAATCATATGGATCAGATGACCCAGCAGAATGCGGCGATGGTCGAGGAAACGACAGCGGCCAGCGGCACGCTGGCCGAGGAAAGCCGGCAGCTTCGCGCCATGCTGGCGAAGTTCAAGCTCGAAGCGCAGACGGGCCGCGAGAGCTGGAGCCGTGCTGCCTGATCGAGGGTCGGGATAAGAATGCGAACGGGCCGGCCATTGCCGGCCCGTTATCGTTTTCAGCAGGTCGATATCGATCAGGCTTCCGGTGAATAGCCGAAGACGACGGCCGGGTTCTCGGCGGTCTCGACCCAGACGCTCTTTGTCTGAGTATAGGCCATCAGCGCATCGCGCCCGGAGGAGCGGCCATAGCCGGAGCGGCCGAAGCCGCCGAAGGGCGACATCACACTGATCGTCTTATAGCCGTTGATCCAGAAGGTTCCGGCCCGCACCTTGGATGCGACCCGATGAGCGCGTCCGACATCGCCAGTCCAGACAGCGCCTGCAAGGCCATAGGGGTTGTCATTGGCAAGCGCGATCGCCTCCTCCTCGTCATCGAAGACCGAGACGCCGACGACTGGACCGAAGACCTCCTCGCGGGCGATCGTCATATCGGGCTTGACGTTGTCGAGGATGGTGGGCGCGAAATAGAAGCCGCCGGAGGATTGAAGTGCAGCCGGCTTGGCGCCGCCGGTTGCAAGGCTGGCCCCTTCGGCCACACCCTGGCGGACCATTTCCTCGATCTTCGCCCATTGGCGGGCGTTGTTGATCGGGCCGATCTGTGTGGTGTCCGCAAAGGGATCGCCGACCGGGATGCGTTCGGCGGCCTGGACGTAGCGGTCGACGAATTGCTGGTGCACGGAGCGATGCACGAGCAGACGTGAGCCGGCAACACAGCTCTGGCCGGCGCCGGAGAAGATTGCCGATTGTGCGCCGACGATGGCGCGGTCGATATCGGCATCGGCAAAGACGATGTTGCCGGACTTGCCGCCGAGTTCGAGGATGCAGGGCACGACGTTCTTTGCCGCCGCCGCCGCGATCGCCGAGCCTGCAAGCGCGGAGCCGACGAAGACGACGAGTGCCGTCTTTGGATGCGCGACCATCGCCTGACCCGCCGTCACGCCCTTTCCGGCGATGACGTTGACGAGGCCGCGCGGCGCGCCGCCTGCCTCGCAGAGCGCGCCGAGCACCAGCGTGCTGAGCGGCGTCAATTCCGAAGGCTTGATGACAACGCCATTGCCGGCGCAGATCGCCGGGGCAATCTGCCAGCCGCCGGTAAAGAGCGGCGCGTTCCAGGGGGTGATCTGCGCGACAATGCCGACGGGCTCGTTGCGGGTATAGTTCAAGTGCGAGGTCGGCACGGGTATAACCTCGCCGTGCAGCTTGTCGCACCAGCCGGCGTAATATTCAAACATCTCGGCGACCCGCACCGCCTCGCCGCGGATATCGCGGATCGGCCGGCCGGCGGAGCGGCTTTCCAGTTCAGCAATCTCGCCGGCGCGCTCGCGGATCTTGCGGGCGATTTCGTTCATCACCCGGCCACGGGCCGAGGCGGTCATGGTAATCCATTCGCGCTGGGCGCGCGCCGCAGCCTGCATTGCGGCGTCGACGACGTCCGTGCCGGCGTCTTTGAAGGTCGCGAAGATTTCGCCGGTCGCCGGATCCGTCAGCTTCTGTTCGTCGCCGGAGCCGGATACCAGCGCGCCATCGACATAGCTGCCGATCTCGCTGCCGGATAAAAAGCCGTGGAAGAGGGCGCGGATGCGTTCGGCCTTGGCGGGCATGGTCATGTCGTTCATCATCGTTCCCTTTTGTCTCAGTTGTCGTTGGCCACGGGGCGGAAGGTGCCCATGCGGGTAAAGTCCTCGGCATTGTCGAGCGGGCTTTCGGCCCAGAGCTTCGCGACGGCGCCCGAGAGCGGCAGGTCGGTGCCGGTGCGCGCGGCAAGTTCGCTCGCAAGCCGCACATCCTTGCGCATCAGGCCCATGGTGAAACCGCTGTCGAAGCGGCCGTTCATCACCCATGTGGGAAAATGCACCTCACTTATCATCGACTTTCCAGAAGCCGCGTTCAGCACATTCAATGCCGCTTCCGGATCGAGTCCGGCGGCGAGCGCCAGCTTCAGGCCCTCGCCTGTCGTCACCATATGGGCGGCGGCAAGCAGGTTGTTGACAAGCTTGGCGACGTTGCCGGCACCGCTCGCACCCACATGCAATGCTTTTGCCGACATGGCATCGATCACAGGGCCGGCAACCGCAATATCCGCATCGCTGCCGCCGATCATTATCGTCAGCTTGCCGCTTGCGGCACCGGCCGGTCCGCCGGAGACAGGTGCATCGATGAAGCCGTGGCCGATGTCGGCGAGGGCCGCTGCGAGATCGCGTGAGACGTCCGGTTCGGATGTCGAGGTGTCGATGATGACGACGCGTCGGCCCGCGGACTTCAGCGCGTCGAGATTGGCTTCCACCACCGCTGCGACATCCTTGGCGGTCGGCAGTGAGAAGACGATGAAGTCGGTATCGACGAAGACCTCGTCGAGCGAGGCGACGGGGGAGACGCCACCGTCGACCGCGAGGGCGCGCCGTGCTTTTGAAAGGTCGAATCCCTTGACCGCGAAGCCCTTGGCGGCAAGCGCCGTCGCCATGCCAAGCCCCATGGCGCCCAATCCCACCACGCCAACACTTGTCCGTTCCGCCGTCATAGTTCGCTGCACCCTCATATGGTTTTGATGATCCGGGGAAGGTGGCATGCGGGCTGGTGAGCGGGTAGACGGCGCGCCCGGTACAATGTGTTGCTGGCGTGGCAACGGGCGGGGCGGGTCAGTCGCGGAAGGACTGCATCTCGCGTGCGAGGTGCTGCGCGAGCTTTTCGACCGACAGGGGCAGGCGTCGGTGCGCGCGCACCATCAGATGAGCGCTTGCTTCGCGAAGCAGCGGGTCGGCAAGGTCGAGAGCCTGCATGGCGCCGCGCGCCATTTCGCTGGCAACGGCCGTACGCGGCAAGAAGGTGACGCCGAGTCCGGCGGCGACGAAGCGGCGCAGCACTTCGATAGAATGGGTTTCGAGCAATGGGGCGAGCGCCAGTCCAGCATCGGCCGCCACCCGCGCCACCAATTGCGTCACGCCGTTGCCCTTGCCGAGCAGGGCGCAAGGCGAAGTAAGGCAATCCGCGAGTTTCAGGTCGCTGCGCTCCGACAAAGGGTGGCCGGTTGGCACGATCACGCAGAGCGGTTGGCGGGCGATCGCCAGCGCCCGGATGCGCGGGTCGGTGAAGGGGGTGTAGGCGATGCCGATATCGGCGTCGCTGTTGGCGATGGCATCGACGACATCTTCGGTGCTGCCGAGCTCGACGATATAGCGCACGTAGGAATGCGCCTTCGCGAACGACGAAAGCCCGTTTTCGACCAGATCGGCCATGAAGCCTTCGCCGCAGCGAATGCGGATGCGGGTCTGCTGCACGCCGCGGATCTGATCGAGCTGTTCGGCGAGCAGCCCGTTGTCCTCGAGCACCCGCTTGCCATGTTCGAGAACCAGCTCGCCGGCATCGGTGAGCACCGTGCCTCTGGCCGTCCGCTCGAAGAGGGATAGGCCGATGTCACGCTCGGTATCGGCGATCTGCCGACTGACGACGGACGGAGCAAGCCCCATATGCTCCGCTGCGCCCCGGATCGAGCCGATGCGCGCAACCGCCATAAATATCCTGAGCGCCTTCGCGTCGAGTACGTCCATGGCGGTCATGGATGCGACGGAATCCCCTTGGGGTCAACGGCCAAGCGATGTCGCGATCAGGCGCGTCCAGAGATTGACGCCCTGGCCGATAATCGCGTCGTTGAAATCATAGTGCGGCGAATGCAGCCCCGGGTTTGCGCCCTCGCGCCGGGCGCCGAGCCACAGGTAGCAGCCGGGGCGCTCGTCGAGCATGAAGGCAAAGTCCTCGGCCGCCATACTCGGCGGCGCGTCGACGACGGTCAGCGCAGGGTCCTTGGCTGCGACGGAGCGCACCAGGGCCGCAGCCGCGGCGTCGTTGATCGTTGCTGGGTAGCGTCGCTGATAGTCGAGCTCAGCGTTGCAGCCGAGCCCCTCGGCGAGCGCCGTGACGAGCGAGCGCATGCGGTTTTCCAGCGTATCGCCGACCGACCTGTCGAACCAGCGTGTCGTGCCGCGGATCACCGCCTTCTCCGGGATCACGTTCCAGGCGTCGCCGCCGTGGATCTGCGTCACCGAGATGACGGCCGCTTCGAGCGGCGAGACATTGCGGCTGGCGATCGTCTGCAATGCGGTGACGATCTGGGCGGCCGCGACCAGCGGGTCTGCGCCCTCATGCGGCATGGCGCCATGGGCGCCCCGGCCGGAAATCGTGATCTCGAAGACGCCGAAAGCGGCCATCATGGCATCGTCGCGGGCGACCACCGAGCCGACATCGAGCGCCGGCCAGTTGTGCAGCGCATAGACGGCATCGGCGGGGAAGTCACGGAAGAGCCCGTCGGCAACCATGACCCGCGCGCCGCCTTCGGCCTCCTCGGCCGGCTGGAAGATGAAGTGCACGGTGCCGTCAAAATCCATCTCGCTCGCCTGGCGGGCGGCCGCGAGCAGCATGGACACATGGCCGTCATGGCCGCAGGCATGCATTTTTCCCGCAGTTCGCGATGCATAGGCGACGCCGCTCGCTTCGACAATCGGCAGTGCGTCCATGTCGGCGCGGATGGCGATGGCCCGGCTCGAGGCGCCACGCTTCAATGTGCCGACGAGTCCGGTGCCGCCGTAACCGTCCTTCAGCTGGATGCCCCATTCCGCGAGCTTGCCGGCGATGAAAGCCGCAGTTTGTCGTTCCTCGAAGGCCAGCTCCGGACAGGCATGCAGGTGATGGCGCCAGCGGATCGTTTCCTCGATGCGCTCGGGGCTGATGTCGTGGCGTTTCATGGCATGCGTCCTGTGAATGGAGGAATGGCCGGCCGGTCCAAGTGGTCCGGCCGATCAATATGGTCTCGATTACTGCCCAAGGCGCAGGAACAGGTCAGCGACGACGACGGAACCCATATAGGTGCCGATCATCACGCAGATCGCCACGATGACGATCTTCCAGCCCGAGCGGCGCGCGATCGCAAACTCGCTCGCCGTCAGGGCGAGGCCGCCATAGGCGAGCGCCGGTGTCGCCAGCGCAAGAAAGTTGAGGTGTTCGACCTTTTCGCTGACCCAGGCAGCACCCGGCACGCCGGGGATGGTGATGAGGATCGCGATCAGCGACACCCAGGCGACTCCAGGCAGATAGAAGGGCACGAAGCGGGCGAGCGCCAGGCCGACAATGCAGGCGACGTAGAGCGTTGCCATACCCGGCAGCGCCGTCAGCGGCGAGGTGCCTGTGCCGACCCAGTTGGCGACGAGGCCGATGGCGCAGGCGATCAAAAGCAGGCCGGCATGGCCGATGACGTCGATCTTGCGCTCGTCCTCGGCGGCAAGCGGGAGATCGTCTGCGTAGGTGGCGGAGGTGTTGGTCTGGTTGGCCATGATTGTCTCTCCCGATCAGGCTTGAGCGCGACGCTCGGACGGCCGAGCCTTGTTGTAGAGCCACTCGGTCAAGGGCAGCGCGACGAACATGCCGACATAGAGGCCGGTGGCATAGGTCAGGATGTTGCTGGCGGCGGCGAGCGCCAGGATGATGTCCTTCTGGTCAGGGACAGCGGCGACGAGCCCGCCGGTGCAGGCGGCGAGCATCGAGCCGGAGCCGACGCCGCAGGACATGGCGAGCGCCCGCACGTCGAAGACACCGAGGCCGTGGACGATTGGCGGCATGATGGCGAATACGAAGGTGCCGATCAGTGTGCCGGTGGCATAGACGCCCATGGCGCCGGCGCCTTCCGGCGAGTTGAGACCGTATTTGTCGGCGATCAGTGCGAGGTTCGGTTCGCGATCGATCGAATAGGTCGCGCCGACGGCTTCGCGACCCATCCTGAGAAGAAAGACGGCGACCGGAAAGGCGATGAGGATCGTGCCGAGATTGCCGAGTTCCTGCAGCACGAGCGCCGGGCCGGCCTCGATGATCTTCGAGATCTGCGGGCCGACGGTCGTCCCGAACTTGGCGATGAACGGCATGATGGCAACGGTGATCATCGCTCCGGAAAGCTTGACCGCATCGCGCGACAGGAACTTGGCGCTTGCCTTGAAAATGGCAGGATTGAAAAGGATGCCGAGCGCGAAGGCATAGAGAATCGGCAGGAAGATGACGGTGCCGATGCCGATCGGAAGGCGTTGAATGCCGATCAGCTCGGAGACGATGACGATCGCCAGCACAATGAGATGCAGATAGAGCGCGCCGGAGGCGGCTCCGGTTTTCCCGGTCATGATGTTCTCCTCTGGTTGGGAGCCAGTTGTTGTTCTTTACCCAGGTTTCACAGTAGGGGGTGAGGGCAAATTGCGGCTAGTCGGCCCGCAAGCAACGAAGTGTTGCGATTTGAGCAACGGGTGCGCCGTCACTCCGGCGGCAATCGGGATCCACCCCGCAGCGCCTTTATGTCATGGCTCAAATCCTGCATTTCATTCCAGTTGGCGTCACGACGAATCGTCGCCGCCTCTGTCTTTGCTGTTGCACAGCGGGAAGGGGGAGCCAAGGGGCATTGCACCTCCCGTGGCCGTTCTTCCGATGCGTTCCACTGGTTGTCGCCGGTGCTGCCGGAATGTTGGGGCGCACCTCACAAAAGCCCGTGAAAGTCCATTGAAATCGATTACATTTTCTGGCTTGATGGAATTCGCAAGATTTGGGAGGATCTTATGAAGAAATTTATCGCCGCAGCGCTTGGCGCTGTCGCAACCATTGCTATTTCCGCTTCTTTCGCCAATGCCGAGACCTTCAAGATCGGCCTGTCCAACGGTTGGGTGGGCAGCGAATGGCGTACACAGATGATCGACGAGGCCAAGGAGGCCGCGGCGAAATGGAAGGAAAAGGGCGTCGACGTCGAAGTCTCCGTCCAGAGCGCCAATGTCGACGTGCCCGGGCAGATTGCGCATGTGCGCAACTTCATCGCGGAGGGCGTTAACGCCATCATCATCAACCCCAACAGCCCGACGGCCTTCGATCCGATCTTTGCCCAGGCGAAGGAAGCCGGCATTCTGGTGATCGCAACGGACGCCGAGGTTTCCTCGCCGGACGCGATTTATGTCGGCATCGACCAGACGGCCTGGGGTGCGGCCGGTGCCAAGTGGCTCGCCGAAACGCTCGGCGGCAAGGGCAAGGTGGTTGCGATCAACGGCGTCGCCGGCCATCCGGCCAACGAGATGCGCGTCGCCGGCTACAGGAGCATCTTCAAGGACTATCCGGATATCCAGGTCGTCAACGAGGTCAATGCAAACTGGGATCAGGCGCAGGGCCAGCAGGCCATGCAGAACATCCTTGCGACCTATCCTGACATCAACGGCGTCGTCGTGCAGGACGGCATGGCGGCCGGTGCATGGAAGTCGATCATGGATGCCGGCAAGACCAGTCAGATCGCCGCGACCGGCGAAATCCGCAAGGACTTCATCGATCTCTGGGTGAAGGACAAGCTGAACTCCGGCGCGACCGTCAACCCGCCGGGTGTGATGGCAAGCGCGCTCAACGTCGCGGTGCTAATGCTGCAGGGCAAGGAGTTGAAGGAACCGGCAACGGCGGGGCAGTACAAGAACGCCATGTATCTGCCGATCCCGTTCATCGATTCCAAGAACCTTGCAGACGCCGCCAAGCAGCTCGACGGCAAGCCCGGTTACTACTCCTACACCAGTGCGCTTTCGATCGACGACGCGACGGCGCTGTTCAAGTAAGCCTTGGTTCCGCCGGGTAACTTCATAGGAGTTGTCCGGCGACCGTCGCCGACGACTGCCGAGGGCAGGGCCGCGATGGGCATGAAATCAGCTGCAGTTGAGCCCGCGCGAGGCCGGCCTGAAAGGCGATGCGGCAAGCAACCAAATGACGGACGACAGCCGATGTCGAAACTGAGATTGAACGGCGTGAGCAAGGCTTACGGCGCAACGCTGGCGCTACGCCGCGGCGACCTCGAGGTCGCCGCCGGCGAAGTGCATGTGCTGATGGGCTCCAACGGCTCCGGCAAGAGCACGCTCTGCAAGATCATCGCCGGCAGCGTTCGCCCTGACGCCGGCCAGATCCTGATCAATGACAAGCCGGTGACGATTTCCGGACCGCAAGCCGCGCGCGTTGCCGGCATCGGCGTCTTCTATCAGGAGCTCAGTCTGGCCAACCGTCGTTCGGTCGAGGAGAACATCTGCCTCTCCGCGCTGCCGGTGAAGGCCGGCCTCTTCATCGACCGCCAGGCGTTGAAGGCGCGGGCGGCGCGCTACATCGCTCTGTTCTCGCAGGTTGCCGGCGAAGGCTTCCATGCGCAGGCGCTCGTCGGCAATCTCCGGGCCGACCAGCGGCAACTGGTCGAAATCATGAAGGCGCTCGCGAGCGAAGCGCCAATACTGATCTTCGACGAACCGACCTCGGCGCTTGACCGCGCCCAGGTCGATCGCTTCTTCGAAATCCTGCGTGGCCTGAAGGCGCAAGGACGTGGCATCATTTTCATCTCGCACCGCATGGACGAAATCACCGCGATCGGCGATCGCGTGACGATCATCCGCGACGGCGAGACCATCGAGACACTGAAGCTTTCCGACATCGACCCGGCAACGGTCATCCGGCTGATGGTCGGTGGTGCCAGCGATATGCCGGCGGCGCGGTCCGCCGCGCCAGCGGTGGTGGAAACCCAGGCGAAGGCGGCAATCTCCGTGCGGAATCTCTCAGGTAAGGGTTTTCGCGATGTCAGCTTCGAGGTCGCGCACGGCGAGATCCTCGGCCTCGGCGGCCTGCACGGTCAGGGTCAATCGGCGCTGCTGCGGGCGATTTTCGGCGCGAACCCTGTGACGTCGGGCGCGGTGACGATCGGCGGCGAGCGCTATGACGCCAAAAGCCCGCGCGATGCCATCCGGCGCGGCTGCGCCTATGTCTCGGGTGACCGCGGCCGTGACGGGGTGATCCGCGGCCGTCCGATCATCGAGAATGTCACCCCGATCCATTATCTTCGCGACCGGCTGATGATCGCGCGGCCTTCTCGCCTCAGGAACAAGGCAATGCCGGCGCTGGAGGCGATGCACACGAAATTTGCGAGCCTCTTCCATCCGATCAATTCGCTTTCCGGCGGCAACCAGCAGAAGGTGATCATCGCCCGCTGGCTGATCGACCGGCCCGACGTGCTCCTGCTCGACGATCCGACCAAGGGCATCGACCTTTCGGCAAAGGCCGATCTCTTCGCGCTGATCCGGCAGCTCGCGGCCGAGGGGCTTGGTATTCTGCTCTATTCGTCCGAGGATGCCGAGCTGCTCGGCAATGCCAACCGTATCCTTGTCTTTAATGGCGGCTCGGTGACGCGCGAACTGACCGGCGACGATCGCACGCGTTACAATCTCTACCAGGCTGCATACGAGGCCGCGTGATGACATCGACCACGACAGACATTCGATCTTTCGGGGCAGGCGGCTTCCGCTCCTGGCTGGAGCGCTACCCTTTCCTTCCGGCGCTCGTCATCATTGTCGCGCTTCTGGCGCTCAACGGCATCTTTTCGCCAAACAGCCTGAGCTTCCGCTCGCTGACGGGTCTTTTCAGCACCTATCTGGCGCTGGTCATGCTGGCGATTGCGCAGACCTATGTTGTCTCCGCCGGTGACATCGATCTTTCCGCGGGCGCGACGCTGTCGCTGGTCAACGTCGCCATCGTCGTGCTGATGGAGCGCTGGGGCGGTGGCGCCGGCGCCGTGCTGCTCGCGCTGGCGCTCGGCGTCCTCATCGGGCTTGCCTGCGGCCTGGTCAACGGACTCGTCGTTGCCGCGCTGCGGCTGCAGGCGATCGTTGCGACCTTTGCGACCAGCATCTTCTTTACCGGTCTGGCGCTCTATGTGATGCCGGTCGCCGGCACGCCGGCGCCGGCGCTCTTCTGGCGCACCTATGGCGGGCGGCTTCTCGGCGTCCCCTTCGTGTTCTACGCGCTCACGGCACTCGCCGTTCTGCTCTTTCTGCTGTCGCGCACGCGCATCGTCACCGAACTCCTGGCAGTCGGCGACGACCAGCAGGCGGCCTATCAGACGGGGCTTCCCGTCGTTGCCGTACGCATCAAGGGTTACCTGCTCTGCGGGCTGTTCTCGGCGCTCGCGGCATTCTGCCTGACCGGCGACACCGCAAGCGGCGATCCGCTCGTCGGTGGCAAAATGACGCTCTACAGCGTCGCCGCCGTGGTGCTTGGCGGCAGCGCGCTCGCCGGCGGCTGGACAACGGTGGTCGGCTCGATCCTGGGTGCGCTGACGATCGGCCTCGTCAATTCGCTGGTCTTCTTCATGGGCACGCCGTCGGAATGGCAGAACTTCGTCCAGGGCCTCGCCATCCTCCTGGTGCTGATGGCAGGTGTGCTCGCCGGACGGAGGGCACACGCATGACAGCGATCACCACCTTTTTCAAACAGCCGTTGGTCGTAGCGCTCATCCTCATCGTCGTGCTGCTTGTCCTCGGCGAAAGCCTGTCTCCCGGTTTCGCTTCGGCCGATCAGATCCTGCGCCTGCTGATCGTCGCCTCGCTGCTCGGCATCGTCGCGGCCGGCCAGAACGTCGTCATCCTCGGCGGCCGCGAGGGCATCGATCTCTCCGTAGGCGGTGTCGTCTCGCTCTCCGCCATCATCGCCGGCAACGTCATGAATGGCGCCGACGGCGGGATCCTGCCGGCAGTGCTTGCCTGCCTTGCTGCGGGTGCTTTTTTCGGCTTGCTGAACGGCCTCGGCGTCACGCTTCTGCGCATCCCGCCGCTGGTGATGACGCTCGGCATGCTCGGCGTTTTACAGGGGCTGCTCGTCGTCATCCGCCAGGGCATTCCTTCAGGTCGGGCGGCACCCGGCCTCTCCGCCTTCGTCACCCAGCCGCTTCTGCTTGGCATTCCCGGCATCATCTGGCTCTGGATCGCCATCGGCCTGTTCATGGCCCTCATGCTGAACCGGACCGTCTTCGGCCACCGCATCTATGCGATCGGCTCGAATGAACATGCCGCCTACATGGCCGGCGTTCCGGTCCGCCTCATGCGCATCGGCCTCTTCATGATCTCGGGCATGTTTGCCGCGATCGCCGGGCTCTGCCTGCTCGGTTATTCCGGCTCCTCTTTCGCCAATGTCGGCGAGCAATACATGCTTTCCTCGATCATAGCGGTGGTCTTCGGCGGCACCTCGCTTGCCGGCGGCAAGGGCGGCTACACCGGCACCATGGCGGGCGCGTTGCTGCTCGTCATCCTCCAGGGCATCCTGACCACGGTCAACATCGACGAGTCCGGCCGCCAGATGGTGTTCGGCGCGACGCTGTTGTTTCTCATGCTGTTCTACGGCCGCGGGCGGGCGATGCGGGCATGAGCGAGCGGCCGAAGATCAAGGACATCGCAGAGCGCGCCGGCGTCTCGGTCGCCACCGTTTCGCGTGCGCTCAGCGGCTCTTCGCTGGTGACCGACGAGACGCGCAAACGCATCCACGAACTTGCCCGCGAGCTCAACTATCGGCCGAATGTCAGTGCCCGCAATTTGCGAACCCGACGGTCGATGTCGGTGCTGCTCGTCGTCCGCGACGTCGGCAACCCTTTCTATCTCGAGATCCTCAAGGGTGTTGAGGCGACGGCGCGCGAGGCGGGCTACGCCGTTCTCATGGGCAACACCGAGAACGACCCGGATCGCGAGGTTGAATATTTCAACATGCTGCGCGACGGCCATGCCGACGGCATGATCTTGATGACCGGCAAGCTGCCGGCGCCGCGACCGGGCGAAAGTGCCGGTCTTTCACATCTGCCCGTCGTGGTCGCGCTGGAACTGATCGAGACCTCAGGTTTTCCGCATGTGCAGATCGACAATGCCGCAGCGGCGCGTAGCGCCGTGGAACATTTGATCGGGCTCGGTCACCGCCGCATCGCCCACATCTCCGGGCCATTGCCGGAGGTGATGGCGACCCATCGTCGCGATGGCTACCGGGCGGCGATGCAGGCGGCCGGCCTGCCGATCCCTGATGGCTATGAAGTCCGTGGCGATTACCTGCTGGAGAGTGGCGAAGCGCGCGCGGCCGAGCTCTTCGATCTGCCGGAACCGCCGACGGCGATCTTTGTCGCCAACGACGAGATGGCCTATGGCGCGATTCATGCGCTGCGCCGTCTCGGCTGCGACGTGCCCGGCGATGTGTCCGTCGTCGGCTTCGACGACCTCTACTTGAGCAAGGCCTTTTATCCGCCGCTGACGACGGTCAGCCAGCCGCGCGCGGATATCGGCCGCACCGCGATGTCGCTGCTTCTCAACATCATGTCCGGCGACGATGTCGCCGCTCCGGCAATCGTCCTGCCGACCGCTCTCAACATTCGTGGCAGTACCGCGCCGCCGCGGAAATGATCTGACTCTTTGAAATGACGCAATTCCGGACGGAAGCCCGTTTCACAACTTTCCTGGAATTGCGTAGAGACAGCCCGGGAGAAAAGAATGACACAGCTACCGAAACAGACGCTGCGCGTGGGTTTCGTCGGGTCGGGTTTCATCGCCCATTTCCATCTGAAATCGATGATCGGCGTGCGCAACGTCGAGGTGACCGGCGTCTTCAGCCGCAAGCCGGAAAATCGGGAGAAGTTTGCGAAGGAGGTCGCCGCGCTCGGCCTCGGAACCTGCCGCACCCATGAAAGCCTGGAGGTGCTGCTGACGGCCGATGACGTCGACGCGATCTGGATCCTTTCGCCCAACTACACCCGCCTCGACGTGATGCGTTCGTTGCACAAGGCAATCAAGGAGGGCCGCAGCAAGGTCTTCGCCGTTGCCTGCGAAAAGCCGCTCGCCCGCACCGTCGCCGAGGCGCGCGAGATGCTGTCGCTTGCCGAGGATGCCGGCCTCAACCATGGCTACCTCGAAAACCAGGTGTTCTGCACGCCGGTACTGCGCGGCAAGGAGATCATCTGGCGGCGCGCCGCCTCCACCACGGGTCGGCCCTATCTGGCGCGGGCGGCCGAGGAACATTCCGGTCCGCACGAGCCCTGGTTCTGGCAGGGCGACAAGCAGGGCGGCGGCGTGCTCTCGGACATGATGTGCCACAGCGTCGAGGTGGCGCGCTACCTGCTGACGGCGCCCGGAGCACCGCGCAATTCGCTGAAGATCAAGGCGGTGAACGGCACGGTCGCGAACCTGAAATGGACGCGACCGAACTACGCCGAGCAGCTGCGTAAGCGCTTCGGCAGCGAGGTCGACTACCGCAAACGGCCGTCGGAGGATTTCGCCCGTGCCACGGTGACGCTCGAAGACCAGGATGGCAACGAGCTGATGATCGAGGCCACCACCTCCTGGGCCTATGTCGGCGCCGGGCTGCGCATACAGCTGGAACTGCTCGGGCCGGAATATGCGCTTGAATACAATTCGCTGAGCACCGGCCTCAAGATCTTCATGTCGCGCGAGGTCAAGGGCTCCGAAGGCGAGGATCTCGTCGAGAAGCAGAATGCCGAACAGGGTCTGATGCCGGTGCTCGAGGACGAAGCCGGCGTCTACGGCTATACGGATGAGAACCGCCACATGGTCGAGTGCTTTCGCAAGGGAGGGAAGCCGCTCGAAACCTTCGAGGACGGACTCGCCGTCGTCGAGATGCTGATGGGCCTCTACCGCTCGGCGGAGATCAATGCGACACTCAACTTTCCGGCGCCGGAACTCGAGCATTACGTGCCGGTCGTCGCGCGCCGGAGCGCCTGATGGCTGTATTTCCGGCCTCAGGAAATGGTGGCCGGGATTATACGCTCATGTCCGCGATTTCTGTTGACGGGGATCAATGCCGTCGCTCGGGGTTCTACTACGCTGATCCAAACCCAAGATCTGGTCACGAGGAGAAAACGCGATGACATACAAGACCATTCTCGCCGTCGTCGGCGTCGATCATTCCGCAGAGCATCTGCGTGCGGCAGCACAAGTCTGTGCATCCGCAAACGCCCACCTCTCCCTGTTGATCGTCAAGCTCGCCGCATCTCCACCGATCGGGGATTATGCCGCCGCCATCTCCGTCGATTGGCTGAACGAGCGGCAGCGCGACGTCGACAAGCTCGAGTCCTGCGTGGCAAGAGCAACCGATGTTCTGACCAAGGAAGGCATCTCGTTCAGCGTCGAGACGAAATACACCGAGGCTGCCTGGGCCGATGACGAGATCGGCGAGCGCGCCCGCTACGCCGACCTGACGCTGGTCGGTGATGGCCTGACGCTGGATCCGGAGTTGCGTTCACGCACCATCGATGGAACGTTGTTCAGTTCCGCTCGCCCGGTCCTCATCATGCCCAAGGGCAAGCCCGCACGGCTTGATCCGAGGACCGTGGTGCTCGCCTGGAATTCCAGACTGGAAGCTGCACGCGCAGCGCGTGAAGCGCTCGAAATGTTGGCCGGAGCCGAGACCGTCTACGTTACGATGGTCGATCCTCGTGCCGCCTATGGCAAGAACGGCGAGGAACCCGGCGCTGATATCGCCGGCTACCTTGCCCGGCACGGCGTTTCCGTCTCCGTCGAGAGACTGCCGAGCGGCGGACACAGGGTTGACGACGTGATCAACCGGTTTGCGTCGGATGTGGCGGCCGATCTGATCGTCATGGGCGCCTACGGACATTCCAGAATGCGCGAGCGCGTCTTTGGCGGGGTCACCCGCTCGATGCTCGAAAACGCGGTGATCCCCGTGCTCATGGCGCATTGATCCCCATGCTTATGGCACCGACCGGCAGGGACGGGGCGCGGCGCGCAGCCATTTGCCAGCGCGCCCGCGGCGATCAGCCGGCAGAGGCCGCTCGTCCGCTTACGTCGTCGATCTCGATTTCGAAGAAGAGATGCGGGGATGCACCGGCAACGGGCTGTTTCCCGGGCTTCAGGCCGCCCGGTTCCCACCAGTTGACGCGCTGTTCGAGCAACGACCAGGCGTTCATGCGCTCGCGATGCCATTGCTTCGTGTCCGGTAGTTCCTGAAAGCGGCCGTGGATGATGACGCTTCGCCAATTCTGCCGGTCCGCTGTCGTGTCGATCTGTACGCAGACACGCGGATTGTCGCGCATCCAGTCGATCTTCTGCCCCGGCATGGAAAAGCTGTAGAGCCGGTTGGCGGCCAAGGCATACTGGATGGGAACGACATAGGGCTGGCCATCTCGGGCACAGCCCAGGCGGGCGATGTGGTTTTCAGCGACAAGGTCGAGACATTCCTGCCGCGTCATTTCTCTGATCAACATGTGGTCTCTCCTTTTTTGAAAGAGATGTTCAACCGTCAGTCTCCGCCGATCGGATATCGAGGCATTGATCTCGCTCAAGTTCGCTCAGCCTCAGGGGCGTCGCCGTTCTCGTAAAGCGCGGTCGGCGCCGGGCGGCCGCTCGATGCGGAAGCGGCGAAAAGGTGCCCGCGGAGAAGTCGCCGCGTGGCTCAGCGTGACGTTTCGATCGGCACGGACAGGCTGACCTTGACGGGGTCCATCGTCACGAAAGTGCGAAAGCGCTTGATGTTCGGATTGCCGAAGAACATCCGCCGCGTGAAGGCTTCATAATCGGCCATTGTCGGCACGATCACGACGAGCATGAAATCGATGTCGCCGGTGACATAGTAGCATTGCTGCACCTCGGGCGCGGCGGTGAACGCCGCCTTTGCCGCGTCGAGCAGGGCGATCTGCTCACTCTCGACCTCCACCTCCACCAGGATCGTCAGCGCCTGGTTGACGCTCGCGGGATCGACCAGCGCGACATTGGCGCGGATGACGCCGGTTTCCTCCATGCGTTTGATCCGCCGCTGGACGGCCGGAGCGGACAGATTGACCGCCTCGCCGATCTGGCGCTGGGGTATCGAATTGTCCTTCTGCAGGATGGCGAGGATCGCAAGATCGAAGCGGTCGAGTTCGATCTGGGGCTTTTTCGAGGAGGTCATCCGGGGCCTGTCGGTTGCTGAGTTCGCAGCGAGCCGTGAGCGGGACATCAGCCCTCTGGCCGGTCCAACTTTACAAACTTGCATTTGCTTTGGCCATTTAGAGCGCATTTCTCGTTCGCAATGAAATAGATTTTCGCAGGTCTACGGAGATTGCACCATGTTCCTTGCCAATACCCATGCCGATTTCGGCCATCATCTTGCGCCTGAAGATGCGGATATGCTGTCGCTCGCGGCCGCCGAAAAGGTCGAACAGCAGCTTGCCCGGCGCGCGGATCATCGGCCAACGCCGCTTCATGCTTTGCCTGCCTTGGCGAGTGAGATCGGCGTCGCCGGCGTCTTCGTCAAGGATGAGGGCCATCGCCTGGGTCTTGGAAGCTTCAAGGCGCTTGGCGGCTCCTACGCGGTGATACGCCTGGTGATCGAGGAGGCGGAACGGCGCCTCGGGCGTAGCCTCGATCTCGATGATCTCGATCAGCCTGAGGTCCGGGCGATTGCCGCCGGCATGACCTTCGGCTGCGCCACGGATGGTAATCACGGCCGCTCCGTCGCCATGGGCGCCAGGCTCGTCAGGGCGAAGTCGGTGATCTTCGTGCATTCCGGTGTCAGCGAGAAGCGCATAGAAGCGATCGCCCACTATGGCGCCGAGATCGTTCGGGTGGCCGGGACCTACGACGATTCCGTCGAGGAGGCCGCGCGGGTCTGCGAGGCGCACGGCTGGACCGTGGTCTCCGACACGTCCTGGCCGGGCTACGAATATATCCCTGGTCTGGTGATGCAGGGTTACACGGCGCTCCTCAGCGAAGCACTTCGGCAAATGGATCGGCCGCCGACCCATGTCTTCGTGCAGGCGGGCGTCGGTGGTATTGCCGCCGCCACGGCGGGACATCTGGCGCTGCGCTATGGCGCGAAGCGTCCGCGTTTCGTCGTCGTCGATCCGGCGCGGGCTGCCTGCCTTTACGAAAGCGCCAAGGCCGGACATCCCGTCAAGGTGGCGCATGGCGAACCGACGATCATGGCGATGCTCGAATGTTACGAGCCGTCGCTCGTTGCCTGGCGCATCCTGTCGCGCGCGGCCGATGCCTTCATGACCGTCGCCGAAGAGGATGCCGTTTCGGTCATGAACAGGCTGGCGCGCCCTGCCGGCGCCGACCCGGCGATCGTTTCCGGTGAAAGCGGTGGCGTTGGTCTGGCCGGGCTACTGGCGGTGGCCCGGGATCCGGCACTGCGCGAAGCGCTCGGATTGACGGCGCAGTCGCGCGTTTTCGTCATCAATACCGAGGGGGCGACGGACCCCGAGCGTTATGCCGCCCTGGTCGGATTGCCGCCCGAGGCGGTTGCGAACAACTCGAACGAAAGAGGGTGACCCATGGCGGAACTGGATTTTGATCAGCTTGTCGAGGAAATGAGGGCTTGGCGCCAGGACCTGCACGCGCATCCGGAGTTCGGTTTCGAGGAGCAGCGCACGTCATCCTTCGTCGCGGCGAAGCTTCGGGAGTTCGGGCTCGACGAGGTGGTGGAAGGCGTCGGTGGCACCGGCGTCGTTGGCCGGCTGAAGCGCGGCAACGGCAATCGCGCAATCGCGCTTCGCGCCGACATGGATGCACTCCGCATTCCGGAGCAGGGAGAGCTGTCCTATCGCTCGACCCGGCCCGGCACCATGCACGCCTGCGGCCATGACGGCCACACGGCGATGCTGCTGGGCGCTGCCAAGATGCTCGCCGAAGACGGCGGATTCGACGGAAGCGTGTGCTTCGTCTTCCAGCCGGCGGAGGAGTGGGGCAAGGGCGCGCTCGCGATGCTGAACGACGGCCTGATGGAACGCTTCCCCTTTGACGAGATCTACGGCCTGCACAACATGCCGGGGCTGCCGGTCGGCCGTTTCGAAACCCGCGCGGGCGCGATCATGTCGGCAGAGGACAACTTCGAGATCGTGCTGACCGGGGTTGGCGGACATGCGGCGCGACCGCATTGGGGCAACGAGACGCTTGTTGCCGCCTGCGCCACCGTCGTCAATCTGCAGACGATCGTCTCGCGCCGCCTGTCACCGACGGACATCGGCGTCGTTTCGGTGACGGAACTGCTGACGGACGGCACGCGCAATGCCTTGCCCGGCCACGCCCGGATCCTCGGTGATGCCCGCAGCTTCCGGCCGGAGGTCAGCGCGAAGATCGAGGCGGAGATGCGCGTGATCGCCAAGGGCACGGCGGACGCCTATGGCTGCGAAGTCGAGGTCAACTACACACGCGAGTTCGTGCCGCTCATCAACGATCCGGTGCTGACCGGACACGCCTTTGCCGCGGCGGATTCCGTGTTCGGCTCCGAGAACCTCGCAACGGCGGCCGAGCCGATGACCGGTTCGGAAGACTTCGCGCGCTTTCTTGAGCATGTGCCGGGCTGCTTCGTCTTCATCGGTAACGGTGAGGCGTCGGCGCCGCTGCACAATCCGCGTTACGACTTCAACGACGATGCCCTGATCTTCGGCGCGCGCTACCACGCCGAGATCGTCCGGCAGCGACTGGCGCCCGCGGACACCCGGCCCTGATCAGAAAACGGCATGAAAGCAGGACAAGGATGCCATTGTATTCCATCGACGCCGCGCGCCTGACCGGGCGCATTCGCGAGCTTGGCGAAATCGGTCGCGATCCTCAGGGCCAATTGACGCGACTGGCCGGGTCCGACAACGACAGGGCGGGCCGCGACCGCCTCGTCGCCTGGATAAAGGCTGCGGGGCTCGACGTCGTGATCGACCGGATCGGCAACATCTTCGGCGTCTGGCGCGACGCGAGCAGTGCTGACGCAGAACCCATCATGCTTGGCTCGCATATCGACACGGTCATCAATGCCGGCATCTATGACGGCTGCTATGGCGTGCTTGCCGCGCTGGAAGTGATTGAGACCTTGACGGAGCGTGGCGTGACGCCGGCCCGGCCGATCGTCGTGGCAGCCTTCACCAATGAGGAAGGTGTGCGTTTTGCACCCGATATGCTCGGCTCACTCGTCTATGCCGGGGGCCTTTCTGTCGAGACCGCACTGGCAACCGTCGGCACCGATGGTTCGGTGCTGAGCGACGAACTGGAGCGGATCGGCTATGCCGGCGCTGTCGAGCCGGGGTTTCTCAAGCCCCATGCCTATGTCGAGCTCCATATCGAGCAGGGGCCGGTGCTGGAGCGGGAGGGGATGGCGATCGGCGCAGTCGAGAACCTGCAGGGCATTTCCTGGCAGCGGGTCACCATCGACGGTGTGGCAAATCACGCCGGCACCACCCCGATGGCGATGCGCCGGGACGCCGGACTTGCCGCCGCCCGTGTCGGCCTGTTCCTGCGTGAGTGGATCGATCGCTCGAATGCGCCGAGCGTGGCGACGATCGGCACCATGCGCTTCGAACCGAACGCGATCAACGTCATCCCGTCACGCGCGGTCTTCGCCGTCGACCTGCGCGACCCGGACGAGGACCGTCTGCAGGCACTCGAAGCGGCGCTTTCGGATTTTCTCGCGCGTGTCGGCAGGGAGGAAGGCGTAGAGATTTCCGTCGAACGTCTGGCGCGGTTCCAGCCGGTCGCATTCGACCAACACATTGTCGCGGCGATTGAGGCATCGGCGAAGGCGCGCGACCTGAAGAGCCGGCGCATGACCTCCGGCGCCGGTCATGATGCGCAGATGATCGCACGCATCTCTCCAGCCGCAATGATCTTCGTGCCGAGCCGTGAGGGTATCAGCCACAATCCGCGGGAACACACTGAACCCGCCGACCTCGTCGCCGGCGCCAATGTACTGCTCGATGTGGTCGAACGGATGGTTGGCAGCGGCTGGAAAGGCCGTTAGGAACATACGCGGCGAGAAAGACGATGCTCTGTATCCATAGCGCCGACGCCGCACTCCGGCAGGTCGTGATCGGGATAGACATTTCTCGAATGCAAAGCCGTGACGCCAGTTGAGCTGGTTCTCGCGCGTCAGAACTCGTGCCTACACGGACATCCGGAGTCTGGTTTCGAGAAGTAGCGCAGGTCCCCTCCGTTGCGACGAAGTTGACCTGCCTTCAAGGCTCTCATTTCGTGTGAACGGTCTTCTGCCGGCCAGACGATTCAGGCTGGCTATGTTGGAAGCGCCTTTCCGGTGTCCGGCGGAAAAGGTTGAGGAAACTGCTGCCGCCGTACCATACGTTGCCGCTTGGTCCGTAATCCCGTGAGTCGCGCGAGGATGAGTGGCGCTCGCTATGACTATCGCTGTCGATGACGGCAGCACCTCCGCCGCCTGCGCCGGTACCACCGGGCACGCCGCCTACGCCGCTGCCGTCACCGGTGCCCCAATCGCCGCCACCCTCTGCGCCGTTGCTTCCGCCGCCCTCGACGTTTTCGCCACCTTGGTCGCTGCCATCAGCGCCATTTTCACTATTCCCGCTGCCGCCATCGGTGTCGTCCGCATGGGCGGCGGAAATCCAGGAAAAGCCCGCGGCAAGACTTCCGCTGTCGTTGAGGCGTGGCAGATCTCCAGCGAGTGCCGCGAAGCCGCCTATCGACAGGGCCGTCAGTCTCAGCAGGCGTGTCCTCACGTCATTCTCCTCGTAAGCGGCGTTTTTTCGTCGTCTTGCAAGAGCACCACAGCAGACGGCAGCTTGGCGTGAATGACGGGTTCGCTGGCGACGACTTTTGCGTGAGGCTTACATATCGTTCAACCGATACAGGGGCAAGCTAGTCGCCCACGGCCAGCATCCGCCTTGCTGTCGGAAGGGACTGCGAGGCGTCCCTCCCGACGTGTTGCGCGTTAACTCCCAGCTTCGACTTCGCCGACCGGCATATAGAGGTCGCCGCCTTCGCGATACTTGGCGGCCATCGCCTCCAGCCCTTCCTTCTGTGCTTCCGCCCGAATGTCGTGCGAGATCCGCATCGAGCAGAACTTCGGGCCGCACATGGAGCAGAAATGCGCCACCTTGTGCGCTTCCTTCGGCAGCGTCTCGTCGTGGAAGTTGCGGGCTGTCTCCGGGTCGAGCGACAGGTTGAACTGGTCTTCCCAGCGGAACTCGAAGCGGGCGCGTGACAGCGCGTCGTCGCGCACCTGCGCGGCGGGATGGCCCTTGGCGAGGTCGGCGGCGTGGGCGGCGATCTTGTAGGTGATGACGCCCACCTTGACGTCGTTGCGGTCCGGCAGGCCCAGATGCTCCTTCGGCGTGACGTAGCACAGCATGGCGGTGCCGAACCAGCCGATCATCGCGGCGCCGATGCCGGAGGTGATGTGGTCGTAGCCGGGAGCGATATCCGTCGTCAGCGGTCCGAGCGTGTAGAACGGCGCCTCGCCGCAGACGGCGAGCTGCTTGTCCATGTTTTCCTTGATCTTGTGCATCGGCACGTGACCGGGGCCTTCGATCATCACCTGACAATCCTTGGCCCAGGCGATCCTCGTGAGTTCGCCGAGCGTCTCCAGTTCGGCGAATTGCGCCGCGTCGTTGGCGTCGGCGATCGAGCCGGGGCGCAAGCCATCACCGAGCGAGAAGGAGACGTCATAGGCGCGGCAGATGTCGCAGATCTCCTCGAAATGCTCGTAGAGGAAGCTCTCCTTGTGATGATGCAGACACCACTTGGCCATGATCGAGCCGCCGCGCGAGACGATGCCGGTCACCCGGTCGACGGTGAGCGGAATGTAATGCAGCCGCACGCCGGCATGGATGGTGAAATAGTCGACGCCCTGTTCGGCCTGCTCGATCAGCGTGTCGCGGTAGACCTCCCAGGTCAGGTCCTCGGCGATGCCGTTGACCTTTTCCAGCGCCTGATAGAGCGGCACGGTACCGATCGGAACCGGCGAATTGCGGATGATCCATTCGCGGATGTTGTGGATGTTGCGGCCGGTCGAAAGGTCCATGACCGTGTCGGCGCCCCAGCGGGTCGCCCAGACCATCTTTTCGACCTCTTCGGCCATCGACGAGGTGACGGCGGAGTTGCCGATATTGGCGTTGATCTTCACCAGGAAGTTCCGGCCGATGATCATCGGCTCGGATTCCGGATGGTTGATGTTGGCGGGCAGGATCGCCCGGCCGCTGGCGATTTCCTGGCGCACGAATTCCGGTGTGACATGGTCGGGGATATGGGCGCCGAAGCTCTCGCCATCGCGCGCTTTCGCGCGCGCCGCATCGCGGCCGAGGTTTTCTCGGATCGCCACGAATTCCATTTCGGGCGTGATGATGCCGGCGCGGGCATAGGCAAGCTGGGTTACCGCCTTGCCGGCCACTGCCTTCAGCGGCGCATGCTGGAACGGGAAGGTCGGCGTCAGCCGGTCGCCGCTGGCAAAGCCGTTGTCCTCTGGCCGGACGGTGCGCCCCTCGTAGGTTTCCACATCGCCGCGGGCGACGATCCAGTTGCGGCGGAGCCGCGGCAACCCCTCCTCGATGCGGATTTCGGCATCGTCGGCGGTATAGGCGCCGGAGGAATCATAGACCGTGACCGGCGGTTCGCCCGAGGTCGGGTGCAGCGCGATCTCACGCATCGGCACGCGGAGATCCGGATGCAGGATGCCGGCCTTGTGAACTTTTCGGGATGCCGGAAGCGGACCTTGGGTGACCGAGAGGGCTGCGGGCTTTGTGGCAATATTCATGACGAGGCTCCAAGTTTGCGATTGGAGACCCAGTTCTGATGCCGGAAGGATGAAAGACGCGCCGCCAGGTGCTGAACGCACGGAATCCTGGCTTCGATATCTGCACCGTCCCTACGCCAGTATGAACTGGATCAGGTTCAACGGGTCACTGCGCCACAGCCGGCGAGCCGGCCATCCAGCAGAATCTCAGCCCCTTGCGGGACCCCCCTGGTGAATGCCCAAGAGATAGCCATCGAACGGCACGGGTCGTCAAGCGTTAATCCGCTTATCGATCCGATTGCGCGTACTGCGGGTATATCGAGTCTACCGTGGAACTCAGCGGTCGGCCTTCACCGATCCTCCACGCTCCGCATAGTCGGCGCGGTTGATGCCGTGGCGCTGGAGCTTGTCGTAAAAGGTCTTGCGCGGAATGCCGAGCGCTTCGATGGTCGCCTTGACGTCGCCGCGCTGGGCTCGGAGCGCCTCCTTCAGGATCTCCGCCTCGTAGCGTTCGAGCCGCTCCGGCAGCGCGAAACCGGACTGTTCGGCCGAGGCAACGGGCTGCCCCAACGGGCCTTCGACGCCGAGCGCGACGCGTTCGGCAAAATGCGAAAGCTCGCGCACATTGCCAGGCCAGTTGTGCGTCATCAGGTGCTGCTGCACGGTCGGTGAGATGACGGGCATGTCACGCTTGAAGCGCTCGACTGCCCGGGTCAGGAAGTGCGAGAAGAGCAGCGGGATGTCGTCACGGCGTTCGCGCAGCGGCGGGATCGACAACGTCACGACGTTCAATCGAAAGTAGAGATCTTCGCGAAAGTCACCGCGCTGCGCCGGGTCGCCGAGATCAATTTTTGCGGCGGCGATGACGCGGATATCGACGGGACGGACCTGATTGGTGCCGAGCGGCGTAATCTCGCGAGCTTCAAGAACACGCAGCATCTTGACCTGGGTCGCCGGCGGCATCGCCTCGATCTCGTCGAGGAACAGCGTGCCGCCGCTGGCGTGTTCGATGCGACCGACGCGCTTCTTCAAGGCGCCAGTGAAGGCACCCTGTTCGTGGCCGAAGAGTTCGCTTTCGATCACCGTTTCCGGCAGGGCGCCGCAGTTCAGCGCGACGAAGTTGCCGTTGCGGCGCCGGCTCCAATTGTGGAGCAGGGTGGCAACCACTTCCTTGCCGCTGCCGGTTTCGCCGGCGACGAGCACGTCGACATCCGTGTCGGCGATGTGCCGGATCGTCTGCCGCAGCCGCTCCATGACCGGTGTCTGGCCGATCAGCGGCAGGCTGTCGCCGGCCGTCTCCGCCGCCCTTTTCAACGCGCGGTTCTCCATGACGAGCCGGCGCTTTTCGAGCGCGCGCCGCACGCTCTGCACCAGCCGATCGACGGCAAAGGGCTTGGGAATGAAGTCATAGACGCCATCCTGCAATGCCTGCACCGCCATCGGGATATCGCCGTGGCCGGTGACCAGGATCACCGGCAGATCGGCATCGAAGGCGGCGATGCGGCGATGGAACGCCAGGCCATCGATGCCCGGCATGCGGATATCGCTGACGACGATGCCGTCGAAATTGGCGTCGAGCGTCTCCAGCGCTTCGGCGGCACTTGCAAGCGAGGTGACGGCAAGGCCGGCAAGCTCCAGCGTCTGCTTCATCGCCTTGCGCAGATCGTTGTCGTCGTCGATGAGGTAAACGGTCGGCTGCATCGCTCAGGCCCTTTTCAGGCGGACCGTGAAGACGGTGCCCCTGTCGCTGGTTTCGACTGATATCTCGCCGCCATAGTCGGCGACGATCTCCTTGGAGATGGCAAGACCGAGGCCGAGCCCTTCGTCCTTGGAGGTGTTGAACGGTGTGAACAGATCCTCGCGGATATGCTGCGGGATACCTGGGCCGTTGTCGGCAACGACAAGCAAAACGGTGCCGGGGGGGCCGTTCTCGCAACGCACGCGGATTTCGGCGTCGGTCCGATTGCCGAGCGCTTCGAGCGCGTTCTGCAGGAGATTGATCAGGACCTGTTCAAGACGGATACGGCTGCCGAACACGCTGAGCCCGTTTTCCGGCAGGTCGACGACGATCGCATCCATGCGGCCGGCAAAGCGGCTGCGAAGGAGCATCAGCGCACCTTCGACCACCTCGCGCATCGGTGTCGGCTCGGCCACGAAGCGGCCCTTGCGGGCGAAGCTGCGGAGCTCGTCGGTGATGGTGCCGACCCTTTCGGTGAGTTCCGCGATGCTCGCGAGGTTCTCCACCGCCGTTTCCTGCTGGCCGCGGTCGAGGAAGGTGCGGGCATTGTCGGCATAGGCGCGGATGGTGGCGACCGGCTGGTTGATCTCGTGGGCGACGCCGGCGGCCACCTGGCCGAGGATCGCCAGCCGGTTCGCCTGGACCAGCTCCTGCTGAACTGCCTGGAGTTTCTCGCCGGTGCGCCTGTGGTCGGCGATCTCCGTTTCCAGATGGTCGCGGGCAAGGCTCAAGTCACGGGTACGCTCCGCCACGCGGCGCTCCAGTTCGTCACGGGCGGCACGTTCCCTCGCGGAAACCAGCGCGAGCCTCTGGCGCCGGCGCAGGAGGAAGGCGGCAAGAGTGAGGAGCGGCACGATGATCGCCAGCGCGATCAGGCGCGCCTCGCGGGTCGCGGCAGCAAGCGCGCCGTCCAGCGGCGCCAGTTGCTCCAGCCGCCAGCTCGTCGTCGGAACCATGGTTTCGACGCGCAGGAACCGTCGCTCGCTGTCGCCGGGCAGCAGGGCGCGCAACTCGCTGGAACCGTCGCTGGTCGCTTCGACGTCCCGGAAGGGAAGGGGCAGTAGCGAGGCGTCGCCGAATTGCAGGCTGTCGCGGATGGCCGCGAGACGGTCTTGCGGGATGGTTCTGGTCGTCATGAAGCGCCAGGATGGAAAGCTGGTGATCAGCACGATGCCGCGCCGGTCGGTCACATAAACGGGTTTGCCGGAGGCGAGCCATTCCGCCTCGACGTCGTCGAATTCCAGCTTGGCGACGACGACGCCGATCGGGCCGTCGGGGCTGTCCACCCGCCGCGAAATGTAAAGGCCCGGCCGTTTGCTGACCGTACCCATGGCAAAATGCTCGGCCTTGCCGTCGCGCAGCGCCAGACGGAAATATTCGCGAAACGCGTAGTCGTTGCCGACGAAACTCGTCGGCTCCTGCCAATTGCTGGCGGCAAGCGCGACGCCGTCGGTGCCCATCACGTAGATGACGGCGGCATCGGTGTTGGCGGAGAGCGCCTCCAGCTTTTCGTTCAGTCGCTGCAGCGCCTGGCCGTCACCTGTTGAAAGTGCCGCCTTCACCTCGACGTCGTCGGCAAGCACCAGCGGCGTGGCGCGCTGGCGTTCGAGCACGGCGCGCAACAGCGAGGCCTTCAGATTGGCATCGATCCGACTTTGTGCGGCGACCGTTTCGAGCGCCTGTTTGCGCCCATATTCGCCCGCAACGAGAAGGCCGGCGACGACGAGTGCCAGAGCGAGGCCAGCGAACAACAGCCAGGCACGGCGCATGGGCTGATCGAGATCTTGCAGATCGACGAGGGCGGCGGAGGGTTTGGACATGGGTGGATTGTGCATTTATCCGCCCAGATTTCCAGATGGCTTGTGCGGAAATCCGCTCAAATGTTCGCGTGCTTGGGGCCGAACACACAAAACATTCCCATCGATTCAACGGCTTGGCTCCATCCGCAGAGAACTGGCACGTCTGTTGCAAATGGCATCCTCATGACAGCCCGAGCTGTCGCGCATCGGAAATTGACCCGGGAGGCCCGGCATGACGCCGGACTGGGTCCAGTGGAGGATCTCATGATTATCGACCAATCCGCGGAACCGCGCGGCAAGACACCTTTCTATCGGCATCTCTACGTCCAGGTTCTGGCGGCGATCGCGGCCGGCATTCTGCTCGGCCATTTCTATCCGTCGCTCGGCACCGAGCTGAAGCCGCTCGGTGACGCCTTCATCCGCCTCGTCAAGATGATCATCGCGCCGGTCATCTTCCTGACGGTTGCGACCGGCATTGCCGGCATGACCGATCTCGCCAAGGTCGGTCGCGTCGCCGGCAAGGCGATGATCTACTTCCTGACTTTCTCGACGCTGGCACTGGTCATTGGCCTGATCGTCGCCAATGTCGTCCAGCCCGGCTCCGGCATGCACATCGATCCCGCCTCGCTCGACGTCAAGGCCGTGACGACCTATGCGGAGAAGGCGCATGAGCAGACGATCACCGGCTTCCTGATGAACATCATCCCGACGACGCTGGTCGGTGCTTTTGCAGAAGGCGACATCCTGCAGGTGCTGTTCATCTCCGTTCTCTTCGGTCTCGCGCTGGCGATGGTCGGCAAGAAAGCCGAGCCGGTCGTCGACTTCCTGCATGCGCTGACGCTGCCGGTCTTCAAGCTCGTCGGCATCCTGATGAAGGCTGCCCCGATCGGCGCCTTCGGCGCCATGGCGTTTACCATCGGCAAATACGGCGTCGCCTCGATTGCCAACCTGGCGATGCTGATCGGCACGTTCTATCTCACGTCCTTCCTCTTCGTGTTCCTGGTTCTCGGCGCCGTCGCTCGCTACAACGGTTTCTCGATCCTCGCGCTCATCCGCTACATCAAGGAAGAACTGCTGCTGGTGCTCGGTACCTCTTCCTCGGAGGCTGCACTGCCGGGGCTGATGAGCAAGATGGAAAAGGCCGGCTGCAAGCGCTCGGTCGTCGGTCTCGTCATCCCGACCGGCTATTCCTTCAACCTCGACGGCACCAATATCTACATGACGCTGGCGGCGCTGTTCATCGCCCAGGCAATGGATATCCAGCTGTCGCTCGGCGACCAGGTACTGCTGCTGCTCGTCGCCATGCTGAGCTCCAAGGGTGCCGCCGGCATCACCGGCGCCGGCTTCATCACGCTGGCCGCAACGCTCTCGGTCGTGCCGGCCGTGCCGGTCGCCGGCATGGCGCTGATCCTCGGCATCGACCGCTTCATGTCGGAATGCCGTGCGCTCACCAATTTCGTCGGCAATGCGGTCGCCACGATCGTCGTCGCGAAGTGGGAAGGTGAGTTGGACGAAGCGCAGATGGCCGCGACGCTCGGCGGCCGTGCGCCTGTCGCCATTCCGCAGCCGGCGCTTCAGCCCGCCGAATAAGCTTGCCTCCCAAGGCATGACTGCGAAATGCAGTCCGGACGCGGCTCGTGGCAACACGGGCCGCGTTGTCGTTTGGGTTTACTGGCCGGCCAGTTTCATTTTCGGCCGGTCAGGCGCGCCACCGTTCAAGTAGGCGATGAACTCTCGAAGCATCGGCACCCGGCGCGGACGGAAACTCTCGTCCGTCATCCTGATATCGGCGATGCGGTCGATGCGGAACTTGCGGAAATCCTGGCGCAGGCAGCACCAGGCGAGCAGCACCAGCATCCGTTCCAGATAGACGATCGCGAGCGGCAAAACCTCCCTGTCCGTTCGCTGCTGGTTTGCATCCACATAGCCGATGACGACGGCGCGCTCCTGCCAGCAGGCCTCGCGCAAAAGGCCGACATCAGCCACCGGCGGATCCCTGCGTTCGAAGCGGTAGACCTGCGACGCGGCATGGAGCGCTTGGCGCTGCAGCCTGTCGGGCAACGTCGCCGTTATCTTGGAAAGCACCGCAGCTGCCGCCGCCGCGAGGTCTGGCTCGCCCATGTGCTGCACTTCCGCGAGGCCGAGCACGAGCGCCTCGATCTCCAGTCGCGTGAAGGTTTGCGGCGGCAAGGCGATGTCCTCCGTCAGCCGGTAGCCGAAACCGCGTTCGCCGTCGATCACGGCGCCGGCGGCCCGCAGGCTGTCGATGTCGCGATAGAGCGAGCGCATCGACACCCCGGTTTCCTCGGCAAGGCGAGCGGCCGTTACCGGAGAGGGCAACGTGCGAAGCGCTTGGAGCAGGCGGAACAGACGATCACTACGGGCCATGGCTTTGGAAGATAGACGAAGCCTACTGACGAAAACTGGCAGTTGGGCGACTGTATAAGACCCGCATCCGCAAACGCAACCAAGGAACCTCATCATGCTGACGCTGTTTCACGCCCCGCGCTCGCGCTCGTCGCGCATCATCACGCTGCTTCGCGAACTCGACGCCATCGACAAGGTGGAGATCGAGATCGTCGACATCACCCGCGGAGACGGCAGTGGTCGGAAGGACCCGAAGAATCCGCACCCGGAGGGCAAGGTGCCGCTGCTTGTGCATGATGGCGTCGTGCTTTGGGAAAGCATTGCGATCATCCAGTATCTGACCGATCTCTTCCCGGAAAAGAAGCTGGCGCCGCTTGCAGGCGACCGGGAACGCGGCCGGTATCTGAGCTGGCTTGCCTGGTATGCGGGCGTGGTCGAGCCCGTCCTGATCATGCAGGCAGCGGGGCTTTCCCATCCCTATCTGGATTTCACCTTCCGCGGTCCGAAGCAGATGGCCGAGCGCCTTGAAAGCGCGCTGAAGGATAGCCCCTATCTGATGGGCGACCACTACACGGCCGTAGACCTGCTGCTGCATTCGCCCTTTGCCTGGTATCCTGCAGCGACACCGGACAGCAATGCCGTCAAGGCATGGGTCGAGCGTTGTGGCGCGCGTCCGTCGCTGCAATGGACCGCCGACTACGATACCCGCACTGCGGCCGCGGCCTGACTGCGCTTAATGGCCACGCGCGGAGAGGGTAGCATTCCTCCGCTATTGTCGTTTGAGGTTTATCTCGCTCGTCACCACGTGCTTACCCGAAGCAGGATCGACGTCAATCGTCGTCAACTGCATTCCGTTGGTGCCGATCTTGCGCACGGTCAGATCGGCCCGGCGGTCGCCGTTGACGTCCCTGGCCCAACGGATGGTGAGGTTGATCGCGTCGCCGCGGCGACGGCCATTGAGCCCGGCGCGCCCGCCGCGGGGGCCGAGATAGGAGCCGCTATAGGTCGAACCCGTGTAGCGCAGCTTTGCGTCGATGGAGCGCGAGATCAGCAGCATCCCCCGGCAGACACCGGCCATTGACAGCGCGAGACCGGTTGCCTCGGAGTTGAAGCTGCAGGAAACGTTGATTGGGGACATGTTCGCCCGGATACGAACGACGCCAACGCCCGCCCAGCTACCACCCAACGACTTCAGGAATGCACCCTCGTCCGCGCGCGCAACGCCAGGGGCGAGCGCGGCCATGACAACAAGCGACAACCAACGAGGCATGGATGCAATCCTCCGTTCAGCGGTGTCGATAGTACAATAGTCGGCGTCTGGATCACTAGCCGAACGCTGTCAGCGTGGCGGATGTTCCGTTCCTCGTCTCAGATTCCGTGCAGAACCTGTGTGGCCTTGACGGCGGCCGACGCCCGGTTCTCGACTCCGAGCTTCACATAGATCTGTTCCAGATGCTTGGTCACCGTACGCGCGCTCAGGCCCAGGATCTCGCCGATGTCGCGGTTCGCCTTGCCCTTGGCGATCCAGAGCAACACCTCGGATTCCCGTTGCGTCAGTGCGAAATGTTGGCGGAGCATTTCATCGTCCGTCAGTCGGTTCTCGGCCGTCAGGCGAAAGAGATATTCGTTCGGACCGATGCCGCCGAGATAGGATATCTGCAGACCCGATTGGCCCGGCTGGTCGAGCGTGAAGCTATCCTCGTGCGATGACGTTCCTCGACCGCGGTTTTCCATCCAGTGCGCGATGCGTTTCGTGACCGTACTCAATCCATCGTCGCGGCCGGTTGCGGCATTGACGAGGCGGGTCGCCTGGGGCGTCGACCAGCAGATACTGCCATCGGCGCGAACCGCCAGCAGGTGGCGCCCGGCGGCATCGAGCGCGACCCGCGCGCTCTGGGCCGAGCGCGCATTGGACAGATGAACGCGGATGCGCGCCCTGAGTTCGTCGATGTTGATCGGCTTGGTCAGATAGTCGACGCCGCCAGCCTCGAGGGCGCGAACAACATGCTCGGTCTCCGTCAATCCGGTCATGAACAGTATCGGTGTCTGGCCGACGGCGGCATTGGCCTTGAGGCGTCGGCAGGTCTCGAAGCCGTCCATGCCGGGCATGACGGCGTCCAGCAGAATGACGTCGGGGGTTATGCGCTCCGCGATCGAAAGCGCGGCGTTGCCCGACGTGGCGATCAGCGCGGAAAAGCCCGATTGCTCCAGGGCCTCGGTGAGGAAGCCGAGGGCTTCCGGTGAATCGTCGACGAGCAGAACGATGTCCCGGCGGTCGTAGGTCTCAGCCACGAGCATCGCCTCCTTCTTGGGTGCTGTTCTTGAGGAAGGCGTCGTAGCCGGAGAGATCGAAGGCCTGCACGTAGGAACGGGCTTCTTCGACGAAGGATTGATGTTCGGGCTCCATCGCAATCTCCGTCAGTTTGGCCTCGATGCCTCTGATGTAGCCGATCTCGCCGAGGCGGATCAGTTCCTGGACGTGGTGGAGGTGCGGGCGCGTCATCGGCCGGGCAACTGGGGCGGTATGCAGCTTTTCTTCGCCTTCGTGGATCCAGGTCAGGCCAAGATGGACCGCAAGCTTGTCGACGAGTTGCCCGACGACGAAGGGCTTGGCGAGCGTGTCGTCGTGGCCGGTGAAAGATCCGGTGGTCGAGCCGTCTCCGATGTTGGCCGACAGCATGATGATCGGCGCCGTTTGTCCAGTTTCGCGCAGCCGCCCGGCGAGTTCCCAGCCGTTCATGCCCGGCATCGAAATGTCGATCAGGAAGAGGTCCGGGCTGACGTCTTCAAGGAGAGAGAGGCAGTCGCCCCCGGATGGAACGGCGAAGACCGTGAAATCCATGGGCAGGAGGATTTCACGCATCAGGGCGCGATGATCGGCATTATCGTCGACGACGACGATCGTGCGCCGCGGGCCGAGATAGGAGGTGATGCGCCGGACGGGCGCTGCCAGCGCCGGGCGGTCGACCGCCGAAAGCATCAGCCGGACGCGGAAGCTGGTGCCTTCGCCGAGCTTACTGGTCACGGCGATTTCGCCGCCGAGCGTCTGCGTCAGAAGCCTGGTGATCGTCAGCCCCAGGCCGAGGCCCGGCATGCTGCCTTGATGCTCGGCCTCGCCGCGCTGGAAGGGGTCGAAAATGCGCGGCAGGTCCTTCTCGGCAATGCCGCGGCCGCTATCGGCAATCATGAAGGTCGCAACCTGGCTTCGATAGGCGACCTCCAGGCGGATGCCGCCGCGCTCGGTGAACTTCAGCGCGTTGGAGAGAAGGTTGACGAGGATTTGGCGCAGACGCTTCTCGTCGGTCTTCACGTAGCGCGGCAGGCTCGCGGTGCGCTCGTGCTCGAAGGTGATGCCCTTGGCCTGCGCCTGCGGTCGGAACATCTCGACTATCTGGTCGAGGAAGTCGTGAATGTTGATCTCGTTGGAATAGACCTGCAGCTTGCCGGCCTCGATCTTGGAGATATCCAGTAGCCCGTCGATCAGGCCGGAGAGATGATCGGCGCTGCGCTTGATCACCTTGATCGCGCCCTGTCGGGCCGGCGGAATGGTCTCGTCGCGCTCCAGCACCTGGGCATAGCCAAGCACGGCGTTGAGCGGCGTCCTGAGTTCGTGGCTGAGGCCGACGACGTAGCGGCTCTTGGCACGATTGGCCGCCTCCGCCGTTTCCTTCGCCTGCTGCAGCGCCGCGTCCGTCTTCTTGTGGGCGGCGATTTCTTTCAGAAGGAGGGTGTTCTGGCGCGAGGATTCTTCTTCCGCGACGACGCGGCTGTCATGGGCGAGCACATAGAACCAGGAGACAATGCCGGCGAGCACGGCAAAGACGAAGAAGACGACGGCGATGGTGCGTTCGACGACGGCGGCAGTCTCTGGCGACGCGCCGGCGGTCTGGTGCGCGATCATCGCCAGGATCACGCCGATGCCGGCAATCGAGAGCACCGCGGAGATCGCGTAGCGGCCGAGGCGCGTCGCGAGCTTTTCCGTGACGGTGCGCGGAAGCAGGGTGTTGGCGACGGCTGCGACCTGGGCGTTGAAGCGCGCCTTCGGCTTGCACATGTCATGGCAACGGCTGTCGAGCGAACAGCAAAGCGAACAGATCGGCGCAGCATAGGCCGGGCACCAGGCCATGTCCTCCGGCTCGAACGGATGCTCGCAGATCGAGCAGGCGATTTCGTTCTGGTTTGCCCAGCTTCGGCGCGGTTTGCGGGCGAGGTAGAATTTGCCATCTGTCAGCCAGGCAATTAGCGGAGAGGCGATGAAGGCGACGACGAGCGCGATATAAGGCGCCAGCGAAGCGGCGATCTCTCCGAAGGCGCCGAAATGCGCCGTCAAAGCTACCGTCGCCGAGATCGCCATGGCGCCAAGCCCCACCGGATTGATGTCGTACAGATGGGCGCGCTTGAACTCGATGCCCGGCGGTGAAAGGCCGAGCGGCTTGTTGACGAAGAGATCGGCCGAAATCGTGCAAAGCCAGGCCATGGCGATGATCGAGAAGACGCCGAGCGTTTCTTCAAGCAGCCGGTAGATGCCGAGCTCCATCAGGAGAAGCGCGATGGCGACATTGAAGACCAGCCAGACGACGCGGCCCGGGTGACTGTGGGTCAGGCGCGAAAAGAAGTTCGACCAGGCAAGCGAGCCGGCATAGGCATTCATGACGTTGATTTTCAGCTGCGACACGACGACGAAGGCGACCATCAAGAGCAGCGCAGCCGCTTCGGACGGGATCATGTAGCCGAAGGCGGTGTAGTACATCTGCGCCGGATCGGCGGCTCTGGTCGAGGGCACGCCGCTCGAAAGCGCCAGCACGACGAGGAAGGACCCGGCAAGCAGCTTCGGCGCGCCGACGATCACCCAGCCGGAACCGGCGAGGAAGACGGCGATGCGATGATGCAGCTTGCGCTGCCCGTCCGGCGGCAGGAAACGCAGGAAGTCGACCTGCTCGCCGATCTGCGCCATTAGCGCGAAGATCACGGCCGACGCTGCACCGAATTCGACGAGACCGAACGGCGCAAACGTGCCGGGAGGGCCCGAAGCGTGATGAATGCCGGAATAGGCAAGCCAAGAGCCGACCTTCTCCCAATCGGCGAATGCGATGAAGACGAAGGGCAGGATGTTGAGCACGATCCAGAAGGGCTGGGTCAAAAGCTGGAACTTGCTGATCAGCCGCACACCGTGAGTGACGAGCGGGATGACGACGGCAGCGCTGACGATGTAACCGACCCACAAGGGGATGCCGAGCGCCAGTTCGAGCGCCCCCGACATGATCGAGGCCTCGATCGCGAAGAGGATGAAGGTGAAGCTCGCATAGATCAGCGAGGTCAGCGTCGAGCCGATATAGCCGAAGCTGGCGCCGCGGGTGAGCAGATCGATGTCGACCCCGTGACGGATGGCGTAGCGGCTGATCGGCAGTCCCACGGTCAGGATCATTAGGCTTGCGACCAGGATCGCGACAATCGCATTGGTGGTGCCATAGGACATGGTGATGGCGCCGCCGATAGCTTCCAGTGCCAGGAAGGAGATGGCGCCGATGGCGGTCTGCGAGATGCGCTCGGAGGAAAAGCGCCGCGCGCTCTTGGCGGTAAAGCGCAACGCATAGTCTTCAAGCGTCTGGTTGGCGACCCAACGATTGTACTCCCGCCTTATGGGAATGATGCGCTGGCGTGCCGCCATGGGGTTCCTAACGTGCCGTCGAGGGAGTTTCTGCACTTTTTCTTAGCACGGATGTTTTCTGCTTAAAATTGCTGCAACAGAGAAATGTGACGGTCCGCACGGAAAAACCGGACCCTCCGGTTTTGGCTGTCGAAGTGCCGAACCGGATGGCTGCCCGGAAGTTCTTGAGTGCAGTGTGCCGTTAGCTGGGCCGGCAATAGATCGGGTTGCTGATGGCGCGGCGGATCGTACGGTTCACGAGATCGTCCTCGCAAAGCTGCCAGGGGAGGGCCTTGCCGCGAAGGGCCTCCCGGAATGTCTCGACGATCCCGCCGCGGCTTGCAGCTGCAACGATCTCGGTGCGCAGGAAGCGATCGGGCGCGCCGACGTACTGGCCGGTCCAGTCGTCGGCTTCGATCACCTGGTCACCGATGACGCCCGAGGCATCGAGCCACATCAGCTTGTCGCCTTTGGCGCCTCGAACCTGCGCATCCGCTGCCACGGGGCCGGCGACGGTCGATCCCATCGGCTCACCATTGGCAGTGAGTTCCAGATGCGGTCCCGTTGGGCTCTCCGTGACATAGCCGCGGCCGGATTTCATGGCGCCGAGCACGGCCTCTTCGGATAGTTCCTCGAGATGAAGCACTGTCGTCGGACGGGCGAGGACCAGGGGGCCTTCCGGCATCAAACGGGCGGGCTGGTGAAAGTCGCTGCCGCCGATGGCGGAGATCTTCAGGCCTGAGGCGAGGCGCTGCTGGTAGCGCTCCAAGGACACCCAGTTCCAGGCAAGCCAGTGGGATTGCCAGACCTCCATGCAATCGATCTTCGGCACCTCGTAGTCCCAGGGGATCGTCGGCTTGTCGTGGTTGATCGAAAGCAGTCCGCCGCGCTCATGCACCAGGCGCGCGAGCGTATGGGCGTGCTCGGGTCTCGTCATGCGGAAATCGATCCAGTCGTCGACACCAAAGACATTGGCGTGGCCGATGGCGGTGGTGACTTCCATGGCACTTACGAAGACGAGGTCTGGAGAAGAGTGCGGATGAAAATAGCGTCGCTGGGTGATCGTGTTGTGGTCGGCAACCGCGAGGAAGTCGAGCCCTGCCTGGCGCGCGGCCGCGTGCAGCAGTTCCGGCGAGCCTGCCGCATCCGAATGGAAGGTGTGGCAGTGCAGGTCGCCGCGATACCAGCCGGGTCCCTTGCGTATCGGGAACTGTCGCGCCGGCTGCGGTGCGATCGCGCGCGGGCTGCTGTCATAGTCTACGGTCACCAATGCCTCGACGCCGTCGTCAGGGATCTTGTAGAGACCCAGCATGACCATCCATCGTCCGGGTGGTATCGCGCCATGGATATAGCCGGGTGTGGCGTCGTCGATGGCGACGAAGAAGCGGTCGCGTGCGCCGCCGCTCCAGCCGCGAAAGCCCCGCTCCGTCGGATAGTCCGTGGCACGCGGGTCAAGCACGCCGAGATCGACGATGCACCCCTCAGACTTGGGATAGCTGAGCGTCACGTCGATCCGTGTCACGCCGTCCGGCACATCGAAGGGCACATAGAAATAGGGATCGGCGGCCTGGTGCTTGCGGGTGATCCGCACGGCGAATTCCTGCATGGCCGCCTCAGCGCTCGCCGGCCGCGGGAATGCGCGCGCCGCTGTCGTCGAAGAGGGTGACGTGCCTGGCATCGAAGGCGAGGTGCACCGAGGTACCGACTTTGATCTCGTCGTCGGTAAAGATGCGCGCGGTGACGCGGCCATTGTCGCCGCGCTCGAGGGTGACGAGGCTTTCCGGCCCCATGTTCTCATTGGCGAAGAGTTCGCCAGAAAGAATGTTGTGGTCGGTGGGACCGGCGACGCGCAAATGCTCTGGTCGGACGCCGAGCGTCATCTTTCCGGCCTTTGCCGCTTTGGCGATGGCGTCGTTAAGTTCGATCGGCGCGACCTGAAGACCGTCAGCGCTGAGATGCAGCGCGCCTTCGCCGATGGATGCTTCGACGGCAACGAGGTTCATCGGCGGGTTGCCGACGAAATTGGCGACGAAGGTGGTCGCCGGCCGGCGATAGATCTCGATCGGCGGCGCAAACTGCACGATCCGGCCCTTGTCCATGACCGCGATGCGGGTGGCGAGCGCCATGGCCTCGGCCTGGTCGTGGGTGACATAGACCGCCGTCATGCCCATGTCGCGCTGCAGATGGTTCAAGAAACCGCGCGCTTCTAGGCGCAGTTTGGCGTCGAGGTTCGAGAGCGGCTCGTCGAAAAGGTAGACCTCGCTCGGATAGACGAGCGCGCGGGCGAGCGAGGTGCGCTGCTGCTGGCCGCCGGAAATCTGGCTCGGCAGGCGTTTCAGGAGATCGCCGATCTTCAGCACGTCGGCCACCTCCTTGGCCCGGGCGTGGCGCTTGGTTTCCTGCTCGCCGCGCACCTTCAAGGGATAGGCGATGTTGTCGGCGATGTTCATGTGCGGATAGAGCGCATAATCCTGGAAGACCATGGAAATGCCGCGGTCCTTCGGATGCAGATAGGTGACGTCGCGGCCGCCGATCATCACCCGGCCCGACGTCGGCGTTTCGAGGCCGGCGATCATGCGAAGGCTCGTCGTCTTGCCGCAGCCGGAAGGGCCGAGTAGGCAGATGAACTCGCCATCGGCGATCTGGAAGCTGATGTCGGGAACGGCGACGAAAGCGCCGAAGCTCTTGGAGACGTTCTGGAATTCGACAGAGGCCATGGCGGATTTCCGATTACGACTTGATGCCACCGAAGAACCGGAAACCGAATTTCCAGTTCACGAAGAGATAGAGGGCGATGACCGGCAGCGAATAGATCAGCGAATAGGCGGCAAGCAGCGTGACGATCGGCGTGCCGGCTTCCGAATAGAAGGAATAGATGGCAACGGAAGCCGGCATCAGTTTGTCGCTGCGCAGCAGGATGAAGGGGATGAGGAAGCTGCCCCAGATGTTGACGAAGGCCCAGACGACGACCACGACGATGCCGGGCCGGATGACCGGCAGCGCGACATCGAAGAAAGCCTGCAGCGGCGAGGCACCCGCGACCATCGCGCTTTCCTCATACGAGCGCGGGATGGCGTCGATGAAGTCGCGAAGGATGAACATCGCCGTCGGTAACAGCCCGCCGGCGAAGACGAGGATGACGGCGAGATGGGTGTCGATCAGCCCGGCCGCCGAGATGATCAGGAAAATCGGCACCATTGCCGCCGAACCTGAAACCACGGACGAAAAGAGCAGCAGGATATAGGTGACGGCGCCTTTGCCCGGGATCGGCGAGCGCGAGAGCGCATAGGCCGCGAGCGTCGCCGCCGCGCCGACCAGCACCACGCCGCCTGCCGCCTGTATGAGACTGTTCAAGAGCGCCTGCATGGCGAAGGTGTTCTCAAAGACGGTCGCGAAATTCGACAGCGTGAAGGGCGAAGGGATGGCAAGCCCGAGTTCGGCTCGGGCATTGAAGGGGGCGAAGATGAACCAGACGAGCGGCAGTGCGAAGACCGTGCCGAGGAAGGTGGCGGCAGCCGCAAAGACCGTACGCCTTACGAAGATGTTGTTCTGCGTCCTCTTCTGCATCATTCCGCCTCCACCGGCTTCTTATGGGCTATGCGAAGATAGACGAGCGCGAATGCCAGGTTGATCAGCATGATGACGACGCCGACGGCAGCGCCTTTGCCGAATTCGAAATCCTTGAAAGCGATGCGATAGGTGTAGATCGAGAGGATCTCGGTGCGATAGGACGGCCCGCCATGGGTGAGCAGGAACGGCGTGAAGACGTTGAAGGTCCACATGGTGATGAGGATCAGGTCCGTCACGACATGACCGCGGATCAGCGGCAGCGCGATGTCGCGCAGCTTCTGCCAGGAGGTGGCGCCGGCAACGTCGGCAGCTTGAAAGTAGCTCGGCGGGATCGACTGGAAGGCCGAGTTGAACAGCATCATCGAGAAGGCCGCTCCCCGCCAGGTGTTGAAAAACACGATCACCCAGAAGGGCTGCTGCAGCAGCCAGTCGCCGGGCGGCAGGCCGAGGCCGCGCAGGATCATGTTGAGGGTGCCGTTGTCGTAGTCGAGAAAGGCGAACCAGGCGAAGCCGATCACCACTTCCGGCAGGATCCAGGCGGCGATGACGGCCGTCTGCAGAAAGGATTTGAGCGTCGGCGTGACTGACTGGCTAAGCCAGGCGAGCAGCAGACCGAGAAGCGCCTGGCCGATCAGCGCCGAAAGCAGCACGAACTGGATCGTCAGGATCAGTGAAAAGCCGAACTGGCCGCGGGTGAAGAAGGTCGCGGGGTTGAAGAGGGCGAAATAATTCTGCAGCCCGACGAAATCAGGGTCGACCGCCGTGCGGCCGAGCAGCGTGCGATTGGTGAAGGAGACGAAGATCACCCAGAAGAAAGGAATGATGACGAAGACCCCGACGAGAGCCGTCGCAGGCGCAAGGAAGAGTGCGCCGGCGCGCGTCGAAAGCAGTGAGAATTTCTTCATGCCCTTTTTCCGGATCGGTCACCCGACCGCTGGAGGGCCGGGCGCGCTGGTCGCTGGATGGGGGCGGGATGAGGAAGCCGAATGAGTTTCCGCTTTCACCCCGCGCGGCTTTCAGAGCGTGCTGACGGTGTTTTCTTCGCCGACGATGGCAATGACCGCCGCCTTGTACTGGGCCATCGCATCCTCGGGCGAAAGCTCGCCGGAAACGACGCTTTCCGTCATACGCTGGATCTCGGTCGAGATCTTGTTGTAGTTGGCATCGTTTGGCCGGGCCGTGGTGATCGGCAGCAGTGTCGTCGCCGTTTCCGTCAGGAACGGCGAATTCGGGATCGCTACGTCATCGCGGATGCGGATCGCCGGCTGGATCTCCTGGAAGGCCGTGAGCTGCTCCTTACTGTTCATGAAGGAAAGCAATGCCCAGGATTCCTGAGGCGCATCGGTATGCGGGTTGATGACGAAGCCGGTGCCGCCCGAGACGGTGACGAAGTCCTGGCCGCGAAGCCCCTTGCCGGGTGCTGTTGCCGGCATCCTCTTCCAGGTCATGACATTGTCGCGATCGGCCACCGCAAACTCGGCTCCGGGTGCCGTGACGGAGCGGTAGAACCAGTCGCCTTCGACCAGCATTGCGGTCTTGCCGTCACGGAAATTGGCGAAGGTGCGGTTGCGGCCGTCAGCAAGCAACTGCGCGCGTTGGTCGCCGAGCTTCTCATCGACATAGATAGTCTTGTAGAGCTTTAGCGTGTCGAGAATGCCCTGGCTAGAAACGATGTATTTGCCGCTGTCGTCGGTGACCTGCTCGCCGGTGCCGAGCAGTGCCATCCAATAGCCCTGCATCGTCGTTGCCTCACCCATCGAGACTCCCGCATTGAGCTGCAGCGGGAAGCTTTCGGGTGCCGCCGCCTTGATCTTGCGGGCGGCTTCGAGCAGATCCTCCCAGGATTTCGGCTGCCACTTGTCGGCGTCGAGCCCGGCGGACTTGAAGAGGTCCTTGCGCACGAAGATCATGCGCGCGTCGGTGCCAAGCGCGATGCCGTAGGGCTTGCCCTGGTAGCTCATCAGAGCTTTGGTGCCGTCGGAAATGTGCTGCCAGCCGTCCCATTTCGCAACGTCGGGACCGGCCACTTCCTCGAGTGATTTGAGAAGGTTGCCCTGAACGAAGCTCGGGATGAGGAAGCCGTCGAAGCCCGAGACGTCGGGGCCGGCGCCGGTGGAGAAGTCGAGTGCGAGCTGCTGCGTCAGCTGCTCGTCTTCGCCGCCAAACTGCGTCAGCTTGACGGTGACGTCCTTGCCTTCGGCCTTCATCTTCTCGGTGAAGGCTGGAATGACCTTCTGTTCGATCCACTCTGCCATGCCGCTGTTGACGCCGCCGACGACGCATCGGCAGGTGATGTTGAGTTCGGTGGCGCTCGCCGGCGCCGCAAAGGCTATGGCTGCGGCCGCGCTGAGCAACAGGGAATGAAACCTGGTACGCATGTTTTCTCCTCCCGGCGGTCCACTCCGGACCAAAGTGTCTGGCTGTGACAGTCCGGCCCTCCTCCAGGTCCGCTGTCCCGACGACGATCAAGAATGAACACGCTTTCATTTTTGTCAACATAGACGATCTATTCTTTCTACGATTACGACTAGAATTGCTATTCTGCTTGACGAAATCGATAGGTTGTTCTCTTTTGTTGGTGAACACGTTTTCATTTTGTGACGGATAGATGAACGATCGCGCCGACAAGAAAGCCGCCCGAGCCACCGCAGACCAGGTGGCGCGCGAAGCCAATGTTTCCCGCGTTGCCGTATCCCGGGCCTTCAACCCGAACGCCTCGCTGAAGCCGGAGAAGCGCGACCGTATCCTCAAGGTGGCGCGCGAACTAAACTACACGCCCGACATGGCGGCGCGTTCGCTCGTCACCGGCCGCTCGCACCTTGTCGGCATGATCGTGCCCGACGTCTGCAGCCCTTGGGAAAGCCAGGAGATCGACGCGCTGACGACGGCATTGCAGGCGGAAGGTTTCGCGACCCTTCTCTTCAAGGTGAAGGCCGATTTCAGCATGGACCCGCGCTTGCTTACCTATATGCGCGGCTTCAATCCCGATTCGGTAATCGCCTTCACCGAGAACATCCTGCCGGACGTGCTGTGCGGTTTTCTCGATCGCGCCGTGCCGATCTATGTGATCTACGACGACGTCGCGCAGTTTGCGGGGGCGGCATCCGGCACCCTCTACGATCGGCTGCTTGTCCGGCAGAAGAACGGCATCGAGCAGGCCGTGGCCCTGCTTCAGGGCTATGGCGCGCGCCGCATCGCCTATCTCGGCGGCAAGGCGCAATCGCTCGCCAATGCCGAGCGCGAGCGCACGCTGAAGGAGACGCTTGCCGAGCGCGGCATGGATGCGCCGATCGTGCTTCCCGGCGACTATACCTACGACACCGCCTATCAGGCGACGCTCGATCTCTTTCGGATCGGTGAGGGGGCCGACGCGATCTTCGCGGCCAACGACGTCGGCGCCTTCGGTGCCATCGATGCGCTCCGCCACGAACTTGGCCTTTCCGTGCCCGATGACGTCAAGGTCGTCGGCTTCGACGACATCCCCCAGTCGCACTGGAAGAGCTACAACCTCACCACCGTGCGCATCGACCTCGAAGAGCGGGTGCGCGCGCTCGTTCGCCTGATCCTCATGCGACTTCGGGCACCCGATGCCGAGCCGCTCACCGAGACACTCAACACCCGCCTGATCGTGCGGGGCACCGTCGGCTGAAGGTAATGAACATGATCGAAAAGCGCATTCACGTCGTCTTCAAGACTCATCTCGACATCGGCTTCACCGATCACGCCGAAAAGATCCGTCAGCAGTACCACGAGCGCTTCATTCCGCAGGCGATCGAAACCGGGGCGCATTTCTACAACGAGAATCCGCACGAACCGCAATTCATATGGACGACCGGTGCCTGGCTGATCTGGGACCACCTGCATTCGCGTTCGAAGGAAGAGGTCGCGCGGTTGGAACAGGCGATCGAGCGCGGTCTGATCCGCTGGCATGCGCTGCCCTTCACGACCCATACGGAGCTGATGTCGCCGGAGCTTTTCCACGCCGGGCTCTCCTATGCCCAGGAGCTCGACCGCCGCTTCGGTTTGACGACGACCGCCGCCAAGATGACCGACGTGCCCGGCCATACACTCGGCATGGTGCCGCTGCTTGCGGAAGCGGGCGTACGCTTCCTGCATATCGGCGTGAACTCGGCTTCGCCGCCGCCGGAAATTCCCGATGTCTTCCGCTGGCGGGCGCCGGGCGGCGAGGAAATCGTCGTCATGTACCAGCGCTCCTATGGCGAGACCTATTTCCCGCAAGGCCTTTCCGACGGTCTGAGCTTTGCCCACACGAGCGACAATATCGGCCCGCAGAGCGTGTCGCAGACGGCCGAGGCGTACCGCGATATTCTGAAGCACGAGCCCGGCGCCACCGTGCGTGCCGCGACGCTTGAGGATTATGGTGCGCTGATGTGGGACGCGCGCGCGCGTTTTCCGGTCGTGGAGAAGGAACTCGGCGATAGCTGGATCCATGGCAGCGGCACGGACCCGGAAAAGATAGCCCGCTATCTCGCGTTGCAGCGGCTCTATGGTCGCTTCACGGAAGAGCAGATGACGGCGAGCCGTCAGGCTTTCGGGCGCAAGCTGACGCTGGTCGTCGAACACACCTGCGGCGTCGATATCAAATCCTTCCTGCGCGACGAAAAGGCCTGGGCGCGCCCTGCCTTCGAGGCGGCACGAGGGGCCGATCCGCGCTTTCAATACACGGAGGCTTCGTGGCGGGAGCAGCGCGCCTATCTCGACCAGGCGGTGGCGGAACTGGAGGTCGAGGATGCGGCCCGCGCCGAGGCAGCCCTTGCCGATCTCACGGTTGCGCCGCGACCCGTGCCCACCGGTGCCGCAACGCGGCTTGAGGTCGGCGGATGGAGCATCGATCTCGATCCGGGGACGGGCGACGTCGCCGCGCTGACTGCACCCGACGGCCGAAAGGTCCGCGGCGCCAATGGATCGCTGATGGCCTACCGCTATGAAAGCTATGATGCCGGCGATGTCCGCCGGCACATGGATAGCTATCTGACTCATTGGATGGACTGGGCTGTGCTCGATCATGACAAGCCCGGACTTGCTCACGTCACCGAGGCCCGCTCGCAAGCCTATCGACCGGAGCTTCGAGGCACGACGGCCACATCGATCGTCGCGGCGATGCCGGCCGAGGCGGTAGAGCAATGCGGTGCCCCGGCTGATATTGCGCTGGAGTTTTCCGCGACCTCAACCGGCCTCGACGTCCGGCTGACACTTTACGGCAAGAATGCCAACCGTATGCCGGAGGCGAGCTTCCTGTCTTTCACGCCCGAGGGGCGCTCTGCCTGGACCGTGCGCAAAATGGGCCTCTGGCACGACACCGACAATTTTGCCCGCGCCGGTGGCGCCCAATTGCAGGCGGTCACGGCCGTGCGGGGGCGGCCGGAATCGGGCGTGGAGTTGATGGTCGAGAACCTCGACACGCCGTTGGTCGCGCCTCAGGCATGGCCGTTCATGGCCTTTTGCAAGGACCTGCCCGACTATTCCGCCGGCGTCCGCTTCAACATCCACAACAACAAGTGGGGCACCAACTTCCCGATGTGGTGGGGCGGCGATTTCACCACACGCTTCAAGCTCAGTTTCGTCGACGGGTAATTGGCGCAAGGCCCGCGATTGCGCGCATTCCGAGTGCGGGGCTACGCCATCGATGATAGGATGCCCTGGCGGCCGAACCATGGGAGGTCGGAATGCGTCGCCCTGTCATCGCCCTCGTCATCGGAGGGCTATCCATCACAAGCGCGATCGCGGGAGAGCTGGCGGTCTTCCATGCGGAACATTTCAGCGACGACACGGTCGTTAGCCTTGCACTTGCCGGCAACCGCGCGGCACTGCTGCCCGGGTACGACTACGATGTGCTGATCTCGATCTCCTCCCGGCGGGTTGTCGATGGGAGCGTGTACCATGATCCCGGAAAGCACCGTGCGCTGGTGAAGTGCAGCGAGCCGGCGAAAGTCTCCGTCCGGGGCGTCGACTATCCGGTGCTGGCGTCGGCGCCGGTTGATTGGAAAGCCGATCTCTGGAGAGCTGTTTGTATGGTGCCTGTCTTGTAAGGCGAGGTTACGGCGGCGGACAGGCCGCCGGCGTGGCGGGGCAGATACCAGACATCGACAGGCAGTCTGCGTCCGGGAAGCGTGACGTCCTTCTGCGCCATCCAGTTGGCTGGCGGGACCGGAGCCATGAGGCGCGTCATCAGCGCAGCCGATATCGCCAGCGGTGCATCAAGCGATTTGGTCAAGCTTTCCAGGCGCTGGGCGACATTGACCGCGTCGCCAATGACGGTGAATTCGCTGTGGCAACCGCTGTCCAGCACGCCGCCGACCACCTTGCCGTAATGCAGGCCGATGCCGGCATCGAGGGCGGGGTGGCCGTTGAGGGCGTTGTGATTTTTCCAGTCGGTCAGGGCGTCGACGAGATCGAGGGCGCAGGCCATTGCCCGATCTGCATCGTCGTCCATGGGCCTCGGCTGACCGAAGACCGCCATCACGCCGTCACCAATGAATTTGTCGACGGTGCCGCCATGCTCGAAAATCGTCTGCGAGACGAGCTGGCGATACTCAGCCAGCACAAAGGCGAGTTCCGGAGCAGGTGCGGTCTCGGCGAAACGAGTGAAATCGCGCAGATCAACGAACATGATGCCGCATTCCGGCGTTCCAGACGAAGAGCGCCTCCACGCTCCTGCAGTTCCGAGACCACAAGCGGCGAGAAGAAGCGGGAGAGATTGAGGCGCCGCTGGTCAGCCTTGAGGGCCTCCTTGCGCGTCCGGTCGTGATCCGGCGCGAGAAGATAGATGGCGAAGGCGGTGAAACCGAAACTGACGGTCAGGCCGAGATCCTGATTGAAGAACGAGCCGAGCAGCGGGAACACCCCCGCGGTAGGATGTCTTGCGGCCGTAATTGCCAGCATCGCCACCCAGGACGTGAGCACGATGCCGCAGAAAATGAGGACGAGCCGTCTTTCCAGCTTGAGGCCGACATGGACGAGCAGGATGAACGCCACGACCAGGCTCGTCGTCGTCAGATTGTGGTTTTCGTTGACCGGCCCGGCGAGGATGTGTGCGTAAAGGAACAGCGCGACCAACAGGGCGTCAAGGACGACGAACGCCGTCTTCAGCCACGAGCGCCCGGGCAGATAGCGCGCCATTGCCACCGAAGCGACGCTGATGACCAGATAGCTGACGACCACGATCGAATGCATTCGTTCGGCACCCTCGTTGCCGCCGAGCAGCAGGTTTGCCAAAAGGATCGCAAAGGCGACCAAGCGAAGAAAGATCGAGCGTATCTCGCGGGCAAAATCCCATTGGGGGTGTAGTGAGGACGTCATGTTTGTCGGCCCTGAGGTTTGAATATCTTGCCCGTGCCCGCGGACGACCACCGGCTAAAAGCTGTCACCAAAAGTTGCCAACTATCAGCCTTGCTACCGTTCGATTCGCGTCGAATGTGTGGCGAGGCCAAAAGGTCCACTGAGGGTGGGTCGGTCTGGTTTAGCGTTTCCAACGATGGCAAGGTCAAGCGTTGGCGGGATCGAAGGAAATGAACGGGTGGCCTCGTCTGCGGCGCGTATCGCCAGGCACTTCCTCTTTGCCCCCGGCATCTACGTAGAATGACGTATGTGCAGTGCAGCGTGACTGTCCGATGATCCCTCAAGCAACGGCAAAAAACTCGAAAGCCGCGCTGCTCCAGAACGAGAGGGGTTCCATCAGATGACTATCAGGGCAAGCGTCACCGGCGCATTCCTCGCAGCCGTCCTGTCGACGACGGCATTCAACGGCGCCTTTGCCGCCGATGACACGATCAAGGTCGGCATCCTGCATTCGCTCTCCGGCACCATGGCGATCTCCGAGACGACGCTGAAAGATGCCATGCTGATGCTGATCGACGAGCAGAACAAGAAGGGCGGCCTGCTCGGCAAGAAGCTCGAAGCCGTCGTCGTCGACCCGGCGTCCGACTGGCCGCTCTTTGCCGAAAAGGCGCGCGAGCTGATCTCGGTCGACAAGGTTTCGGCCGTCTTCGGTTGCTGGACCTCGGTGTCGCGCAAGTCGGTTCTGCCGGTCTTCGAGGAGCTCAACTCGATCCTCTTCTATCCCGTCCAGTACGAAGGCGAGGAAAGCCAGCGAAACGTCTTCTACACCGGGGCCGCGCCGAATCAGCAGGCAATCCCGGCCGTCGACTATCTGATGGAAAACGAAAGCGTCGAGCGCTGGGTGCTCGCCGGTACCGACTACGTCTATCCGCGCACGACCAATAAGATCCTCGAGGCCTATCTGATTTCCAAGGGCGTGAAGCCTGAAGACATCATGATCAACTACACGCCTTTCGGCCATTCCGACTGGCAGACGATCGTTTCCGACATCAAGAAGTTCGGTTCGGCCGGCAAGAAGACGGCAGTCGTCTCGACCATCAACGGCGACGCCAACGTGCCCTTCTACAAGGAACTGGCGAACCAGGGCGTCAAGGCCGAAGACATTCCGGTCGTCGCCTTCTCGGTCGGCGAAGAGGAACTCGCCGGCCTCGATACAGGCCCGCTCGTCGGGCATCTCGCGGCCTGGAACTATTTCCAGTCGGTCGATACGCCGACCAATGCTGAGTTCATCAAGACCTGGAAGGCCTATACCAAGAACGACAAGCGCGTGACCAACGACCCGATGGAGGCGCACTATATCGGCTTCAACATGTGGCTGAAGGCCGTGGAGAAGGCCGGCACGACCGATACGGATGCCGTGCTCGACGCGATGATCGGCATCTCGGTGCCGAACCTTTCCGGCGGCTATTCGACGATGATGCCGAACCACCACATCACCAAGCCGGTGCTGATCGGCGAGATCCAGGGCGATGGCCAGTTCGAGACCGTATGGGAAACGCCCGGCCTCGTCGTCGGCGACGAATGGTCCGACTATCTGCCCGACTCGAAGGACCTGATCTCCGATTGGCGCGCGCCGATGTCCTGCGGCAACTTCAACGTCGCCACCGGCAAATGCGGCGGCAAAGGCTCCTGATTTCATCACGTAGTCATAGACCGGGCGGGCAGTCCGCCCGGCCAATCCTTGCATGACGAAATCCGGGGGCGAGCATCCCTTCGTCCGGTGATGCGGCCGGGCGGAGGGATCTTAACGCAAAAACCTCGACCGAAGCGCCCGTCGCCCACGCGACGCGCAAGACCCGAGCGAGAGGGCAATGTACCGAATTCTGCAGATCCTGTTTGTTGCGCTCTGCCTGTTGATTTCGACCCATGTGGTAGGCTCCCGTGCGGCGGACGACCTTGGCGCGCTGGTCGACCAGCTCGGCGTCGCGAAACTCTCGGATATGGACGAGCGAATCTCGTCGCTCGCCAAGACAGGCGACGCCAAGGTCATTCCCGTGCTCGAGGCGCTGGGCGAGGGAGAACTCTACCAGCGCAAGTCCGACGGCAAGGTCTTCCTCGTCAAAGTGCAAGGCGCGGACCTGCTGCTGATTGATCCAGTGACGGGAATGGAAGCTGGGCAAGCGCCGAAGGCGGCCATGCAGAAGGTCAAAGTCAACAATGCCGTGCGTCGCGCCGTGCGCAGCGCGCTTGGCGGCTTGACCCTTTTCAGCGATGACACGAGCGCGCGGCTGAAGGCGGCGCAATCCATGCTGCAGACGCCGAACGCCGATGCGCTCGACGCGATCGAGGCCGCGATTGCGACCGAAAAGGATGCAACTGTTCGCAAGGTTCTCGACGAGGCACGCGCCGTCACGCTTCTTCTGTCAGAGCGAAGCGACGAGGAAAAGCGTCAGGCGATAACACTCCTCGCCAAGGGCAATGGACGCACCGGGCTTGCCGTTCTGACATCCGCACTCGCAAATGCCGATGCTGCGCTCAAACTCGACATCGAAGCGGCAATTGCCCGCATCGAACAGACCCAGGCGTTCTGGAACGCCGGCCAGAACGTCTGGTACGGCCTGTCGCTCGGCTCGGTCCTGTTGCTGGCGGCGATCGGGCTTGCCATCACTTTCGGCGTCATGGGCATCATCAACATGGCCCATGGCGAGATGGTCATGCTCGGCGCCTATACGACCTTCCTCGTGCAGGAGGTCATACGCAACTCTTATCCCGGTCTTTTCGACTGGTCGCTGGCGATCGCGCTGCCGCTCGCCTTTCTGGTGACCGGCACCGTCGGCCTTGCGATCGAACGCGGCGTCATCCGCTTTCTCTACGGTCGCCCGCTCGAGACGCTGCTTGCCACCTGGGGAATTTCGCTGATCCTGCAGCAGGCGGTGCGCTCGATCTTCGGGCCTACGAACCGCGAAGTCGGCAACCCATCCTGGATGGCTGGTGCCTTCGATCTTGGCGGGCTGACGATCACCTGGAACCGGCTGTGGATCATCGTCTTCGCGCTGACGGTTTTCGCGGCACTTCTGTTCCTGCTCAAGAAAACGCCGATGGGCCTGCGCATGCGGGCCGTCACGCAGAACCGGCGCATGGCGTCCTCCATGGGCATCCGCACGCCCTTCGTCGACGCACTCACCTTCGCGCTTGGTTCCGGCATCGCCGGCATGGCGGGAGTGGCGCTTTCGCAGATCGACAATGTCTCGCCCAATCTCGGCCAAGGCTACATCATCGACAGCTTCATGGTCGTCGTCTTCGGCGGTGTCGGCAATCTCTGGGGCACGCTCGTCGGCGCCTTCTCGCTTGGCATCCTCAACAAGTTTCTGGAACCCTATGCCGGCGCCGTGCTTGGAAAGATCCTCGTCCTGGTTCTGATCATCCTCTTCATCCAGAAGAAACCGCGCGGCCTCTTCGCGCTCAAGGGAAGGGCGGTCGAAGCATGATCACCTCGTTTCTGATGAAATCGCTCGATCGCAGCATCCTCATTGTCGTGGCGATCCTCCTCGGCCTTGCGCTCCTCGTTCCAGCGCTCAACCTTTTGACCGCGCCCAACCATCCGTTGCACGTGCCGACCTACCTGGTGTCGCTGTTCGGCAAGTATCTCACCTATGCGCTGCTGGCACTGGCGCTGGATCTCGTCTGGGGCTTCTGCGGCATCCTTTCGCTGGGGCATGCTGCCTTCTTCGCGCTCGGCGGCTATGCCATGGGTATGTATCTCATGCGCCAGATCGGTGCGCGCGGCTCCTATGGCAATCCGCTGCTGCCGGATTTCATGGTGTTCCTCAACTGGAAGGAACTGCCCTGGTTCTGGTACGGCTTCGACATGTTCTGGTTCGCCGTGCTGATGGTCGTGCTGGTGCCGGGTGTGCTTGCTTTTGTCTTTGGCTGGTTCGCCTTCCGCTCGCGCGTCAACGGCGTCTATCTCTCGATCATCACTCAGGCGATGACCTATGCGCTGTTGCTCGCCTTCTTCCGCAACGACATGGGCTTCGGCGGCAACAACGGGCTGACCGACTTCAAGGACATTCTCGGCTTCAACATCCAGGCGGATGGCACGCGCGCCGTGCTCTTTGCCGCCTCGGCGCTGATGCTGGCGCTCTGCCTTATTCTCACCGCTGCGATCGTGCGCTCGAAATACGGCAAGGTGCTCGTGGCGGTGCGCGACGCCGAGAGCCGGACACGCTTCCTCGGCTATCGGGTTGAACACATCAAACTCTTCGCCTTCACCGTCTCGGCGATGATGGCCGGCATCGCCGGCGCGCTTTACGTGCCGCAGGTCGGCATCATCAACCCCGGCGAGTTCGAGCCCGGCAATTCGATCGAGGTGGTGATCTGGACGGCGGTTGGCGGGCGCGGCACGCTGGTCGGCCCGATCGTCGGCGCCATCCTCGTCAACGGGGGGAAGAGCATCTTTACGGCGGCATTTCCGGAGTTCTGGCTCTTTGCGCTCGGCGGTCTCTTCGTGCTCGTTACCCTGTTCCTGCCGAAGGGTGTCGTCGGTACGGCCGGCGCCTATTTCGCCCGCCGTCGCGCTGAACGAAAGGCGCGCGCGAACGAAGCGCCGGACAATCTGGCGATTGAACCCATGGCGGCGGAGTAAGCGACATGAACCAGACCATCGGCCAGAGCAAGCCGACGAGCATTCTCTATCTCGACGGCGTCTCCGTCTCCTTCGACGGCTTCAAGGCGCTGAACGGGCTCTCCTTCGTCATCGAGCCCGGCGAACTTCGGGCGATCATCGGTCCGAACGGTGCCGGCAAGACGACGATGATGGACATCATCACCGGCAAGACCCGGCCTGACGAGGGGCAGGTCTTCTTCAAGGGCGAGATCGACCTGACGAAGAAGGACGAGGCGGAGATTGCATCGCTCGGCATCGGCCGTAAGTTCCAGAAGCCGACCGTCTTCGAAAGCCATACGGTGTGGGACAATCTCGAACTTGCTCTCAACCGGAATCGGGGGGTATTTCCAACGCTCTTCTATCGTCTGACGGCCGAGGACAAGATCCGCATCGAGGAAATCCTTACGACCATCCGGCTCGCGACCCGCCGCGATGATCTCGCCGCCAACCTTTCGCACGGCCAGAAGCAATGGCTGGAGATCGGCATGCTGCTCGCTCAGGAGCCGGAACTGCTGCTGGTCGACGAACCGGTCGCTGGCATGACCGATGCGGAGACGGCCGAGACTGCCGTTCTGCTCAAGGAGATCGCCAAGACCCGATCCGTCGTCGTTGTTGAGCACGACATGGGTTTTATCCGCGAATTGGGGGTCAAGGTTACCTGTCTTGCCGAAGGAACGGTGTTGGCGGAAGGCTCGATCGACTTCGTCAGCAGTGATCCGAAGGTGATCGAGAACTATCTCGGGCGCTGACTTTCGATGCCGGAATTGTTTGAGGAGGGCGCGTCATGCTGAGCGTCGAGAACGTCAATCTTCACTACGGTGCCGCACAGGCGCTGCGCAATGTGTCGATCAACGCCGAGATGGGCAGGATCACCTGCGTGCTCGGGCGCAACGGTGTCGGCAAGTCGAGCCTGCTTCGCGCCGTCACCGGCCAGCATCCGGTCAGCGCCGGTGCGATCGGCTTCAACGGCGTGGCACTCGCGGGCATGGCACCTTACCGTCGCGCCAAGGAAGGCATCGGCTACGTGCCGCAGGGCCGTGAGATATTTCCATTGCTGACGGTCAAGGAAAACCTCGAAACAGGTTACGCGCCGTTGAAGCGCGCAGATCGCTCCATACCGGAGGACGTCTTCAATCTCTTCCCGGTTCTTCGCTCGATGCTCGGGCGTCGCGGCGGGGATCTCTCCGGTGGCCAGCAACAACAGCTGGCGATCGGCCGGGCGCTGGTTACGCGCCCGAAGATACTGGTGCTCGACGAGCCGACCGAGGGCATCCAGCCTTCGATCATCAAGGATATCGGTCGGGCAATCCGCTACCTCCGGGACTCGACCGGCATGGCAATCCTGCTGGTCGAACAATATCTCGACTTTTGCCGGGAACTTGCCGATCACGTTTATATCATGGACCGCGGCGCCGTGGTTCACGAGGGGCCGCCCGAGACGCTGGACACGGCAGAAGCGCGGCGTCATCTCACGGTGTAATCGCTTTCGTTGATATCGGTGACGGCGGTCTCGACGCGCTGGCGGTTCAAGTGCGGCGCTACTCGTTCCCTCTTCGTTCCGATAGAGGCTGCAAATTTCGCCTTCTGGCGATTGCTTGCCTGCGGAATAAGCTTGCACGCCAGCGGTCTTCCCGGTGAAATTCTCGCCTTGCCATGAAAGCGCCAACAAAGCGCACTAAATCTATGCAGTAACTTACGTAATTTCTTGAGAATGGTGCGGTTTGGGTGTAACACATCCTAAGCGAAAGAGTGCGGCCGTCACAACCCATTGCCTCCGGCGGATGCCCGAGGAAAGGACTTGTGGCGGCCTTCTTGTTCACGAAAGCGAAGTCACATGTTGACCAAAAAAGGAAAATACGGGCTCAAGGCCCTTGTCGACCTGGCTCAACTGGAGCCCGGAGAGACCGCCTTCATCACCGAGATCGCGACGCGGAACAATATTCCGAAGAAGTTCTTGGACGCGATCCTGCTCGAATTGCGCAATGCCGGCATCCTTCGTTCGAAGAAGGGTCCAGGCGGGGGCTACTCGCTGTCCCGACCCGCCTCCGACATTCGCATCGGCCAGGTGATCCGCACGCTGGACGGGCCGCTCGCGCCGATCCGCTGTGCCAGCCGCACCGCCTTCGAAGCCTGCGACGATTGCACCGATCCGGTGAACTGTCATGTGCGCAAGTCGATGAGCGATGTCCGCGACGCGATCGCCTCGATCCTCGACAACATGACGCTGGAGCAGTTTGCAGCCAACGACAATGCCTCTGAGATCGTGGGGCTGCGCGATGCGGAGGCCGGCTGAAGCGGTCAACGGCCGGTAGGACATTTCCAGTGGCCGCATCCGTGTGGAATCACGTTGCTGTTATTGTCTATAGAATAATTGTATTATTCTGCCTCAGCCAAGGAGAGGCGGATGAGCAACGTACATTTCCTCAGAGAACAAACACCGGCCAGCAGTAGCAACGCACAAGATGAAAAGCGGCGGAAGCTGTTTGTCCGCGCCGAGGCACTATCGCAGGATTTCGCTCGCCGAGGCGCCGAGCTCGATCGCGTCGGCGCACCGCCGCGTGAAGAGATCGAGGCACTCCGCCAGGCCGGCCTTTTGACCACGCTGCATTCGCCGGAGGTTGGCGGTGCGGGCTTGAGCTGGGTAGACGGGCTTCGGCTGGTGCGCATCATCGCGCGTGGCGAAAGCTCGATCGGCCAATTGCTTGGCTATCACTACGTCAACAGCCAGTATGTCTACTGGGCCGCTGCCGATCCCAAACAGGCCTGGGTGCTTGGGGCGGAGACCGTCGAGCGGCAGCTCTATTGGGGAGCCGCGGTCAACCCGCGCGATCCGAGCCTGACATTGGAGCGGCGTGGTGGCCATTATGTGCTGAACGGCCGCAAGACCTTTTCGACCGGCGCCCATGTCTCCGACCGCATCAACGTCAACGCTGCGATCGACGGCAAGATCGCCAACTTTGTCGTGCCGACCGATCGGCCGGGTTATGTCGCCAACGATGATTGGGACAATATCGGCCAGCGCCTGTCGGACAGCGGCAGTGTCGAGTTCCGCGATTTTCCCGTCTACGAGCGCGATTTCATCTTGCCGCTGGCCGATCCCTCCGATCCGCCCCCGGTGCAGGCAACATTCAACACGCCGCTGATCCAGCTCGTCTTCGTGAATTTCTACCTTGGCACGGCCGAAGGCGCGCTTGCCGCGGCCCTCGACTATGTGCGTAGCACGACGCGCCCCTGGATCACATCTGGCGTCGAACGCGCCAGCGATGATCCCTATATTCTCGAACGGATTGGCGAATTGCAGGCAAATCTGAAGGCGTCGATCGCCTTGGCCGATGCGGCGGCCGCCCTCGTCGAAGCGGCGCTGTCGCAGGGCCGCTCGGTGACGGCCGAGGCGCGTGGCCAAGCCGCGATCGAGGTCTACGCGGCCAAGGTTCACTCGACCCATGTCTCGCTCGACGTGACGACGAAGGTCTTCGAGTTGATGGGCGCGCGGGCCACGGCGGGGTACTATCACTTCGATCGCTACTGGCGCAATGTCCGCACCCACACGCTGCATGACCCGGTCGCCTACAAGGCCCGCGAGGTTGGCGACTTCGCGCTGAACGGGCGGATACCGCCGGTCAGTCTCTATAGCTGAACCTACCCACCGGCACGATTAGCTTTGCCTGCAAGAAAAACGCCGCCTGGACCAAGTCCCGGCGGCGTCTCTACGATAGCCTTGCCCTTAAGCCGAAGCTGCGATCGCTGTTCTCGTTGCCCCAAGATCCCGATAGCCGGCGCCCGGATGCGGCGCCACCAGCCTTGGCCCGCCACCGAAGAGCTTTTCCCTGAGTGTGCCCTGGCGATAATCGGTCTTGTAGACGCCGCGCTTCTGCAGTTCCGGCACGAGCAGATCGACCGTATCCTCGAAAGTTTCGGGCGTCACCGCATAGGCGAGGTTGAAGCCGTCGACGTCGGTGTCCTCGACCCATTCCTGCATGAGGTCGGCAACCGTCGCCGGTGAGCCGACGAAGACGGGGCCGAAGCCGCCGATGCCCACCCAGTCGGCCATTTCGCGAACGGTCCAGACCCGGTCCGGATCGATAGTCGTGAAGGTTTCGACGGCGGATTGCACCGCATTGGTGTAGCGATGGCGCAAGGGTTCGTTCTGAGCGAACTGGCCGAAATCGATGCCCGTCCAGCCGGAGATCAGCGCCAAAGCGCCTTCGTAGGAAACGTGCTTGCGGTACTCGTCGAACTTCTTCTTCGCCTCGGCATCGGTTTCGCCGAGGATCACCGTCTGCAGATTGAAGGCGAGGATTTCGCGCGGGTTTCGGCCGGCGCGCTCTGCCGCCTCGCGAACATTGGCGACATAGCGTTTCAGCACCGCCTTCGACGGTGCCGCGACGAAGATGCATTCGGCGTGTGCCCCGGCGAAGTCTTTGCCTTTGCTCGAAGAGCCCGCCTGGTAGAGCACCGGCGTGCGCTGCGGCGATGGCTCGCTCAAATGGATGCCCGGAACCGTGAAATGACGCCCGCGATGGTTGATCGGATGCACCTTTTCGGGATGGGTGAAGATGCCGGTCGCGCGGTCGCGCGCCACCGCTCCGTCTTCCCAACTCCCCTCCCAGAGCTTGTAGCAGACCTCGAGATATTCCTCGGCTAGATCATACCGGTCGTCATGGCGCGTCTGCTGCGCCTGGCCAATGTTGAGTGCGCCGCTGTTCAGGTAGGAGGTGACGATGTTCCAGCCGATGCGCCCTTTGGTCAGATGGTCGAGCGTCGAGATGCGGCGGGCGAAGGTGTAAGGGTGTTCGAAGGAGAGCGACGCCGTCAGGCCGAAGCCCAGATGTTCCGTCTCATAGGCCATCGTCGGCACCAGCTGTAAGGGGTCGTTGACCGGGATCTGGGCGGAATGCCGAAGCGCCGCCTCGGCATTGCCGTTCAGCACATCATAAACGCCGAGCACGTCGGCGATGAACAGCCCGTCGAATTTGCCGCGCTCGAGCGTCTTCGCCAGATGGACCCAATAGTCGAGATCCTTGTAGCGCCAGGACTGGTCTCGCGGGTGGGTCCACAACCCTGGCGACTGATGGCCGACGCAGTTCATGTCAAAGGCATTCAGCCGGATTTCGCGACTCATGGAGCTCTCCTTCGGGCAAGGTTTGGGCATTGCCCGAAGTGCCGATCACGCCTCGGGCCGCCTGTGCGCTATCGATGGGATCAAAGCGCGCCGTTCTTCGGCGGCTTGACGCCGTTCAGGTGATAGTTGCCGACGACGTGATGCTTCCAGCGCACCGGGTCGTGCAGCGTGTGGGTGCGGGCGTTGCGCCAATGCCGGTCGAGGTTGAGCCCGATCCTCGTCGAGGCGGTTCCCGACAGTTCGAAGAGCGTATTGCTCGCTTCCAAAGCGATCTCGGTGGTCAGAACCTTCGCCGCGGCAACGGCAAGCGTTGCCTCGACGACGCTTTCCTCGGTGCCGTTGATCTGCGCGACATCGACCTTCTTGCCCGCCCGTTCGACGGTGGCTGTCGCCGCCGCCAGGCGGATGGCGAGCTGGCCGATGCGGGCGATCGTGAGGGGATCATCCGCTGCGCGCTCGACGCCGCTGTCCATCCAGGGCCGCGCATGGTTGCGTACGAACTCGAGGGTTTCGGCAAAGGCCGCCCGGGCGATGCCGAGGTCGATGCCGGCGTGGATGATCTGGCCGACGGAGCCGATCGTCGTCGGTCGCTCGAAGCCGCGGTGGTGGCGCACCACCGCATCGGCGGTGACATGGACATCTTGCAGCACGGTCGTGCCGCTGCCGGTCGTGCGCTGTCCGAAGCCATCCCAGTCGTCGATGATCTGTAAGCCTTCCGCACCGCGCGGCACGAAGGCCATGGTCAGCTTTTCATTCGGATCGAGTGCGAAGACGACGATCCATTCGGCAAACAGCACGCCGCTCGAATAATACTTGCGGCCGTTCAGTCGGAAGCCGAGGCCATCGGGCGTCAGCCGCGTCGCATAGTCGCCGACGGTTTTCGTGCCGCGCTCGGAAAGGGCGTTGCCGAAGCGGTCGCCGGCCAGCGCCCGGCCGAAGAAGAAGGCCTTTTGTTCCTCCGTCCCGTCGGTGCGCAGCGCTTCCAGGATGTAGAAATGGTTCTGCGGGATCTGACCGATCGAGGAATCTGCCTCCGAGAGGATGGCGGTGATCTCCGCCAGAACCGCATTGGAAACGTCGATGCCGTCATATTCCGGCGGCACGGTGATCGCGAGCAGGCCGGATTGAGCCAGCGCATCGAGTTCGTCGAAGGGCAGGATGCGATCCGTATCCCGCTCATTGGCGCTCTTGGCGAATTCCGCAGCCAAGTCCCGGGCGATCGACAGCGCTTCCTCCTCGCTCTCGATCCGGTGCGCCGGGGCTCGTGTCTTCTCTGAAAGCCGCGAGATCGTTCCCATGTGACTGCTCCCTATCGATTGAGGTGCATATCAGTGAATTATCTGGCAAGACCGAGTAAGATAGTATATTCTATAGAAATTATCGATTTGAGATTTTCCTTTCTGCCGCGATGGCGACCGGTGTTTACCTTCGGGGCTGGATCGTTAATATCGAGTCGGGGGGAGACCATGAGACAATACCTAGGTCGAGGCACGCGGCGTTCATGCGTGCCGGCTTTCCGCCAAAAATGTCTGCGGCACAGGGAACCATCGCCCGATTTGCGCATTGCGTCATCGCCCGCAGTTTGACCAGTCGCGTGGCCACAGAATATCGGCCACCTGACACGAACACAAATACATGCTGACAGAATTGGCCATTCGCGTTTCCCGGCCTTGAACACTGAAGGAGACACAAATGACGAATTTCCTGCCTGCTCTACACGAAGGGCACGCCCCCATCACGCTGCAGAACCTGTTTCGCGATGCTCTGGAGGCCTATGACGACTGGGGCGCGGGTATGCCCGAGCCGCTCGTTGCGTTCGAAGGTAAGCTGCTTCCGATCAGCGAGGTCTTCGAATGGATGAAACCTTGCACCGACATCATGCCGGCGAACCTCATCGGCATTGTCACGGATCGGCTGAACAAACCCTGGAGCGGTGAAGGTCCGCTCGATGAAATGACGGTGTCGACCGCGGCGAGGGTCATGTCTGTCTTGACCAGACGCCAGTTGCGCAACTTCGGCAGCGGATCGATCGAGGTCTTTGCCGAGCGTTTCAATCATCCGGTGCGTGCCAACGCCTGACGAAACGCTTTTCGAGGAGCGCGTTCGCGCGCTCCTCAAGTTGAAGCGTCCGTTCGATTTTACCGCATTCAACCCACCCTCTTCCTTGAAGGAGCGCCCCGTAAACACGGGAAAAGGTTGTAGCTCGAGGGGCGAAGCGGCGTGAATTTTCGACAGTTGGAAGTGTTGCGCACGCTCCTGGCGACCGGATCGACGATCGCGGCCGCCAAGACCATGGGGCTCAGCCAGTCCGGCGTCAGCCGGCTCCTGCAGCAGCTCGAGGAAGACCTGTCTCTGACGCTGTTTGCTCGCGACAAGGGCCGGTTGATACCGACACCCGAGGCGATGAAACTTGCCGAGGATGCCGAGCACATCCTCTTGGGTATCGACCGCTTCACCAACCTGGCGCAAGATCTGCGCAGCGGCGCCGTCGGTCCCGAGGTCGTGCGCATCGGTCTGCCGAACAGCATGTCCGAAACCTTTGCTCCGGCGATGCTTTCCGACTACGCCAAGGATTTTCCCGGCGTGCGGATCGAGACCTTCTTCGATACGACCGTGGCCATCGCCCGTCTGGTTGAACAGCGCATCATCGACTTCGGCTTCCTGCGCTATGAGGGGCAACTGAGCGCCGGCATCGAGATGCAGCCGGTCGCAACCGGGGTCAGCGTCTGCGTGATGGAAAAGGGACATGCCCTATCGGCACACAATACCCTCACGCCCAAGGAACTGCGCGGCGTGCCATTGATCCTGATTGGCCGCCGCCGGCCGACACGGGTCATGCTCGACGAGATCTTCCGCAAGGCGGGCGTGCCGCAGAAGGTCAAGATCGAGACCCACAGCAACAGTTCGGCATGCGCCTATGCGGCCTATGGCCTTGGCGTTGCCATCATCAGCAGCTTCTTCGCCAACTTGCATCGCCATCTGCCGATCGAGATCCGACCATTCTCGCCGCACCTGACCCAGGATTTCGGCGTTGCGACTGCGTCCGGTGTTCCCTTGTCGCTCGCGGCTCAGGCGCTCATCGACTGCCTGAAGCGACAGGTCGCCACCGTTCACGAGCTGTGAGCGTTTGGGCTGATCGACCCGCCCGCGGCGAATAATACTTTGCTTTAGCTATTGTATTTGGCACATCGAACGACCCGATGGTGCTCGCCTGGCTGATCGATAGGCCTTTTAACTTCGACATTTTCGGCTGAAATTGTTGAGGGAAATCAGTAAGCGGAAACGCGTTTGTGCACTTTGGCACGATTGTCATAGGGGTCAGCATTACACTTCCGCTTTCGTCAGAAAGACACTCGACAGAACGGCTTTTACTTTATCCATCGTGTCGGAAACGCCGATGTCCGCGAGATCACGTTTGGACCTGTCTTCCACCGTTTCAAGGAACTGTTTCAGATGCTCCCGCGCCAGCTCAGGGATTTCGAAGCGGTCGTCATCAGACAGCAATTGGGAGAGCCGTAGAATGTCGCCTTCGTGCTTTTTTATGTTTTTGGAGTCGACCTGTTCACCGCGCTCGCGCCGTGCTCGCAAATCGACCCAAGCGCGATCTGGGGCCATGCGGAACTGAGCTTTCATGAAGAGAAGTCGGCTGCCGCCCAGATCGCCATGCTGGAGAAGCACGGGTTTCGCGTGGCGCGCGGGCTCGCCGAAATAGCCACCGCCTTTGTCGGCGAGATCGGCGACGGTGGCCCGGTGATCGCCTTCCTTGGCGAGTTCGATGCGCTGGCCGGCTTGAGCCAGGTTGCCGGCGTCTCCGAACCGCAGGCGGCGGTCGAGGGTGGTACGGGCCATGGCTGCGGCCACAATCTGCTCGGCACCGGCTCGATGCTTGCCGCCGTCGCGCTTGCCCGCTACCTCAAAGAGAACAGGCTGCCGGGCAGGATACGCTATTACGGCTGCCCCGGCGAGGAGGGTGGTTCCGGCAAGACCTTCATGGCGCGCGCCGGCGTCTTTGCCGATGTCGATACGGCGCTGACCTGGCACCCGGCGCCCTTCAACGGTGTCCGCTCGACCAACAATCTCGCCGTTCTCGAAATCTATTATCGCTTCAAGGGCGTCTCGGCGCATGCGTCGAATAGCGCGCATCTCGGCCGCAGCGCGCTCGACGCGTTGGAACTGATGAATGTCGGCGTCAATTTCCTGCGCGAGCACATGCCGCAGGATTGCCGCGTGCACTATGCGATCACCGATGCCGGCGGCAAGGCGGCAAACGTCGTCCAGGCGCGCGCCGAGGCGCTCTATCTCGTTCGCGCGCCGCAGATGCCCGAGGCGCTGGCCCTCGCTGCTCGCATTGATAAGATCGCCAAGGGCGCCGCCATGATGACCGAGACCGAGGTCGAGATCGTCTTCGAGCGGGCAGCCACGAACCTCCTGCCCAACATCGCCTTGGAAACGGCGATCCACCAGAACATGGTGACGCTCGGCCCGGTTCCCTTCGACGAGACCGACATCGCATTTGCCAAGGAAATCCAGAAGACGCTGACGCCGGAGGCGATCTCGAGCAGCATCCGGCTTTACCAGATCAAGGGCGACGTCTTCGCTACAGCCGTCTCGACGGCTCGACCGGCATGCATCTCGGTCTCCGGGATTTCGAGGGGCAGTCGCATTTCCGCGCCGGCTCGACCGATGTCGGCGATGTGAGCTGGATCACCCCGACGGCACAGTGCTGGGCGCCCGCCTGGGCGATCGGAACCGCGCCGCATACCTCGCAGGTCGTCGCACAGGGCAAGAGCCCGGCCGCGCACAAGGCCTTCGCCCATGCGGCTAAATCATTGGCGGCGACGGGTCTCGATCTGATCCTTGATGCCGACCTGCTGGCGCGCGCAAAGGCGGAGTGGCGTGAAAAAACCAAGGATAAACCCTATCAGTGTCCGATACCGTCTCACATCGGCCCCAAGCTCTGAAGGCCGATTTGACGGCTTTATCGAACGCTCGCGCCGCCGTCGCGGGCATTTTTCTTTGCGAGATTGGCATCTTCGGCCTGCCGTTCGTCGTTGCCTCCGATCGTGGTCCAAGCCTTGACGCGAATCATAGGCTCGGGCATGTCTGTTACGGACTTTTTCGAATAAGTGCTGAATGGCCGTATTTGAATGGAATCTCTGTTAATGCTCTCCGGCCGCGTCGGGCCGTCAGGTGCATGCAAGGAGTATGGCGGAATGAATATGACGGCAACCCAGGCAAGGCAGGACGCGGATCACTCCCAGGCGCGCCGTCCGGCAGACGAAGCGATCGCCGCGGATGCGCGCGCCCTTTCCGAACAGCTGAAGGCAATGCGTGAGCGGCTTTTCCCGCCGACCGCGATGAAGACGCTACGAAGCTTCACCTCCGGCGAGGCGGCCAAGCTGATCGGCGTCTCCGACGGCTATCTGCGCCAGCTCTCGCTTGCCGGAGAAGGGCCACAGCCGGACACGGGGCTCGGTGGTCGCCGTTCCTATTCGCTCACCGACATCAATGCGCTGCGCCGTCATCTGGCCGAACAGGCGCTGGCCAAGGGTAATGCCGCCAAGGCCCGCAGCTACCTGAAATGGCGCGATGCGGAGGCGGGCGAGCATCTTCAGGTCATCTCGGTCACCAACTTCAAGGGCGGATCCGGCAAGACCACCTCGTCGGTGCATATCGCCCAATATCTGGCCATGACCGGCCATAGGGTGCTGGCCGTCGATCTCGACCCGCAGGCGTCGTTGTCGGCGCTTTTCGGCTACCAACCGGAGCTCGACCTCACCGGCAACGACACGCTCTACGGCGCGATCCGCTACGACGCCGAAGCGCGGCCACTGAAGGACATCATTCGCAAGACCTATTTCGATGGTCTCGACCTCGTGCCCGGCAACCTCGAACTTCAGGAATTCGAGCACACGACGCCGCAGGCACTGAGCGCCCGCCACAATGGCAGCGACGCCGGCCCGCTGTTCTTCGCCCGCGTGCAGACCGCACTCGCCAGCGTCGCCGACGACTACGACGTCGTCATCATCGACTGCCCGCCGCAACTCGGCTACTTGACGCTCTCGGCGCTCTGCGCTTCGACATCCGTCATCGTCACCGTGCATCCGCAGATGCTCGACGTCGCCTCGATGAACCAGTTCCTCTATATGACGTCGGATCTCCTCAGCGTCGTGCGTGAGGCCGGCGGCGAGCTGAATTTCGATTTCCTGCGTTATCTCGTCACCCGCTTCGAACCGAATGACGGGCCGCAGGCGCAGATTGTCGGCTTCATGCGCTCGCTCTTCGGCGACCGTGTTTTGACATCGGCCATGGTGAAATCCACCGCGGTCTCCGATGCGGGCCTGACGAAACAGACGCTATACGAGGTGGGGCGCGAGAATTTCACGCGCGCCACCTACGACCGCGCGGTCGAATCGCTGAACGCCGTCAACGGCGAGATAGAAGCACTCATTCATGCGGCATGGGGGCGCTGATCGACATGGCTGGTAACCGCAAGAACGAACTGCGCGCCCTTTTCTCCGGCAACGTGCCGGCATCGGTCCCGGCCGCACCGGCTGACGAAACGCAGCCCGCCGCTGTAACGAACGCGCAGCCAGCCAAGCCATTGGCGGCCAAGGCGCCGCTCGCCGAAGTGCCGCGGGCAGCCTCTGGCGCGATCAAGGCCATGGGCCTTTCACTCGGCACCATCACCCGCGAAGCGGAAGAGGCGCGCGCGCTCCGTGAAGCCTTGCACCAGGGCGAGCGCGTGGTCGAACTCGATCCGGACCTGATCGATGCCTCCTTCATCGAGGACCGGCTGACCGACGGTGAGACCGATGATCCGGATTTCCTGGCGCTCGCCGACAGCATTCGCGACAGCGGCCAGCAATCGCCGATCCTGGTGCGACCGCATCCGGAGAAGCAGGGGCGCTACCAGACGGCCTATGGCCACCGGCGCCTCAACGCCGTCCGTAGCCTCGGCATCAAGGTCAAGGCGATTGTCCGGCCGCTGACCGACGACGAACTGGTGCTCGCCCAGGGCAAGGAGAACGCCGAGCGGCGCAATCTCTCCTTCATCGAGCGGGCGATGTTTGCTTCCGCGCTCGCCGACCGCGGCTTTGACCGCAAGGTGATCGGCGAGGCGCTTGCCGTGCAGAAGAGCGAGCTATCGCGTCTGATCCAGGTGGCCGAAGGCGTGCCGCCGGTGATCGCGCGCGCCATCGGCCCGGCGCCCAAGGTCGGCCGCGAGCGCTGGATGGCGTTTGGCGCGCTGCTCGAAGACGAGGCTGCGGTGCAGGTCGCGCAGGAGGAAAGCCGCTCACGCCGCTTCCTCGAAGCCGAAAGCGATCATCGCTTCCAGATTCTCTTCACCCGGCTGTCGCGCAAGCCGAAGTCGGAAACGGTGAAGCCGGAGACGCTGGTCGACGCCGGCGGAAGGGTCTTCGCCAAGCTCAAGCGCGACGGCAAGAACGCCCGAATCGAATTTGCGTCGGACGTCGATCCGGCTTTCATCGACGAGGTGGCCGCGCTCCTCGCCAAACACCATGCCGCCTTTGCATCCGAGCGCGAAGGCTGACGGCGGGACCTCGCTTAGGGTCGCAGTCGTGCCCCGCAACCAATTTCAGCTTAAACCATCGCGATCCCCGTCTAATCATCGGGGATACTTGAGGATGGTAGGCGAGTGATGACATGGCGATCCGCCAGCCATTCCAAGCGGCCGTCGCCATTCTTGCCGCCATCCGGCGCCGCGCCAGCACCACGAAGCACGCGCCCATGATCCAGCGCACGGCCACCGCCAACCTTCCGGAACAAGAGTTGCTCGACATCGTACGCCAAGGCTCAACGAAGCATGAACCTCCGAGTGGGAACGCTTGAGAGGGAACAGGATTCCATAACTATTTGGGACTTGACGTGTCGCGTCCCCTCTGCACGGTTCCCTCCCGTGTCCCGCCACCTGCTTCAGTTGTTCGGCTTACCCGCACTGCAATGCTGTTGGATGAATTCCGACAGGAAGGTTGAAGCGTGAACGCACCTCCGATGCACAGCGATCGCCTGCGGCACTTTCGAGAATGTCCCCTCAACAACGCGGAAACCTGAATTCTCTTCGCAGAAACGTGACAGGGACTCGGTCAAGCCCGCCGCCGCATCGCACCGGGAGGATACAAGCATGTCCAAAGCGGAGGCGGGATTTTCAGTATGGAGGACAATTGCATTTCTAACCTGTCGCTCAAGCTGCTTTGTATAGGCAGCGGTTCTGGCGGCGGCAATGCGCATCCCTTCGACATCAACATGCTCCACGCTACCTAGCGGGCTACTGTCTGACACCAGAAAGCTGGCGGTCACCGTGGTATAGGGGGGCGAGAAGGAGAACCTGTCGGCACGTGACGGATCGGAAGCAATGAACGCAACGTCCCACTCGTTGCCTTCGGCAGCCGCAAGAATGTCAGCGGCCGATCCGTATTGAACCAGCGACAAACCGCAGTCGAGTTCTGCCGCAAGTGCGATTGCGATCTGCGCGCTCGGCCCTGTTAGATCGCCTGTCACTGGATCGTGTTGGACAAGTGCGGCATTCGACATGTTGACCGCCGCTCTGATGACTCCCATCGGTGCGATTTCAGTGAGGAGTTCGTCACGTTCCGGCATCGCGGTACGCTCCTTGCGATGCAAATCGTGCCGCGAGTGCTTCCGATCCCCTTGCCAGGACAGCGACATCGACACCAACGGCAGTAAATAGTGTTCCCAGTGAGATGCACCGTGCCGCGAACTTCTCATCCGGGGTAAGAATGCCCGCAGGCATGCCCAACGCTTTCAGGCGTTCAATCGCGTCGACAATTGCATCGACCACTTCCGGGTGGCTCGGTTGGCCCCTGTGTCCGAAACTCGCTGCCAGGTCTGCCGGTCCTAGGAATACCCCATCCACGCCCTCTACCGAGGCAATCGACTCGAGGTTGCCGAGTGCTTCCCGCGTCTCAACTTGCAGCAACAGGCAAATTTCCCGTTCCGCATTTTGCGCATAGTTCGCAACTCGGCCGAAACGAGTGGCGCGCGTCAGGGCAGAAACACCACGAATTCCATCCGGAGGATATCGCACCGCCGCGACTGCGGCTTTCGCCTCTAACGCGTTTTGAACGTAGGGAATGAGCAGTGTCTGAACACCAATATCCAGGAAACGTTTGATGAGAACGGTGTCGTTGATGGCCGGGCGGACAACTGGGGAAACGTCGTATGGTGCGACCGCTTGCAATTGTGGCAGGACGGTCAGAACGTCACCTGGAGAATGTTCCGTGTCGAACAAGAGCCAGTCGAAACCTGAAGGCGCGACGATTTCCGCGGCATAGTTTCCCGGCAGGCCACACCACAGCCCGATCTGACTTTGACCAGCAAGGAGCTTCCGCTTGAACCGATTGACAGGATGTTCCATCTGGCACCTCACACGAACGACACGCCGATGGAGCCGACAGGGCCATAGTCGGCTTGAATGACATCACCCTTCGCGATGTCGACAGGACGCGTGAAGGAGCCGGCCAGGACTATTTGTCCCTTCTTCAGGCCACCGCCCACAGCATGAAGTTTGTTGACCAGCCACGCGATGCCGGCTGCCGGATGTCCCATGATCGCCGCCGACACGCCCGACTCCTCGATAATGCCGTTCTTGGAAAGAGTTGCTCCGACCCAACGGATATCAATGTCCATCGGGCGAATTATACGGCCGCCAACGACGAGGGCGCCGAAAGCCGCGTTGTCGGCAATGGTATCGGTGATCGCTCGAGGGACTTCGGTCCGGTAGTCGATAATCTCGAGCGCCGGGACAACGAACTCGGTCGCACGCATGACGTCATAGATCCTGGTGCCGGGCCCGACGAGATCCTCACCCATAACAAAGGCCAGCTCAACCTCGAGGCGCGGCTTGATAAACAAGTCAGCCCTGATCTGCGCTCCGTCGTTGTAAAGCGCATCGTCAAGAATGCAGCCGTAGTCCGGCTCCGTCATCTTCGAAGCCATCTGCATTGCGCGTGACGTCAGGCCAATCTTATGCCCGACGATCCGTGCGCCCTTGGCTACCCTCGCCTCCGCCCACAAGGCCTGGATCCGGTAGGCGTCCTCGAGTTCGAGGTTCGGGTAGGTCTCGCTAGGCTGTATGATCGGCTTGCGCTCGATTTCAGCTTTGAGCAGCGCGTCTGCCGCGGCCCGGCGTTCTTCTTCGGTAATCATATCGTTTGCTCGGCTGATCGTGATTTATTTGATTGGGGGACGCGGCAAAACGGCTTCGCCGGGTTCCATGACATAGGTGTAGTCGAGCGAGAACCACGGACCGGGAATATCTGCTTCGGTCGGATGGGGCTCCTCATGCCGAATGAAGTCGCCGGTCAGCGCTGCCGTGACCCCGAACTGAACATCGGAGTCGATGTTCGGGTCGCTAGGGTCGAAGACCTGGGAAATCAGCGTCTTGTATCCATGCTTGAAGATCAGTGCGTGCAGGTGCGCTGGTCGGTACGGATGTCGTCCCTGAGCTTTGAGCAGGCGTCCGACCACGCCATCGACCGGTATCGGATACCCGACCATCTTGACGGTCCTGAACCAGAACCGACCTTGCTCGTCGGTCGTGAATTTGCCGCGCAAGTTCATCTCGGCCTGGTCCGGGTCCTGGTTTTCATAAAGACCGACGGGAGATGCATGCCACACATCCACTTCGGCGCCGGCAATTGGCTTGCCGTCGCGGTCAACGACTCTGGCATGCACGAACAAGGGCGTGCCCGGCGTCTCGGATCGGATGATCGACCCGCCATTTTCGACTCGCGGAGAGTTGAGGCGCCAGAATGGGCCCAACAGCGACTGGGAGGTCTCAGTCTGTCCCCTGTCGCCATTGTTCAACAGGCAAACAAGTGAAGACACGCCAAGAGAACCGGCCATCAGCACAAACTCGTTGTGGTGGTCAGTATGCAGCTTCCCGATCTCATTCAGTATGGCTGTCGCCTCCCGAAACTCGACCTCCGTCAGTCGAACCTCGCGCACGAAGGCATGAAGATGCGTGACCATCGCCACGAGGATTTCCCGCAGGCGGGGTTCTTCAGTGCGATTCATCACAGCGAGGACGGCTGGCGTCAGATCGCTTTCAGTTTTGATCACCATATGGCTACCTCCCGATTTCTCCGACTACCAGAATAATCGATTATTTGTCAAGTCCGCGGAACATTCGTTCGACAGCAATAAGCCGAGAGAAGAAAGACAGTGACGTGAAGTGCTTTGATTTAATTACATAATAATCGCACAAGGGAGGCTGAGGCCTTGCTTTTTGCAGAATTTAGCGCGCGAAAGTTGACATCAATAATCGTTTATTGTATCGATCATCGACAATTAGTTAAGGGAGCCTTGGAAGGAACGATGGTACCGAATGATGACGGCGCTCTTGCTCCGACGACAGAAGATGCTCCATCGTCTTCTGGCTTTCTCGACGACGGCAAAAACACAATTGGGAGCCAGCTTGCATCCCGACTTCGCGAGGCGATCATCTCCGGCGAGCTTCAGGCCGGCAGCAAGATTAATCTCGACAAGGCGCGCAAGACGTTCAACGTGAGCCTCAGTCCGCTGCGTGAAGGGTTGGCACGGCTGATATCGGACGGCCTAGTGGAGTTCGAGGACAATCGCGGCTACCGCGTTTCATCAATTTCCCTGGCCAATCTGGAAGAAGTCACCACCCTGCGCGAAGAGTTTGAAGTCTTTGCGCTTCGCGAGTCCATGCGGCTCGGCGATGTGGAGTGGGAGGGCAACGTCATGCGCGCGCTGCATCGCCTAAACCGCACCGAGCGTGACGCGGATCGGCCAGAGACACTGGAGCGCTGGGAAGAGCTTCACCGCGAATTTCATCTGACACTCATAGCTGGCTGCGGGAAGCCGATCCTGCTCCATTTCTGCAGATTGCTTCTTAATCTCAACGATCGTTATCGTCGGGTGTTTCTGACCCGCACGTCGGGTGACCGCAACGTCAGCCAGGAGCACAGTGAGATTGCTCAGGGAGCCGTCGCGCGGGATCTGGACTATTCGTGCGATATGTTGCGTCAGCATATCCACCGCACGGGAACCAATCTGCGCAATCACCTCGCGACAAAGGGGATCTTGTGATGGTCGTCGCGACGCCAGGGCCGAGCCTCGAACTGGGCGTGGCGCATTTTTCATCCATCGCGCTGCCGCCCAAGCAATTCGCCGTGACGGCTGCTCGGGCGGGTTTTGCGTCGATAGGTCTGCGCCTGCACCCTGCCTTTCCCGGAGCCCCTTTCTACGAGTTGCCGGTGGGCAGCCATAGTGCCGAGGAGTTCAAGACAATTGCCAATGGCGAAGGCATCAAGGTGTTCGATATCGAGTTCTTCGTGATCGACGAGAACTTCGTTGCGGCCTCCCACGAGGCGACTGTGGCAGCCGCTGCGAACATCGGGGCGCGCCGGCTGAGTGTTTGCGGCGATGATCGAGACGGCGGCCGTCTTGCCACGAACTTTTTTGAGTTTTGCGCCCTCGCGGCGCGATATGGCCTGTCAGTCGACATCGAAAACATGGGCTGGCGGACGGTAAGAACCTTTCACGACAGCGTAGCGGTCGTGAATTCCTGTGGAGCAGAGAACGCCGGTGCCCTCGTTGACGGGATTCACTTCTTCCGAAACGGCGCCTCGATCGACGAGCTTCGCGCGAATGCAGGGAGGGTGAAACACGTCCAGCTTTGCGACGTCCGCGGGCCTGCGCCCAAAACATCGGAAGCAATGATCGCCGAGGCGAGAAGCGGCAGGCTCGCTCCTGGAGAAGGCGAATTGCCGTTGAAGGACCTCTGGGCGGCAACCGAAGCCGGTGCTGCTATCTCGGTTGAAGTGCCGCTCGTCGGGCCGGCGGACCCGGAGGCACATCTAAAACATCTGCACGACAGCGCACTAGGGATTTTGAAATCGGATCATTGATCCGGCGCCGACCCGGCGTGACCGGTCGGAGGGAGGAAGCCTTACATGTCCTATACGTTCGATTTCGGTGCGGTCCTCGACCGCGCCCCGGAATTGCTATGGGGTTCGCTTGGAACGCTTGGCCTTGCGTTGGCTGGGATGCTCCTCGCGCTCGTCATCGGAATCCTGGGCGTTGTTGCAAGGACTTCCAAGAGTGAGATCACGCGCACTCTCGTGATCATCTTCGTTGAGGTCGTGCGTAATACGCCATTCCTCGTGCAGATCTTCTTCATATATTTTGCCCTTCCTCTCATGGGCATTCGCCTCAATCCGACCGTTACGGCGATTATTGCCCTCGGCATCAATGGTGGGGCGTACGCAATCGAGATCATTCGAGGCGGGGTCGAGAGCGTGTCGCGCGGCCAGATCGAGGCAGGTTTCGCACTTGGTCTGCACAAGGCGGACGTCTTCCGGCTCATCGTGCTCAAGCCGGCGCTGCGGGCGATTTATCCCTCGCTCACAAGCCAGTTCATCATGCTGACACTGACAACGTCTGTCTGCACGTCGATCGCCGCCTACGAACTGACCTCGGCCGCTCAGCGCATCGAGTCTGACACCTTCCGCAGCTTCGAAGTCTATTTCACGGTGACCGCTATCTACCTGGTTATCTCGAGCCTGATGATGGGCCTCTTTGCCCTCATTTCTCGCCAATACTTCAATTACCCGACGCGATAGGAGGCAATCATGGGTCCCATCGGCGAAAATGAATTCTTCTTTTTGATGCAGGGTTTGAAGTGGACCGTGCTGCTCGCGATCGTGGGCTTTATCGGCGGGGGGATATTCGGAATCCTGATCGCGCTGTTGCGCACCTCGAAGACGAAAGTCGCCCGGAGGATCACCGCAGGCTTTATCGGCGTCTTCCAGGGCACGCCCCTTCTGATGCAGCTCTTCGTTGTCTATTACGGCGTTGCGCTGTTGGGCATCGAGGTCAACGCGTGGATCGCGGTCGCAATCGCCTTCACGCTTCATGCCAGCGCCTTCCTGGGAGAGATCTGGCGCGGCTCGATCGAGGCTGTGCCGAAGGGCCAGACGGAAGCGGCCAACGCCCTCGGCCTGCATTATGTTTCGCGGATGAAAGACGTCATCCTGCCGCAGGCCCTGAAAATCTCGATGCCGGCCACGATCGGCTTCCTTGTCCAGCTCATCAAGGGCACGTCGCTGGCAGCAATTGTCGGCTTCATTGAACTGACTCGCGCCGGCCAGATCATATCAAACCAGACCTATCGCCCGCTGCTCGTCTTCGGGATCGTCGGCGCAATCTACTTCATCATTTGCTGGCCGCTCTCCCATGCCGGAAGTGGCCTCGAAAAACGGATGGCGAAAGCTGCCCGCTAACCGCTTCGCTCGAAGCAAAACTCTTGAGGAGGAGAATAAGCATGCATAACAATCGTAGGAGTTTTCTCGGACTTGCACTGGCAACCGTTGCCTTCGCAACCGTTGGCGCTGCCACCGCCTCTGCGGCAAGTGTGGAGGAAATCAAGGCAAAGGGCACGCTTGTGGTCGGCATCCAGGGCGACAATGCGCCATGGGGGTTCGTCAACACAAGCGGCGTGCAGGACGGCTTCGACGCTGACGTCGCCAACCTTTTTGCCAAGGAATTAGGCGTGAAGGTTCAATTCCAGCCGCTCGCCGTTGCCAACCGAATTCCGGCGCTTACGACCGGCAAAGTCGACATCTTGTTCGCAACGATGGCGATGACGGAAGAGCGCGCGAAATCAATTCAATACAGCAAGCCCTACGCCGCCAACACGATTTCGCTTTATGCCGCGAAGTCCGACACGGTTTCGAAACCTGAAGACATTGCGGGATGGGAGATCGGCGTTCCGAAGTCCAGTTCGCAGGATAAGGCAGTAACGGACGCCGTCGGATCCACCGCAACGGTCCGCCGCTTTGATGACGACGCCGCAACCATCCAGGCTCTCATCTCCGGACAGGTAAAGGCGGTTGGCGGCAACCAGTTCTATGGTCAGCGTCTGGATGGGGCGAGTGCTGGCACCTATGAGCGCAAGATTAACTTTCTGACGACCTACAACGGCGTCGGGACCCGTCTCGGCGAGAAGGACTGGAACGAAGCCGTCAACGCCTTCATCGACAAGATCAAGGCCAATGGTGACCTGGCCGCCATCACGAAGAAGTGGATGGCGATCGATCTGCCGCAGTTCCCGGAATCCATCCCGAACATCCCGTTCACCGTCAATTAAAGCCCAAATGGAGGGTTCCGTGCTCAATACCGCAAACGATCAACCGACGCTGATTTCCCTTGAGGACGTGCAGAAGTGGTACGGCGCTTTCCATGCCTTGAAATCCATCAGTCTGTCGGTCCGCAAAGGCGAAAAAATCGTCCTCTGCGGGCCGTCAGGCTCCGGGAAATCAACGTTAATCCGCTGCATCAATGCCCTCGAAACGATCGAGGAAGGCAAGATCGTCGTCGAGGGTCAGGTACTGGACGGAAGCACCAAATCCATCGATGCGATACGTCGCGAAGTGGGAATGGTCTTCCAGAGCTTCAATCTCTTCCCCCACATGACCGTACTTCAGAACTGTACACTCGCCCCGATGCGTGTTCGAGGCACAAGCCACACTGACGCAGAGCGACTGGCTCGAAAATATCTCGAGCGGGTTCGAATCCTTGACCAGGCGGAAAAGTATCCTGCGCAGCTATCCGGCGGACAACAGCAACGCGTTGCCATCGCTCGCGCGCTCTGCATGGAGCCGAAGGTCATGCTGTTCGACGAACCGACCTCTGCCCTCGATCCTGAAATGGTGAAGGAGGTGCTCGACACCATGATCGGGCTCGCCCGTGATGGCATGACGATGATCTGTGTCACGCACGAAATGGGGTTTGCCCGCCAGGTCGCTGATCGCGTCATCTTCATGGCCTCCGGAGAGATCGTCGAAGAGGCCGAACCGGAAGTCTTCTTCAAGTCGCCCAAGCACCAACGCACGAAAACCTTTCTCGGCGAAATCCTGGCTCACCACTGACGTTCGAAAGCGATGCCAATGCGCGACAAGAAATTCCTCGTAGGACTGATCGGTGCCGACATCCAAATGTCAAAGTCCCCGGCGTTGCACGAAACGGAGGCTCGACACCAGGGCCTCGATTACCATTACGAACTTCTTGACTTCGCCGAACGAGGCCTTCCCGCCTCGGCGCTGCCGGACCTCCTCGACGAGGAAGAGCGGCGCGGTTTTGCCGGGAGCAACATTACACATCCTTGCAAGCAGACGGTGATCGCCCACCTCAATCGCCTTTCCGAGGATGCAGAGATGCTCGGTGCGGTCAACACCGTGGTGTTTCGGGGCGGCGAGAGGATCGGCCACAACACTGATTGGTATGGTTTCTACGAGAATTTCCAGCACGGCCTTTCTGACGTCGCGAAGGCGCATGCCGTCCTGCTCGGCGCCGGCGGCGCCGGTGTCGCCGTGGCGCATGCCGCAATCAAGCTCGGTATTGAGAAATTATCGGTCTTTGACCAGGATTCGAAACGGGCAGAAACCTTGGCTGGGCAGTTGAACAATCGGTTCTCAAGGGATTGCGCTCGTGCCACGACGGATGTCGGCGGCGCCCTGCGTTCCGCCGATGGGCTTATCCACGCGACGCCGACGGGTATGAAAAGCCATCCTGGTTTGCCGATCGACCCGGAATGGCTTCTGCCACGGCATTGGGTCGCCGACATCGTCTATATGCCGCTCGTCACAGAGCTCCTTGCTCTCGCCGAAAGAAAAGGCTGCCGGACCCTTCGTGGCGGCGGCATGACCGTCTATCAGGCAGCAGCGGCTTTCGAGCTGTTCACCGGGATAACACCCGACGCAGAGCGCATGTCCCGTCACTTTACGGACTTGTGCCGCCTGTCGGTTTGATGGGGAGATCCCAAATGCCGCATATCATCATCGATTATAGCCGGGGCGCAGGCGAGCATGTAGCCATGGACCGGCTGACGCAGACCGTGCATCGCTGCGTTCGCGATGGCGGTCTTGTGAAACCGTCCGCCGTGCGCACGCTTGCGCGGGAGGCGACATACTCCTGCGTGGGCGATGAGCATGTCGATAACCATTTCATCCAAATCATCCTGAGGGTGGCACCGGGTCGTACTGCAGAGACCAAGCAGAAGCTTCTTACTGCCGTTCTCGAGGCCGCGCGGGCGATCGCCTCGCCTGCTCTCGAAGCGGGAAGGCTCGGCTTGCGCGCAGATCTCTACGAGTCGGACCCTGATTTTGCTGTTCAAGCAATCGCGTTCGTCTGACCAGAAAAACGTGCTCAAGAAGGACACTATACTATGAGCCTGATATACGTTCTCAATGGACCAAACCTCAACCTGCTTGGCAAACGCCAGCCGCACATCTACGGGCACGAAACGCTCGCAGACGTGGAGGCGGACTGTCGCAAGCTGGCAGCCGAACTCGGCCATGAAATCCGCTTTCATCAGAGCAACCGGGAATACGAGATCATCGATTGGATTCATGAGGCGCGCGAGGACGGTGCGGGTATCGTCATCAATCCGGCAGCCTTCACCCATACCTCACTCGCCATCCTCGACGCTCTGAACACATTTGAAGGGCCTGTGATCGAGATCCACATCTCCAATGTGCACAAGCGCGAAACCTTCCGACACCATTCGTTCGTTTCGCACCGCGCGGACGGCGTGATCTGCGGCCTTGGAACGGAAGGATACCAGCTTGGCATCCGGCGCGCGGCGACAATGATCAAGGCCGCGAGCAAGGGCTGAGGTGATCATGACCCAACGGGTTAAGCTGGCCGTACTTGGCGCAGGCCTCATCGGTAAGCGCCATATTCAGCACGTCCTGACCGAGCCCTCGGCGCAACTCAGTGCCGTGGTCGATCCCACGCCGGTTGGCGAGACCATTGCCAAGGAAGCCGGCGTGAAGTGGTTTCCAAGCTTTGCGGACATGATTGCCGCAGACCGACCTGATGGGATCATCGTGGCTACGCCAAACCCGGCTCACGTTCAGAACGGGTTAGAAGCCGTTGAAGCCGGCATTCCCGCACTCATCGAGAAGCCTATCGCCGACGACATTATATCCGGGGAAAAGCTGATCGCAGCGGCTGAGGCAAAAGGTGTTCCTCTTTTGACCGGCCATCACCGCCGACACAACCCGGTGACGCAGAAGGCAAAGGAAATCATCGAAAGCGGGAAGCTCGGCCGCGTTCTTGTTGTCAATGCGATGTTCTGGCTGTTCAAGCCCGACGAATACTTCGACATCTCGTGGCGTCGTGAGCGCGGTGCGGGGCCGGTTTTCCTCAATCTCATCCATGATGTCGATAATCTGCGCTACCTTTTCGGCGATGTGGCCGCGGTTCAGGCACGCGAGTCCAGCGCGGTGCGCGGCAACGCAGTTGAGGAAACGGCTGTGATCCTGATCGAGTTCAAGAATGGAGTTTTGGGAACTGCGACAGTCTCGGACGCGGTGGTCGCACCGTGGAGCTGGGAGATGACAAGCGGAGAGAATCCGGCTTACCCCAAAACCGAGCAATCCTGTTACATGATCGGAGGAACGCACGGGTCGCTGGCTGTTCCGTCGCTCGAGGTCTGGCGCAATCCTGGTAAACGGAGTTGGTGGGAACCATTTGACCAAAAGCGTATCGAGGTCGACGACGAGGACCCGCTCGTCCTGCAGATCAGGCAGTTCTGCAAGGTGATCCGCGGAGACGAACCGCCGCTTGTCAGCGGGCGTGAGGGGCTCGAAACCTTGAGGGTAATCGATGCGGTAAAAAGCTCGGCGGCAACGGGACAACGTATCGAGTTGAACTGACGCCTGAGTAATGTGACCGCCTGCTCGCCCGCTCCTTGCATCCGATGCGATGAGAACGCTGGCTCAACACCGACGTTAGGCATCGCGCTTCTGGCGGAGGAAATCGTCGCCGCTCTGTCTTCGCTGCCATCGAAACGCGCCTGCTTCGGCAACGACTTAAGGCAGAAATGATGCTGCAGTCGGATAAAGGTTTATCCTCGGTGCGCCTGGCCGAGGCTCTGGGGGTAAGCCAACCGACGGCCTGGCGGATGGGACACGCGCTGCGTCTCATGGTGGCGCGCGAGCACATGCTCGATGGCACGGTGGAGATCGAACATTTTTATCTCGGTGGGCGAGCAAGAATAAATCCGGATGATCCACCGCCTGGACGAGGCCGAAAAGGTCTGCCGAATACCCAGAAGACGCCGGTCATGGTGATCGTTCAACGGCCAGATGACGTCACACCCGGCACTCCGGCCGGTGACGCGCGTGCTGCGGTGGTGACGGGTCTTTCGCTCCGGGCAGCGGCGCGCGCCGCCGAAGCGCAGATCGACCCCGATGCCTATTTGATGAGCGATGAGGCGACAGCGTTCATGGCTCTTGGCGAGAACTATGCCAGGCATGACACCGTGAAGCATTCCAGCCGCGAATACGTTCGTGACGCCGTCCATGTCAATTCGGTCGAAGGTTTCAATTCCCGTGTCCGCCGCACCATTGCCGGCGTCTTTCATCATATCAGCCCGCAGCATGCCGACCTGTATTTCCACGAGATCGGTTTCCGCTGGTCACAGCGCATTGTGACGGGCCAGGCTGTTCGGAAAACCCGAAATGGCCGGGAACGCATGAAAACCATGTGGTCGCGAGTGCCGCCGGCGCTGCAATTGCCGCAAATCTTTCGCGCCGCGACCGGCCGTCAACTGCGCAGAAGTCCGGCTGGTGGGATCATCGTCAAATCAGCAGTCGCTGTCTTTGGTTGATAAGGGCCATGTATCCACCGGAACGAAGGCGCACCACCGCTTGGCAGCGTCGTCCCGGTGCGACCGCTGTCTCAATCAGGTGCGGTTAGGTCGGCAAGTCCGGCGCAATCAATGTCAATGTGGGGAAATAGGTTCGATAGCGAGCAACATCACGCGTGAGCAACGGTAGCCCGCTGACGGCCGCACGGGCTCCGATAAAGAAATCCGGGAGAACGCCAGTTCTCGTTTCCCCTACTTTGCGATAACGTGTGAAAACCTTGCTTGCCAAAAAGAGAGCCTCCCGCGGGACTGGCGCGAGTTCTAACCCGGCTTGATCAAGGAGCGCGTCGACTTCTTCGATTCGATCGTAGCGAACGGCGAGTTCTGCATAGACGATATCGTTGATCCACAGTGTCCCCTCAAGACTTGCGTTTTCGAGTTGCGCTATGGACCAATCGGCCCATTTCGGATCGTCTGTTACGATGTCGAGAAGAACGTTCGTGTCTACGAATGTCACGGTTCGCCACGCGTGAGGGCCATGATCGCGTCCGTATCCAGCCCTTTGCCGGCGTGCCCCCGCAGCTGTGCGAAGCGGCTGGGTTGCTGTTTCTTAGCGGCATGGACGAGCACTATGCTCCCATCCGGTGCACGGCGGAAATCAACCTTGCTCCCAGGCACTATACCCAAGAGGTCGCGCACCGGTTTGGGGATCGTAATCTGCCCCTTAGCTGTAACCGTTGTCGTCATTGTCGAACCGTTGTAAGGAATGATTTCTAGAAAGTGTTACTTCGCGGCCCGGTTTTCTAGAGAATGGGACGACGAACAATCACCAGGAAGCGCTCCGGCGCCAAAATTGGACGTTGGCTAGCGCTTGCTCGGGGCGCATCGGAACCTGATTACCGTCATGCCGATAAACTGTTGTCACGCAGAAGCGGAAGCAACTGCTTGCCCTGGCGCCTGATTTCCTGGAGATAGGGCGTAAAGCACGAAATGCGTGATGCCCAGTTCTTCGTACCTGCGCAGCGAGCGGGCGACATCCTCGGCACAGCCAACCAGCCATGTGGTACTCGCCCCGCCGCCACCGAACCTGCCGGGGGCGGCCGGACAAGCTCAAAGTGTGAGCGCGAGTTGATGTTTGTCTTCGATGGTTGCACTGTCGAGCGATGACAGCAACACACCCAAAAGCCGAATACCTTTCGCGACCGGGAAAAGCGGCGAGAGCAGGAGCGTCGAGACGTCGGCGAGTTCGCCGGCGCTTGCGATCGGGAAGGTGACGGCCTTGCTCCGGGTGACCTGTGTGAAATCACCCCATTTCACCTCAGGCTTTGGAACATTGTCGTCGCACGGGCGTAGCCGACCTAAGTACCGTCGCTCGACCAGTCGTCAAATCGGTCCGTCTGCATTTTTCAGGTAGCTGATAACGGCATCGGCGATCATGGTTCGATGCCTGCCAATCGTCTCTGGCTCAGAGAGATCGCGGCGGAAGATCATGCCGAATGTGTAGCGGTTCGAAACGCGGAAAAAGCAGAAGGCGCTAATCAGCATGTGCACATCGATCGGGTCGGCCTTTCGCTTGAAGACGCCTTCAGCGACACCGCGCTCCAGAATGCCAGCGATCGTCTCGATGACTGAGACATTCAGATCACGGATGGCTTCGGAACGAAGCATATGTGCTGCGTGGTGGATGTTTTCGATGCTGACCAATCGCACGAAATCGGGATTGGCCTCGTCGTGGTCGAAGGTACTGGAGATCAGCGTGCGCAACGCTTCTTCCGGCGCAAGGCTAGCGAGTTTCAGATCCTCCTCAAGCGTGCGGATCTTGCGATAGGCGCGCTCTAGCACGGAGAGGTAAAGTCCCTCCTTGCCTCCGAAATAGTAATAGATCATGCGCTTGGAGGTTCGGGTCCGTTCTGCGATCGCATCGACGCGCCCGCCGGCGAGGCCATGCGTCGAGAACTCCTCCGTGGCGACGACAAGGATGTCTTCCTTGGTTCGTTCCGGATCGTTCTTCCGACTTGCCTCAGCCCGCCCTGCCATTCTTTCGTCGTCACTCCCGACATCAGCCGATATCTTTCACCAGCCGAAATTTTCCCAATAAAACCAAATCGAAACAGGCGGGCCACAGGCCTCCTCATTTCGTCTCCCTTGGAAGTCATATTGAGGTTGTCGGGCTCTTTCAAGAGAGTCCACTTGACATACGTACTAGTTCGTACATTTTGTAATGAGCGAAGACGGCCGGAGGAGGTCGTGCTCGCACCGTGCCCCTGACGCCGCCCATCGTCGCCACTGCGACGCTCGGGCGTCAAGACGGCACGCCGCTTTGGGAGGAGCGCATGACCCGCATCATCGATTTCTATTTCTTCGCGCTGAAGGTGGCGATTGCCCTGCTGCTCGCCGGCATGGTTGTGCTCGTCTTCGGCAATGTCGTTCTGCGTTATGCGTTCAACCAAGGCATCACGGTCTCGGAGGAGCTGTCGCGCATCTTTTTCGTCTGGGTTACCTTCCTCGGCGCCGTCGTCGCCATGCGCGAACACGGACATCTTGGCGTTGATACAGTCATCAAACGACTGCCGCCCCTTGCGGCAAGGATCGCGGTGCTCTCGGGCTATGCGCTGATGCTTTTCGCGACATGGCTGATGATCAGCGGCAGTTGGGCACAGACGCTGATTAATCTTCACGTCGGCGCGCCGGCGACCGGGCTCTCGATGGGCTTCTTCTACGGCGCCGGTCTCGCCTTTGGTGTCCCTGCATTCCTGATCCTGCTTGCCGACGCCTTCGCCATCGCCACAGGCCGTATCGATGTGACAACAGCCGAACTGGTGCGCGACAGCGAGGACGAGATGGCGCTGGACGATCTTCCCGAGCCGGTGCTCGGCCCCGTTTCCGTCAAGCGCTGAGGATCTTGTGATGACCGTTACGATATTCCTCGGCGCACTTCTCGGACCCATGGCGCTCGGCGTGCCGATAGCCTTCGCCCTCATTATCAGCGGTGTCGCGCTGATGCTCTACCTAGGTCTCTTCGACGCACAGATCGTGGCACAGAACGTCTTGAACGGTGCCGATAGCTTTCCGCTGATGGCCGTGCCATTCTTCCTGCTCGCCGGCGAGGTCATGAACACCGGAGGGCTTTCCCGCCGCATCGTCGCGCTGGCAATGGCGATGGTCGGCCATGTCCGCGGCGGCCTTGGTTTCGTCGCGATCTTCGCCGCCTGTATTCTTTCCAGTCTCTCGGGCTCGGCCGTCGCCGACGCGGCTGCCCTCGGGGCGCTGCTTCTGCCGATGATGCTGAAGAGCGGTCATGACGCGGCGCGCGCCGGCGGGTTGCTCGCCTCCGCCTCGGTGATCGGACCGATCATCCCGCCGTCGATCGGCTTCATCCTCTATGGCGTCGTCGGCGGCGTCTCGATTACCAAGCTCTTTCTCGCCGGTATTTTCCCGGGGCTGATGATAGCCGTGGCCCTTTGCGTCACCTGGCTGATCGTTGCCCGCAAGGAGCAGTTCGAGTTGCCGCCAAGGCAGAGCGGGGCAGTGCGGTTCAAGGCGCTCGTCGACAGCATCTGGGCCCTCATGCTGCCCGTCATCATCATCGTTGGCCTTAAGTTCGGGGTCTTCACGCCAACCGAAGCCGGCGTTATTGCTGCCGTCTACTCGCTCTTCGTCGCCATGGTTGTCTATCGCGAACTGCCGCCGGCGCAGCTCTTTCATGTCTTCGTGTCGGCGGCAAAGATCACCTCTGTCGTTATGTTCCTGGTCGCCTGTGCCGCGGTCTCCGCTTGGCTGATCACCGTTGCTGACGTCCCCGGCGCGCTTGCCTCGTTGATCGAACCCCTGATGGACAACCAGACGCTTCTCTTGATGACGATCATGGTTCTCATCGTGCTCGTCGGCACTGCGATGGATATGACGCCGACCATCCTCGTGATGACGCCGGTTCTGATGCCCATCATCAAGCAGGCAGGCATCGACCCGGTCTATTTCGGCGTGCTGTTCATCATCAACAATTCGATCGGCCTCATCACACCGCCGGTCGGCACGGTTCTGAACGTTATCTGCGGCGTCTCGAAACTGTCGATGGAAGACCTGATGAAGGGCGTGTTGCCCTTCCTGGTCGCCGAACTGATCGTCCTGTTCCTGCTCGTCCTGTTCCCCGCCTTGGTGACCGTTCCGGTTACCTGGTTCGGGCACTGACAGAAATTGCACGCTTCAACACGACCGGCGGAAATACCGGCCAAATCTGGGAGGAGAACATGTTGAAACTGACGAAAATGGCCCTAGGGCTTGCCTTGCCGCTCGTTTTGCTGACGGCAGGGCCGACGCTTGCCGAAATACGCGACCAGACCATCAAGTTCGCTTCGGCCAACAACAAGGGTCACCCGCAGGTAATGGGCATGGAGAAGTTCGCCGAACTCGTGAAGGACAAGAGCGGCGGCAAGATCGAGGTGAAGCTCTTTCCGGGCGGCACGCTCGGTGGTGACGTCCAGACCGTCTCGGCGCTGCAGGGCGGCGTCATAGAGATGACGGTACTTAACGCCGGCATTCTTGCCAACAACGTCAAGCAGTTCGGCGCCGTCGACCTTCCCTTCCTCTTTGACAGCGGTGCGGAGGCGGACAAGGTGATGGACGGTGCCTTCGGCGACAGTCTCCTCAAGCTTCTGCCGGATACCGGCCTCGTCGGTCTCGGCTACTGGGAGCTCGGCTTCCGCAATCTCACCAACAATCGCCATCCAGTGACGAAGCTCGAGGACATCAAGGGTCTGAAGATCCGCACGATCCAGTCCCCGATCCCGATCGAGCTCTTCAACACGCTCGGCGCCAACGCCGTGCCGCTGCCCTATACCGAACTCTATACCGCGCTTGAGACCGGGACGGTCGATGGGCAGGAAAACCCGGCCGCAAACATCCTGAACGCCAAGTTCTATGAAGTGCAGAAATACATGACGTTGACCCGTCACCAGTACAATCCGCAGATCGTGCTCGTCAGCAAGAAGTTCTGGGATGGGCTGAACGACGAGGAAAAGACCGTCCTGCAGGCGGCTGCAACCGAAGCGCGCGATTATCAGCGCAAGGTGTCGCGAGAAGCGGATGCCACAGCCCTTGAGGAAATCCGCAAGACCGGAATGGAAATCAGCGAACTCAGCCCCGAGGAGACGCAGAAGCTGCGTGATGCCGTCAAGCCGGTGATCGAGAAGTTTAGCGCCGAGATTGGCACGGAGACGGTGCAGGCGCTGTTCAAGGAGATCGGCGCCGCACGGGGCCAGTAACAGGGCGAAAACTCCGGCCCGTCCGCAAGGCACGGCGGGCCGGAGGCTGGCTGCCCGTTGCTGCGGGCTTTTGAGGATGGAAACGCAAACCATGACCGAAACGCTTGTAAGACCCTTGAAGGCCGGTCTGATCGGCGCGGGCATTCAAGCGTCGCTGACCCCGGCGATGCACATGACCGAAGGCGCAGCTCAGGGGCTTCGCTATGCGTACGAGCTGATCGACCTTCGCGAAATCGACGCGACGGAAAACAACCTGCCGCGCCTGCTTGCCGAGGCTGAACGGCAGGGGTTTGCAGGCCTCAACATCACCCATCCGTGCAAGCAGGCAGTCATAGCCTATCTCGATGAGCTTGCACCTGATGCGCAGCGGCTCGGCGCCGTCAATACCGTCGTGCTCAAGGGTGGGCGGCGTTATGGCCACAACACCGATTGGTGGGGTTTTGCCGAAGGTTTCACGCGCGGGCTGCCGGATGCCGACCTTTCCTTTGCCGTGCAGCTCGGGGCAGGCGGCGCGGGCGTCGCGACCGCTTACGCCGCGCTATCGCTCGGCTTGAAGCGCCTTGCTGTTTTCGATCGCGAGCCGGATCGGGCGCAGTCGCTTGCCGAGATGCTGACCGCCCTGTTCCCCGAAGCGGACATCTCAGCCGGCACGGACCTCGCGGCTGCAATGCGATCGGCGTCGGGGCTGATCCACGCCACGCCGACGGGCATGGCGAATTATCCGGGGCTGCCGCTCGACGGCGACCTTCTCGATCCGCGCCATTGGGTCGCCGAGATCGTCTATTTCCCGCTCGAAACGGCGCTGCTCGCGGAAGCCAGACGACGCGGCTGCCGCACGCTCGACGGCGGCGGAATGGCCGTCTTCCAGGCGGTCGGCGCCTTTCGCCTGTTTACAGGGCTCGAGCCGGACGCGGCGCGGATGCTCAACCATTTCAAGGCGATGACCGGCTGACGCCGAGAACTCCAGCGAGGAATGAACGATGAAGACCTCGATAGCAACGGTTTCGCTCAGCGGCGATCTCAAGGACAAGCTGCATGCCATCGCCAAAGCGGGCTTTGCCGGTGTCGAAATTTTCGAGAACGATTTCCTCGCCTTCGACGAGAGCCCACGCGAAGTTGGCCGGATGGTGCGTGACTTCGGTCTGGAGATCAGCCTGTTCCAACCCTTCCGTGATTTCGAGGGCATGCCCGAGCCGCTTCGGACACGGACTTTCGACCGGGCGGAGCGCAAGTTCGACCTGATGCAGGAGCTTGGTACCGACCTCGTCCTCGTCTGCTCCAATGTGTCGCCGGCGGCACTGGGTGGACTTGACCGGGCGGCCGCTGACTTTCGCGAGCTCGGGGAACGCGCCGCGAAGCGGGATCTGCGCGTTGGCTACGAGGCACTCGCCTGGGGCCGCCACATCAGCGATCATCGCGACGCCTGGGAGATTGTCCGGCGCGCCGATCATCCAAACATTGGCCTGATCCTCGATAGCTTCCATACGCTGTCGCGCAAAATCGAAGTCAACTCGATCCGCTCGATTCCCAAGGAGAAGATTTTCATCGTCCAGCTCGCCGATGCCCCGCTGATCGATATGGATCTGCTCTACTGGAGCCGGCACTTCCGCAACATGCCGGGCGAGGGCGACTTGCCGGTGACCGACTTTACCCGCGCGGTGGCGGCAACTGGCTATGACGGCTATTTGTCGCTCGAAATCTTCAATGACCAATTTCGTGGCGGCAACGCCAATGCGATTGCCGTCGACGGATATCGCTCGCTGATCTATCTCGGGGACCAGGTCAGGCGCGCCGAAGCGGATATACGGTTGCCGGTTCCAAAGATGCCTCCGCGCGTTGATGTCAAGGGTGTGGCCTTCGTGGAGTTCAGTGCCTCCGAGGAAGAAGCAGGCGAGCTCGAAGCGCTGCTCGTTTCCATCGGCTTCAAGAAGGCGGCACAGCACCGGACGAAGCAGGTGGTAGTCTACCGCCAGGGCGCAATCAATCTGGTCGTCAATACCGAGCGGGAAGGCTTCGCCAGCGCGTCCTATCTGGTACACGGCACGTCCGCCTATGCCTTCGGCCTCATGGTGGACGATGCGGCCGCGACCGTGGAACGGGCGCGGGCGCTTGGCGCCGAACCTTTCGAGCAGCCGGTCGGCCCAGGTGAACTCCTGGTCCCGGCGATCCACGGTGTTGGCGGGGGCCTCATCTATTTCCTGGACGAAAAATCCGAGCTCTCCAGGATCTGGGAGATCGAATTCGATCCGGTGCGAGACGAAGGCTCGGTCATCCCGGCCGGACTGTCCACCATCGATCACATCGCTCAGACCGTCAAATACGAGGAGATGTTGACCTGGCTGCTCTTCTACACATCGCTACTGGATGCGCATAAAACACCCATGGTCGACATTATCGATCCGGCCGGCATCGTGCGCAGCCAGGTCGTGGAAAACGACGCGGGCACGCTGCGTCTGACGCTGAACGGCACGGAGAACCGCAATACGCTGGCTGGCCGCTTCATCGCCGAAACCTTCGGCTCCGGCGTACAGCACCTTGCTTTCACCACCGAAGATATCTTCGCGACGGCGCAAGCATTGCGGAAAAACGGCTTCAACGCACTGCCGATCTCGCCGAATTACTACGACGACGTCGAAGCCCGCTTCGGTCTCGATGCGGAGCTTATCGATCAGCTGAAGTCCGAAAACATTCTCTATGATCGCGATGACGGCGGCGAATATTTCCAGCTCTACAGCCCGACCTTTGGAGAAGGTTTTTTCTTTGAAATCGTCGAAAGACGCGGCTATCGCGGCTACGGAGCCGCCAACGCTATCTTTCGCATCGCGGCGCTGAGAAAGTACTTGAGGCCAGACGGGCTGCCGAAAAGCTAGTCGCCAAGCGATAGACTCGGGACACCGATTGGCTCAGGGGAGTTGTAACGGTGGTCGTCAGGCGACATTCTCCGCTGCCGAGAACGGCGCCATGCTTGGTGTGACCTGCCATTCCCCTGTTCCGTCTGGCGCTGGTTATGCTTGACGTTGCTCGGCACCTCGATCCTCGCCGAGTTGGCGAAGACAGCATCCCAGTTCGCAAGCACACCGTCGCCAACGTCGCAAACTGCCACATAGAACTTCAGCGCGGGGGTCAGCGTTTTCGCCTGGTATGGTTTGGGCGACCACATCAGGCCTGTACAGCCGTTTCTCTTTATGGGCCAAAATAATCGCATAATGTATCGAGCGGAACACCGTAGGTGACATCGCAGCCTTGCGCAGAGTGACCGCGCGAGGTTTGTTCAAAATGCCGCCGCCACTATACTCTCGCGTTACAGCCGGGAGAACGTTCATGCGTCCTCTAGCCCAATGCCAAGCGTTGATGGCGGCGGTTCTCGCAAGCGCTGCCGCCGTGGTTTCGACATCCGCGCCCGCTCAGGATCGCCTTGGCGAGCGTGCAGCGATGATCGAGACGATCAAATCGCACGCCCGCTCGGCGCCGTCAGCGGTCGAAGGCCAGGGCATCGATCCGGCTGTGTTGGAGGCGATGGGAAAGGTGCCGCGCCACCTTTTTGTGCCCGAGGAGCAGCGCGGCGAGGCCTATCAAGATCGGCCACTGCCGATCGGATACGGCCAGACCATTTCGCAACCCTTCATCGTCGCGCTGATGACCGACCTGATCAACGTCGGACCTCGTGACGTTGTTCTCGAGATCGGTACTGGCTCGGGTTATCAGGCAGCCGTCTTGTCGCCGCTCGCAGCGAAGGTTTACTCGATTGAGATCATACCGGAGCTGGGCGAAAGGGCAGCCGCCCGCTTGGCGGAGCTCCGCTTCGACAATGTCGAGGTGAAGGTGGGCGACGGTTACTATGGTTGGGCTGCGCACGCGCCTTTCGACGGTATCGTCGTAACTGCCGCTGCCAGCCACATCCCGCCGCCGCTGGTCGAGCAGCTTGCCAAGGGAGGCCGTATGGTCGTCCCTGTGGGAGGCCCCTTCGCGACCCAGTTTCTCATGTTGGTCGAGAAGCGACGGGACGGAAGCATCACGACCCGGCAGTTGCTGCCGGTGGCCTTTGTGCCACTGAGGGGAGGTAGGGCCCGATGAGAGCGGGGCGCCTACTGCCGGTTGCTCTGATATCAGCGGCAACCCTTGCTTACGAAGTGCTGCTGATGCGGCTCTTTTCGATCATTCAATGGCATCAAATTGCCTATATGATCATAAGCATTGCCCTCCTGGGCTTTGGTGCGAGCGGTACGTTCGTTGCCTTGGCCCGCCGTCCTCTGGTGAAACGGTACTCGACCGCCTTCGCAGCGTCGGCAGCGCTGTTCGGCATTACTGCGGTCGCCAGCTTCGCGGGTGCTGAACGCCTGCCGTTCAACGCGCTCGAGGTCGTCTGGAATCCGGGCCAGCTCGGTTGGCTCGCTGCCAGCTATGCACTGCTCATCCTGCCGTTCTTTTTTGGTGCAACCTGTATCGGCCTTGCCTTCAGTCGCCATCCTGGCCAGATCGGACGCGTCTATGCCTTCGACCTGGTCGGCGCTGGGGTCGGCGCACTGGGTATCATCGGACTGTTGTTCCTGGTCTTTCCCTCTGTGGCACTGCGCTACATCGCGGCGTTGGCATTTGCGGCGGCTGCCCTCGCCGCGACAGGCATGGCTCGCCGTCGGCGGTTCGCCGCGGGCAGCCTTTGGCTTGCAGCCGCGGTCATCGCGGTGTGGCTGCCACCGTCCTTTACGGCCACCGCACCGCACATGTCGCAGTACAAGGGCCTAAGCCTGGCTCTCGACGTCCCAAGCGCGCAGATGGTCGAAGAGCGATCAAGCCCGCTCGGACTACTGACAGTCGTGGCAAGCCCGAGCGTCCCTTTCCGGCACGCGCCGGGCCTCAGCCTCGCCAACACCCAAGAGCCGCCCGCGCAACTCGCCGTCTTCAGCGATGGCGATGGTATTACGGCGATGACCGCCTATAGCGGCGATCCGGCGACCGTCGCCTATCTCGAGCGGACAACGGCGGCGCTCCCGTACCGAATGCTTGCGCGGCCGCGCGTGCTGGTCCTCGGTGCTGGTGGCGGCGAGCAGGTGCTGCTGGCGCTACGCGCCGGAGCCAACATCGTGGACGCTGTAGAGATCAACCCGCAGATGATCGACCTGGCTCGCAATCGTTTCGCGAAGTTCATCGGCGGCATCTTCAGCCTTCCGCACGTGCATCTGCATCTAGCCGAGGCGCGCGCCTTCGCTGCGTCCGCTGGTGAGCGTTACGACCTGATCCAGATGCCGCTCCTTGACTCCTTCAGCGCGGCCGCGGCCGGGGTACAAAGCATGCATGAGAACTACACCTACACCGTGGAGGCACTGCGGGATTACCTGGCGGTACTGAAACCAGATGGCATCGTCGCCGTCACGCGCTGGCTACGGGCGCCTCCGCGCGACATCCTCAAGCTATTCGCCACCGCTATCGCCGCGCTTGACGCGGATGGCGTGTCCCAGCCCGGCCGGCACCTGGCGCTGATCCGGAGCTGGAATACCGCAACCCTGCTCGTCGCCAAGTCGTCCTTTAGCAGTGAGGACGTCGCAGCCATTCGCGCCTTCGCGGCCGAGAATTTCTTTGATGTCTCCTGGGTGCCGGGCATCTCCGCGAGCGACGTGAACCGCTACAATCAACTCGACCAGGAATATCTCTACGAGGGAGCCCTCGCTCTCATCGGCCCTGAGAGAGCCGACTTCACCGAGCGCTACAAGTTCAACATCGTGCCGGCCACTGACAATAAGCCCTATTTCTTCGACTTTTTCCGTTGGCAAGCCCTGCCCGAACTCCTGAAGCTGCGCACTCAAGGAGGGGCAGCGATGCTCGACTGGGGCTACCTGATCCTGGCGGCGACGCTCGTGCAGGCCGCGATCATAAGTGCCGTCCTGATCCTGCTGCCGCTCTGGCTTCGCCGGCGCGCGCTCGGGAGTGCCGTACCCCGGCTGCGCTTCGGGCTTTATTTTTTTGCCTTGGGCCTAGCCTTCCTGTTCATCGAGATCGCCTTCATCCAGCGCTTCGTGCTGTTCCTCGGCCACCCGCTCTACGCCGTCGCTGTTGTGCTTGCGGGTTTCCTTGTCTTCGCAGGTCTCGGTAGCACCCTGGCCGCACGCTGGGTGGTGGCGGTCGGAAGCGGATCGGCAGTGCGCGGCATAACCCTCGCTGTCGTGGTGATCGCATTCCTGGCTGGGAGCTACCTGCTCGCGCTGCCCGTGATATTCGAACGGCTGCTGATACTTCCGGATGCCGCGAAGATCGCAATCGCGCTCCTCCTCATAGCGCCGCTCGCTGTCTTCATGGGCATGCCGTTCCCCCTCGGCCTCGGCCACATCGGCGCATGCTCGGAGGAATTTCTTCCCTGGGCGTGGGGGATCAATGGCTGTGCGTCGGTGCTGAGCGCGATCCTCGCCGCACTGCTTGCAACGCATATCGGGTTCACGGGTGTCGTGACTATAGCCACGATCCTTTATCTTGCCGCGCCGGCTTTACTCGCCGGGTCGTGGTATCGACACGATCAGCGGACGTCGCAAGGCTCTATTTCAAATCTGAACCGTTCGCGAGATAAGCGGAATGGCCCCTCCCGCAACTGATGTTGGCACACCGTTCGATGCCAATCGCGGCGTGCGACGTAAGCTTGTGCAAACAGGTGGAAGGCGCCTCAAGCAGTCGAACGGCGTCCAAGACACGAGGCGAGGGGGCCGTGCACCCCTTTCTTCTCGCCCACCCTCAGCTATTTGTCCAAGAAAGATCCCGCTCGGCTAGCAGAAGGCGTGGTTCATTGCCTTTCGGCCCAGAGAACGGCGAGAGCGCCATGCAAGTTCAGGTCGAAACCTTCGTGGACGAAGGTGGTGTCAAGAAGCTCCGACGATTTTACCTCAACGGCCGGCAGATCGATGTGGTCGAAAACCTCGATCAGTGGCATGGCGCCGATTACCGCTACTTCAAGGTCAGGGGCAGCGAGGGTGACGTTTACATTTTGTATCTGGACGAATTTCTTACGCAGTGGGCGCTGACGATGTATCAACGTTCGCAACCGCCGGACTCCCGCGGCACCCTATGACACATTGTCGGCTTTTCAAGTGGGGCATCAGCCCGGTCCGGGCCCCGGGGTCAAGCTCATCCCCGAACAAGCGGTAAGACGGCCGAAAACAGTTTTGTATCCTTCGGGAGACGAGCCGTTTGCGATGAACCTGACGTACGACTCGGTCAGTATTCGCATCTCCGCACTGTCGGCCTTTCCAAGCGGCCGTGGAGAATTAAATATGTGCTATCGTCCTGATCTTGGCCGCCATGGTGATCGCTCTCCGCAACGTTAGAAAATCCTATGAGACTGCCGAAGGGCGGCTCGAAGTGTTGAGAGGGGTCAATCTCGATCTCGACCAAGGAGACAGCGTTGCCCTGACAGGGGAGTCGGGTAGCGGAAAGAGCACCCTCCTGCATCTCGTAGCCGGTCTCGACCGTCCGGATTCAGGCGAGATCGTGATCGGGGGCCGAGACATCTCCAAGCTGAATGACCGGGAACGCGCTGCTTACAGGCGAACAGAAGTCGGCCTCGTATTTCAGCAGTTCAATCTTGTCCCGTCACTAGACGTGGCCGCGAACATCGCGTTCCATGCCAAGCTAGCGGGGCGCCATGATCCCCCGTGGGAAAATGAACTCGTGGCCCGCCTCGGAATCGGGACATTGCTGACCAGATATCCTGAGCAGCTTTCCATCGGACAACAGCAGCGGGTGGCGGTCGGACGAACCCTTGCCGCGCGTCCCGGCCTAGTCCTGGCGGACGAACCCACAGGAAACCTGGACGAGGCCAATGGAGACGCTGTCCTGGAACTGATGCTCTCGCTGTCGAAGGGAACCGGATCGACACTGCTCCTGGTGACACACTCGCAAAGACTGGCGGATAGGCTCGACCGGCAGCTGCATTTGCGGTCCGGGAAGATCGAATGAAGATGTGGACCGCAGCCACGGCACTTCTGTCCCACTGGCGACGACGACCGCTGCAGCTCGGCACTCTCTTGTCCGGCCTGGCGCTGGCAACGGCCCTGTGGACCGGAGTGCAGGCGATCAACGCAGAAGCCCGCGCGAGCTACAGCCGCGCCGCGGCTGTGCTCGACCAGAACGGATTGGCGAACCTGGTTTCTCCAAACGGCAGCCCGATTCCTCAATCCGCCTTCGTGCGGCTCAGGCGGGCGGGCTGGAACGTATCACCAGTTTTGGAGGGAGACTATCGGTTCGGTGTCACCCGGTTAAAGGTGATCGGCATCGAGCCACTGACGATGCCCGCGCAGACTAACACCGTCGATCTGGGAATTGGCGGAGACTTGCTTTCCTTCATCACGCCGCCGGGCATGTTGGTCGTCTCTCCCGCAACAGCGGAGAAATTGCGCGGACAGACCGACCTCGCGCTGCGTATTTCGGATCGGATGCTGGACGGCGCCGCCTTCATCGATATCGGTATGGCCCAGAGGCTATTGAGAAGAGAGGGCGAACTCAGTCGGATTGTGATCGCCGAAAACCAACGTTCCGGTCTGGAACCACTTGAGAAGGTTGTTCCAACGCTCTCAGTTCGCGAGCCGAATGCAGAAACCGACGTCGAGCATCTAACCGAGAGTTTCCATCTCAATTTGACGGCCTTCGGTTTTCTCGCCTTCGCGGTGGGGCTGTTCATTGTGTATTCGACGATCGGTCTTGCCTTCGAGCAACGGCGGCCGACCTTCAGAACGCTTCGCTGCCTCGGCGTTTCGTTGCGTGCGCTTGCCGTTCTGCTGCTCGCCGAGCTTGTCTTTTTCGCGCTTTCCGCCGGGGCAGTCGGCGTCGCGATCGGATATCTGGTCGCGTCGCTGTTGCTGCCCGGAGTGGCCGCAACCCTGGAAGGACTCTACGGAGCCAGCGTGCCTGGCACGCTTTCCCTGCGTCCGGAGTGGTGGATTTCTGGTTTTGCCATCGCGGTGGCCGGAACATTGGTTTCGTCGGCACAGAGCATGTTGCGCTTGACGAGGGTGCCTTTGCTCGCGGCCCAGCCCCAGACCTGGGGGCGATCGTGGCAAGCGGGGCGGCGGTTTCAGGTACTAGCCGCAGCCGTTTTGCTAGCCCTTTCGGGAACTCTTCTTCTGTGGGCTGAAGGACTCGCGGCGGGCTTTGCCATACTTGGCTGCCTTCTGCTCGGGGCGTCGCTGCTTCTCCCCACCGTGCTCTCTGGATTCTTCACCGTGATGCAGCGGACGTCTTCGTGCGCGCTTGTCAGGTGGTTCTGGGCGGATGCGCGGCAGCAACTCCCCGGACTTTCCCTTGCGCTCATGGCGTTGCTTCTTGCGCTGGCGGCAAACGTCGGCGTTGGAACCATGGTGTCGAGCTTCCGTCTCACGTTCGTCGGCTGGCTCGACCAACGCCTCGCCGCCGAGCTTTACGTCGCGGCCCGGAATGAGGGCGAGGCAGACAGGCTCAGGACATGGCTTGCAACGAAGGTGGATTCGTTGTTGCCGATCTCCAGCGTAGATGCCGAGATCCGGGGGCAACCGATGCAGATCTTCGGTGTCGTTGACGATCCGACCTACAGGAAGCACTGGCCCCTGATCATTGGCATGCCGGACGTCTGGGATCGGGTGGCGTCCGGTCAAGGCGTACTGGTCAACGAACAGTTTTGGAGGCGGGACCAGCTCCGCATCGGCGATCAGCTAGAACTGGCGGGTGACTGGAGGGCGGCGGTTGTCGGGGTCTATTCGGATTACGGAAACCCAAAGGGCCAGGTCATCGCCGGATTAAACGCCCTTACCTCTCGCTACCCGCAAGTCTCGCGCCTGCGCTACGGTCTGCGGATCCAGCCTGATCAGGTCGCGGACCTACGATCAAGGCTCTCGGACGAATTCGGCCTACCACCCGGTAACGTCGTCGATCAAGCGGCACTGAAGGAACAGTCACGGCGGATCTTCGATCGCACATTCCTGGTTACGGGCGCGTTGAACATTTTCACGCTCGGGGTTGCGGCATTGGCTATGTTCTCGAGCCTCTTCACGCTTTCGGAAATGCGCCTCCCGCAGCTTGCGCCCGTGTGGGCCCTGGGGGTCACGAGACGCGATCTCGCTCTTCTTGAAGTTCTAAGGACGCTGGTGCTCTGGCTGGCGACATTTATTGCCGCTCTGCCCCTCGGTCTGGCGCTGGCGTGGGTGCTTCTCGCGGTGGTGAACGTCGAAGCTTTCGGCTGGCGTCTGCCTATGTATATCTTTCCTTACGAGTGGATCAGGCTCGGACTCGTCGCACTCGCCGCTGCGGTCGTTTCCGCGTTGATTCCGCTTCGCCGACTGACAGGACTCGCGCCATCGGAACTTCTGAAGGTATTCGCCAATGAGCGTTAGATCGATTGCGATCGCTTTTGCGGTGACGACCATGGTCAGCTTGTCCGGAAGCCATGCGGCCTCCGAGGGCTTTGGTGACCTCGGCTCGCCGGCGGAAGGATTTTCGGTGCCACGGCCCGGCCTGCTGTTTCGTTTCCCCGCCGACCACGGCCCACATCCGGACTTCCGGATCGAGTGGTGGTACCTGACGGCCAATCTTGAGGCCCCTGACGGAACTCAATACGGAGCGCAGTGGACCCTTTTCCGGTCAGCGCTGGCTCCGGGTGAGGCCAGAGAGTGGTCGAGCCCACAGCTCTGGATGGGGCATGCAGCCGTCACCTCTTCAAAGGACCACTTCGTCTCAGAACGTATGTCCCGCGGGGGAGTGGGGCAGGCTGGAGTTGTCGCGGAGCCGTTTTCCGCCTGGATCGATGACTGGCAGATGAAGGGACAAGCCGCCCCGGGAGCGGACCAATTGGCCGACCTCAGCCTGTCTGCGACGGCAGAGGAATTCGGCTATGAACTCCGCCTTTCGGCGACCGGTCCGCTGGTGCCACAGGGCGACAACGGCTATTCGCTGAAATCAGCGAAGGGACAGGCCAGCTACTACTATTCGCAACCATTCTATGCGGTCACCGGCTCGCTTTCGCTACCGGCCGGCAATGTAGAGGTGACGGGGAAGGCTTGGCTTGACCGCGAGTGGTCGTCACAGCCGCTCGCGGAAGACCAGATCGGTTGGGATTGGTTCTCGCTGCATCTCGATACAGGCGAGAAGCTCATGGGCTTCCGTCTCAGAGATGAAGGAGAGGGATACACCTCCGCCACCTGGGTCACTGCCGACGGGCGACCGGATCCCTTGCCCGCGGCGGCTCTCAAGATCGTTCCCGTGCGAACCGCGAAAGTCGCAGGGCGCCAAATTCCTGTTTCTTGGAATGTCCGGATTCCCAGTCGCGGCTTTGACGTCACAACCCAGCCTCTGAACGATCATGCGTGGATGTCAACGTCGGTACCGTATTGGGAAGGCCCGATCGTCTTCGACGGCAGCGTCAGTGGCAGGGGCTACCTGGAGATGACCGGGTACTAGCCCAAACCACAGGCTACAGCGCCGCGCGTCTTATCAGACGCGCAAAGGTCGCTGTAGGACTTTGATTTGCTGCATGTCTTCGTCCTTAAATCGAGGTCGATTCAAGGAGACATGCAGTAGCAGGAGGGGCAGGAGGCAGTTTCTATCGCACCGCCGGGCCTGCGGAGGGTTGCGGCATGCGCAATGGTTTCATCCCAGGAACGGTGCTTCACGTAGATGGCGATCAGCGCCTGGTCTGACCTCGGAGGTGTTCTCTGGTGATGCAGAGGAAAGCGTGTGTCACCGGGAATTGAATACGGCGGTGCCGCCACTCATCGTCACAGGTGTTGTCCGGCCCATACCACCCATGGAACGACGACACGGGCTGTTGCGTTAGCGATGTATGTCTTCCAGATTTGGAGCTTTGTTCTCAATAACGGATCAAATCATAGAGGCAGCATTTTCCAATAGATCAATCGGCGACAAGGTATGTCGAGTGCATCGGTCGACATCGGTCACTTCCCTGTTTTGCCATAGGTGCCGACCAGCTCGGTTCCGGCAATGACGTGATCGCGCATTTGCGCTTCAATTTGGTCCTTGCTAGCCGCCGCCGATAGGGTGAGCCGGTCATCGAGTGCGTAGAGCTTGAAGAAGTAGCGGTGCACACCGATCGGAGGACAAGGGCCGCCATACGCATTGCTGTTCCACCCATTCCTCGCTGTCTGGGCGCCTGATGGCAGTTGCGAAATCCCTTCCACAAGCCCCTTCAGGTCGGGGGGCAGATTGAAAACAATCCAGTGTATCCATGTCATCTTCGGATGAGCAGGATCCGGTGCGTCCGGGTCGTCGACGATCAATACAAGGCTTTTGGTTCCGTTCGGAACGTCTGTCCATTCGAGAGGCGGGGAAATACCTTGCCCTTCGCAGGTGTAGCGCCTGGGAATGGTTCCGCCATTGTTAAAGGCGGGCGATGCGATAGTGAACGCCATATGGAGCCTCGGCGAATTCACGAAACCGTTTCGTTGCCCCTCACGATATACCCTTGCCCACGTAATCTGTGGGCGTCTCCAGACCAGTAACAGCATCGGCCTATTGGTGCGCGATGTCCAGGGCGTCGACCCGAAACCTATAACGACACGCTTGCCTGCGTCAGCAAAATTAGCGCGAATGTCTGTCGATTATATCGGACATTTTCATAGGATCTTGGATGGACGAGGATGCCAACGCCCAACATATCGTGGGAGCGCAAATAGCTCCTTCGAATTGCGGGTTACGGTTCGAAACGCTTCAAGGCGAGGGATCGGAGAGATCCGAACTGAGCGGCATGTTGCCGGCTTCCAAACATCGCAGGCGGATGGAGTGTTCGCGTTACCGCCTTTGATCTGAACGTCCGTAAGCGGGAAGAACGGATCCTTAGTCGGCACGAATCCGAGCGTCTCAGTTGGGGCCGACTGCTGACTGTCCGCTGTCAGGTAAACTTGAGGGAGAGGGGCCATTCACACGGGTAAGGCTGACGGTATGCTCCGACTCCGGGTCGCCGCTCGCGTGTGCAGCTTCAAACCCTCCACGTGTCAACGGCCGGAGTAAATCCGGAGCCACTTGAGGCGCACGCATGCGGTTGCCCGGAGGAGTAGCTCAAGCGTGGTCTCATGCGTGCGGCGCGGTATTGCCGGATATTTCAGCCTGCCTCTCGGGCGCAGCTATGCTCGAGACGGTATTCTCCGAACCCGGGCGTGAAGGCGACATGCCTATGCGGCACGGGCCGCAGCTTGCGCTATCAATTCCTCGTCCTTGGCCACGCCCCGCTTGAAAGCGTCCCTGTTCACCAGTTTTCCGATATAGTCGAGAAACGTCTGACGCGGAGGTAGGGTCTGGAGGCCGAGGCCCCAGCCGAGATGCGAGCCGATATAGATGTCTGCAGCTGTGAATCGATCGCCTGCGATGAAAGGATGCGCCTGGACCGCGCGTTCCAGTTCATCCAGCGTCCGCTCATAGCTGCCGTAGCCGAAGAAGAACTCCTGCTCCGGTGCTGGCACGAATTTGGCGCGGTGATTGGTGACGGCCTGTTCGATCGGACCGGCGGCGAAGAACATCCAGCGATAATAATCGGCACGCTCTTCCGCGGTAGGCGCCAGACCGGCTTGCGGAAAGGTTTCTGCGAGATAGGCGATGATTGCGCCGCTTTCGGCCACGGCGTGGCCGTCATGCACGATCGCAGGCACCTTGCCCATGGGATTGACCTGCGTGAAGAAGCGGACTCGCTCGTCATTGGGATCGCCAGACACCGGTCGTTCAAGAGCCGCCCCGCCCCACGCGTCGAATGCGCTGGTCTTCTGGTAATCGATGACCACCGTCTCGTAGGGCTGGCCGATTTCCTCCAGCATCCAGCGTACAATGCGGCCGCGGGAATTGGGATTGGTGTAAAATGTGAGCGTCACGTTCAAATCTCCTGATTGATGGCTGTTCCGGATCGGCTCCCTTGCTTGTGATGTTGCAGGGCTGCCGGGTCGACATTTCGCTGTTGCCGGGTGCAGTGTTCAACACCGGCACCACAAGAGCAGAAGATAAGGACAGAACGCAGTGCGCGCACTAGCAGACGGCGCCAACGGACTTGCGAAAAGCGCCAAAAGCGCTACCGTATACGCCAGCCAGTGTGTAGCACTTGCGCCGTCCGTACGGCGGGCGCTAGCCCCGAGATGTGCCTTGAAAAGCGCAATTGCCGCGGTGTGATTTGGCCGATGGCGTCATGCCGCCGCAGGGCAAGGCATGCCGTAGGCCATTCCGCCACCTGCGATCTCCAACTGGAGTAAAGAGAGATAGCCATGACCAAAGTGCCTTCTGACCGATGCAAATTGCCGAGGCCATTCTGGCAATCGCTAGAACAACTGGGACTGCGGCCTTCAGCGGTCCTGCGACATGCCAGGCTTCCTGCGACGCTTCATCTCGACAATTCCGCCGTCATCAGCACGACACAGTTTTTCGCAATCTGGAATGCCATAGAGGCGCTCTCCGAGGACCCCGCCTTCAGCATCAGGATGGTGAGCGAGACCAGCACCGCCAATCACAAGCTTGCATTTCTGGTGGCGTCCTACGCTGCCGACTTTCGGGACGGCATGGCGCGGATCGCCCGCTTCAACCGCCTGTGCAGCCCTGACCGCCTTTGTTTCGAGGAGCGCGACGGCAAAGTGGCCGTGACGATCGAGTGGCCTGGGGGCACCGAACCGGAGCCGCCGCTGTCGGTGGACGCAAGCTTTGCCCTTTTGCTGGAACTCGGCCGACGCGGCACTGGCCGTCACCTGCGGCCAATCTCGGTGGAATTGCGGCGGCCAAATCCCGGAACGGACAAGCACGGCATTTTCTTCGATTGTCCGATCCATTTCGGGGCGAAACGTGATCGCATGGTGCTGAATGCGCCGGACCTCGACCTGCCATTTCCTGGGCACAACCCCGAACTGCTCCTGATGCTAACCCCCGCGCTGGCAAACGCAGTGCGTGAGATTGAGGCGCGGGCCACACTCGGTGACCTAGTAAAAGGCGCATTGAAGCGCGCCATGGCCAGTGGGCGCCCGGACGTTGGAGCCGTGGCGCACGAACTGGGGCTGAGCGAGCGCACCCTCCAGCGGCGTATTACCGCGGAAGGCACGACATTCCGTGCTCTTCTGACCGAAGCCAGACAGGAACTCGGTTCCCAGCTTCTCTCCGATCCCTCGATTGACATAGAGGAAGTGGCCTTCCTGCTCGGATACCAGGACACCAATTCGTTCTATCGTGCGTTCCGTGAGTGGGAAAACATGACGCCCGGCCAGTGGCGTCGGATCATGTCCCCATCGACAATGGCTGTTTCGGACGACAGTTAAGCAGAGATCAGCCGCTCGATCGAACTGCTAAAACGGAAACATTCTCCCCAATGGGTGCGGCCCCGCGGAGTGCGGGGTCGCCCTCGGTCAAATCTCTGTATGCTCCGCTAGTTCTAGCGCATCCTCGATGTCCACACCAAGGTACCTGACTGTGTTCTCGATCTTGGTATGTCCGAGCAGGATCTGGATTGCACGAAGATTGCCCGTCGCTTTGTAGATCATCGCGGCCTTCGTGCGTCGAAGCGAGTGTGTGCCGTAGTCTTCGCGTCTTAGCCCAATTGCAGTCACCCACTCATCGACCAATCGGGCATACTGGCGAGTGCTGAGATGATCGGCATGATCAACTCGACTGGGAAAGGCGTAGTCGTCAATTGTTCCGCCTCTCCGTTCAAGCCATGCAAGCAGGCTTGCCCTGACTTCGGCCGTGATCTCGAACTGTACGGGACGACCGGTCTTTTGCTGGACGACCATGGCGCGGCTTCGAATTTCTTGACCTGTGACGAGGGTTCCGATTTTTATCTTAACAAGATCGCAGCCTCGGAGCTTACTGTCGATTGCGAGATCAAACAGCGCGCGATCTCTCATGCGTCTTTCCCGATCGAGGAAGAAGCGGATCGCCCAAATCTGTCGCTGCTTTAAAGGCCACTTGACGCCGACCTTTCGGCCCGCGTTCCAAGCCGGTCGTCCCAGTGCGTTTGGATCATATTGTGCAACACCCATTTTTGTTCTCCTTTGACCAAACTTGGCCGCGTGAAGAACTCGAGAGAACAGTGAGGGGGCCGATGGCAGACCGTCTGGTTTCGGTCCCAGTAATAAAATTAGCTGACAAACGCGCAGTGAGGCCACTATGAGCGCAGCGCTTCTGTAGTACGAGATGGAGTTCTTGTGCTCCACCGACGCACGCACACCTTTTCAAGCGTCGACTCGAACTGCGGGACGGGGCCGGGAGCCACGCCCCGCAGCCACTTCAGTTCGTGATGAACTCCAGAAGGTCGGCGTTCAGCACATCAGCGTTCACTGTCAGCATCCCGTGCGAGAAACCGGGATAGGTCTTCAGAGCCGTTTCGGCGGCAGGCTTCACCGGCTGCCGGATCGGCCGGGGCCAGCATCTGCGCCATAGCATTCATCGCTGACATCACATGGCGTCCTGTGAGGTGAGGATGGCGAGGGCCGGCAAACGGATCGATTCCGACCCTCACCGGAATGCTCGCCATGCCGGTCCGGGTCAGCCTTCGCTCGGCACCGGCGTGTTGAGAAGCTGCTGCTCCCAAAGATACGCGATGCCGCTGCCGCCGAAGTGCTGGATGAGAATATCGGTCAGCTCCTCGACATGCTCGGTGCGCGCCCAATCGCGTTGCCATTCGCCAGCGAGCGCCATCACGGTCATCACGTTCGCGCCGGCCGCGGCCATGCGCTGGATGGCAACTTCGTGAGACTCCTTCGAAATCCCGCCCGACGCGTCGGTGATCACGGTCACGTCCCAGCCTTCGCCGGCGGCCTGGATGACAGGCATTGCGACGCAGACCTCGGTCCACAGGCCGGCGATGATCAGTTGCTTGCGGCCGGTCGCCTTGACGACGTTCACCACATTCTCGTCCTGCCAGGTGTTCACCCAGGTGCGATCGATGACTTCCTGGTCCGGAAATACGTCGGTGATCTGCTTAAAGAGAAGTCCACCGCGCGCCGCGATCACGCTGGTGAGAATGGTCGGAACATTGAAGGCTTTTGCTAGCTTCGCCAGCGCGGTCGTGTTGTTGACCACCATATGCGGATCGTGGCTGTTCAGGTTCGCGAGTTGATAAGGTTGGTGATCGATCAGAACGAGGACCGAATCTTCGGGACGAAGAAGCGAATCGAGGCCGTTACGAGGGGTCATCAAGACTTCCTTTCTCTGCCGCTATGGACGGCGATCGGTTCACGGGAGACATGCGCCAGCGGGCGACGTTGCCTGGACGCAATTTGCTGTTCCTTTTGGTGGTGCGGTAGTGCCATAGTCGGGCAAGCTGTGTCGCGAAATAAGGAACGCCGGAATGGACATCGAAGACCTACAGACATTCGTCGCAGTGGCCGATGCCGGGGGCGTATCGGCCGCCGCGCGCCGGCTTGGCGTCTCCAAATCGATCGTCAGCCGGCGACTCTTCCGGGTCGAAGCGGAGCTTGGCGTCCAGCTTCTTGCACGAACGACCCGCGGCGCCGCGCTCACGGAAGCGGGAATCACGTTCAGGGACCATGCGGCCAGAGCCAGCGCCGAGATCGACACCGCCAAGGAAACGATCCTCCCCACCGGTGAGTTGCGCGGCCGCCTGAGGGTTGCCATGCCGCTTACGTTCGGCCCGACCCACTTCGCTCCCGTGCTTGCGGACATGGCGCGCCAGCACCCGCAGCTTCACATCCATACCTCCTACAGCGATCGCTTCGTCGATCTCATCGCAGAGGGTTTTGATTGCGCGATTCGGGGTGCCTACCTCCAAGACTCAAACCTGATCGCGAAGCGCGTCGGGCCGATCCATGGAAAGCTTGTCGCCAGCCCGGATTACATCAAAGCGCACGGGTCACCTGAGACCCTGGACGAACTCGTCACTCATCAGGCCCTCATGCAGGGAACGGAAGCCTGGCAGTTCATGGATGGCGACAAGATCGTCACGGTTCAGCCGCAGGGCAGGTTCAAGGCCGACAGCGCTACGGCGCTTGCCGCTGCGGCGGCGGCAGGTCTCGGCATCGCCTGGCTCCCCGATTGCATCACATATGAATATGTGGCCTCCGGCGCTCTGGTCCCGATCATGACACGCTATCCGGTCCCTCCGGGGGCGGCGTATGTCGTCCGCCCGCCGGGTCAGCATCCCACGCGGAAAGTGCGTGTGCTTACCGAAATGCTGACTGAGTACTTCAAACGGAACCCGGACGTTTGGGGTCTCGACCGTTAAAAAACGAACGGGGCGAAGACTTATCAAAGAATTGCGTTCGACGGTCGCTCTACTGCGAGCCGCCGAGCGTGACGACATTGCCCACACGTTCCACTTACTGCGACACAGCTTTCGCTGGGCTCCGGACCTGAGGCTGCCTTCTTATGCAATGGTTGACTGGCCGTTTTCGGGACGAAACCCAATCGACCTCAACGACTGGCGTGGGGGCGCACACCGGCCGAGGTCGGTGCTCGCGTTCGGCCGAGCTGGTCAAGCGCGAGTGTGCCTCAGTTGTCTTTTCGACCTCGCGAGATGCGGCCGCCGCTGGCGACGGTGAGTTCACCAGGATGACGTGCGTTAAAGAACCCCTCAATCTGCCTGCATGTAATCCGCCACGCTGTAGCAATGGCTCGCCTGATAGGCGTTCCGCCCGCGGTTCATGTGCGTCAGGTTGAACGTGCGAATGGCGCGCACCACGCGGCGGCTCCCGAGGAGTTTGCGGATCGAGACAGAGCCGCGCACATTGATGCCGAAAATGTCCGCACCACGCGGGAAGAAATAACTGACGTCCTCTGGCATCGCGACGCTTTGCTCGAGAAAGGGTTCGTCCACCCGGCTCGGCGTTGCTGAACGATCTGTAGTGAAATCCGAAAGATGCACGATGAATCTGGCGCGGATATCCTCGCCTTGAGCATAGAGCGTGAAAAGCTCCATCCAGCTCGCATTGACGCGTATGAGCGGCTTGTCCGAGGTCGACGGCAGACAGGAAACCGACCAGTAGTAGCGCTCGGTCTTGCGCAGCAAGGGAATGCAGTTTGGACCGTATAGCCCGAGAATCTCCAGCACTTCCCCCGCTTGCGGGCGACTAAGTAGCTTCTCAAATCGAGCGACATATTTGAAGCGCTGTTCCAGGGACCCTGAGCGGTCGCCCGCGTCCGGCAAGTCGATCTTGCCCGCTATCCAATCGCGCTGCTGCTCAAGATCAAGGAATTGCCGCACACCGGTGGTTCTGGGGCGAGAAGGCGTGTCCATGTCAGGCACCCTGCGAAATTCGTGTGCTCGTCATCGGCCGACTCCTGTGTAGTCGCTTGGGCGGTTGCGATTCTAAGCATCGCGCCCAATGCGCCTCCGAATGATACGTCGCGGACGGAGAATTTGGAACGGCTGCGCGACCACGAGGAGAAAGTCGCCTCACCGTTCGCTGCCTTCGCAACGGCTTGACTTCAAGGCTGATGTTGCCGGCTCTGCGGAGCGGCCGCTTCTGGGATCAGAGTTCGATCTACACGATGGCCGCAATGGTGAAGGTTTTTCGATGCGGGCCGCTGCGTGAGGGTGGCGGCTGGGCCTGCGTCGGCCCGCGTTGAAAAACCTCCCAAGGAGGAAGCCGCGGGGGCTGGGTGGAAGGCGGAAGTTGGCGCGCAAGTTGCTGAGCGACGCAATGCGCGCCAAAAAGCCAATGCTGCGAAAAGAGCGGAATCGCCCTCGTTATCCAAGAATCGCTCAAGATATCCTGCAGCCGTTTCGGCTCCCATTCAGAGCCTAATCGTTGAGACACGCGAGGACATGGCCAGCTCAAGAGCCCGTTCATGCTATCGCCCCGTCATTCGGGGCCCTGATTTCACGACGGTTTTTATCTTCGCCACGGCTTCGAGCGTGCGATGGACCGGGCATTTGCCGGCAATTTCGACGATCTTGCCGCGAAGCTCCTCCGATACCTCGCCGTCGACGGAGATGACGCGCTCGAAATGGTCGATCCTGGCGCTGCCGCTGCGCTCCGACTCTGTGCATTCCTCGCAGTCCTTGGCGTGGATCTTGGCATGTGAGACGTCGACGCCGATGCGGCCGAGCGCGAGCCCCTTGTGCTCGGCATAGAGGCGCAGCGTCATCGAGGTGCAGGCGCCAAGCGCGATCGACAGGAAATCATAGGGTGACGGGCCGGAATCGAGACCGCCCACGGTTTCGGGTTCGTCGGCGAAAAGCCGATGGCCGCCGGCCTGAACCGCGTTCTGGAACTTGCCTTCGCCCGTCTCCATCACCCTGACATGTTCGATTGGCTGCGTGCCCTGCGGCGTGTCGGCGGCGAGATAGCGCGTCAGCCATCCCGAAATGATCCGGCCGGCGAAGGCTGCGTCCTCAGGGTCGGTGAGCAGGTGGTCGGCCTTGTCCAGCGAAACGAAGCTCTTGGGATGCTTGGCCGCGAGGAAGATTTCGGTGGCGTTCTCGATCCCGACCGTCTGGTCCAGCGGCGCGTGAAGGACGAGGAGCGGCTTTTTCAGGCTGGCAACGGCATCCTTGATGCGCTGCCCGCGCGCGTCTTCGACGAATTGCTTTTTTATAAGGAACGTGCGCCCGGCAAGATCGACATCTGCCTCGCCGCTCTTCTCGATCTCCTCAAGGCTCGTTCCGAAGTTCTTCAACACGTGGCCGACATCGGCCGGCGCGCCGATGGTGGCCACGGCGCGCACTTCGGGAATGTCCCCGGCGACGGCGAGAACCGCTGCACCGCCGAGCGAGTGGCCGATCAGCAACGACGGTGCCTCATAGTGTTGGCGCAGATAGTCGGCGGCCGAAAGCAGGTCGGCGACATTGGACGAGAAGTTTGTCGAGGCGAATTCGCCCTCGCTCGATCCTAATCCCGTGAAATCGAACCGCAGGACGGCGATGCCTTCGCGCGCAAGCTCGGCCGCAACGCGGCGCGCCGACGCCAGATCCTTGGAACAGGTGAAGCAATGGGCAAATATTGCGTAGGCACGTAATGGCCCGTTGGGCAGATCGAGGCGGGCGGCAAGGATTGCGCCGGAATGACCGGGAAATTGGAGCCGTTGCGTGTTGAAAGACATGGTGCGCTCCTTTGCTGTGAAGGAAATGCTCATTCTACATCCCCAAGGGACCTACAACTTTGCGCGTCTTTTCAGGCGCCACCATACACGACGGCGCCTACCGTTGGACCCCGTGTGACAAGCAAGGGCATGGGAGTCGAAACGCGTCGATCGCAGCTTCCGAGGTAAGCTCTGGAAGTGGCGCAAACCTGCAGCTCGGCGCCATCTATGCATGTCCGCTTCTAGGATACCACCGTGCTCTGCTCAGTGTCCGACTTGGGGCGCAATGCTGTCGTTTGCAGACCTAAGCGTGGACGCGCCTTACGGGCCGGACAGAACTGTGCTTCCAAGAGCCTTGCAAGCCTTGTTGCTGTGATGTTCGCCCTTTGGGCCACGAAGATCGGATAATGTATCAAGTGGAAGCGCGTCACTTCCGTGTCCCGCTTCACAGCTCCACGTCGACATGAAGACTGAGGGCATTTCCGAAAGGACCTCGTCCCTTATCGAACTGCGTCGAACACGCCAGCCGTCATCCATAGTCCCTGGAATGATTGAGTGATTCTCCGAGAAGGAGGGCTATTTGCTCTGTCGCGCACCTCCGCTTCCCGCTTCCCGCCAGGCTGCCAATCGACGATTGTACCGACAAAACGAGCGTGTGTCGGCGAAACGCATAATTATTATGAGGCACGATGCGACACAGGCGGCCTGAATTCAGGCGACGTATCCAGAAACGCCGTCCCATAACAATTTCAACGCTGTCACGACCAGAAGCCCGTAACAGGCGCGATAGACCTGGCGCTGGTCCAGCACCCCGTGCAGCCGCCAGCCCGACCACACCCCGATCGGAATGGTGAGGAGGCACAGCACCATCAGTTTCCAAGTCGCGGCCGATGGCTGCGCCAGGAGCAACCAGGGCACGAGCTTGGTCGCGTTGCCGACGGTAAAGAACAGGCTCGTGGTTCCCGCATAGATTTCCTTGCTGAGGCCGAGCGGCAGCAGATACATCGCCAGCGGCGGCCCGCCCGAGTGGGCCACCATGGTGGTGATCCCCGAGGTGAAGCCGGCGGCAACGGCCTTTGGCCCCGAACGCGGATGAGGCGTCACCTCGGCGCCCCGGATCAGCCAGAGGCCGACAAAGGCGAGAGTAATCGCCGCCATCAAAATTGCGATGGCCCGATGATCGAGGGCTCGGAACACGAAATAACCAATCCCGATACCGGTCACCAGCCCGGGAACAAGCAGCACAAGGTCCGGCTTCGACCAGGTTGAGGGCTTCCAGTAACGCAGTGCGTAGACGTCCATAGCGATGAACAACGGCGCGAGCAGACCGCCGGCCGCAACCGGATCCATCACGATCGACAGCAGCGGGACGCCGATGATGGCGAAGCCGCCGCCAAATGCGCCGCGCATGAAGCTGATTAGAAACACGCCGGCAAAGGCAACGAGAATGGTCGCAAGGGTCAGCTCCATGGCAATGGCTCCGCGTTAACGCCCGCGACGCTGAGCGTCTGCGTTTTCAATACAAATGGGTTGATAGGAGAAGAATGATCGCAGATAATACTCGGTGCAATCGAAACATTGTACTCGGAGCAATAAATGTCGAACTCCGACTATATCAGGCTGGCCGACGCCATCGCTGCAGAGATCGCGAACGGCACGCTCAAACCGGGCGACCGCCTGCCGCCGCAGCGCCGCTTTGCCTATGAGCACAAGATTGCCGCCTCGACGGCGAGCCGTGTCTTTTCGGAATTGCTGCGTCGCGGCCTTGTTGTGGGGGAAGTGGGCCGAGGCACGTTCGTGTCGGGTGAGCCCCGGCGCGGCGCGGAGGCGCTCGGCGAACCGCGTGGCATCCGGATAGACTTGGAATTCAACTATCCAATTCTGCCCGAACAGACTGCGCTGATCGGGAGGAGCCTCGCGGGCTTGGAAAAGCTCGCGGCCCTCGACGTTGCGTTGCGGCAGGTAACCAGCACCGGAACGGCCGCGGAGCGAAGCGTGGCCGCCGAATTTCTGTCACGAGGCGGATGGTCCCCAACGACCGAGCAGCTCGTTTTTACCGGCAACGGTCGGCAGGCCATTGGCGCGGCGCTCGCCGCCCTCGTTCCGACCGGCGGCCGATGCGGCGTGGAGGCGTTGACCTATCCCTTCATCAAGGGGATTGCCGTCCGGTTGGGCATCATGCTGGTGCCACTAGCGATGGACGAGGACGGCGTGCGGCCGGACTCGGTGCTGAAGGCGCACCAGGAGGCCCGGCTCTCGGCGATTTACGTCCAGCCGGCGGCGCAGAACCCGCTCGGCACGACGATGTCTCCGGCGCGGCGAAGCGATCTGATCCGGGTCGTCGAAGCCCTCGACCTCCCGGTCATCGAGGATCGCGTCTACAGTTTTCTCGAGGACGACCTGCCGCTCGCCGCGCTCGCGCCGGAATCGTGCGTCGTCGTCGACAGCCTGTCCAAGCGGGTCGCGCCGGGCCTGTCGCTCGGATTCATCGTCCCGCCGCTGCGCTTGCGTGAGAGCATGATGGCATCGGTGCGTTCCGGCGGCTGGTCCACGTCGGGCTTTGCCTTCGCCGCAGCGCTGCGGATGATGGGCGATGGCACCGTTGCCGAGCTGGTCAGGTTGAAGCGGCTTGACGCGCGTTCCCGGCAGAAACTCGCGGCCGACCGCCTCTCTGGCTTCGAAGTGCAGGCGAACCGGAACTGCTTCCACCTTTGGCTCACGCTGCCACCCCACTGGCGTTCGCAAAGTTTCGTCGTTGCTGCCGCCAGGCGCGATATCGCATTGACTCCCTCCACGACCTTCGCGGTCATGCCCGGCCATGCGCCAAATGCTGTCAGACTGGCGCTGGCGACCCCTACGATGGACCAACTCGATAGCGGTCTGCGCACGTTGGCCGGATTGTTGAATGCGAGAGAGGAAGACCTCTATTCTACGGAATAGTGGCTCTGAGCTGCCTCCTGTAGATATGCGGCGGTGGCGCAACGTGGGCCCGAAGAACGCATGGGAAAGGGAAGATTTGTCGCACTCTTAGATGAATCCAATGTCATCGAGGCCGATCGATACCATCCGGCCGATGCTCAAAAAGAGCCATTGGACGGACCTTTGCCGATGGCGAAACCGAAATCGCCCCATTTCTTGCATGCCGGGTATTCTGTCGTTTGGCACCCAACCATAAGAATGCGGCCGTTTCTTTCTTGGTTGGCATTTAATTTGAGATTCCGTCGGTGTCACGCTGTTGACCGTTGACGAACTGGTCGGGCAGTATCCGGCCCCCATTCGCTGCGTGCAAAAGTAGCTCGAAGTCGCTGCCCGCCCAATCGGCGCGAGCCGGTGTTGATGACTTCCGGCGTGTTCATGTTTCCCTCGGCTGTGCCGCAGCGTGGGCGCTTCCAGGAGGTTCATTTTACCCTTGCGATTGCACCGAGCTGGGCGCGCGGCGCGATTTTGCGCCCGCGGCGTTACGGCACCCAGACGTTCTGCTTGCTTGGTCACGATGTTCCGGCTGGCTTAAGGTTGAATTGCGCGCGGTCGAGGAGGCTTAAGAGACGCTGACCTGGGCCACCGATCGCAGGCGTGTCTTACTCATAATTCCTGTAGTAGACGACGAGTCGTCTTTATCCTATCGGTTGCATATGAAAGCGAGCCTCGAACATCTGCCCGAGAAGAAGCAGCGCGAGCTTGCCCGCGTTGTGGAGATCATCCACGAGGAGTTTGCCGATACGCTCGAGGGTGGCTCGGCCGACTTCAAGAAGTGTGGGCGGATCCTGAAGATCATCCTCTTCGGCTCCTACGCCCGCGGCACCTTTGTTGACGAACCGCATACGATGAAGGGCTATCGCTCGGATTACGATATCCTCGTCATCGTCAATTCGAAGAAGCTCGCAGAACCGCAATACTGACAAGGCGACCGACCGTCTGATTTGGGACAAGGGCGTCTCGACGCCGGTTGGGCTGATCATCCATGGCGCCCGGGAGGTGAACAACTTCCTTGCGGACGGACAGTATTTCTTCGTCGACATTCTGCGCGAGGGCATTGTGCTCTACGAACTCGATGACCGGCCGCTGGCCGAGCCGAAACGACTCTCGCCGGCCGACGCGCTTAGGGTGGCGAACGAGCATTTCGAAAGACAATATGCGAGCGCGAATTACTTTTGTCAGTTGGCTCGATACGCCATCTCTGACAAGCAACGAAATCACGCAGCGTTTAATTTGCACCAAGCAGTAGAGACTGCCTATTCCTGCGTGCTCCTCACCCTTACCAACTACAGCCCGCCGTCGCACAACCTCAAATTTCTCCGCGGTCTCGCCGAGGATCGTGATCGGCGGCTCGTCGAGGCCTGGCCGCGGGATCAGCACCGCTTCAGCGCCTGGTACAACATTTCGAACGAAGCTTATGTGAAGGCACGCTACTCCAAGCACTTCGAGATCACCGAGGAAGGGCTCAGCTGGCTTCTCGAGCGGACCGAGCATCTCCTTCGCCTCGTCGAGACGATCTGTCAGGAGCGGCTGACCGAGCTGGCTCGGGCAGCGGACGCCACCTGAGCCCTCGTCTTGGTCGGATGGTCGGGTCGATGGTTCGACCGCGCGATCATGCAAGGCATCGTCACTCCCGACGATCTTCTCTTCAGGGTAGGCCGCTTCCATCGGCAATCGCAACCGCGATCGGTTTCGGGAAATTCAGCGGCGCAAGGAGGCAGGCGGTGAGAGACTGCAATCCCGCCATTCAACTGCGCGTCGGCCCGATTCGTTTTCCCGGTGGCACTGATAGCGCGCCACCACATGCGCTGGCCCCATGCGCCAGTTTGGCTTTCCTCCAGAAATATTTTTCTTCTCAGTGACCGCGGCGACGGAACGCCGCGGGGCCCATTGGGGCGCCGGGCGTTGAGGACGTTTCTCGCCTCGGGGAAGGCGGCTATAGACCCCGGCTGTCGGCTCGATACGGGGCGTTGGAAGGGACTTGTTAACCTTCATTTCCTATCGCTTAGAAGGCCCCGCGGCGATGTCTCTAGCTCTTCCAGGACCCATGCGTATTCCCAGGACAAACTTCTCACAGGCTGCTTTGCATGATGCAAACCAGGCGGATTATTTCGATGGTCCGCATGACGATGCGTTGAGCGGTATGCCCACCCATGAGGCGGAAACCGCCGACCCCTATCAGTTGTACGAGGCGCCGGCGGCGCCCCGCCGTCCGGCCAACCAGCAGGCCGAAACGTTTGGCCGCGCGACGCGCCTTTATGGTCAGGGCTCGGCCTATGCGCCGGCACAGGTGACCGCGACGACCAGCGAGCCGCTGCCGACGTTGTCGGAGATTGCCGGCCACTATGGCGATTCGACCTGGGAGAGCCATTTCTTCCTGGCGCCGAACGTCCGCTTCACCCGTACGCCGGAGCGCGAATTCATGAAGCGGCGCGCGCCGCAGGTCGGGGAACGCGAAACCGCCACCGGCGAAACGTCGGCGGCCGAAGTCGACGCGGCAACCGTCGAGGTGGTGGTGGAGCCTGTGCCAGCTTCTGCCGAAGTAATCGAGCTCGCCGTGACGGTACCGGCCGAACCGGTGCAGACGGAAGCATCCGCTCCTGCTGTTGGCGCCGGGCCGCGGGCCGAGGTCACACTGCCGTCCTATAGCCCATCCGAACTGTTGCGCATGCTGACCAACCAGCTCCCGACCTGGACCGCGGCACAGAACACGATCGAGCCGGCGATGCTCGAGCGCGCCGAGGCTCCGGCCGATGACAGCGTCTCGCTTGCGCCGGTTCTCACGACGCCGATCGTCGTTTCCGAACCTGTCGCGGAAGTTCAGCCCGCGCCCGCTCCAGAACCGGCCAGCCCGGCTGCCGATCATAGCGCCGTGCGTTCGAGCTTCCTGTCCGACTTCGCTTTCTTCGAATTCGGCCCGGCCGATGATGTCCAAATCGCTGCCGAGGAAGCCACGCACCCAAAGCCCTTCGTCGAGACCCCTGCGCCCGTGCAGATTGCGCCGTTGCCCCCTCCCGTTGCTACTGTCCCGTCGGCACCGGTGCGTCCGGTCGAAATCCGCCGCATGCCGCCGACGGCGATCACTTCGCTGTTTCGCGTCGTCGATGTCCGCGGCGCGAAGGCAGAGGATGTTCCAGCTCCGTTGCAGCCTGCTGTCGCCGCCGAGCCCCTTACGGCGATTGCTCCGGCCCCCGCTGCGATTGCCGAGACACCTGCGGTCGTCGTTACCACCGAACCGGAAATCATCGATGCCGAACCGGTCGAAATCGAGCAGCCTGCGCCGGTCGCCTCCAAGGCGGCGATCACCATGCCGGCCCAGGTCACGCGTGCGCCGAGTGCCTTGCCGCCCATTGGCACCACCGATCGCGCCTCGAGCGCCGACAGCTACGAGTTCCCGTCCGAAGACTTGTTGCAGGAAGCGCCAGTCGGCCAGGGCTTCTTCATGACCCAGGAGCAGCTCGAACAGAATGCTGGTCTGCTCGAAAGCGTGCTAGAGGACTTCGGCGTCAAGGGGGAGATCATCCATGTTCGCCCTGGCCCGGTCGTCACCCTCTATGAATTCGAGCCGGCACCCGGTGTGAAATCGTCCCGCGTCATCAACCTCGCAGACGATATCGCCCGCTCCATGTCGGCGCTTTCGGCCCGCGTCGCGGTTGTCCCCGGGCGCAACGTCATCGGCATCGAACTGCCGAACGCCACCCGCGAGACCGTTTATTTCCGCGAGCTGATCGAATCCGTCGATTTCCGCAAGACTGGCTACAAGCTGGCACTCTGCCTCGGCAAGACCATCGGCGGTGAGCCTGTCATCGCCGAGCTTGCGAAGATGCCGCACCTGCTCGTCGCCGGCACCACCGGCTCGGGCAAGTCGGTGGCGATCAACACGATGATCCTGTCGCTGCTCTACCGGTTGAAGCCGGAAGAGTGCCGTCTGATCATGGTCGATCCGAAGATGCTCGAGCTCTCCGTCTATGACGGCATCCCGCACCTGCTCACCCCCGTCGTTACCGACCCGAAAAAGGCCGTGATGGCGCTGAAATGGGCCGTGCGCGAGATGGAAGACCGGTACCGGAAGATGTCCAGGCTCGGTGTGCGCAACATCGACGGCTACAACCAGCGCGCCGCTGCCGCCCGCGAAAAGGGTGAGCCCGTGATGTGCACGGTTCAGACCGGCTTCGAGAAGGGCACCGGCGAGCCGCTGTTCGAGCAGCAGGAAATGGATCTGGCGCCGATGCCCTATATCGTCGTCATCGTCGACGAGATGGCCGACCTGATGATGGTCGCCGGCAAGGAGATCGAAGGCGCGATCCAGCGCCTGGCGCAGATGGCGCGTGCCGCCGGTATCCACCTGATCATGGCGACGCAGCGTCCGTCGGTCGACGTCATCACCGGCACGATCAAGGCGAACTTCCCGACCCGCATCTCGTTCCAGGTCACCTCGAAGATCGACAGCCGCACGATCCTCGGCGAACAGGGTGCCGAACAACTGCTCGGCCAAGGCGACATGCTGCACATGCAGGGCGGTGGACGCATCGCCCGCGTCCACGGTCCCTTCGTCTCCGACCTGGAGGTCGAACACGTGGTCGCGCATCTGAAGACCCAAGGGCGTCCGGAATACCTCGAGACCGTCACGGCCGACGAGGAGGAAGAGGAGCCCCAGGAAGAGACCCCCATTTTCGACAAGAGCGCGCTTGCCTCCGAAGACGGCAACGAACTCTACGACCAGGCGGTCAAGGTGGTCCTGCGCGACAAGAAGTGCTCGACTTCCTACATTCAGCGCCGCCTCGGCGTCGGCTACAATCGTGCCGCTTCGCTGGTCGAACGCATGGAAAAGGAAGGCCTCGTCGGTCCCGCCAACCATGTCGGCAAGCGCGAGATCATCTACGGCAACCGCGATCACATGAGTGCGCCCGACAACGACGACATGGATTGATTGGGGTTCGCCTTCCGCAACCGGTGTCGATTTGAAGCGCTCCGTGTTCCCGCAGTGCGGCGACACGGAGCGCTTCTTTGTTCTTCTTATACTTAGATATCCGGTTGGCGGCCTGTCGCGCAAAGGTGCGCGACGGTATTGCGATAGCGACGCGCTTGTCTGCGCGGTCCACACGGACGGATCAAGCCGAGGCTGTCCCGCTTTTGGGGTGGCCTGCGCGGCAGCAGTTCTTGAGCATCCTGCCGGATCCGCAAGGGCAGGGGTCGTTGCCGCGCAATTGCAGCCGGCCGACCAGCGGCAATAACGCCGCAGAGGGAAGTATTCCCGCCGTCAAGATCGCCAGTTTCGCGGAAATGCCGGGAATGACCAGCCGCCGGCGTGCTTTGAAGCCTCGCCAGGCGCATATTGCCACATATTCCGGAGTGACTTTTGGCAAAACCTTGAACAATGCAGCCCTATTGGCGCCAGACTTTTCGAGGAATTCGGTCGATACCGGCCCCGGCGCAACGCAGGTCACCGCTACGCCCGCCTTTCGGGTCTCCTGATGCAGTGCTGCGGAAAAGGAGTGCACGAATGCCTTGCTTGCATAATACATCGCCATGTACGGGCCGGGGACGAAACTGGCAACCGAAGCCAGGTTGATGACGCCACCACGGCGTCGTGCCACCATGCCAGGCAACAGGCGCAATGTCAGGTCAGCCAGGGCGCGAATGTTGACGTCGATCATTCCAATCTGGTCAGCAATTGGCAAAGCAGTCGCCCCGCCGCGCAACCCGTAGCCGGCACTATTGACGAGAACGTCGCAGACGAGGTCTCGGCTTGACAGGAATTCTTCCAGGTCCGTCGTTGCGTCGTCTGAGGTGAGGTCGAGCGCAAGGGCGAATGCCGTGCCGCCCGCCTGCACGATCGTGGTTTCCACCGCTCGCAGGTTTTCCATCGATCGCGCGATCAGGACGACGGGTGAACCGTCCCGTGCGGCAAGCTCGGCAATTGCTCTGCCTATGCCCCTGGACGCTCCGACGACGACGATTGCCGGCTGTGGCTTTTGATCTGACGTCATGCCGACGACTCCGACGCCGCAATTGGCGGGATTCCAACTTCGGACAGGCTCGCCACTTCCTCAGCGACCTCTCCGTTCAGTATTTCTTCGAAACGAACTAAGGCACGCGCCACGTTGGCTCCGTCCATGACGCGATGATCATAGTGAATGCGCACAGTGACCGATCCGTCCTCGCCGATCGGTCCATAGTTGAGGAGCGTCGTGAGCGGCGTCAGCGGATTGAGCGACTCGGCGCCGAGACCGGAATAGACGGACAACTGAAAGGTGCCGAATCGATGACCCCGTTGACGTCCCATGTTCAGACTGAGCCACATCAGCAGCCGTCGCAGCGGCGTCGGCAACCGCGCAATCTTCAGTGCGCGTCGGAACTCCCGGATCTCAAGCACCGGACGTGATCGCGCCTCCTGGAGCAAGACGCTCAACTCGGGAATGGACCGGCGCTCCGGCGTTTTGATCGTACTGAGAAGCACAACCTTTTCACCCTCGTGTTCGCGCTCATGCGCAATGGACGCAATGCTTCCCGGGTATTCATAGAGCTGCGTTTTCGGCAGCTTGACATAAGCCCGACGAAACTCCGGGAGCTCCCTCGAAAGAAGCCCATAACCTTTGAGAAAGAGGACCGTCCATGACGGGCGTTCTGACTGGCTGATCCTGGCGCTCTGCAGCGCGCGGATGTTCATTTGCCTTTGTACCGTAACCCGCGGCACGGCTATCGAAAACCTCATGAGATCCCCGACAAGGCGTCGTCCTGCAGAAAGCTTGACCGGTCGGCCCCGCATCATGCCACCTCTAATAAAGATAGGGTATTATCCGCTTCGTCCTGTCCATGTAGGCGCGATATTCAGGACCGAAGAATTCCAGCATCAGGCGCTCCTCCTTGCCCACGCGCAAGAAAAAAAGCAAAGCGAAGCCGAGGATGCCCGCAAGCCCAACCACCCAGTTTGACAGCAAAAACATCTGGCCGATTCCCATGAGCAGGAAACTCGTATACATCGGGTGGCGCACGAGGGCGTAGGGCCCATTGCTGATCAACTGATGCTTTTCGCGAATCTCCAGCGAGATCGACCAGTTGCGGCCGAGTGCCTTGTGGGTCCGACGGAATGTCCACAGCGCCATGGCAAAGATGAGCGCGCCAAGGCCCACCATCCATGGAAGTGCGGGATAGTCGGCAAATCTCGGGATTCCCGTTGCAACATAAAGCCCAGGCACAATGGCAAGGCCCAGCAGGGCGGCGGCCAGGCCCACAGTATCGGTTGGTGAGCGCCGACTGCTCATCACCCGTACACGCCTTGCGCGGCGCTCGAATGGGTAGCGGACAACATACCAAGCCACAATGCCTATGACCCAGAGGATTTCGCCGATGGAGGCGACGGATATGTTCACGTTGAACCACCTAAGTTCCCGCTGCGGTGCTGAACGCCGCTGCGGTTGTCAAGTACAAACGGCATGATCGCTCCCGCCTGACACGTGCCGGTGCTGCAGTCGCGAGGCACAATGGCTTGGTCGGATTTCGATCGCCGTTTACGGGCATAAAGGGCAACTGTTGGCGGCGCAATCGTTCTTTGGGCATCTGATAAGACGCGCGGCGCTGGGGCAGGTCAAATTCAACCGCCGTTCATTTCGCGAAGCCTTGTAATGAATTGCTGCGGTCTGAGCCAGATGCCGGGAGTCTTGTAGCCCATGGAGCGCGCGATGTCGGCCACAAAGGCATTGCAGTTGTAGAGCGACGCATGCCAGAATTTGGCTTCGCCTTTGAGCTTTCGGATCTTGGCGACGACGTCCCGATACTCCGGTTCGGTCAACATGACGCGCCAACTTGCAGACCGGTACTGTTCCTCCAGGTCCCCGTCGCTCGCGCCGGTTTCAGCCGGGACGGGCAGAACATGGCCGAGAACGTAGGGAGCGGTATCGTTTGTTGCCGGGGCAAGTCCGGCAACCTCCGGATTGACCATTGCCCCCGACTTGCTGAGGCGGCCAAAAACCACATAGGAGTGGCCGTAGCTGAGCGCATAACGAGAGCGAAATTCGATGAAATAGCCCTGTTCGCGCTGCTGTGTCGCGCTGCCCGCAACGCTTGAGACAAACCGTGGCTGAGGACTCTTATCTTGCGATTGACATGCCGTAACCGCCAATGCGGCCAAGACAGCGAACGAAATACGACCTCGTGAACGCTTCATTACTGCGCCATATCTCCCGAATTCTGATGAGCCTTTGGATTTGCCACTTTAGGGGGCGTTCCGATCTCCCGTGCTGCGACGTGTGACCGGGCCGGCCACGATCAGATAGGGCGGGAAGGACCGTGAGGCCCTCCCCGAACTAAGGTCTGTAACTATTTGTAAACGGGCGCTGGTTCTTCGGCCACTGGTGGCGGCGCCTTGCCTTTTCCTTTGCCGATGGTCCCGCAGGCGGCGAGGCTGGCAACCGAAAGCAACGCAACTGTAACGATTAGAATTCTGCTCATCAATAAGTCCTTTCCTCTCTGGTCGGAATGGGTATTCGAAGGCAACATTCATAGTATTAGTGGCAATTCAAGATTCGGCCTAGTGCGGAAAGGGCACACTGGTCATCCGGTTTATCGTTACCGAATTTTAAACAGTGCGCCAAAAGCATGTCGGCCTTACCCCAATACCGCAGTCAGATAGAGTACGCCATCAAATGATCAATACCGGAGTTCCAATTGGCGTTCGGGAATAAAGATCGACGATATCATTATTCGTCAGTCGGATGCAGCCATTGGAAACGGCCTGCCCAATGGTCCAAGGCGCATTCGTGCCGTGGAGGCGGAACTTGGTATCCTGCCCATTGCGATAAAGGTACAACGCTGACGCCCCCAACGGGTTGTGCGGGCCGCCGGAAACGCCACCAGCGTATTGCGCCAGTTCCGGTTTGCGTCGGATCATGCTTGCGGTCGGCGTCCATGATGGCCATTCGGCCTTTCGGCCGACGACGGCCCGTCCCTTGAGTGTAAGCCCCTCTTCACCGACGCCAATGCCATAGCGCATCGCCCAACCACCATCTTCAATCGCATAGAGATAGCGCTGGGTTGTGTCGACGAGGATAGTTCCCGCGGGCTCATCGCCTTCAAAGCGCACGTGCCGTCGTCGGTAGCGAGGGTCCACGCCGGGGGTTCCGCCGTACAAGGATGGAAGGGAAACGCCCTGCCAGCTTGAACTGCACCCGGTCAGCAGAGCAAGGCTGCCGATGACCAGGGCTCTCCGTGTAATGCGGTGATTGTCCATCTTTACCTGCTGAGAAAAATGGTCCCCTCGACTCGCTTTTAACATGACAATATTTTGCAGCCAAGTTCCAATCAGTCAAACCAATAGCGGCGATAGGATAGATGCCTGAACGGTCGTCGCTTTTTGCTTGCGCCGTGGGGAAAATCACTGAAAAGATTGTATATTCTTTAGGAGGACCGAGGCGTTATGGTATGAATTGCCTCAAAGAATATCGCCATTCTGCGTGTTATTTCGGTCGGATAGCTGGAAAGTTGTTGCCTCCCAAATGAAGGTCATGAAATGACTTGCGATGTCGTGCGCGCTCGATTAGTCGGAGCGTGACAGTTAGGAATGATAGAATGAATCTAGGCTTCGCTGGCAAGGTTGCGGTCGTAACCGGCGCAGGTTCCGGAATTGGCGCAGCCGTGTGTCGGCAACTCGCGGCAGAGGGGGCGGAAGTGATCGCTGCCGATGTCGATGCTGACGCTGTGCGTCTGGTCGCCGAGGATATCCGCTCGAAGGGGGGCAAGGCCCATAACGTCGCGGTCGACGTTGCCGATGCGGTCGCTGTGGAGAAGCTGGTGGCGTTTGCCCTGCAGACCTGTGGCGGCTTACATCTGGCGGTCAACAATGCCGGGGTCGAGGGCGTCCGCAAGGCGACAGCCGACTACCCGATTGATGGTTGGCACGCATTGATGAACGTCAATCTGCACGGCGTTTTCTACTGTATGAAGTACGAGCTCGCGGCCATGTCAGGGTGCGGAGGGGGCGCTATCGTCAATACGGCTTCCATTCTCGGCTCGGTTGCTCTGCCGACTGCCGCCGCCTACACGGCCGCCAAGCACGCAGTGGTCGGGCTGACGAAGGCGGCCGCGATCGAGTATGCCCGCGCAGGGATTCGCATCAATGCCGTGGCGCCGGGTTGGATCGACACGCCACTGTCCTCGGACAATGCGGACGTCGCAAGCAGCAGGCGGATGATGTCGCTGCAACCGATGGGGCGTCGCGGTACGCCAGAAGAGGTTGCGGCCCTGATCTGTTTCCTGCTGTCGGAGCAGGCGAGCTTTATTACCGGCAGCGTTCATCTCGTGGACGGCGCCTACACCGCTCACTGAGCAGGCTGAACAACTCACTGATTGCAGCACAATCTATCCGCTGGTCCAGCGGGCGTTCTGGCGCGAAATGCCTTGTTTCAATAAAAACGTTTTTATTTTCCTTGAAAACGTTTTTATTGGCTGCTACGTCTAATCTCCAGGAAAGGCCGACGCCTGGGGAGGTTGCATGGCGACTGAGATGCACAGGGCGCAGCGCGCGCCGACGCCGACGATCAAGACCTTGGCCGAGATGACCGGCTATTCCATCGCCACGATCTCGAAGGCGCTGCGTGAATCTCCCGTGGTCGCCCCGGCGACCCGTGACCTCATCTTCAAGGCGGCGCGTGAAGTCGGCTATCAGGCGAATGCGCGCGGCATGGCGCTTCGCACCGGCAAGAGCTTCCAAGCGGCGGTCCTGATGCCGGTGACCGCAGCGCGCGACTACGAATGGGACGGCGTCGAATATACGCAGACCTTGAGCGGCATCAGTCAGGCGCTTGAAGGTACGGATTATCGTATGTCGGTGCACGTCATCCGCGATGCCGCCGACGGCGCCGAAGCCGCACGCCGGATCGTCGATCAGGGACTGGCTGACGGGCTCATCTTCTCCGGCATTCTCGCGGAAGATCCGCGGATCGATCTGCTCGTTGCCGAGCACTTCCCCTTCGTTTCGATGGGACGCTGCCGCAAGGATCTCGTCTACGCCCATGTCGACATCGACAACGAATGGGCGGCGCATGCGGCGACCGCACGGCTGATTGCCGGCGGCCACAGGCGGATCGCGCTCGTCAACCCGGAGCGGCGGCTTTCCTATGCGCTCGACAGGGTGGACGGATTCGTCAGGGCCTTCCGCGAGGCGGGCCTCGATGCGCCGATGGAGCTGATCGCCGAAGGCGATCTCTCGACCCATTTCGGTCGGCAGACGGTGATCGCCTTCCTGCAGTTGGACGATGCCCCGACCGCTTTCGTCTGCATCAACGAATCCACCACGCTCGGCGTGCTTTCGGGCCTCGGCAGCCTCGGGCGCCAGGTCGGCGTCGACGTCGACGTCATCGCCTATGACGACATCAATGTCAGCGCCTATTTCACCCCGCCGATCACCACCTTCTACCAGCCGATCGAAGTGCTCGGCCGCACGCTCGGACAGTTCCTGCTACGGCGCATGGAGGGCGAGGACCCCAAGGCGTTGCGGCAGGTCTTCAGGCCGACACTGATCGCGCGCCAGCCCGACAATCTCGGCGGCCGCCTTTAAAGTTGATCATCCAAGGAGGAGAACCATGAAAAGACTGATGATTGCCCTGGCCGTTGCGGCCCTTGCTTCGAGCGTTTCCCACGCCGCCGATCTCGGCGGTAAGCTTCTGAAGGTCGGCTCCGACACGACCTCGCCGCCAATGGAGAGCATTGATCCGACAACCGGACAGGTCGTCGGCTTCGACGTCGACGTGGTCAATGCCGTCTGCGCCAAGATCAACTGCCAGGCCGAATTCATCACCACCGGCTGGGACGGCATCTTCGCGGCCCTCGACCAGGGCAATTTCGACCTCGTCGCATCGGGCGTCTCGATCACCGAGGAACGCAAGAAGGCGATGGACTTCTCCGATCCCTATATCGTCAACAGCCAGGCCGTGCTGATGCGGGTTGAAGATCAGGGCATCACCCTCGACCGCTTCAAGGACGCCGGCAGAAAGCTCTCCGCCCAAGCGAACACGACGGACGCGCAGGTTGCCGAGAGTGTCGTCGGCAAGGAGAATGTTGCCGCCTATGATACCTTCAGCGCCGCGATCATCGCGCTCAAGAACAAGGACGTCGACGGCGTCGTGATCAACGGCGCCAACGCTGCCGCCTACGAACGCGAATTCGCCGGCGAACTCGTCGTTGCCATCAAGGACCTCGAATCAGATCCGCTCGGCCTCGTTTTCCGCAAGGGCGATGAAAACGTCGCGGCCTTCAACGAAGGCCTGAAGATGATCAAGGACGACGGCACGCTCGACCAGCTCATCAACAAGTATTGGGGCCTGAAATAAGCGCGCAATGCCAATCGGACCCGGAGTGCGCATCGCGCTCCGGGTCTTCCGTCTGTTTGTCCATGCCCCCGGAGGAATGAATGTCGTTCCTGAGAAGCGTGCGTCCGAGCAATCTGATCATCCTGACCGCGCTGCCTTTCATCATCTATCTCTTCATCTCCTCCGGCGACTACCAGCGCTCGCTCAAGGCGATCCTCGGCGTGGAAAACGGCTCCTCCGTCGTCGTGCCCGGTTTTCTGGCACTGGCAATCGCATTCTGCTCGGGCATTGCCGTGCTCATCTTTTCGCGCGCCAAGGCGCCGCGTCCGCGCCTGGCCAATCTGGCGGCGCTCCTCAATCTCGCTGCGGCCGCAGTGCTCGTCGTTGGCCACAACATCCATCCCTTCGTTGCCTCCGTCGTCGCCAACGGCGTCGATCCGTTCAAGTCGACGCTGATCGTCAAGGGTGTGACGCCCCGGCAACTGACCGAGGCGGCCGACCTTGTGGTGCGCGGCGTCGAGGCCTGGCTGTTTCCGAGCTATTTCGCTGTCACTGTGGTCGGACTTGGTCTCCATTTCCTGAGTAGTCGTTCCGATGCCTCTTCCGACGGAAAGGCGCGGCGTTTTGCCCGCTGGACCACCGGCCTCGTCAACGGCGCGGGTCTCGTCTTCGTCTTCTTTTTCGCCCATATCGCCTTTGCAGCAGGGGTCGCGACCACCATCCGCGCGGCTATCGCCGCCTATATCCTGGCGGCGCTGATGGGCCTCGTCTGGGTCGGGCTGCTGCAGCTCAGATCAACGGCCAGAACCAGCCTCTATTTCGCGCTTGCCACGCTGGTGCTGGCGCTCGCCTCGGGCTGGTTCCTGCTGCAGCCGCGCGACGCCTATGTGCTTGCGGGCACGCTGGACGGCAAGGTCGGCATCGTCACCAACACACCGGCGGGGCTGATCAGCGCCGTGCGCTTCGGCCAATACGATGGCGCCCCGCAGACGGAAACGCCGGTGCGCACCTTCGTCGGCCCGACTGAGGCGCTCGCCTCGATCGCCAAGGGCGAAGGTGTATCCGCGGCCCTGCTGCCGGCGGCCTCCGCACCAACCAACATGCCGGTCCTCTGGAAAAGCGAAGCATTGAATGATGGCGATCGCGCCGCCGGCGTCACCATCGCCGTGCTTGCCATCATTCTCGGCCTCTTGAGCTTTGGCGGCTACCTGCATCAGCGCCATCCGCTGGCGATCGGATCGGAATTCATCGTCGATACGATCCGCGGCATCCCGATGCTGGTGATCGTGCTCTATGTCGGCCTGCCTTTGAGCGGTGCACTGAAAGATGCGACGCAAGGCGTGCTCGACCCGCCAAACCTGATGCGCGGTATTGTCGCCATGGCGCTTGCCTATTCGGCCTATCTCGCCGAGATCTTCCGCTCGGGCATCAACGCCATACCGGTTGGCCAGATCGAGGCGGCGCGCAGCATCGGTCTCAACCGCTGGCAGACGGCGCGGCTCGTCGTATTGCCGCAGGGCTTCCGGATCATCATTCCGCCGCTCGGCAACGAGCTGATCGCGATCCTCAAGGATACGTCGCTGCTGTCGATCCTGTCGATCCGCGATATCACCCAGCGCATGCGCGAGTTCCAGTCGGCAAGCTTCCTGCCGTTTGCACCCTATAACTCGGCGGCGATCTTCTACATCTTCCTGACGCTGGCGGCGGCAAGCCTCGTTAACATGATCGAGCGGAAATATGACATCAAGCACCGCTAGACCTCAGACGGTGCTGATTACAGGCACCTCCCGCGGACTTGGCGCCGAACTGGCGCGGATCTACGCCGCGGACGGCTGGCGGGTCATCGCGTGTCAGCGCGGGCCGGTCCCTCCAGATGCAAGGGATCGGTTGGCGCTCGACGTTACCGATCCTGCCTCGATTGATGCGCTTGGACGGGCGCTCCAGGGCGTCGCGATCGACGTGCTGATCAACAACGCGGCCGTACGCGGCGACATTGGTGGCCTCGCGACACTCGATACGAAAGGCTTTCTCGATGTGATGCGGGTGAACGCGCTGGCGCCGCTGCTGGTGACGCGAGCGCTCCTTGCGAACCTGCGCGCCGGCGAGCGCCGGGTGGTCGCCAACATCAGCAGCCGCGCCGGCTCGCTTGCCGAGGGCACGCTCGACGATGACGACGGCGACTATGCCTATCGCTGTTCGAAGGCAGCGCTGAACATGGCGACGGTCAAGCTTGCGCAGGACCTGAACAGCGACGGGATCTCCGTCGTCTCGCTGCATCCCGGCTGGGTGCAGACCGATATGGGCGGCAGCGAGGCCGTCGTTTCGGTCGCAGAGAGCGCGGCTGGACTGAAGGCGATCATCGACAAGACGGTTTTGACTGATAGCGGCAGCTTCCGCGCCTATGAAGGACGGCGGGTTTCGTGGTGACAGGAACAGTGAAAATGGCAGACAGAGATTTGAGAACCGAGCAGGAGTTGGCAACGATCCGCGGCTGGCTCAGCGAGACCTACGGCATCGAGACAAGCCTCTCGCCGCTGCCGGGTGAGCACGATCTCAATTATCGCGTCTCCGCTGCCGATGGCCAGGAGTTCCTTCTGAAGCTGCACGCAGCCGGCGACGCGAATGAACTCGATATGCAGGTGGCGGTGCTCGAGCACCTCGCCGCCAAGGCGTCGGACCTGCCGATTTCCCGGGCCCTTCGCGACCGCTCTGGAGCCGTCACCAGCAAGATCGAACTTCGCGGCGCGCGTACGGCGCGGCTTCTCTCCTGGCTGCCCGGTGACATCTGGGCGAAGGCGCCGATGCGTAGCGCAGCCAGCGTGCAAAGCCTCGGGCACCTGCTGGCAGGCCTTGATCGCAGCCTGGAAGACTTTTCCCACGCCGGCGCCAAGCGGCTCTATGCCTGGGACATCGGCCGGGCCGACATGCATCGCAAACCCGTCGAGCTGATCGATGGCACCGACAAGCGTGCGGCAGTCGACGCGATCCTCGATCATTTCACCTCGGCGGTTCTGCCGCGCCTTACGACCTGCCCGATGCAGGTCATTCACAATGACGCCAATGACTACAACGTGCTGCTCGACGAGACGGGTCAGGTCAGCGGCCTGCTCGATTTCGGCGACATGGTCGAGACCTGGCGCGTGATCGAAGTCGCCGTCGCCTCGGCCTATGCGCTGATCGGATCGGACGATCCGGTTGGGACCATCGCAGCGCTCGCCGGTGCTTACCATCAGGTCAATCGCTTGAGCGAAGCGGAAGTCGAACTGGTTTTCGATCTGGTGCTGACCCGTTACGCTGTCAGCATGTGCATGGCGGCCAAGCAGATCCGCGAGAACCCCGAGAACACCTACCTGCTCGTCAGTCAGGAGGATGTCTGGCGCGAACTCAATCGCCTGCGGAGCGAGAACCGTAAGATCGCCGTGGCGCGCATCCGCGACGCCTGTGGCTTTGCGCCGATCCCGCAGGCGGCCGCGGTCGTCCGCTGGCTGGAAAAGAACGCCCATGACTTCGCATCGATCATACGGCCCTCGGTCAGCAAGGCGAAAGTGACGGTGCTCGATTTCTCCGCCTCCGGTCCGGAGGCTGCGCAATGGGCAAGCCTCGATGCGGCGGAGGCCGAGGCCAGGATCGCGGCTGAGATCGGCAGCGAACATGCCGCCTTCGGCATTGGTCGCTATGGCGAGGACCGCGGGATCTATCAGGGCGAGGCCTACGAAACGGCAGCGAAGGGCGCACGTCGGTCGGTGCATCTCGGCGTCGATATTTTCGCCCCGGCGGGCGAGCCGGTTTCCGCACCTTTTGCCGGCAAGGTTGCCTTCATTCACGATGATGCTGTCGCCTATGGCTTTGGGCCGACCGTGTTGCTCGAACATGAGGTCGACAGCGGCGTGCACTTCTGGACGCTCTACGGTCACCTGTCGCGCGAAAGCGTCGCCAAGCTCTGCGAGGGGCAATCGATCGCCAAGGGCGAGGTCTTCGCCGCCTTCGGCACGGTCGCGGAGAACGGCAACTGGGCGCCGCACCTGCATTTCCAGATCGTCACCGACCATCTCGGCCTTGGCGGCCGCATGCATGGCGTCGGCGTGCGCGATCAATGGCAGGTGTGGCGCGAGGTGAGCCCGGACCCGAGTGTCGTGCTTGGTCTCTCGGTGCCGGTGTCGGTGATCGTCGCGCGCGACAAGGCGTTCCTGGTGCGAGAGCGCCATCGCCGTATCGGCCGGTCGCTGAGCATCGCCTATAGCGCAGCACCGCTGAAGATCGTCAGCGGCGAGGGCGCGCATCTTATCGACGAGGAGGGGACGCGCTGGCTCGACATGGTCAACAATGTCTGTCACGTCGGCCATTGCCACCCGCGCGTCGTCAAAGCCGCGCAGGCGCAGGTGCAGCGGCTGAACACCAATTCACGCTACCTGCACGATAGTCTGGTCGAATATTCCCGAAGGCTTGCCGCGCAGTTTCCGGATCCGCTGAATGTCTGCTTCTTCGTCAATTCCGGCAGCGAGGCGAATGACCTGGCGATCCGGCTGGCGCGTGCCTATACCGGTAACCGCGACATCATCACCGTCGATCACGCCTATCACGGCCATCTGTCGAGCCTGATCGACGTCAGCCCCTACAAGTTCGCCGGCAGGGGCGGGGAGGGGCAGAAGGCGCATGTGAAGGTCGCCGAGATGCCGGATCTCTACCGCGGGCGCTATCGCTACGGGGATGCGGATGCCGGCCGCAAATATGCTGAGGACGTCCGCAATCAGGTGGCAGCGCTTGCCGCCGATGGCCGCCGCCCGGCGCTGTTTTTCAGCGAGGGCATTCTTGGCACCGGCGGGCAGTTGACGCTGCCGGAAGGCTATTTGCGCGAGGCCTATGCGCATGTGCGCGCCGCCGGCGGCCTCTGCCTTGCCGACGAGGTGCAGGTGGGCTTCGGCCGCGTCGGTAGCCACATGTGGGCGCATGAACTGCAGGGCGTGGTGCCCGATATCGTCACCATGGGCAAACCGATCGGCAATGGCCATCCGATGGCGGCCGTCATGACGACGGAGGCAATCGCCGCCTCGTTTGCCAATGGCATGGAGTATTTCAACACCTTCGGCGGCAACCCGGTTTCGGCCGAGATCGGCCTTGCGGTGCTCGACGTCATCCGCGACGAACGGCTGATGCATCATTGCCGTGTGGTCGGCGACCGGTTGATGGATGGCGCGCGGGCGCTTGCCGGAAAGCATGCGATCGTCGGCGACGTCCGCGGCCACGGCCTCTTCAACGGCATCGAATTGGTGCGCGACCGCGAGACGCTGGAGCCGGCCGCGCGCGAACTGGACTTCGTCATCGCCGAGATGAAGCGCAGGCACCACATTCTCTTGAGCAGCGAGGGGCCGCACCACAATGTGCTGAAGGTAAAGCCGCCGGCGCCCTTCAGCGCCGAGGATTGCGATTACTTCCTCAACGCTTTGGATGAGACGCTCAGGCGTCTAACGCCCTGACAGGAATGACCAAACGGTCGCCGTTCGGCGGCCGTTTTGCTTTTGCACGTGACCTTCGACAGCAAAATCTGATCAACGCGATTTTTTCCTTTACAAGAAAGTTAAACGTTTTTATCGTTCATATAAACGTTTAACAACGCGCATAGCTCATGCCATTGGCCTCTGCTAAGCGCTGGCCGGCAGGGAGGGCCCGTTGGCAGCGATCCGCATCGAAAATTTGCGCAAAGGCTTCGGTTCGCTCGAAGTCCTGAAGGGTATCAACCTCGATATCGCCGATGGCGAGTTCGTCTGCTTCCTCGGCCCGTCGGGCTGTGGCAAGAGCACCCTGCTTCGCTCGATCGCCGGGCTCGAGGATCTGGATGGCGGCTCCATCCACCTCGGCGAGCGCGACATCACCGAGGTGGCGTCGGCCAAGCGCGACATCGCCATGGTCTTCCAGAACTATGCGCTCTACCCGCATATGAACGTGCGCAAGAACTTGTCTTTCGGTCTGGCGCTGAACGGCATGAAGCGCGACGAGATCGATCGCCGCGTCGAGAATGCCGCCGACATCCTGCGCATCAAGGAACTGCTCGCCCGCAAGCCGCGCCAGCTATCCGGCGGCCAGCGCCAGCGCGTGGCGATCGGTCGTGCGATCGTGCGCGAACCAAAACTCTTCCTGCTCGACGAGCCGCTCTCGAACCTCGATGCGGGTCTCCGCGTCACCATGCGCGTCGAGCTTGCAGCCCTGCACGAGCGCCTGGGCGTCACGATGATCTACGTCACCCACGATCAGGTCGAGGCGATGACGCTCTCCGATCGTGTCGTGGTGCTCGACAAGGGCAAGGTCAGCCAGTTCGGCACCCCACTCGAACTCTTCTACCAACCGGCCAACCTGTTCGTTGCCGGCTTCATCGGTTCGCCACGCATGAACTTCGTGACGACAGGAGTAACCGGGCAGGTCGACGCATCCGTGACGCTTGCCGGCGGTGGTCTCGCCCATCCGCTGACGCTCGAGATGCTTAACGCCGCGCCGATTGCCGGGGCAAAGTCGGTGACGCTCGGGATTCGTCCGGACAAGATCGAGCTGGTTTCGGCTGAGGCGGGGCATCTCGTCGGCGACGTGCGCCTGGTCGAGCGGCTCGGAACAGAAAGCCATGTTCATATCAGCCTGCAAAACGGCGGCGACATGACCGCCGTCGTGCGCGGCACACACCCGGTTTCGGCGCGCGAGCGCGTGCATCTGCGCCTGCCGGCCGAGCACTGCCATCTGTTCGACGGCGATGGTCGGGCGGTCGCGCGACGGCTCGATGTCGAGACGCAGACGCTCATCAATCAGGAAAAGGCAAAGCGGGTCGCGTGACCCGAATGAGGAGGAGAAGCATGCTCAACAGGAAGTCGATCATCGGCTCGCTGATGGTTCTGGCAATGGCCGGAACCACGACAGCCCGGGCAGAAGAAGTACTGCGTTTTGCAACCTGGGATACCGACGAAAGCCTGGCGATCCAGCAGGATATCGCCAAGAAGTTCGAGGAGAAGCACCCGGGCGTGAAGGTCCAGGTCGAGCCCTACGCGGATGGCTACGATCAGAAGTTGATTGCCGCCTTCGGCGCCGGCAATCCGCCGGATGTGATGTATATGTGGAACTTCCCGCAATACTACACGTCGCTGAAGCCGCTGGACGATCTGATCGCCAAGGACGCGGCCGAGATCAAGCCGGACGATTTCCCGAAGGGCCTGATGAATACGACGCGCGTCGAGGGCAAGACCTACGGCATGCCGTCGGGCTTCACCACGCAAGTTGTCTTCTACAACAAGGACATGTTCGCCAAGGCCGGCATTGAGGAGCCAAAGGACGGCTGGACCTGGGACGATCTGCGCGCCAAGGCGGCCAAGTTCCGCGACGAGCCGAACAAGGTCTATGGCTTCGCCGTCGACGCCAAGCCGGATCCTTACGACTTCGAGCAGTTCCTCTGGTCGAACGGTACCAAATACATCTCCGAAGACGGCAAAGAGATCGACGGCTACATGAACAGCGATGCGGCCGCGCAGGTGCTCGACATGTTCGCCGACATGGCCAAAAAGCAGGAAGCGATCACGCTGAACCTCGGCGACGACACATCAGGCAGCACGCTCTTCAAGGGCGGCAAGATCGCCATGTTCCAGAGCGCCATGTGGTCGAAGTCCGGCATCGATCAGTCGGGCATCAAGTATGGCGTGGCACCACTGCCGAGGTTCGGCGACAAGACGGCCCATTCGGCGCTCGGCGTTTCGGCGATCTCGATCGCCAAGGATGCGGCCCATCCGGACCTCGCCTGGGAGTTCGTCAAGTTCTTCTCCTCGCCCGAAGCCGTCGCCATGCGCGTCAACGATCTGCCGGTGCGCACCAGCGTCGCCGAAGAGAAGGGCATGATCAAGGACCCAATCTACAAGCCCTTCTTCGACATTCTCGCCACCTCGAACACCGAGATCCATGCGTTCCTGAAGAACGCCAACTGGGGCAAGGTCCAGGACAATCTCGCCCGCGCAATTGAAGCAACGATGATCGATCAGGGCAACGCCAAGCAGCATCTCGACGATGCGGTCAACCGCTCCAAGCGTCTGATCAAGTAAGCGAAGGGAGTATGGGGAGATGGATATGACCTATGCCGGTGCAGAGCCAAAGGTGGCAAGGCGCAAGCGCTCCGCCATCGCGCGCTATGCGGCGCCCTACCTGTTCATCTCCCCGTGGATCCTCGGGTTCCTGTTCTTCACGCTCGGCCCGCTCGTCTTCTCACTGACGATGAGTTTCTACGACTGGCCGGTCGTCGGCGAGCGCAGCTTCGTCGGCCTCGACAACTACCGCTCCATGCTCTTCGAGGACCCGCAGTTTTGGGAGAGCCTCTGGATCACGGTGAAGTGTGCAGCGATCTACGTGCCGTTCAACATCGTCATGTCGTTCCTGCTGGCGCTGATGCTGCACCATATCACCTTCGCCAGCGGCTTCTTCCGCACCGCTTTCTATCTGCCGAGCGTCATTTCCGGCGTGGCCCTCGTGACGATCTGGAGCTGGATCTACAGCAAGGAATACGGCCTCCTGAACTTCATGCTCTCCTTCGTCGGCATCGAGGGGCCGAACTGGCTCGGCGATCCGAACCTGGCGATCGTCGCGATCATCATCGCCAGCCTCTGGGGGCTTGGCGGCACGATGCTGATCCTCCTGACCGGCCTCAAGGCGATCCCGAAGGAACTCTATGAGGCGGCGACGGTTTCCGGCGTTCCTGGCTGGGCGCAGACGCTGTTCATCACGCTCCCGATGCTCGGGCCGATGCTGCTCTTCACCTTTATCACCTCGATCATCTCCGCCTTCCAGCAACTGACGATCGCGCTGCTTCTGACCAAGGGCGGACCGCTCGGCTCCACCTATTTCTTCGCCATGTATATCTACGACAACGCCTTCAAATACTTTGACATGGGCTACGCCGCCGCCGGCTCTTGGGTGATGTTCATCATCGTCCTTCTGCTCAGCATCGCCGTCATGCGCTGGTCGGCCGCCTGGGTCTATTACGAAGGCGAAGTCCGCCAGAACGATGGAGAGCACAATGCGTAAGACGGTGCTCTATTCCGCGCTCATCCTGCTCTCGGCGCTGTTCATTGCGCCGTTCTACTGGACCTTCATGACGGCGATCAAAAGCACCGCCGAACTCTACCAGTTTCCGCCGGTCTTCTGGCCGTCGGAATGGCATTGGGAAAACTTTGCCGCCGCCTGGAACAAGCAGCCCTTCGGCACCTATCTCGCCAACTCGGTGATCGTCGTGGTGCTGTCGACGATCGGCCAGCTCATATCCTCGTCGCTCGTCGCCTATGGCTTTGCCCGCTTCCGCTTCCCCGGCCGCGACCCGCTGTTCATCCTGCTGCTCGCCACCATGATGATCCCGTGGGACGTGAAGATGATCCCGCTCTACATGGAGTTCAACCTTCTTGGCTGGATCAACACGCTGAAGCCGTTGATCGTGCCGGCCTACTTTGCCGACGCCTTCTTCGTCTTTCTTCTGCGCCAGTACATCATGACCGTGCCGATGGAGATCGATGAGGCCGCGCGCATGGACGGCGCCAATGCCTTCGACATCTACTGGCGCATCCACCTGCCGTTGATGATGCCGGCGCTGGTGCTGGTCGGCACCTTCCACTTCATGAACGCCTGGAACGACTATCTCGGCCCTTTGATCTTCCTGAACGACCAATCGAAGTACACGCTGACGCTCGGCCTCTCCATGTTCAAGGGCCTGCACGAGGTGGACGTGACATCAATCGCCGCGATCACCGTCATCCTCTGCCTGCCGCCGCTGGCACTCTTCTTCGTCGCCCAGCGCTACATCATGGATGGCGCGGTCAGCTCGTCGGTGAAGGGATAGCGGCATGCTGTTCGATATCAACTACGTCCCCTTCAGCCGTAGGGGCCGGTTCCTGACGCTCTCGATGATGCGGGTACCGGGCCGCGATGGCGAGCGGGCGCTTTATCTGCGCCACGTTGCCGGTGGCGACGAGCGGCCCTCGCTCGGTCGCCTCTGCCGCGTCGAATTTCTCGATGCGGAGGGCAAGACCGCGACGCCCGAGCCGGTGCTTTCCCCGGAGCGGCTCGACGCCCGCATCGGCGAGGGTATGGTCAGCTTCGTCATCGGCGAAGGAGAAAGGCTGCACATATCCGGCAAGCAGGCCGGCGTCCGCTTCCATTTGGAGGGCTCGCGCTACGACTATGTCTACCGCACGCCCAAGGGCGAGGATTGCCTCGTTGCTGCGGTCGAGAACGTCAAGTTCATCCCTCGGGCGATCACTGGGGAATTGAAGGTCACGGGCGCCTGGCAGCGCGATCATTCCGAAGACGTGTCCTTTTCCTTTTCAGCGCCCGACGTCTTCGAGGGCAATGTGGACTTTTTCCGCACCGTGCCACCTGTCGATCGGCCCGGCCGTTTCGCGGAGGCGCTGTCCGGCGCAACGGCCGAGTTTGCTGAATGGTACGCGCGCGTTCCGAAGGGCGTTCGCGGCCAGGAAGAGGCGCATCGGCTGGCGAGCTATCTGCTCTGGGCGAATGGCGTGCCGGCGGGCGGCGCGCTGACGCGGCCGGCGATCTACATGTCCAAGAACCACATGATCAACATCTGGAGCTGGGACAACGCCTTCTCAGCCCTTGGTGTCGCCGCCTTCGATCAGGACCTCGCCTTCGACCAGTTCGCGGCGATCTTCGACCATCAGGACGCCTCGGGTCTGCTGCCGGACTATATCAACGACCGCGACGTGCTCTACGCTTTCACCAAGCCGCCTGTGCATGGCTGGGCGGTGTCGCTGATCGCGGCTGCCGAGCCAGGCTTCCTCACGGCAGAGCGCAAGTGTTATCTGCGTGATGCCGTTGGCCGCCAGGTCGATTACTGGCTGACCTATGGGCGCAAGGATGCGAAGAGCCTGCCGTCCTATTTCCACGGCAATGACAGCGGCTGGGACAATGCGACCTTCTTTGCCGAAGGCGGCCCGGTGATTTCGCCGGACCTGCCGGTTTTCCTGATCCTTGCCTGCGAGACGCTGGCGGACCTGCTGGAGGACGACGCAGAACGCCAGACGATGTGGCGGCAAAAAGCGGACGAGTTGCAGGCGCTGCTGTTCGAGCGGCTGTGGGCCGGCGAAACTTTTGGCGCGCGCTTGGCGCAAGCCCCGGAGCGCGTTTTGCCCGGAAACAATCTCATCCAGTTCATGCCACTGCTCTTGGGCGCGCGACTGACACCCGACATGCGCGAAAAGCTCGTGGTTCGTCTCGTCGCCGGCGGCTTCATTACCGAATGGGGACCGGCGACCGAGAGCCCGCAGAGTTCCTTCTACGAGGACGACGGCTATTGGCGCGGGCCGATCTGGGCGCCGACGACGCTGCTTCTCTGGGATGGTCTGCGCCGACAAGGGAAGATTGAGCTTGCGTATGCGGTTGCGGAAAAGTTCTGTTCACTTGCAAGCAAAAGCGGTATGGCCGAAAACTTCGATGCGCGCTCGGGGAAGGGCCTTCGCGATCGGGCATTCGCCTGGACATCCGCAGTCTATCTCGTGCTGGCGGCATCGCTCAGCATGAGGGCGGGGTGACGAAAAATGGTTGCGTTTTTCCGACACACCCCTCTCCAACTTATCATAATCGTGATCTAACAAACCGTGACGAGTCGAGACGCAATGCAGAGACCGACGATCAAGACCATCGCGCAGGAGACGGGGCTTTCCATCGCCACCGTTTCCAAGGCCCTGAAGCATTCGCCTCAGGTTCGCCCGGAAACGCGCGCGATCGTGATCGCGGCGGCGACACGCGTCGGCTATGAACTGAACATGCATGGCGTGCAACTGCGCACCGGCAAGACCTATCAGGTCGCCGCGATCATGACGGCGCCGGGCCCGAAGCAGAACGAATGGGAAGGCGTCGAATACGCCCAGCTCTTGAGCGGTATTTCCTGGGCGCTGGAAGACAGCCCCTATCGCGTCTCGCTCTATGCCGTCCGGAATTTCGAAGAAAGCCAGGCGGTCATCAAGCAGATCGTGTCATTGAAGAAGGCCGACGGCATCATCATCTCAGGCACGCGCGCCGACGATCCGCGCATCCGCACCATGCAGGCGGCGGACTTCCCCTTCGTCACCTACGGCACCAGCATCCACAACGCACCGCATGCCTATGTCGATGCCGACAACGAGCAGATGATCCGGGTGTCGATGGCACGGCTGATCGAGCGCGGCCACCGCCGGATTGCTTTGCTCAACCCGCTCTCGGACCTGAGCTACGGTATCACGCGGCTGGAAGCCTACAAACACGCCCTGGAGGCGGCGGGGCTTCCCTATGATCCGGCGCTCGTTGCCCATGGCCGGCTGACGCCAGCCTTCGGTCGGGAGAACGTGCTGACGATGTCGGAACTCAGCGATGCGCCGACCGCCTATATCTGCGCCAACGAAGCCTCCGCGCTCGGTGCCTTCTCGGGCTTCCATGAGCGCGGACTGGTGCATGGGCGTGACGCCGTGATCAATGCCACCGACGATCTCAATGTCAGCCAATATTTCGCGCCGCCGATCACCACCTACTACCTGCCGATCAGCGAACCGAGCAGCCTGCTCGGCGCCTACATCCTGAGGCGCATGGAAGGTGAACCGCCGGAGGCGCTGCAAACGCTCCTGATGCCCGATCTGATCGAGCGCTGCGACGATCGCTTGAATCCGAACCGTTGATGGAACCGTGGTCCGGAAGGGCCGCTCACTCATGCTTCAGAATATAAACGTTTATATTTGGGCGCCAGACAAACCCCAGGCCGGACCCAACCGGCCGAGAGAATGACGAAGGACCGACCCGTGCACATGCCCTTGACGAGATCGAACCGCTTCAACGCCAAAGAGCAGCAGACGGACATGCTGGAACTCGGCGTCTGCTACTATCCGGAGCAGTGGCCACGCGAGAAATGGGAAGAGGACGCCCGCCGCATGGTCGAGCTCGGCCTTGCCTGGGTGCGCATCGGTGAATTCGCCTGGGCGAAGATTGAGCCGCGGCCGGGCGAGTTCCATTGGGCGTGGCTGGATGATGCCATCGACGTGCTCGGCAATGCCGGCCTCAAGGTGATCTTGGGAACGCCGACCGCCGCGCCACCGAAGTGGCTGATCGATCGCTATCCCGACATTCTGCCCGTCGACGCCAAGGGTGTGGTGCGCAAGTTCGGCGCTCGTCGTCACTATTGCTTTTCCAGTCGCCGCTATCGCATCGAGGCGGCGCGCATCTCCGAAGCCATGGCCGAGCGCTACGGCAAGAATGCCTTCGTGCACGCCTGGCAGACGGACAACGAGTACGGCGACCACGACACGATCTACAGCTATTCCGACGAGGCGCTCCGCGCTTTCCGCGAATGGCTTGAAGCCCGCTATGGCACGGTCGAGGAACTGAACCGCGCCTGGGGCACAGCCTTCTGGGCGATGAACTATCTCAGCTTCGACGAAGTCGATCTTCCGAACAACCTTGTGGAGGAGCCGAGCCCGACCCATATCGTCGATTATATCCGCTTCTCTTCAGACCAGGTGAAAACCTTCAACAAGACGCAAGTCGACATCATCCGCAAGCATTCGCCGAGCCGTCCGGTGACGCACAACTTCATGTCGCAGAATACCGACTTCGATCACTACAAGGTCGGCGAGGATATCGATATCGCGTCCTGGGACGTCTATCCGATGGGCGGGTTGTTGAACGGCCGGCTCTCGTCGGAAGACAAGGGCCGCTACTTCCGCGTCGGCGATCCGGACCAGCCCGCCTTCAACCACGATCTCTACCGCGCCGTCGGCAATGGTCGCGTCTGGGTGATGGAACAGCAGCCGGGTCCGGTGAACTGGGCGTCGCACAACCAGTCACCCGCCGACGGCATGGTGCGGCTGTGGACCTGGCTCGCCTATGCCCATGGCGTCGACATGGTCTCTTATTTCCGCTGGCGCCAGGTGCCGTTTGCGCAGGAACAATTCCATGCCGGACTGCTCTTGCCAAACAGTGAGGCGGACCAGGGCTATCTCGAAGTCGCGCAGGTGGCAGAAGAGATGAAGCGGCTTCCCAAGGGGGAACGCCGCCAGAAGGCAAAGGTCGCGATCCTGCTCGACTACAATTCGCGCTGGGCGACACGCGCGCTGCCGCAGGGACGCACCTACCTGGCGTCGGCAATCGCGCTCGACTGGTACTCGACCGTTGCCCGCCTCGGCGTCGACGTCGATTTCATCGGCCAGCATTCGGACCTCGAAGGCTACCAGCTCGTACTCGCGCCCGACCTTGTGATCCCCGACCAGGCTTTCGTTCAGAAGCTCGCCGCGTCTGGCGCCAGGATTCTGTTCGGACCACGCAGCGGTAGCAAGACCAGGGATATGCACATTCCGGAAGGCCTGCCGCCGGGTCCGCTCGCCTCACTGATCGACCTCAGCGTGTCACGGGTCGAGTCACTGCCGGAGTTTCACGGCGAGAGCGTGCTCTATGGCAACGAGACCTATCCGGCCGGCGTCTGGCGCGAGACCGTCAGGACGAGCGAGATCGTGCTCGCGACCTTCGAAGGCGACTATCGCAACGGCGCGCCGGCGCTCGTCGGCAACGACAAGGCGCGGTACCTCGCAACCGGCGCCCGCGGCGAACTGCTGAAGAAGGTGATCGGCGATGCGCTGGGCTGGGCCTCGGTCGAGGCACTGGCGGATTTGGGCGACCTGCGCATCACCCGCCGCGGCAAGCTCACCTTCGCCTTCAACTACGGCAAGACGGCCGTGGACGTGCCGGCGCCTGCCAACGCGACCTTCCATGTCGGCGGCCGCAAGCTTGGCCCCGTCGATGTCGCGATCTGGTCGGAGTAATCGGGAAGCGGGAACACGCCTGTTTCCAAAACGATATCGCTTGTCACAGCGCGCATCGGTCCAGCTGCGCGCTGTGAGCGCGCGTGCACGGAAGGAGGCATTTATTCCGAAAGAACAAGAGCGACGCACCGCAGCTCGAAATGCGGTGCCTAAAAAGCGAGCTGCATGCACCTGAACAGCCAAGGCTGAGGGTGCATCTCCCGCAAGCTCTTGAAAATGCGGCTATATGAGATTGGCACAGGCTTTGCATTCCTGTCTTGTATGCAAGATAGAGCCGCACCGACCGTCCATAATCCGATCGAGAAATCCATCGTCTCCGGTATCCTCTCGGGCCGCATAAAACCCGGAACGCGGCTCAGCGAGAACCAATTGGCCGCTCTCTTCGGCGTGTCGCGGACCCGGGTGCGCGAAGCGATGATGCGCCTCGAGGCACGCTGCATCGTTCATGTCAGCCCACGGAGAGGCTGGTTCGTTGCGCAACCATCAGCCGAAGAGGCGACGATGGTCTATGACGCCCGGCGCGTCATCGAAGCCGGGCTGCTACGCAGCATGCGACCGCTGACGGAGAGTGGCCGCGACAGGTTGCATGCCCATCTTGCTGAAGAGAAGGCGGCGATCGAAACCGGCGACCGCCAGCGCCTCACCTGCCTGATGGGCGACTTCCATATTCGTGTGGCCGAATTGGCGGACAATGCCGTTCTCATCGAGATCCTTCGCGATCTCACGGCCAGAACCATTCTGATTTCGATGCTTTATCAGTCGGATTTCCACGCCCTGCAATCACACCTCGGGCACTGCCGTATCGTCGAAGCGATGGAGCAGGGGGATTTTTCGAGAGCCGCCGCGCTCTCCGTCGAGCACCTGGACGAGGTGGAAACCGGACTGGACCTGACGAGGCATCCCGATCCTCTGGCCGATCTCCGGCGATCCCTCTCGCTTCCTCCAAGGACCGTGACTTCGCCGTCGAGGACGTCACGCAGCGAAACACCGCAAACCCAAGAAGGAGAATGACTCAATGCTCGCAAGACGACTGTTCATCGCCATGGCGGCGATGGCCGCGACCATCGGCTTCGGCTCGGTTTCCCATGCCGACGCGCTTGGCGACATCACGTCGCGCGGCACGCTTCGCGTTGCCGTTCCCCAGGATTTCCCACCTTTTGGCAGTGTCGGCACGGATATGGCGCCGATGGGCTATGACGTCGACATGGCCAATCTGATCGCAGACAAGCTCGGCGTGAAGGTCGAACTCGTGCCGGTTACGAGCGCGAACCGGATTCCTTACTTGCAGACCAACAAGGTCGATCTGGTGATTTCGAGCCTTGGCAAGAATCCGGATCGGGAGAAGGTCATCGATTTCTCCGCCGCCTATGCGCCCTTCTTCAATGGCGTGTTCGCGCCCGCGGAATTCGCGGTCACCACGCCGGAGGAACTCACCGGCAAGGTCGTAGGCGTCACCCGCGGCGCGGTCGAAGACCTGGAGCTGACCAAGATCGCGCCGGCAGATACCGTCATCAAGCGTTATGAAGACAACAACGGTACGATCTCCGCCTTCTTGTCGGGGCAGGTCGAGGCTGTCGCGACCGGCAACGTGGTGGCGGCTGCCATTCTCGCCAAGAACCCGCCGAAGCGGCCGGAGCTGAAGTTCCTGATCAAGAACTCGCCCTGCTACATCGGGCTCGGCAAGGAGCAGCCTGCCCTTCTTGAAAAGGTCAATGGCATCATCGCTGCCGCCAAGGCCGACGGCTCGCTGAACGCCATTGCGCAAAAGTGGCTCGGCACAGACTTGCCGACCGATCTCTGACCAACCAGCCGCGCTGCCTCGCCGCTAGAGCATCCTTAGTGCTTTCGTCTGAACGCACGGGGGATGCTCCAGGCGGGACGGCGCCGGCGGATACTCGTCAAACCAGGGGTACGCCTTGAATTACCAGTTCGAATTTGGCTGGCTGCTCGAATATTATCCTCAGATCATCAAAGGGATAGGGATCACCGTTCAACTGATCGCGGTTGGCGCCGTCGCCGGCATCTCGCTCGGCATCTGCTGCGCCTGGGCGAGGGCGCTGGGTCCAGCCTGGCTCAAGCCGGTGGTCGCAGCCTATGTCGAGCTGATCCGCAACACGCCGTTCCTGATCCAGCTTTTCTTCATCTTCTTCGGCCTCCCGTCCCTGGGACTGCAGCTTAGTGAACTGCAAGCCGCCAATATCGCCATGATCGTCAATCTCGGGGCCTATAGCTGCGAGATCATCCGCGCCGGCATCCAGGCGACGCCAAGGGGGCAGTTCGAGGCAGGCGCCAGTCTTGCGATGACTCGCTTCGAGACATTTCGATACGTCGTGCTGGTTCCGTCGCTCCAGCGCATCTGGCCGGCCCTTTCATCGCAAGTCGTCATCGTCATGCTCGGCTCCGCCGTCGTGTCGCAGATCGCCGCCGAAGATCTCACCTTCGCCGCCAACTTCATTCAATCCAGGACTTTCCGGGCCTTCGAGGCCTACATCGTATCCACGATCATCTACCTCGTCCTGGCGATCCTGCTTCGCCAGGCGCTGGCGATCGTCGGCGGGTTCATTTTCCCACGGAGGACCGCGCGATGATCGAGTTCACCATTTGGGATATCTTGCGCAACCTTCTGCTCGCGACGCGGTGGACAATCGTCCTCTCGCTTGTCTCGTTCCTGGGCGGCGGCATCGTCGGGCTTGGCTTGCTATTCCTGCGCATCAGCAAACGCAAATCGCTGCGATCACTCGCCCGCTATTACATCGAGCTGTTTCAGGGCACGCCGCTGCTGATGCAACTCTTCATCGCCTTCTTCGGGCTGGGCCTATTCGGTGTCGACGTGCCGGCTTGGCTTGCCGCCGGATTGGCGCTGATCCTTTGGACCGCAGCCTTTCTCGGGGAGATTTGGCGCGGATGTGTCGAAGCGGTTGCCAAGGGGCAATGGGAGGCTTCCGCCAGCCTCGGCATGGGCTGGCTGCAACAGATGCGCTACGTCATCCTGCCGCAGGCGATGAAAGTTGCGGTTCCGCCAACCGTCGGGTTTTCCGTTCAGGTCATCAAAGGCACGGCGCTGACCTCGATCATCGGCTTCGTCGAACTGTCGAAGGCCGGCACCGTCGTCACCAACGCCACCTTCCAGCCCTTCACCGTCTATGGCCTCGTTGCCCTGATCTATTTCGCGCTCTGCTGGCCCCTGTCGAAGAGCAGCCAGATCCTCGAAAGGAAGCTCAATGTCGCTCATCGAAATCACTGAAGTCCGCAAGAGTTACGGCGAGAACGAAGTTTTGAAGGGGATCGATCTTGACGTTGCGCCGGGCGAAGTCATCGCCATCATCGGCAAGAGCGGTTCTGGCAAATCGACGCTGCTTCGTTGCATCAATGGCCTCGAGACGATCAACAAAGGCTCGATCTCAGTTGCCGGTGCGCAGCTCCTCGACGACGAGGTGCATCTGAAGGCACTGCGACTGAAGGTCGGAATGATCTTTCAACAGTTCAATCTTTTTCCGCATCTGACGGTCGGTGGCAACGTCATGCTGTCGCAGATGGTCGTGAAGAAGACGCCGAAGCCGGAGGCGGAGACGATCGCTCGCAAGATGCTGGAACGAGTCGGTCTTGCACACAAGTTCGACGCTTATCCCGATGAGCTTTCAGGCGGGCAGCAGCAGCGCGTGGCGATCGCGCGTGCGCTTGCCATGCAGCCGATCGCGCTGCTCTGCGACGAGATCACCTCGGCCCTTGACCCGGAGCTGGTCGCCGAGGTGCTTGCCGTCGTGCGCGAGCTTGCCGCAGAAGGCATGACGCTGCTGATGGTGACGCATGAGATGAAATTCGCTCGCGACGTCTGCTCGCGGGTCGTGTTCATGCATCAGGGCCGTGTCCATGAGGTGGGGCCGCCGGAAGAGGTTTTCGCCCGTCCGCAGACACCGGAACTGAAGCAGTTTCTCGGCCTCCATTGAGAGGCCGAGACCGGCCCGGTCCAAGCGAGATTGGCGCTATGCCAAACCGTGGTCTTACGTCGCGGTGTCGTGGAGCGCTAGACGCGCTCCAGCGCCACCGCGATGCCTTGGCCGACGCCGATGCACATGGTCGAGAGCGAATAGCGCCCGCCGGTTTCGTGCAGTTCGCGCGCGGCGGTGCCGGTGATGCGGGCGCCGGACATGCCGAGCGGATGGCCGAGTGCGATGGCGCCGCCGTTGCGGTTGACACGCGGATCGTCGTCGGCAATGCCGAGGTCGCGCAGGACGGCAAGCCCCTGCGAGGCGAAGGCTTCGTTGAGTTCGATGACCTCGAACTGCTCCTGCTTGAGGCCCAGGCGCGCCATCAGTTTCTTCGACGCCGGCGCTGGCCCGATACCCATGATGCGCGGCGGAACGCCGGCGGTCGCGCCGCCGAGGATGCGGGCAATCGGTCGCAGGCCATACTTCTTCGCCGCCGCTTCCGATGCAATGATCAGGGCGGTTGCGCCGTCGTTGACACCGGAGGCGTTGCCGGCGGTCACTGTGCCGCCTTCCTTCTTGAAGGGCGTGCCGAGCTTGGCAAGCGCTTCCATCGTGGTTGCGCGCGGGTGTTCGTCGCGATCGACGACGACGGGCTCGCCCTTCCGCTGCGGGATCGTCACGGCAACGATCTCCTTCGCCAGTCGTCCATTCGCCTGCGCCGCCGCCGCCTTCGCCTGGCTGCGGACGGCAAAGGCGTCCTGATCCTCGCGGCTCACGCGGAAGTCTTCGGCGACATTTTCGCCGGTCTCCGGCATGGAATCGACGCCGTATTGCTTCTTCATGACAGGATTGACGAAGCGCCAGCCGATCGTCGTGTCGTAGATCTCGGCGTTGCGCGAGAAGGCGGTGTCGGCCTTTGGCAACACGAAGGGCGCGCGCGACATGCTCTCGACGCCGCCGGCGATCATCAGTTCGGCTTCGCCCGAGCGGATCGCGCGGGCCGCGGTAATCACCGCATCCATGCCGGAGCCGCAGAGCCGGTTGATCGTCGTGCCCGACACGCCGACCGGCAGACCGGCGAGCAGAAGCGACATGCGCGCGACGTTGCGGTTGTCCTCGCCCGCCTGGTTGGCGCAGCCGAAGATGACGTCGTCGACCGCGTCCCAGTCGACATTGGCGTTTCGCTCCATCAGGGCGCGAAGCGGGATCGCGCCGAGATCGTCGGCCCGTACCGAGGAAAGCGAACCGCCGAAGCGGCCAATCGGGGTGCGCACGTAGTCGCAGATGAATGCCTCGGCCATCACGCAGCCTCCTTGTCGCCCTGATGCGCCTTCTTGGTGCGGGCATTGATATCGCGAAGGGTCGCAAGTTCCAGTTCCGTTGGCGCCGGCGTTTCGATCACCTGCTCGGCGAACTTGATCGCCCAGCGGCAATTGTCGACGATCTGCTCGCGCGTCACGCCAGGGTGGACCGAAACGACGGTCAGTTCCTTGGTCTCGGGATCCGGCTCCAGGATGCAGAGATCGGTGATGACCCGGGTCGGTCCCTTGGTCTTCATGCCGAGCCGTTCGCGATGATTGCCGCCTTCACCATGGCCCATGGAGGTGATGAAGGGCAGTTTTTCGACGAAGCCGCGCTTCGACAGCGCCATGGTGATGAAGATGCGGCCGCAATTGGAGGCGATTTCCGGGGCGCCGCCGCCGCCGGGAAGTCGCACCTTCGGGTGATCGTAGGGGCCGACGACCGTGGTGTTGAGATTGGCGAATTTGTCGATCTGGGCGCCGCCGAGGAAACCGGTGGTGATGCGCCCGCCCTGCAGCCAATAGCGGAACATCTCGGGCACGGAGACCGTGAAAAGCGCTGTATCGCAGAGTTCGCCGTCGCCGATCGAAAGCGGCAGCACGTCCGGCTTGGTTCCGACCGTGCCGCTCTCGTAGATCAGCGTGATATCCGGCGCATGCGTCAGCCGCGCGACGTTGCAGGCAGCCGATGGGGCGCCGATGCCGACGAAGCAGACGTCGTCGTTGGAAAGGGCCCGGGCGGCGGCGATCGTCATCATTTCGGTGGGGGTGAAGTCGCTCATCTTATCCTCCCTTTAGGCCGCCTTTGCCGGCTTGTTGCCGGCATGCTTGGCGAAGTCTTCCGGCTTGGCGTTCAAAACATTTTCCTTGATCCAGGCGGTGAAGCTGTCGCGGTCGCGGGCGATCTCGTCCCAGCCGATGTAGAAGGCGTTGGAGCGCGGATAATAGCCGTGCGCATAAGATGGGAAGGCGCCGCCCGGAACATGGGCAACAGCCGTGATTGCCCAGCTCGGCAGAACAAGCGAATTGGGCGACGGCGGGTTGAGTTCGTCAACGATCTCCTCGACCGTGACGATCGAGCGCCTAGCGGCGAGAACCGCCTCCTTCTGCACGCCGACGATGCCTTCGATCAGCACATTGCCCTTCCGGTCGGCGCGCTGGGCATGGATGATCGTGACATCTGGGCGAATCGCCGGCACGGCGGCCAGCACTTCGCCGGTGAAGGGGCAGGTGACCGACTTGATGTTGGGGTTCACCTTCGGCAGGTCGGCGCCAATGTAGCCGCGCAGCGTCGCAAAGGGCAGGTTGGCGGCGCCCGCCTCATAGGCATTGGCCATCGCCGCATGGGAGTGCTCCTCGATTTCGAGCGGTTGCGGCCACTGGTTTTCGACGGCATCGCGGAACCGGTGCAGCGAGCCGACGCCGGGATTGCCGCCCCAGGAAAACTTCATGCCCCGCGCCGCGCCCACGCCGATCAACTGGTCGTAGAGAATGTCCGGCGTCATGCGCACGAGAAAGAGATCCTTGCGGCCCTGGCGGATCACCTCATGGCCCGCGGCATAGGGGATCAGATGGGTGAAGCCTTCCATGGCGACGGTGTCGCCATCCCTGACATTGTCGCCGACGGCCTCGGCGAGCGAAACGATCTTCGCCATGTTTCCTCTCTCTGATGCTTTTCTGTTTGCGGCCCCGGCAATTTTTCGGCGGCGAGGCGGCTTGCTCTTCCGCATGCCAATAAGCGCCGATCAGAAAGTGCGGTCAAATATTTTGTGCGTTATTTGACTTTTGTTCGTATATCGCACAAAGTCACTGTCGTGATTTGGGAGGCGACAATGCGAGAGACCGATTTCGTCAGCGGCTTTGCCAGAGGGCTGGCGGTGATCGAAGCCTTTGATGAAACACGGCCGAAGCTGTCGATCGCCGAGGCGTCGAAGATCACCGGTCTCGACCGGGCGACGGTGCGTCGCTCGCTGCTGACCCTCTCCGAACTCGGCTACGCGGACTATGACGGCAAGTTTTTCGCGCTGACGCCGAAGATCCTAAGGCTCGGCCATGCCTATCTTTCGGCAACGCCGCTGCCGACGATCATCCAGCCCTATCTCGACCAGCTTTCGGACCGCGCCGGGCAGAGCGCCTCGGCCTCGGTGCTGGATGGCACCGAAATCGTCTACATCGCCCGGGCCTCGCAGAAGCGGGTGATGTCGATCAACCTGACGACGGGTTCGCGACTGCCTGCCTATTGCGCCTCCATGGGGCGGGTGTGGCTCGCTGCTTTGCCGGAGCAAGAGGCGCGCGACATCCTTTCGCGCTCGAACCTCAAGGCAAACACGCCCTATACGAAAACCGATCCGGAGGAATTGATCGCCGAGTTCCGCCGCGTGCGCGAGCAAGGCTACGCGCTTATCGATCAGGAACTGGAACTCGGTCTTTGTTCGATTGCCGTGCCGCTTGAAAATGATCGCGGCCGGATTGTCGCGGCGCTGAACATCGGCGCACCGGCCGCGCATGTAGCTGCGGCGGAGATGGTGGAGCGCTATCTGCCGTTGCTCAAGGAAACGCAGGCCGCCCTGCGTGTGGTCCTGCGATAGCAACTTTACCCGCCTGTGCTTGACGTTCCGCGGCTGCGCCCTTCTTACTTTCACTTGGCGAGGAACCCGGGCTGGGGAGTAGAGATTCATGACCGACGACACGCATCCGCCGGAAACCAAGCTCACGACGACGAAGCGGCGCTGGGCCGCGGACGGCAAGTTCCTGACCGGACGGATCGCCCGACCGGAAGACGAACGCCTGCCGCCCGGTCAGCATCTGGTCAAGGATTGGCCGGTGCTTGACCTCGGTCAGCAGCCGATCATTCCGACGGAAAGCTGGCGGCTCGAAATCACCGGCCTTGCCGAGCATCCCTTATCGCTCGCCTGGGCCGACTTCAAGGCGTTGCCGCAGAGTGACAGGCTCTCGGACATGCACTGCGTCACCACCTGGTCGCGCTATGACAACCGCTGGCAGGGTGTCGCGACGCGTGATCTGCTGGATCATGTCATGCCGAAGCCCGAAGCGAGCCATGTCATGCTCACGAGCTATGACGGCTATACGACCAACCTGCCGCTCGAAGACTTCGCCGCCGAGGATGCGATCCTGGCGACGGACTGGGAGGGGCAGCCGATCAGCCGCACCCATGGCGGGCCGATGCGGCTCGTCGTTCCGCACCTCTATTTGTGGAAGAGCGCCAAATGGCTGACGCGCATCGATTTTCGCGCCAGAGACGCCGCAGGGTTCTGGGAGAAGAACGGCTACCACATGCGCGGCGACCCGTGGCGCGAGGAGCGCTATTCCGACGACTGATATCTTCGCCGCCTCCCAAGGCTTTTCCGGATCCATCAGCGACTGCAGGCCCGCGGGCTGGTAGCGCCAGAAGAGCTCGATGCCGTCTGAATGGACGGCCGATCCTTCCGGCCTTCCGCAATGCTCCCGTAATCCGCTCCCCCCAAAGTTCGGCAACAACGTTTTCAAACAAGCGCGGTTGTCGATGCGATTGGTCGTCTTGCCAATGTGGATGATGCTGTTCGGCGCGGGTGCAGGCCATGCCGACGACAAAGGACTGTGGATTGCGAACGATCCGCAACGCAGCACACAGCATCTGTACGATCCCTGTCGTGATGGTCGGCTCTGCTCGAACGCTACATCTCCCTACAAGCGACGCTGGTCGATGTCGGAGGAAGGTGTTCGCCCAATTCTCGGCTGCCCAAGCCGAGGCTCGTGATCGCATGGATGCCGTACCCAGTCGTTCGGCTAGGTACGGCGTTGGACAGCTAGGAGGCAAAGGCCGGCTTGCGCGCGCCGATCCTCAGTACGTAGTAGATAGCCCCACCGATCGCGACACCGAAGAACCAGCCATAGGTTCCCCACCAGGCCGGAAGGACATTCGTGAATGTCGGCAGGATCGACGAAAACAGGGCGCCGAACGCAAAGGCGATAAAGGCGTTGCTATGCCATCCGCTCTTGAAGCGGAATTCGCCATCCTCATGGTAGAGCGCTTCGACGTTGAGCTGGGCTCTGCGGATCAGATAGTAGTCGACCATCATCACCCCGAAGATCGGCCCCATTGTCGAACCGATGAAGTTGACGAAATGCGCGGCTCCCGTTTCCCACGGCGCGAAGGGATAAAGGATGAGGGCGATCAGGGCCGCAATGTAGCCGCCGCGCTTGAAGGTGATCTGCCGCGGAAAGACATTGGCGAAGTCGAAGGCGGGCGATACGAAATTCGCCACGACGTTGATGCCGAGCGTTGCCACGGCAAAGGTCAAGGCCGCGAGCAATGCCAGGAACCAGCTTTCGAATTTCGCCGAGATCTGATCCGGATGCAGCAGCACCTCGCCATAGACGGCAAAGGCCGCCGTCGTCGTCACGCCCGCGACCAGGCAGAAGGCGAGGAGGTTGATCGGCAAGCCCCAGAGATTGCCCTTGCGCAGCGTCTTCTCGTCCGTCGCATAGCGCGAGAAGTCGCAGAAGTTCAGATAGAGCGCGGCGAAATAGGTGATCCAGGTGGCAGCGACCGCCGCAAGCGCCGGGAAGGTGCCGGGCTCCCAGGGTACGCCCGCATCCTTGGTCTTTTCGATGAGCACATCGCGCGGGATTTCCGAGCCGAAGGAGAAGGTTCCGGATTTGACGATTAGATAGACGGCGAGGATCAGCATCATCACCCAGACGGCGGGGCCGGCCCAGTCCTGGAATTTTCGAACGGTCTCCATGCCGCGCTGGATGATCAGCAATTGCAGCGACCAGACGACGACATAGCAGATGACCTCGAGCGTCGAGTGGCCGAGCATGTGGCTGTTCTGGTGAAACGCCAGCATACTTTCGTTGCGGACGAGAAGCGCGACGATCGCGCCTGAGGCGGCGGCCGTCTGCGCGCCATACCAGAAGCAGGCGACGACCGCGCGTACGAGTGCCGGAACGTTGGCACCGAACGTCCCGAAGGAGGCGCGGGCGAGCACGGGGAAGGGCACGCCGGTGCGCACGCCCGCATTGCCGACGAGGCTCATCAGGAAGAAGATCACCAGCGACCCGATGCCGATCGCGATGACGAAGTTTATGAAGCTGCCGCAGAGCAGGAACAGGCTCGCTGCGAGGTAATAGCCCCACAGGCTATGTACGTCGGATGTCCACACATTGAAGATGCTGAAAGCGCCCCACCGGCGCTCCTCGGCCGGTGCCAGATCCTCGTTGTACAACGAGGGCGACGGATCGCGTACTGCCATGTCTTCCTCCGTATATCCTCCGGGTCCCCCTCGGACCCGAGCATTGATTCTGCTCCCGTTTTGAGTCGTTGCAAAAGTCTTTTTGCCGTCGCCCGGTCGCGTGGCAGCTACGGCAACGGCGCGGGCGCGGCAGCGAAATCTGTATACTCTTGATATATCCCGAAGCGGCAATCATATTGGATATACACGAGGTATATCCCGGAGGCGGTTATGGCGGAACAAGGTGCCGTTTTTCGGAGCAATCGTAGTCAGGCGGTTCGGCTGCCCAAGGCCGTCGCGCTGCCTGATGATGTTAAACGTGTCGATATTGTTGCGGTAGGGCGAGCGCGGATCATAACGCCTGCCGGCGAGTCGTGGGACAGTTGGTTCGACGGTCAGGCTGCAACGGCCGATTTCATGTCAGCGAGAGAGCAGCCGGCGCCCCAGGAGCGCGAGGCTCTCTGATGCTGAAATATATGCTCGACACCAATATCTGCATTTTTACGGTCAAGAACCGGCCGCAGCCGGTGCGAGAGGCGTTCAACAGGCACCACGGCCAACTATGCATCAGCTCGATCACGCTCATGGAATTGATCTATGGCGCGGAGAGATCGGCGATGCCTGAACAGAACCTGCCCGTAATCGAAGGCCTTTCGGCACGTCTGGAGGTCCTCAGCTATGATCAGGCAGCAGCGAGCCACAGCGGCCAGTTGCGCGCCGAGCTTGCGCGCACCAGCACGCCGATCGGTCCTTACGATCAATTGATTGCCGGCCACGCGCGATCGCAGGGGCTGATACTGGTGACAAACAACCGACGCGAATTCGATCGGGTGCCAGGCCTTCGCGTCGAGGATTGGACTGTTCCGGCGCCGTGACGCGAAACCCGACGAAACTGCGTCGCGTTACTACGCACCAAGTCTCTCCCGCTCGGCGAGCCGCCATGCACGCGGCGTCATGCCGGTGTGGCGCAGGAAGAAGCGGGAGAAATAGGCAGGATCGGCAAAGCCGAGGCGGAAGCTGATTTCCTGCACGCTGGCGCGGGTAAAGACCAGCTCGCGCCGCGCCTCGCCGACAAGCTTTCGCGAGATGATCTCGTGGGCGCTGAGGCCGATGATGGCGCGCGTGATGCGGTTGAGATGGGTCGGCGACAGACCAAGTTCGCGGGCATAGGCTGCGGCTGGCCAGTGCGAGCGGTGGTGTTGCTGCAGGAGCGCCTGGAAGCGCTGGACCCGCTGTTCGTTTTCGCTATCGGCCGTATCGTCCCGCTCGTCGCTTGCCTCGTCGAGACGCGCCGTCAGCGTCAGGGCCGAGGTCAGATAGGCATCCAAAAGGTCGGCGCGATTGCTGCGGTTGGTTTCCCATTCCCTGGCCAGGCGGGTGAGGGTTGCTGCGATGTAGGCCGCATCCTCGCGGTCGTCGAGCCGAGTCAGATGCGGGCTGGCCAGCCATGCACCGAGACGGCTGCGTTCGCCGGGAGATGTCTTGAGATGCGAGGCCGGGATGGTGAAGACGAAGCCGTCGATGTCGCGTGAGAAGCGGAAGCCGTGGCTGAGCGCCGGTGGAACCATGATCACGGCCGGAGGCTCTATGGCATGCACCGCGTCGCCAAAGACGGCGTCGCCGGAACCGGCGGCAATGTACAAGATCTGGAAGAAGCTCTCGTGGCGATGGAGCCCGATCTCCCAATGATAGAGGCTGCTGCGTGACGGAATCGTCTCGCAATGCAGCCAGAAATCCGGCCGCTCGCCGATCCTTTCGCCATAGAGGTCATAGGTCGGAACCGTCCTCTTCATCTCACGTATCCCAAAGCCATGTTCGATTTGTGCAATTTCATGGCGGATTTGTCCATTGAGAGCGAAGTCCGCTCGGCGCAGATTTTGCCAAAAGACAATTGTGCCAAAAGACAATTCTGGAGGAGAGCATGCGCACCAAGGTCGTCATCATCGGGTCGGGCCCATCCGGGCTCTTGCTTGGGCAATTGCTGAGGGAAGCCGGCATCGACAACGTCATTCTCGACCGCGTCAGCAAGGAATACATCCTTGGGCGCGTGCGCGCCGGCGTGCTGGAGGAGGGGACGGTCGGCTTGATGGATCGCGCCAGGGCAGGCGCACGAATGCACAAGGAGGGACTTCCGCACGACGGTTTCTCGCTTGCCTTCGACGGTCGCGACCACCGCATCGATCTCAAGCATCTGACCGGCGGCAAGCGCGTCATGGTCTATGGCCAGACGGAACTGACGCGTGACCTGATGGAACATCGCGAGCGATCGGGTGCGACGACCATCTATGAGGCCGGCCATGTCGAGCCGCATGATTTCGACGGCCAACGGCCCTACGTCACTTTCGAGAAGGATGGCACGACGCAGCGCATCGATTGCGACTTCATTGCCGGCTGCGACGGCTTTCACGGCGTCAGCCGCAAGTCGGTCCCCGAAAAGGCGCTCCGCACCTTCGAGAAAGTCTATCCCTTCGGCTGGCTCGGCATTCTGGCCGACGTGCCGCCCGTCGATCATGAACTCATCTACGCCAACCATCCCCGCGGTTTCGCACTCTGCTCGATGCGCTCGCAGACGCGCAGCCGCTACTACATTCAATGCTCCGTGAGCGAAAGGATCGAGGACTGGTCCGACGAACGTTTCTGGGACGAGTTGCGCCGGCGGCTGCCGCAGCACCATGCCGAGGCGATGGTGACCGGTCCTTCCTTCGAAAAGTCGATCGCGCCGCTGCGCTCCTTCGTCGCCGAGCCGATGCGCTTCGGTCGTCTGTTCCTGGTCGGGGATGCCGCCCATATCGTGCCGCCGACCGGGGCGAAAGGGCTGAACCTCGCGGCCAGCGACGTGCACTATCTCTTCGAAGGCCTGCTCGAGCATTATCAGGATCACTCGAATGCCGGGATCGATGCCTATTCGGCACGGGCGCTCGCGCGTGTCTGGAAGGCGGTGCGGTTCTCCTGGTGGATGACCACCATGCTGCATCGTTTCCCGGGCACCGGCGATTTCGACCAGCGGATCCAGGAAGCCGAGCTCGACTACCTCACCCACTCGGTTGCCGCCGAGACGGTGCTGGCCGAGAACTATGTCGGATTGCCTTACTGAGAGCAGAGGGCGCGCTCGAGCCATTCGCCCCTGAGCAGTCCGTAGATTGCTGTGTCCCAACGGGCATCCCCGACCTTGGCCGAGCAACGCCGCACGCCTTCCTCACGAAAGCCGAGGCTACGGTACGTGCGGATCGCTGCCTCGTTGAAGGTGTAGACGTTGAGTTCCAGCCGCTCGAAAGAGCGGTTGGCGAAGAACCGCTCGGTCACCTCACGCAGAAACGGCCGGGCGAGGCCGCGACCGCGCATGGCAGGGTTAATGGCAACCCGGCTGAGGCGGCCGACACCGTTCTGCCAATCAAGCGCGACCTGTGCATGGCCGGCGAGCTTGCCGCCGACCAGGCCGGCGAACATCAACCGTTCAGGCTCGGCAGCTTTGGTTCCCGCAAGCATCGCCTCGATGTGTGCGGCTTGCAGTGGAAAGGAGAGACCAGGGCCGCCCCATTGCACCAGCGCTTCCAGGCTCGAAAACCAATCGAGCATCTCGGGAATGTGCGCTTCGGAAAATGCGTCAACGAGGAGGGGAGCGGTCGGCATGGATCACCAATTCTGTCGGGACAGCAATCTGGGTTGCAGGCCGAAGCTTGTAAAGCCGCAGCCGCGCGCAGTCTCAGATTGCATCCATCGCCAGCCGCATATCCTGGACCGTGGCGCGGGTCGCCTCGACATAGGCGTCGACTAGGTGACGGTTTCTCGTATCGCGCAGCCAGCAGAGGCTGAGATCCGATGCGATGCTGGGGAGGAAGGGTTTGATCGTCAGCCGGTCGCGCTGGCCAAAGGCGAATACCGGATCGACGATGGCGATCCCCAGTCCATTGGCGACCATTTCACACACCGCCGGCGCAAGGGTCGCGTCCATGATGTAGTTCAGGCGGGTGCCGTAGCTATCGAGTGTGCTTTCGATCTTCTGCCGGATGCGGTTGTCCGCGGCAAAGCCGATATAGGGTTCGCCGTGGATGTCGCCGGGCACGATCTCCTGTTTCGCAGCGAAGCGATGATCGCGCGGCGCGATGCAGACGAGGTCTCCGCCGCGGAGCGGAACGCACTCGATATAGGGGTTGTCCGTATTGCGGTTGATCAGGCCGATATCCACCTGCTTGGACAGAAGCCATTCGACGATGAACTGCGAACTGCGGATCACCACCGAGATGTAGGCATCGCCGTGCCGGGCGAGAAAGCGCTTGTTGGTGTGGCTGATGAAGAGGCCGGAAAGCGCCGGCATCACGCCGAGCGAGATCTGCCCGAGTTCCTCGCGCCGGATCAGGTCGACGGCACGCTCGATCTGCTTGATGCCGGCAAACACTCGATCGATTTCCTTGTAGAGCCGCATCCCATGCTCCGAAGGAATGAGCCGCCCCTTGATGCGATCGAACAGTTCAAGTTCCGTATCTTCTTCGAGATGCGCCAGGAGCTTGCTCACCGCGGGCTGCGAGATATGCAGGACTTCCGCGGCACGGCTGACAGTGCCGCATTCGATCACGGCTTTGAGAGCCTCGATTTGTCGCAGGTTCGGTGCGCGCTTCATCCCATAACTTCTCACAGGGCCGACCTGCCTTCACCCTAGCTTTGCGCGCAGAGGTTGACAATCCAGCTCGCGAGGCCTGTGCAAAATATAGCCCTTCGCGGTTCCGGCTTAGATGTCTAGCTATAACCTTTTGGAATGGGCGCAGGCTTAAAAACAATTAGACGGGTCAAATTTGCTGCGCCTATCTATAGGCAGGCTGCAACCGGATCGATCCGGTTGCGCGATTGGCGACAGGACCGGAAGAGCGCGCATGCGCGCACCGGCGCCATCAAGTCACGCTGGGAGGCGAGCGGAGGAACAATGGTATTCGGGCAGAAAATCAATCGCAGGAACGCGCTCAAGCTGCTGGGCGCAGGTGGCGCTACGGTGCTCGCCGCGCCCTACATCATTCGATCGGCGCGCGCTGAGGGCTCGGTTCTCAAATCACCACCTATGACAAGTTCCTGCCGCAGGATTTCATCGAGCAGTTCCAGAAGGACAGCGGCATTGAGGTTCGCGTCCGCCTGACGGACCACCAGGGCAAACAGCACAACCTGCTGACGGCGGAAGGCGCAAATCCGATGGAACGGCATGACTTTCAAGGCGTCCGCGGGCGCGCTGTCGCCCAAGGCCGGTGACGCGATCTACGTCGTGCTGCGGCCGGAAGCGATCCAATGTTCGGCAGGCGAACCGGGTGTCGTCAACCGGGTGAAGGGGCGCATCCGCCAGCGCGTTTTCAAGGGCAACCATACATCGCTCAAGGTCGAATTCGGCGAGGGGCATCTACTCAACGCGCTCGTTTGTCCGAGCGAAGTGGAAGGGCTCGGCCGCGACGACATCTGGGTTGGCTGGTCCTCGGAGGCGACCACGCTCATCCGTCCCGCAACGCTTCATGGAAACGACGTCTCGACGGCGCACGTCGGCGACTATCAAATGAAATGGAAAACGACATGCGTGTAGGTATTGCGGGTGCTGGCTCTATTGCCTTTGGCACTGCCGCCCTTCTGGAAAAGCTCGGACACAAGGCAACGCTCTGGTCGCCGTCTGGCACGGGAACCCTGGCACTTGCCGAGGGGGAAAGCCTGACGGCCGAAGGTGCCGTCAAAGGCACTTTCCTTCCGGCCGTTGCGAAAGGCGCGGAAGATCTGGTCATCGATGCGGATGCGGTCCTCATCGCGCTGCCGGCCTACGGCCACCGCTTCGTGCTGGATGCGATCGCACCGCATCTGACGGCCGGGCAGGTCGTGATCTTCAGTTCGCATACCTCGTTCGGAGCGCTTTATCTTTCGTCGCTGCTTGCGGCGCGCGGTATCACCGTGCCGATCGTTGCCTGGGGCACGACGATCGTCAGCGGCCGGAAGCTCGGCCCGGCGGTCGTGCACGTAAATACGATCCGCAAGCAGGTCGACCTGGCGACCGTTCCCACATCGGAGAGTGCGCGCGGGCATGCGGTCTGCACGGCGCTGTTCGGCGAACATTTCGTCGACCGCGGCAGCCTGCTGGCCATCGCCCTTTCGAACCTGAACCCGCAAAACCACCTCGGCATCGCGCTCGGCAACATGTCGCGCATGGAGCGCGGCGAAAGCTGGGTGCAGGCGCAAAACGTCACCCCCAATATCGGCCGCCTTCTGGAGACGCTCGATCGCGAGCGCCTGGCCATAGCCGAGAAGCTGGACCTGAAGGTGCGCGACATCTTCCAGCATTTCCACCTGTCGTTCCATGTGCCCGTCAGTACCATCTCGCAGATGAACCAGGAAATGTACCAGGCCGGAAACAACGGCACCGGCCCTGCGACAGCGGACAGCCGCTACGTGACGGAAGATGTCCCCTTCGGCCTGGTAGTCACGGCGCAGCTCGCGCGCCTCGCTGGCTGCCCGGCGATCCTGCATGAATCAGGCATCCGCATCTTCTCGGCCATGTATGGCCGGGACTTCGAAGGCGAGAACGATCTCTTGCCCGAACTGGGCCTCGAGCGACTGGGTCTCGAAGGTCTCGACGCCCTGTGTCGCACCGGCTTTCCGCCCATTGCCGCTGCCGATCGAGCCGAGGGACGTGCCTGAATGACCGAACGCTTCCTGTCTCATCTTCGTTCCGAACTCGAGGGCCTGAAGACGGCCGGGCTCTACAAGTCCGAGCGTGTCATCACGTCGAAGCAGGCGGGCGAAATCGAGGTCGCCTCGGGCGACCGGGTGCTCAACTTCTGCGCCAACAACTATCTCGGCCTTGCCGACAACGAAGAACTCGCCGAGGCGGGCAAGAAGGCGCTCGACCGCTACGGCTACGGCATGGCGTCCGTGCGCTTCATCTGCGGCACGCAGGAAGAGCATAAGCAACTCGAGGCGCGCATCTCCTCCTTCCTCGGGATGGAAGATACGATCCTCTATTCCTCCTGTTTCGATGCCAATGGTGGCCTGTTCGAGACGCTGCTTAGCGAAGAGGACGCGATCATCTCCGACGCGCTCAACCATGCCTCGATCATCGACGGCGTGCGCCTCTCCAAGGCCAAGCGTTTCCGCTATGCCAACAACGACATGGCGGCGCTGGAGGAGGAACTGAA